>NZ_LAVL01000190.1 GCF_001083785.1 Nonomuraea sp. SBT364
CCTCCTGACGGCGCCTCCTCCGCCCCCCTACGACGGCGCCTTCTCTCCGGTGGTCCGCTTCCTGGCGCCTTCTCACCAGGCGGTGCCGCCTCCCCGGAAGGGTTCTTTCCGGCCGTGCTCCCTCCGGTGAGGCCGGGTTGGTGGCGGTGGGTGGGGTCAGCGGCCGTCGAGGAGGGTGTAGGCGCTGCCGAGGGTGGGGGAGGAGGCGTCGCCGATGAAGTCGAGCGGGAACCCGAGCGAGAACGGCACCGCCGCCTCCAGCGTCCGCAGCGCGTCGCCGGGCAGGGTGACGGCGGCGGCGCCCAGGTTGTCCCTGAGCTGGGCGGGACCGCTGGCGCCGACGATGGGGTGGACGGCGCGCGAGCGGGCCATGGTCCAGGCGATCGCCACCTGCGACGCCGTGACGCCGAGCTCCGCCGCGACCTCCAGCACCGCCCGCGCCGCCGCGTGCTCGCGTTCGCCGACGGAGCCCGGCGCGATCCGCGTGCCCGCGCCGACGGGCGCGCCGCTGGTGAACTTGCCCGACAGCACGCCGCCGGCCAGCGGCCCCCACGTGGCCACGCTCATCCCGAGCTCGTCCGCCATCGGCAGCAGCTCCCGCTCGATGTCGCGCCACAGCAGGTTGTACGGCACCTGCAGCCCGGCGAAGGGAGTCCAGCCGCGCCACTCCGCCAGTGTGTTGGCCCGGCTCACCACCCACGCAGGCGCATCCGATATGCCGACATAGAGCACTTTCCCGGCACGGACCACGTCGTCCAGGGCGCGCATCGTCTCCTCGATCGGCGTGTGCCGGTCCCACATGTGCACCCAGAACACGTCGACGTAGTCGGTGCGCAGCCGGCGCAGGCTGTGCTCCAGCGACAGGACCAGGTTCTTGCGGTGGTTGCCGGAGGCGTTCAGATCGGTGGCGTCGCGGCTCAGCGTGTACTTGGTGGCCAGCACGAAACGGTCGCGCCGCCCGTCGAGCAGCTCCCCGACGACCTCCTCGCTCTCCCCGTAGGCCGAGGCGGTGTCGATGACGTTCCCCCCGGCGTCCGCGTACAGATCGATCATCTCGCGCACGTCCGGGGACGCCTCACGGAACGTCATGGCCCCCAGGAACAGCTCCGAGACCCGCAACCCCGTCCGGCCGAGCAAGCGATAACGCATGACCTTCACACCCTTCTCATGAACCTCGCGGTCCCACGATGCCGTGCCGGGGGAGCGGGAGGGAGACCGGCCCGATACCGGCCCTGCCGGGGCCACGATGCGCCCGCCCGATCCGTACACTTCATCCCCGTGAGCGACAACGAGCTGGGCTCCTATCTGCGCACCCTGCGCGAAGCCGTCCGACCCGCCGACGTGGGGCTGCCCGGCGGGGCCCGGCGGCGCACCCCCGGCCTGCGCCGCGCCGAGCTGGCCACGCTGGCGGGGGTCAGCGTCGAATATCTCACCCGGCTCGAACAGGGCCGCGACCGCAACCCGTCGCCCCAGGTGCTCGGCGCGCTCGCCGACGTGCTGCGCCTGCCCCCGGCGGAGCGCCTCCACCTGCACCACCTCGTCAAGGTCAACAGCGGCGGGAGCGCCCTGTGTCCCGGCATGGACTCGCCTCCCGCCCGCGCCGTCCGCCCCACCGTCAGGGCCGTGCTCGCCCGTCTCGAACCCGCGCCCGCCGTGCTGCTCAACCGCCTGTACGACGTGCTCGCGCACACCACCGGCTACGACCGGCTGGCCGGCCCTCTCGGCGTCCTGGACGGCGACCCGCCCAACCTGGCCCGGCACCTGTTCACCGACGCGCGGGCCAGGGCCGCCTACCCCGAGTGGGAGCGCCTCGCCGCCGAGCAGGCCGTCGAGCTGAAGCGCGCCGCCGCGCTCGCCGACGAGCCCGCCCGGGCCCTCGTGAACGAGCTCACCGTCACCGCCGGCGCCGCCTTCACCGACCGCCTGTCACTGGCGGCGCCTCCTCGCGCCGAAGTCCACCACGTCACCCATCCCGAGGCGGGCGAGCTGCGCCTGACGACGGAAACCCTTGAGCTCGCGGACGCCGACCAGCGCCTCGTCGTCTACCTCCCCGCCGACACCGCCACCGCCGAAGCCCTCGGCGCCCTCACGGACCACGCCGGCGCCCTCGCCGGCTGACCCCGGAAGCCGGCGCCGGGTGCGGCCCGGCTGGAGCCTGTACGGAAGGTCGTCGTCTCCCTCGGGTCGGTGCTCCCCATGCCCCGGGCCGTCGCACGCCGTCAACGGCGAGTTCCCCGAGCCCGTCGGGGCCACGGCCGACGCCTTCCTGACCGAGGTCGAGGCGACCTGAATCGGGCCGAGGTCGAGGCGGCCCGAATCTACTGGTCGGACACCGTGAACCCCAGGGCGCCGGCGATGACCGTGGCCTGGAAGGGGTCGATGACGGCCTGGGCGATCGCCGTGGTGTGCGGGTCGAGGCTGCCCAGGTCGCTGCCGCGCAGGTCGCAGCCCGTGAGGTCGGCGCTGTGCAGCCAGGCGCCCGAGAGGTCGCAGCGCCTGATCTCCGAACCGTCCAGCCGGGCCCCGGTCAGGTCGGCCTCGCGCAGCCGTACGCCGTGGAAGGAGCTGCCGCGCAGGTCGGCGCCCGGCAGGCCGGCGAAGGACCAGTCGCCGCCCTCGGCCTTGAGCAGCCCGAACGAGCAGCCGTCGAACATGCTGCCCGTCAGCTTGCACCCCCGGAACGTCGCGTCGAAGAACGAGGAGCGGGAGAACGTGCAGTTGACGAACCGGGCGTCCTCGTGCTCGGAGACGTTGAAGCGCACGTTGCGGAACGTGCACTCCTCGAACACCGAGCCCCGGTCGATCAGCTCGGTCATGTCGACGTCGACGAACAGCACCCGCTGGTAGGTCTCACGGGTGAGCTCGCGCCCGTCCCAGTCGGCGGACCTGATCGTCGTCTCGGTCGGCGGCGCGGGGACGCCGTGCTTGCGGTCCGCCATTCAGCCCGTCACCTCCGCCCGCCCGATGACGATCACGGGCAGCTCGCGCTCCGTCTTCTCCCGCATGCCGTGCTCCCTGTCGCTCCCTCGTCGCTCCCTTGTCGCGAACGCGGAGGGCCAGCCTGTCATCCCCGACCGACAAAATCCGTCCCCGCGGGTCAGGCGCGCTTGGCGATGGCCTCGAAGAGGGGCTGGACCAGCTTGGCCGCCAGCGGGCCGAAGGCCGCCAGGATCAGCACGTACGCCGCCGCGAGAGGCCCGAGGTCGGGATGCGACCCGGCCGCCACCGCCAGGCCGGCGATGACGATGTTGAACTCACCCCGGGGCACCAGCGCGATGCCCGCCCGCGCCTGACCGGCCTTGGAGATCCCCGCCCGGCGGGCCGCGTACATGCCCGTCAGCAGCTTGGTGATCATGCTGACCAGCGCGAGCGCGGCGGCCAGCCCGGCCACCGGGAGGATCTTCGACGGGTCGGTCTGCAGGCCGAAGAAGACGAAGAACACGGCCGCGAACAGGTCGCGCAGCGGCGCGAGCAGCGCCTGCGCGTCATGCGCGAGCTGGCCCGACAGCGCGATCCCGACGAGGAACGCGCCGACCGCCGCCGAGACCTGAAGCTGCTGCGCCAGCCCGGCCACCAGCAGCGCCAGCCCGACGACCTTCAGCAGCAGCACCTCGGAGTTCGGGCTGGAGACGAACGCCTCGATCCACTTGCCGAACTTGAGCGCGACCAGGAGCACCACGCTCACGGTCCCCAGCGCGATCGCCACCGTGACGGCCCCGCTGATCAGGCTCAGCCCGGCCAGCATGGCGGTCAGCACGGGCAGGTAGATCGCCATGGTGAGGTCTTCGAAGACCAGCAGCGACAGCACCGTCGGCGTCTCGCGGTTACCGATCCACCCCAGGTCGGACAGCACCTTCGCGGTGATGCCGGACGACGTGGCGTACGTGACACCCGCCATCGCCACCGCCGCCACCGGCCCCCAGCCGAGCAGCAGGGCGCAGATCGCCCCCGGCGCTGCGTTGAGCACCAGGTCGACGATGCCCGCGCGGGCATTGCTCTTCAAGCTGGTGACGAGCTCGTCGGCGTTGTACTCCAGCCCGAGGGTGAGCAACAGCAGGACGACGCCGAGTTCCGCGCCGACGGAGATGAACTCCTCGCTGGTGGCCAGCGGCAGCACGCCGCCGGTCCCGAAGGCCAGCCCGGCGATCAGATAGAGGGGGATGGGCGAGATGCCGGCGCGCAACGCCAGCGCGCCCAGCACACCCAGACCAAGAAGTACGGCACCGAATTCGAGAAACAGGATAGCGGTGTGGTGCACCCGCGGCCCTTAACCTTCGGCCAGGATGTCGGCGACCTCGGACGTGGTGTCGGCGCTGCCCACGACGACGACGATGTCGCCCGCGGCGAACACGAACCCGGGGTTCGGGCTGGCGAACACCTGCCCGTTGCGCACCACCGCGACGATGGACGCGCTGGTGCGGGTCCGCACGCGGGCGTCGCCCATGGGACGGTCGGCGTACGGGGAGCCCGGGGGGATCGGGAGCTGGAGGCTGACCAGGCCCTCGACCTCCTGGTGCGCCTGGTTGAGCCGCTGCACGATGCGGGGCGCGCCGAGGAGCTCGACCAGGGCGTCGGCCTCCTCGTCGTTCAGCTTGACGACCTCGCAGGCCCGGTCCGGGTCCTCGCGGTCGTAGATCACCAGGTCGCGGCGGCCGGTGCGGTGCGAGACGACGCCGACGCGCTTTCCGGACTGGGTGGTGAAATCATGGCGTAGCCCTATCCCGGGCAGCGCCGTCTGCTCGACCTCCACCGGTGTATCCCACCCATCCAAGTCCGGAAATGTCCCGAATACCCTACCAATGCTCCCTCCTGATTTCGCCCCGGCGAATCTCTCCAGGGGCACAACTGGCTCTCCCTCCGGAAACAGGCCACTGCGCCCACTCCACCGGCCCCGAGAGCCGAGACCCCCAGCCTTCGACCAAGGGCGGCCGCGGGGGCGCTGCTCTCGCACCTCTCGGCAGGGGACGGGCCGGGGCAAGCCCCGCCTCGGGCCGGATGACGCCTTCGAGCGACGGGCCGCCGAAGACCGGCTGCCACAGTGGCGGTTCCGGTCCCCGGCTGTTCCGAGCCCTCACCGGGAACCCCGGAACCCGGGAATCCTCAGGGACCGTCCGGGCGGCCTCGGCGGAGCAAGGGCGTGCACGTCTGGGGGGCGACGACGGCCACGGCTTCGACAGGGTGCGGGAGCGGCATCCCGACCCCGGTCATCTCGGGCTGATCGAGATGCGCGAACGCGCCGAGCTCCCCGGCGCGACCGTCGGGTTCCGGGTGCCCGCCGTCCCCTGGAGCACCCCGTGAGCGAGCTCGTCACGGGGGCCGGTCTCATCCGATCAGCTCCAGCGCCTGCCGGGCGATCTCCCATTCCTCGTCGGTCGGGACGACCAGCACCGCCACCTCCGCCCCCGGCGGCGAGATCTCCCGCTCGGCGTCCGAGGCGGCCTCGTTGCGGCCGGGGTCGACGGTGACGCCGAGCCGTTCCAGCCCGCCGAGCGAGGCGGCCCGGGTGGCGGCGTCGTGCTCGCCGACGCCGCCGGTGAACACCACCGCGTCCACCCGGCCCAGCAGCGCGTAGTACGCCCCCACGTACTTGCGGATCCGGCGGCAGTAGACCGCCAGCGCCAGCCGCGCCTCCGCGTCGCCGGCCGAGGCGCGGGACCGTACCTCCCGCATGTCGCCCGTCCCGGCGAGCGCGAGCAGGCCGCCGTGGCGGCCGAGCGCCTCCTCGACGCCGGCGGCGTCCAGCCCCGCCACCCGCGACAGGTAGCCGGCGAGCGCCGGGTCGACGTCGCCCGAGCGGGTGCCCATGACCAGGCCCTCCAGCGGCGTCAGCCCCATCGAGGTGTCGGCGCTGCGGCCGCCCTCGACGGCGGTGGCGCTCGCGCCGTTGCCCAGGTGCAGCACGATCAGGTTCAGCGCGGACGGCTCGCGGCCCAGGAACGCCGCCGCCCGCCGCGACACGTACGCGCACGAGGTGCCGTGGAAGCCGAACCGCCGGACCCCGTACCGCTCCCGCCACTCGCGCGGCACCGCGTACGTGTGCGCCTCCGGCGGCAGCGACAGCTGGAACGCCGTGTCGAACACCGCCACCTGCGGCACCCCGGGGAACGCCGCCTGCGCCACCCGCACGCCGGTGACGTTCACCGGGTTGTGCAGCGGGGCCAGCGGCGCCAGCTCCTCGATCGCGGCGATCTCCGCCTCGCCCAGCAGCACCGCACCGGTGAAACGGGTCCCGCCGTGCACCACCCGGTGCCCGACCGCGACCGGGTCCAGCTCCGGTCCCGCCTCCCGGAAGGCCGCCAGCACCGCCCGCAGCCCCTGCTCGTGGTCGCCGAAGCGGCCTTTCCTCTCGTACGGGGCCGCGCCCGGCACGTGGTGGGCCAGCAGGCCCTCGTCCTCGCCGATCCGCTCGACCGCGCCCCTGGCCGGCCTGGCCCGCGACCGCACGTCGATGAGCTCGTACTTGATGGAGGACGAGCCGGTGTTCAGGACGAGGATGTGCCCGGCCATGTCCAGGACCTGATCTCGGGGGCGTCCTCGCCGTGCAGGCGGGTGTGGGCGCGGGCCCGCAGCCGGGCGTCGGCCATCCGCTGGCGCAGGTGGGCGGCCCGGGTGCCGAGGCCGGGGACCCGGTCGATGACGTCCATGACCAGGTGGAAGCGGTCGATGTCGTTGAGCATGGCCATGTCGAACGGCGTGGTCGTGGTGCCTTCCTCCTTGTAGCCGCGCACGTGCAGGTTGGCGTGGCCGCGGCGGCGGTAGGTGAGCTGGTGGATCAGCGTCGGGTAGCCGTGGAAGTCGAAGATGATGGGCCTGTCGGTGGTGAACAGCGTGTCGAACTCGGCGTCGGACATGCCGTGCGGGTGCTCCGACGACGGCTGCAGCCGCATCAGGTCGACCACGTTGACGACCCGCACCTTCAGGTCGGGCAGGTGCTCGCGCAGGATCGCGGCCGCCGCCAGCGTCTCCAGCGTGGGCACGTCGCCGGCGCAGGCGAGCACCACGTCCGGTTCGGCGCCGGCGTCGCTGGAGGCCCACGGCAGGATGCCCAGCCCGCGGGTGCAGTGCGCGATGGCCTCGTCCATGGTGAACAGGTCGAGCACCGGCTGCTTGCCGGCCACGATCACGTTGACGTAGTCGCGCGAGCGCAGGCAGTGGTCGGCGACCGACAGCAGCGTGTTGGCGTCCGGCGGCAGGTAGACGCGCACCACCGACGCCTTCTTGTTGACCACGACGTCCAGGAAGCCCGGGTCCTGATGGCTGAAGCCGTTGTGGTCCTGCCGCCACACGTGCGACGACAGCAGGTACGTCAGCGACGCCACCGGCCGCCGCCAGGCGATCTTCTGCGACGACTCCAGCCACTTGGCGTGCTGGTTGAACATCGAGTCGACGATGTGGATGAACGCCTCGTAGCAGTTGAACAGCCCGTGCCGCCCGGTCAGCAGGTAGCCCTCCAGCCAGCCCTGGCACAGGTGCTCGCTCAGCACCTCCATGACCCGGCCGCCGGGCGCCAGGTGCTCGTCGGTGGGCAGCCGTTCGGCGTTCCAGGCCCGGTCGGTGGCGTCGAAGACGGCGCCGAGCCGGTTGGAGGCGGTCTCGTCCGGGCCCATCAGCCGGAACGTGCGCGGATTGTCCTTGATCACGTCGCGCAGCAGCGTGCCGAGGACCCTGGTCGGCTCGCTCGACTGGCCGGCGGGTGACTTGACCTCGACGGCGAACCTGCGGAAGTCGGGCAGGCGCAGCGGCGACAGCAGCTCGCCGCCGTTGGCGTGCGGGTTGGCGCTCATCCGGCGCCCGCCCTCCGGGACCGTCGCCAGGATGCCCGCGACCGGCCGCCCGCCGGCGTCGAACAGCTCCTCCGGCCGGTAGGAACGCATCCACTCCTCCAGCATCGCCAGGTGCTCGGCGTTGTCGCGGACCCCCGCCAGCGGCACCTGGTGGGCGCGCCAGGTGCCTTCCACCGGCAGCCCGTCCACCTCGCGCGGCCCCGTCCAGCCCTTCGGCGTGCGCAGCACGATCATCGGCAGCCGGCGGTCCGCGCCCTCGCGGTAGGCGGCGATCTCCTCGAACGCCTCGTCCAGGGTGGCCGCCATCTCGCCGTGGTCGGGGCCGACGACGTGCGGGCGGTACCCGTACCCCTCCAGGAGTTTGCGCAGGTCCGTCTCCGGGATGCGGGCCAGGACCGTCGGGTTGGCGATCTTGTAGCCGTTCAGGTGGAGGATCGGCAGCACGACGCCGTCGCGCTCGCGGTCCAGCAGCTTGTTGGAGTGCCAGCTCGCCGCCAGCGGGCCCGTCTCGGCCTCGCCGTCGCCGATGACGCACGCCACCACCAGGTCCGGGTTGTCGAACGCGGCCCCGTAGGCGTGCGCCAGCGCGTAGCCGAGCTCGCCGCCCTCGTGGATGGATCCCGGCGTCTCCGGCGCCACGTGGCTCGGCACCCCGCCGGGGAAGGAGAACTGCCGGAACAGCCGCCGCATCCCCTCGGCGTCCCGCGTGACGTCCGGGTAGCGCTCGGTGTAGGAGCCCTCCAGCCAGGAGTGCGCCACCGCCGCGGGGCCGCCGTGGCCCGGACCGGCGATGTAGATCATGTCCTGGTCACGTTCCCGGATCACCCGGTTGAGGTGGGCGAAGCAGAAGTTCAGGCCCGGCGTCGTGCCCCAGTGGCCGAGCAGGCGCGGCTTGATGTGCTCGGGCCGTAGCGGCTCGCCCAGCAGCGGGTTGTCCAGCAGGTAGATCTGGCCGACCGACAGGTAGTTGGCGGCGCGCCAGTATGCGTCGACATGCTCCATTCCTGGCCCCTGCCCCGGCGGGCCGAAAGCAGCCGTAAAGCAGGCTTAAATCGCCATATGCTGTCGTGGGCGCGTGACCACCGACTCGCCCCTGCTCTGGGCGGCGCTAACGCTCGCGATCTTCGTCATCCCCTCCGTGATGCGGATATGGGTCGAATGGGACTTCTCCCAGGGCGCCGAGCGGCTCGCCGCCGCCCGCCGCTACGTCCGCGACATCGAGATCGGCGGCGTGGAACTGCCGGTGTGCGTCAAGCCGCTCAAGGCGCTGGTGTTCTGGTTCCCCGTCCTGCTCGTGCTGGCGATCATCCCGGTGGGCGTCTACTTCCAGGCGCGCGCCGGGAACCTGCCGCCCGCGATCTTCTACACCCTGCTGTTCGGGCTGCTCGCCTACGCCTCGGTCCGCCGGCTGTGGCCCAGCGCCGTGCTCGTCATGGACGAGCACGGGATCACCTTCCCCCGGCACGGCGTCCACCTGCGGTGGGCGGAGGTCGCCAGGGTCCGGCTGACCGCCGTCCACCGCGGCCACCGGCCCCTGGGCGGCAGCGAGACCGTCATCTGCTTCATGCCGCGCGACGTCGCCGCCGTGCGGCGCCGCATGACGCCGCTGTCGCGGCTGCTGAGCGTGGGGATGATGGCGTACGGCACGCCGCTGGCCGTCTTCGCCGCCCCGCTGGACGTCGACGCCGAGGACGTCGCGGCCATGGCCGAGCGGTACGCGGGCCGCGACCTGGCTCGGGATCTGCGCTGAGCGCTCGGTTAGGGTGCGTGCATGGCGCTACGAAGTTCGCAGTGGTACTCAGGTGACGACAGAAACTCCTATATCCACCGTGCCTGGATGCGCCGGGGATTACCGCGTGAGGCCTTCGACGGCGAGCGCCCGCACATCGCGATCGCCAACACCGCGTCCGACCTGACCCCCTGCAACTCCCACCTCGACGAGGTGGCCCGGAGCGTCTCCGACGGCATCTGGGCCGCCGGCGGCATCCCCCTCAACCTGCCCGTGCTGTCCCTCGGCGAGACGAACGTCCGCCCGACCGCCATGCTCTGGCGCAACCTGGCCGCCATGTCCACCGAGGAGATGCTGCGCGCCAACCCCGTCGACGGCGTGGTCCTCCTCGGCGGCTGCGACAAGACGATCCCGTCGCTGCTCATGGCCGCCTCCTCCGTCGACCTGCCCGCCGTCGTCATGCCCGGCGGGCCGATGCTCACCGGCCACTTCCGCGGCGTCCCGCTCGGCTGCGGCACCGACGTGTGGCGGCTCAGCGAGGAGGTACGCGCCGGCACGCTGTCGCGCGAGGCCTTCCTCGACTCCGAATCCTCCATGATCCGCAGCCGCGGCCACTGCAACACGATGGGCACCGCCTCCACCATGGCCTGCATGGCCGAGGCGCTCGGCATGACGATCCCCGGCACCGCAGGCATCCCCGCCGCCGACAGCCGCCTGCTCGAACGCTCCCACGAGACCGGCCGCCTCGTCGTCGGCCTGGTCCGCGAGGGCCGCCGGCCGAGCAGCGTGATGACGCGGGGCGCGTTCCTCAACGCGATCGTCACGCTCGCCGCCATCGGCGGCTCCACCAACGCCGTCGTCCACCTGCTGGCCATCGCCGGCCGCCTCGGCGTCGAGCTCGACCTCGACGACTTCGACCGCGCCGGCTCCGGCGTGCCGCTGCTGGCCGACCTGCAGCCCGCCGGCCGGCACCTCATGGACGACCTCTACCGGGCCGGCGGGCTGCGCGCCCTCCTGAAGGAGGTCGCCGACCTGCTTCACGACGAGCCCACCGTCACCGGCAGGCCGCTGTCCGGCTACCTGGACGACGCCGAGATCTGGGACGAGACCGTCATCCGGCGGCGCGCCGACCCGCTCCTGCCCGACGCCGGCATCGCCGTCCTGCGCGGCAACCTGGCTCCCACGGGCGCCGTCATCAAACCCGCCGCCGCCTCGCCCGAGCTGCTGCGCCACCGCGGCCGCGCCGTCGTCTTCGACAGCGTCGAGGACGTCTACGCCCGCCTCGACTCGCCCGACCTGGACGTGGACGAGACCTCCGTGCTGGTGCTGCGCGGCTGCGGCCCCAAGGGCTACCCCGGCATGCCCGAGGTCGGCAACCTGCCGCTGCCCGCCAAACTGCTGGCCAAGGGCGTGCGCGACATGGTCCGCGTCAGCGACGCCCGGATGAGCGGCACCGCCTACGGCACCGTCGTCCTGCACACCTCGCCCGAGGCCGCCGCCGGCGGGCCCCTGGCGCGGGTGCGCACCGGCGACCCGATCGTGCTCGACGTGGCGGCCAGGCGGCTCGACGTCGACATCCCCGACGCCGAGCTGAACGCCAGGGAGCCCGCGGCCAACGGCCACGCCCGGCCCGCACGCGGCTGGGAACGCCTCTACATCGACCACGTGAACCAGGCCGACCAGGGCGCCGACCTGGACTTTCTCACCGGTTCGAGCGGCGACGCGGTGGGCCGCGAATCCCACTGACCCGGCAAAATGTCCGCTCCGCCATGCGCGGAATCGGGACCCGGGGGTACGGGGGTGCGGGACGATGTGATCGGTTCGACGATGTGATCGGTTTGGCGGCGCTAGGAGGAAACGTGAACGGCGACATCACCCAGAGCCAGGAGTGGGCGGCCCTGGAGAAGCATCACGAGGAGCTGGCGGGCAGGCACCTGCGTGAGCTGTTCGCGGACGATCCCGGCCGGGCCGCCCGCATGACGGTGACCGCCGGTGACCTCTACCTCGACTACGCCAAGCACCGCGCCACGGGGGAGACCATCGCCCTGCTGGTGCGCCTGGCCGAGCGGGCCGGGCTGCGCGAGCGCGTCGAGGCCATGTTCACCGGCGAGCACATCAACGTCAGCGAGGACCGCGCCGTCCTGCACACCGCGCTGCGCGCCCCCGCCGGTGACGCGCTGGTCGTCGACGGGCAGGACGTGACCGCCGACGTGCACGCCGTCCTGGACCGGATGAGCGACTTCGCCGGCCGGGTCAGGTCCCGGGAGTGGCGCGGCGCCACCGGGCAGCCCATCACCACCGTGGTCAACATCGGCATCGGCGGCTCCGACCTGGGCCCGGCGATGGCCTACGAGGCGCTGCGCGACTACGTCGACGCCGGCATCGAGGCCCGGTTCGTCTCCAACGTCGACCCGGCCGACATCTCCGGCAACCTGCGCGACCTCGACCCGGCCACGACGCTGTTCGTGGTCAGCTCCAAGACCTTCACCACCCTGGAGACGCTCACCAACGCCAAGGTGGCCCGCCAGTGGCTGGTCGGCGCGCTCGGCGAGGACGCCGTCGCCAAGCACTTCGTCGCCGTCTCCACCAACGCCGCCAAGGTCGCCGAGTTCGGCATCGACACCGGCAACATGTTCGGCTTCTGGGACTGGGTCGGCGGCCGCTACTCCTACGACGGCGCCATCGGCCTGTCCCTCATGATCGCGATCGGGGCCGGGCGGTTCCGCGAGATGCTGGCCGGCTTCCACACCATCGACCGGCACTTCCGCACCGCCCCGTTCGAGGCCAACATGCCGGTGCTGCTCGGCCTGCTCGGTGTGTGGTACACCGACTTCTTCGGCGCCCAGACGCGCGCCGTGCTGCCCTACAGCCAGCGGCTGCACCGCTTCCCCGCCTACCTCCAGCAGCTCACGATGGAGTCCAACGGCAAGTCGGTGCGCGCCGACGGCACCCCCGTCACCACCGACACCGGCGAGATCTTCTGGGGCGAGCCCGGCACCAACGGCCAGCACGCCTTCTACCAGCTCCTGCACCAGGGCACCCGGCTCGTCCCCGCCGACTTCATCGGCTTCGCCCAGCCGCACGAGGACCACGAGGGCATGCACGACATCCTCACCGCCAACCTGCTGGCGCAGACCTCCGCGCTGGCGTTCGGCAAGACGGCCGGGGAGATCGCCGCCGAGGGCACCCCGGCCGGCGTCGTGCCGCACAAGGTGATGCCGGGCAACCGGCCCACCTCCACCATCCTCGCGCCCAAGCTGACGCCGTCCACGCTCGGCCAGCTCGTCGCCCTCTACGAGCACGCCGTGTTCGTCGAGGGCACCATCTGGGGCGTCGACTCCTTCGACCAGTGGGGCGTCGAGCTGGGCAAGAAGATGGCGCTCGACCTCGCCCCGGCGCTCACCTCCGACGAGCCGCCGGCCTCCCTCCCCGACGCGTCCACCGAGCTCCTCGTCCGCCGCTACCGGGAGCTGCGCGGCAGGCGCGTCTGACGAGGCTGGTGCCGCGACCGCCGCGGGGAGAGCATGGCCGCATGGACATCATGCGACTGGTGCAACAGGCCACGGACGCCGCGTCGATCAGGCGTGTGTTCGGCGACCCGATCGAGCACGGGGATCTGATGATCATCCCGGTCGCGAAGGTCGCCCACGGCGGCGGAGGCGGCCAGGGCGACGTCGGGCACGGGGAGAGCAGCGGCGCCGGCTACGGCGTCCACGCCACCGCCGCCGGCGTCTTCGTCGTCAAGGACGGCGACGTCCGCTGGCAGCCCGCCGTCGACGTCAACCGCATCGTGCTCGGCGGCCAGGCCGTCGCCGTCGTGCTGCTGCTGACCCTGCGCGCGATCCTCAAACGCCGGGGCCGCCGCAAGCGGTGATCACCCTTACGCTGGGGCCATGACCTCTCTGACGCAGATCGTGGCCTTCGGCGGTGTGGTGATGCTCGGCGCGATGTCGCCCGGCCCGGACTTCGCGGTGGTGGTGCGCCGCTCGGCGGTCTCCGGGCGCGGGCACGGCATGGCCGCCGCCGCGGGCATCTCCCTCGGCGTGTTCGCCTGGGTCGTCGCCGCCGCCACCGGCGTCGCCGCGCTGCTGGCCGCCTCCGCCGTGGCGTTCACCGTCGTCAAGGTCATCGGCGCCGCCTACCTGCTCTACCTGGGCGGCAAGGCGTTGCGCGCGGCGGTCAAGGGCGGCGGCGGGCTCGCGCTCGACGTGCCGGACCCGGGCGGCAGGGGGCCGTGGGCGGCCTTCGCCGAAGGGCTGCTCACCAACGTGCTCAACCCCAAGGCGGCGCTGTTCTTCGTGGCGCTGGTGCCCCAGTTCCTCGCCGCGGGGGCGTCGCTCGGCGACACGCTGACGCTGTCGCTGATCGCGCTGGCGGGGACCGTGCTGTGGTTCCTCACCGTGGCCAACGTCGTCAGCGCGCTGCGCCGGGCGCTGGCCCGGCCCGCCGTCCGCCGCACGCTCGACGGCCTCACGGGCGCCGCCCTCGTCGCCCTCGGCGTCAACCTCGCCACCGCCGTCCGCTCCTGACCCACCCCCCGCGCGTATGGTCGCCGCCGGGTCTTCCGTACGCGCAGGAGGACCGAGGGCGGAAAGCCGGGCGGTCAGGTCAGGCGACGGTCACGCCGAGCAGGTGGCCCAGTCCGAAGGTGACCGCGGCCGCGCCGACGCCGAGGGCGAGCTGGCGGAGGCCGCCCAGCCACCACGGGCGGGCCGTCATCACCGCCACCACCGCCCCGAACCCGAACAGCCCCAGCACGCTCAGCAGCACGGCCGGCACCAGCCCCGACGCCCCGAACAGGAACGGCGCCAGCGGCACCAGGGCGCCCAGCGCGAACGCGCCGAACGACGAGGCCGCGGCCAACCGGGGCGACGGCAGGTCGTCCGGGTCCACGCCCAGTTCCTCCCGCACGTGCACGCGCAGCGCCTGCTCGGGGTCTGCCGACAGGCCCGCCGCCACCCGGTCCGCCAGGTCGGCGTCCAGGCCGCGCGAGCGGTAGAGCGCGGCCAGCTCGGCCCGCTCGCCCTCCGGATCGCGGGCCAGCTCCCGGCGCTCCACGGCGATCTCGGCGCGCATCAGCTCCGTCTGCGACTTCACCGACGTGTACTCGCCCGCGGCCAACGGCCACGCCCGGCCCGCACGCGGCTGGGAACGCCTCTACATCGACCACGTGAACCAGGCCGACCAGGGCGCCGACCTGGACTTTCTCACCGGTTCG
>NZ_LAVL01000191.1 GCF_001083785.1 Nonomuraea sp. SBT364
AAGGAGAAGAGGGCATACGAGATGTGGTGCGGGGTGGGGGGGTGGGAGATGGGTAGAAGGGGGGGGGGGGGGAGGGGGCGGGGTCATCGGTGGCTGCCGAGGCTGAGGACGGCGTCGAGGCCGATGGCGATGCCCTGGGCGAGGTCGGCGCCGGAGGTGTGGCCGAGGGCGTGCAGGCGGAGCAGGGCCGGTTCGAGCGGCTGCCGGCCGGCGAGGGCGCGCAGGACGGCGACGACCTCGGGCCCGGCCTGGCCGCGCGCCGCGCAGTGCAGGAGCGTCGCGGAGATGGGCGTGGTGCGGGTACGGGCGTCGTAGGTGACGGCCGCCGCGAGCCAGCCGGCGAGCCGGACCGCCCGGTCCGTGCCGGTGGCGGCGCCCAGGTGCCGGAGCGTCACGAGCAGCCCGGCGAGCACGTCGTCGCCGCTGGGCGTCAGGCCGGGGCCGAGTCCGACGAGCCGTTCGGCGGCGGTGACCGCGCCGAGCAGGCGGCCGGAGGCGCAACTGGCGGCCAGGAGTTCGACGGCGTCGTGGCCGGCGAGGGCGGGGGACGCCGGCGGATGACGCATGGACGCCCCGGCCAGCCGTACCGGGTCGACCGGGCCGAGCGGCGGGGCGGGGTTCCACCAGCGGCGGGCGCGCAGGCTGAGGCGGCCGAGCTCGACGGACCCGTCGCCGACGTAGGCGTCGTCACCCACCGTGACGTGCGGCAGCGGGCCGGAGAGCAGCACCGAGTTGGGCAGCCGGGACGCCGCGGCCGTGATGACGGCGATCACCGACGGCTCCAGGTCGGTCCTGACCTCCAGGTAGACGCCGGCGGGGAACGCCGCCAGCACCCGGGCGGGCCGTCTGGGCGCCTCCAGGACGGGCCGCACGGCCGCGCTGGCGGCACCCGTGACGTGGGCGCGTACTCGCCCCGCGTGAGTACCGACGGTCACCGGACCTCCCTGCCGACCCTGGATCTGACCGTAGAACGGCCCGGCAACCCTCCGTACGGAGAAATTTGCCAACAGTCCACGGGAAGGTTGGCTCTTCCTGCCAGACGGTTCTCAGGTCACAATCACCCCATGGAGCCCCCGGTCCGTCTCGCCAGCACCGGAACGATCATTCACGGTGTGTCCGTCGGAGAGGTGCTGGGCGTGTCGACGCTCGCGGACGCGCGGCTGATCGCGGGGGAGAGCGGGCTGGGCCGCATCGTGCAGCGCCTGAACGTCATGGAGGTGCCCGACATCCTGGCCTGGGTCAAGCCGCACGAGCTGCTGCTGACCACCGGCTACCCGTTGCGCAACACGCCGCAGTCGCTCGGCCGCCTGGTCGCCGACCTGGACGAGCGCGGGCTGGCGGCGCTGGCGATCAAGCTCGGCCGCTACGTGGACGAGCTCCCGGCGGAGATGGCCGAGCAGGCCGAGCGGCTCGGCTTCCCGCTCATCCTGCTGCCGAACGACGTCGGCTTCGACGACATCCTCAACCAGGTGCTGACCGACATCCTCAACCGGCAGGCCGCGGTGCTGGTGCGGGCCGAGGAGGCGCACCGGGTGCTGGTGCAGGTGGTGCTGGCCGGCGGCGGGCTGGACGAGGTGACCGCCGAGGTGGCGGCGCTGCTCGACGTGTCGGTGGCGGCGGTCGACGGGCGTGGCCGGGTGCTGGCGGCGGCGGGCCCGCAGGACCACGTCGCGGCGCTGCGCGAGTCGATCGGCCGCGAGGGCCCGCCGCCGGCGGCGCCCGCCGTCGCGGGGGCCGCCGCCGCCCGGGGCCGGGTGCTGGCGTCGGTGCCGGTGATGGCGGGCGGGCACCATCACGGCCGGATCGTCGCCTACAGCCCGGCGGGAACGATCCGCGACAGCGACGTCGGCATCCTGGAGCGGGCGGCCACCGTCGCGGCGCTCGCCGTCACCCGGCAGGAGGCGGTCAACGCCGTCGAGTCCAAGTACCGGGCCGACTTCCTGCGTGACGTGCTCACCGGCCGGGCCGGGACGGCCGAGCGGGTCGCGACCAGGGCGCGGGCGTTCGGCTGGGATCTGGAGCGGCCCGTCACCGTCCTGGTGGCCGAGCTCGACCCCGACAGCGACGAGCGCACCGCCCAGGACCGCCTGGTCACCTGCTGGATGGCCGCGATGCGCCGCCACGACCCGCGCGGCGCGGTCGCGGGCTTCTCGCACGAGGTGGTGGCGGTGGTGGACGCGGCGGTGGACGCGTCCAGGATCGCCAGGGACGCCGCGGCGGCGTTCGCCGACGTGCCGCCGGCCACGTTCTCCACCGGCACCTCACGTCCGAGCCTGGGCACGGCGACGCTGCCCGAGGCCTACACGCAGGCGCTCAAGGCGGCCCGTGTCGGCCGGCAGCTGCACGGCCCCGGCGCCGTCGCGCACTTCGACCAGCTCGGCGTCTACCGGCTGCTGTCGCTGGTCAGCGACACCGACGAGCTGCACGCGTTCGTCAGGGAGACGCTCGGGCCGCTGTCGGCCGACGCCGACGCCGAGAACGCCGACCTGCGCCGCACCCTGCAGGTGCTGCTGGAGACGAACCTCAACGTGGCCGAGACCGCCAGGCGGCTGCACTTCCACTACAACACGCTCCGCTACCGCATCGGCAAGCTGGAGCGCCTGCTGGGCAACTTCACCGACGACCCCCATCTGCGCCTCAACCTCACCCTGGCCCTGCACGTGCTGCGGATGCGGGGCATCTAGCCTGCATCTAGGCTTGCTGCCCGTGGACTTCGAACTGCGCTCCGACTACATCCCGCTGTGTGACCTGCTGAAATACTGCGGGATCACCGAGACGGGCGGCATGGCCAAGCACCTGATCGCCGAGGGCATGGTGCTGGTCGACGGCGAGGTGGAGCTCAGGAAGACCTGCAAGATCCGCGCCGGCCAGCTGGTGAGCGGCGACGGCTTCGAGATCCGCGTGAACTGACACCGCAGGTCACCCCCTATTGTGCTCTCCGGAACGACGGAGAGGACGGGCACGGATGGCGCTCGGGTGGAAACTGCACGGTGACGGCAAGAGGCTGGCGCCGGGCGAGGTGGTCAGGCCGGACGAGCGGCTGTCCTGGCCCAGGACGGCGGGGATCGGGGCACAGCACGTCATCGCCATGTTCGGCGCGACGTTCGTGTTCCCGCTGCTCATGGGGCTGGACGCGAACCTGGCCGTGATGATGTCGGGCGTCGCGACGATCATCTTCCTGCTGATCGTGCAGGGCAAGGTGCCGAGCTACGTCGGGTCGAGCGCGTCGTTCGTGGGCGCGGTGGTGGCGATCCGCGCGGGCGGCGGTGACAGCGCGACCGTGACCGGCGCGCTGCTGGTCGTCGGCGTCGTGCTGGCGGGCGCGGGGCTGGCGATCCACCTGCTGGGGGTGCGGATCATCCACCGGGTGTTCCCGCCGGTGGTGACCGGCGGCGTGGTGATGCTCATCGGGTTCGGCATGGCGTACGTGGCCGCGGACAACTACTGGCCGCAGGATCCGTGGGTGGCGTTGCTGACCATGGTGGCGACGCTGGTGTTCGTCGGGGTGTCGCGCGGGTTCGTCGGCCGGATCGGCGTGCTGCTCGGCCTCGTGTCCGGGTTCGCGCTGTCGTACGTGTGGGACCTGGTGGGAGGGATGATCACGGCGCCGGACGCGGGCGGGACGGTTACCACGCACTTCCGGGTGGACCTGTCCGCGGTCGCCGAGGCCGACTGGTTCGGGCTGCCGGAGCTGCACGGGCCGGCGTTCGAGGTGTCGGCCGTCGTGCTGGTGCTGCCGGTGGTGATCGCGCTCATCGCGGAGAACGTCGGCCACGTCAAGGCCGTCGGCGAGATGACGCGGACCGACGTCGACGCCTACATGGGCCGGGCCGTCCTGGCCGACGGCGTCGGCACGGTGGTCGCCACGTCCGTGGGCGGCTCCGCCACCACCACCTACGCCGAGAACATCGGCGTCATGGCCGCCACCCGCGTCTACTCCACGGCCGCCTACTACGTCGCGGCCGTGATCGCGATCCTGTTCGGCCTGTGCCCCAAGTTCGGCGCGCTCATCGCGGCCACCCCGGGCGGCGTGCTCGGCGGCGTCACCACGATCCTGTACGGGATGATCGGCCTGCTCGGCGCCCGGATCTGGATGGAGAACAAGGTCGACCTGGCCCAGCCGGTCAACCTGCTGCCCACCGGCGCGGGCATCATCTGCGCGATCGGCCCGGTCGCCTTCCCGGTCACCGACACGTTCGCGCTGAGCGGCATCGCCCTGGGCACCATCGTGCTGCTGGCCGGCTACCACCTGCTCCGCCTGGCCCGGCCGCGCCAGGAAGCCTGATCTCTGGTCAGCCGCTCAGTTTTGGCAGATCATGCCCGTGTACGCGCACGCGGGCGGGCCTAATGTGCCCGCAACGAGGCAAGGCGGTCCGGGCGAAGAGGGGCTCGCATGGCTCTGAGGTGGACCAAACACGGCGACGGCAAACATCTGGCTCCCGGCGAGGTCGTACGGCCTGACGAGCGGCTGAGCTGGCCCCGCATGGCCGGGTTCGGGGCCCAGCACGTGGTGGCGATGTTCGGGGCGACGTTCGTCTTCCCGCTCGTCATGGGGCTCGACCCCAATGTCGCGATCATGATGTCGGGGGTCGCGACGATCCTGTTCCTGCTGATCGTGAAGGGGAGGGTGCCCAGTTACCTGGGCACCAGCGCGTCGTTCGTGGGCGGCGTGCTGGCCATCAGGGCGATCTTCGGCGGCGACACGGCGGGCGCGGCCGCGATCGTCACCGGGGCGATCCTGGTGGCCGGGCTCGTGCTCGCGCTGGCCGGGCTGGCGGTGCACTTCCTGGGTGTCCAGGTGATCAACCGGGTGTTCCCGCCGGTGGTCACCGGTGCGGTGGTCATGCTCATCGGGTTCGGCCTGGCGTTCGTGGTGGCCGACGCCTACTGGCCGCAGGACCAGTGGATGGCGCTGGTCACGATGCTGATCACGTTCGTGGTCGTGGTGGCGTTCAGGGGGTTCGTCGGCCGGATCGGCATCCTCGTCGGCCTCGTGGCGGGCTTCGTGCTCTCCTGGGCGGCCGACCGGCTGTTCGGCATGGTGCCCGCCTACGACGACGGCGCCGTCCAGGTCGCGGCCCACTTCCGGGTCGACCTCGGCAAGGTCGGCAGCGCGCCGTGGTTCGGCTGGCCGGACTTCCACTGGCCCGGCTTCGAGACCTCGGCCGTCCTGCTGGTGCTGCCGGCCGTCATCGCGCTCATCGCCGAGAACATCGGCCACGTCAAGGCCGTCGGCGAGATGACGAAGACCGACGTCGACCCGTACGTGGGCCGCGCCGTCGCCGCCGACGGCGTCGCCACCATGGTCACCAGCGCCGTCGGCGGCTCGCCCACCACCACCTACGCCGAGAACATCGGCGTCATGGCCGCCACCAAGGTCTACTCGACCGCCGCCTACTACATCGCCGGCGTCATCGCGATCCTGTTCGGGCTGGTGCCCAAGTTCGGGGCGCTGGTCTCCGCGACACCGGCGGGCGTGCTGGGCGGCGTCACCGTGATCCTGTACGGCATGATCGGCCTTCTCGGGGCGAAGATCTGGATCGAGAACCGGGTGGATTTCGCGGACCCGGTGAACATGGTCCCGATCGGCGCGGGAATCATCCTGGCGATCGGACCGGTGAAGCACATGATCGGCGGCGACTTCAGGCTGGAAGGCATCGCGCTCGGCACCATCGTGGTGGTGGGCGGCTGGCACCTGCTGCGCGCCATCGCCCGCCGCGCCCCGCAGCCGATCGGGAGCGACGCCGGGTGAAGCCGCCCCCGTTCAGCCATCACGCGCCCCGTGACCTCGGCGAGGCCCTGGAGGTCCTGGCCGGGGCGGGGCCGCGCGGCAAGGTGCTCGCGGGCGGCCAGAGCCTCATCCCGATGCTCAACATGCGCCTGGCCGCCCCCGAGCACGTCATCGACATCAACCGGCTGGAGGAGCTCGACACGGTCGAGGCGGGCCCTGACGGCGTCACCGTCGGCGCGCTGGCCCGGCACGCGCGGGTGGCGCGGGCCGGCGTCCACCCGCTGCTCGGCCAGGCGCTCCGGCTGGTCGCCCATCCGGTGATCCGCAACCGGGGCACGGTCGTGGGCAGCCTCGTGCACGCCGACCCGGCCGCCGAGCTGCCCGCCGCGCTGGCCGTGCTGGGCGGCTCCGTACGGCTGGCCCGCGCGGGGGCCGCGCCCAGGGACGTGGCCGCCGCCGAGTTCTTCACCGGCCCCATGGAGTCGGCGCTGCGGCCGGGCGAGCTGGCCGTGTCGGCGCGCTTCCCGGCGCTGCCGCCGCGCACGGGCACCGCGTTCACGGAGGTGTCCAGGAGGCATGGCGACTACGCGCTGGCCGGCGTCTGCGCCGTGGTGACGCTGGACGACGACCTGCGTGTCGCCTCGGCGCGCCTGGCCTGTATCGGCGTCGGGCCCGTACCTCTCGTGGTGGATCTCGGCGCCGACTGGAAGCGCGCCGCGGACGCCGTCCGGGAGCGGGCCGAGCCGGACGGCGACGTGCACGCCACCGCCGCCTACCGGCTGCACCTGGCCGGCGTGCTGGCCCGGCGGGCGGTCGAGCAGGCGGTCGAGCGGGCGATCGGACGGGCGGCCAGGGAGGCGGCGGCATGACGGCGGAGCACGAGATCACGCTGGTGGTGAACGGCGCCGCGCGCCGCGCCAGGGTGCCGGGCAGGCGGCTGCTGTCCGACTGCCTGCGCCACGACCTGGGCCTGACCGGCACGCACGTCGGCTGCGAGCACGGCGTGTGCGGCTGCTGCACGGTGCTGCTCGACGGCGAGCCGGTCCGCTCCTGCCTGACGCTCGCCGTCACCGTGGACGGCCGCGAGATCACCACCGTGGAGGGGCTGGCGGGCCCCGGCGGGCTCTCGCCCGTCCAGCGGGCGTTCGCCGAGTGTCACGCGCTGCAGTGCGGGTTCTGCACCCCCGGCTTCCTGTGTACGGTGACCGCGCTGCTCCGGGAGCGGCCGGCGCCCACGGACGAGGAGATCAGGGAGGGCATCTCGGGCAACCTGTGCCGCTGCACCGGCTACCAGAACATCGTCAAGGCCGTGCACCGCGCGGCCGAGCTGCTGGCGGAGGAGTCATGAGCACCCGGCTGTTCGGCGAGGCGGTGCCGCGCAGGGAGGACCCCAGGCTGCTCACCGGGCAGGGCCGCTACCTCGACGACCTCGGCCCCGGCGCGCTCGCCGCCGCGTTCGTGCGCTCGCCGCACGCGCACGCCCGCATCCGCGACATCGACGTGAGCGCCGCCCTCGACGTCGAGGGCCTCGTCGCCGTCTACACCTGGGAGGACCTGCCGGAACGGGTCGGCCGCCCGCTGCCGCTGCTCATCCCGCATCCGGCGCTCACCCACGGCCGCACCGCCCGCCCGCTGGCCCGCGACGTCGTCCGGCACGTCGGCGAGCCCGTCGTCATGGTCGTCGCCGCGGACCGCTACCTGGCCGAGGACGCCTGCGCGCTCATCGAGGTCGACTACGAGGTGCTCGAACCCGTCGCCGGGCTGGAGGAGGCCGCGCGCGGGGCCCGGCTCGTGCACGACGACGTGCCCGGCAACGTCGGCGCCCACCTGGTGCAGGAGGTGCCGTCGGCGGCCGGGCGGAGCGCGGGCGAGGCCATCGACGCGGCCCCGCACACGCTCTCCTTCCGGCTCGACATCGAGCGCAGCGCGAGCATGCCGCTCGAAGGCCGCGGCGTCTACGCCCGCTGGGACGGCGCCGACCTGCGCGTCTACTCCAGCACCCAGACCTCCACCAGCGTCCGCATGGCCGTCGCCGCCGCGCTCGAACTGCCGCTGCCCCGGGTCGAGGTCATCGCCCCCGACGTGGGCGGCGGGTTCGGCGTCAAGATCGTGCACCCGTGGCCGGAGGAACTGCTGGTGCCGTGGGCGGCCATGCTGCTCGGCCGGGAGGTCAAGTGGGCCGAGGACCGGCGCGAGCACTTCGTCGCCGCCGCCCACGAGCGCGGCCAGGTGCACCGGGTGCGGGTCGGGTTCGACGACGACGGCCGGGTGCTCGGCCTGGACGTGTCGATCCTGCACGACCACGGCGCCTACACGCCGTACGGGATCATCGTGCCGATCGTCACGTCCACGCAGCTGCTCGGGCCGTACAAGATCGGGGCGTACCGGGTCGAGTTCACCGCCGTCTACACCAACACCGTCCAGGTCACGCCCTACCGGGGGGCGGGGCGGCCGCAGGGCGTGTTCTGCATGGAACGCACGATGGACAAGATCGCCCGGCATCTGGGCAAGGACCGGACCGAGGTGCGGGCGGCCAACCTCATCCAGCCGGACGAGTTCCCGTACGACCAGGGCATGACCTTCCAGGACGGGCGGCCGCTCGTCTACGACAGCGGCGACTACCCCGAGATGCTCCGCCTGGTCAAGGAGCTGATCGGCTGGGACTCCTTCGAGCGCGCGCCCGGCCGGGGCATCGGGATCGGCTGCTACGTCGAGGGCACCGGCGTCGGGCCGTACGAGGGCGGGCACGTGCAGATCACCTCCGACGGGCGGGTGCACGTCTCCACCGGGCTCACCTCGCAGGGGCAGGGGCACGAGACGGTGTTCGCCCAGATCGCCGCCACCGAGCTGGGCGTGCCGATCGAGCGGGTCTCCGTCGTCACCGGCGACACCCGGCGCTTCGGCTACGCCGTCGGCACGTTCGCCTCGCGCGCCGCAGTGATGAGCGGCAACGCGATCGCGCTGGCCTGCGCCGAGGTGCGCCGCAAGGCCCTGCGCGTCGCCGCCGCCGCGCTGGAGGCCGACCCGGCCGACCTGACGGTCACCGACGGGCTCGTGCACGTCGTGGGGGCGCCGTCGGCGTCGATCCCGCTGGGCACGGTGGCGGTGCTGGCCAACCCGCTGCGTTACGCCTTCGACGAGGAGACGGCCCGGGCCACCCAGTTCGCCGGCGTCGCCGCCCCCGACCGGCCGCCGGTCGCGCCCGGCGAGGAGCCCGGGCTGGAGGGGCGCGGCTACTACTCGCCGATCCGGTCCACGTTCGCCGCCGGCATGCACGCGGCCGTCGTCGAGACCGATCCGGAGACGGCCGAGATCAAGATCGTGCGCTACGCCGTGGTGCACGACTGCGGGCGGCTGATCAACCCGATGATCGTCGAAGGGCAGATCCACGGGGGAGTGGCGCAGGGCATCGGCGGCGCCCTCTACGAGCGGATGGCCTACGACGCCGACGGGCAGCTGCTCAACGCCTCGTTCATGGACTTCCTCATGCCGTACGCGACCGAGATCCCGGCCGTCGAGACCGGCCACCTGGAGACGCCGTCACCGCTCAACCCGCTGGGCATCAAGGGAGCGGGCGAGGCCGGCGTCATTCCGGTGTCGGCGGTGATCGCCTCGGCGGTCGAGGACGCGGAGGGCGTTAACATCGACCGCATGCCGTTGTCCCCTTCCGACTTGTTCCATTTGCGCGAGGGCGCGTGAGCGAGCTGCGCGCACCGGCCGCGGGCCTGACCTCCATGCCCGCCGTGCCCGGCGACACGCGCCTGGTCGACCTCGCCTGGAACGAGCTGACCGAGCTGCCCGCGTGGGTGGCCGGCCTGCCCGCACTGGAGGAGCTGCGGCTCGACGGCAACCGGCTGCGCTCGCTCCCCGACCTCTCGCCCCTCACCGCGCTGCGCGCGCTCCACCTCGACGGCAACGCGCTCACCGCGTTCCCGGCGTGCCCGCCCCTGCTGGAGACCCTCTTCCTGTACGGCAACGCCGTCGAGTCGATCCCCGACCGGCTCCCCGCCCACCTGCGGCACCTGGCCGTGGGCGGCAACCGGCTGACCGCCGTGCCCGCCGCGGTGTGGGAGCTGACCCGGCTCGAATCGCTCAACCTGGCCGAGAACGCGCTCACCGCCATCCCGCCCGCCATCGCCCGCCTGACCGAGCTGCGCATGCTCGACCTCGGCCACAACCGGCTCACCGGCCTTCCCGCCGAGCTGGGCGACCTGCCCCTCACCGACTACCTCTACCTGAGCGACAACACCCTCACCGAGATCCCCGGGACGCTAGGCGCGCTGGACCGGCTGGCCTACCTCAACGTGACCGACAACCGCCTCACCCGGCTGCCCGGCACGATCGGCCGGATGGCGTCCCTGGTGGAGCTGCGGCTTTACAACAACCGCCTGGAGGCACTGCCGGAGAGCATCGGCGGCCTGAGCCGTCTGCGCGAGCTGCACCTGCGGGGCAACCGGCTGACCGGGCTGCCCGCCTCCATCGGCGACCTCGGTGAGCTGCGGGTGCTCGACCTGCGCGGCAACCAACTGCGCGAGCTCCCCGCCGAGCTGGCGAAACTGGACCGGCTCAGCCACCTGGACCTGCGCGGCAACCGGCTGCGCGAGCTGCCCGGCCGCCTGCCCTTCGTGGACAAGCTGGACCTGCGCTGGAACAAGCTCGACGGCGACCCGCCCGTCCTGCGTGAACTGGCCGAGCGGGGCTGCGTCATCCTGCGCTGAACCGCGCCCGCCGTTCCTGCGTACCTCCGCACATGAAGACTTATCCACGTCTGGCCGCCTTCGCGCTGCTGGCCGGGCTCGTCGCCGCGTGCACGCCCGGCGGCGAGGGCGGCGGCGCCGGCGCGGCCGCCGCCGCGAACCGGGAACCGGCCGCCCCCCTCACCGTGGAGCAGCTCGCCGCCAAGGTCGGCTGCACGCCCAAGATGCAGGTGGACGCCACCGACATCCGCACCGGCTACTGCAAGACCGACGCCGGCCGCTTCTTCGTCAGCACGTTCGTCACCGAGGACGGCAAGAACGCCTGGATGGACACCGCCCCCGAGTACAAGCCCCATCTGGTGGGACCGCTGTGGACGGTGCTGGCCGACCTCAAGGTGCTGCGTGAGCTGCAGCGACCGCTCGACGGCGACCTGCACCTGTCCGACCACCGCGTCAAACAGACGACGCCCGCGGGCTACTGACGGCGGGGAGGCGGACCCGCTTCCTGAACACCCAGTACGTCCAGCCCTGGTAGCCGAGCACGAACGGCAGCGCGATCAGCCCGATCCAGCTCAGCATCGTCAGCGTGTAGGGCCCCGAGGCCGCCTCCGCCAGGGTCAGGCCCGGCAGCGGCGCGCCCCTGAGCTCGCTGAACACCGCCACCGACACCAGCACGAGCGCCGCCGCCATGGCGGTGAACGCCCAGCCCTCGCGGCGCCGCCACACCAGCGCCGTCGCCGCCGCCACGGCCCCCATGGCGGCCAGCGCCGGGATCGTGCCGACGGCGGACAGCGCCACCACGGCCACCGGGATCACCACGACGCTGACGGCCAGCGCGGCGGTCCTGGCGCGCCGCCGCACCGGCCCGTCGGTGCGCAGCGCCAGGAACACCGCGCCGTGCAGCAGGCACGCGGCCAGCGAGAACACACCGCCCAGCAGCGCCGCCGCCGCGCTGCCGTACAGCAGGTCGGCGAAGATCGTGCCCCACACGAACGCGGGCAGCGCGCTGCCGACCGTGATGCCCAGGTCGCACCAGAACGGCGTGGCCACCTTGCCGCGCCACTCCAGGCCGACGCCGCGCACGATCAGCCCGGCCAGCACCAGCAGGACCGGGATGTAGAAGCCGCTGAACATGCCCGCGTACCAGGCGGGGAAGGCGGCGAACATGGCGCCCACGGCGGTGATCAGCCACACCTCGTTGCCGTCCCACACCGGGCCGATGGTCTGCAGGGCCTGCCGCTGCTCGGCGGGCGTACGGCTGACGAACGGCGCCAGCAGGCCCACGCCGAAGTCGAAGCCCTCCAGGACGAAGTAGCCCGTCCAGAGGAAGGCGATGATGACGAACCACAGATCGATCATGATCAGCTCCTCAGTACATCAGGGACGGTTCGAGCTTCTCGGCCGCCGCGACGGGCTCGTGCTCGTCGGGGCCCTTGCGGACGTGTCTGGCCAGCAGCACGACCTCGGCGACCGTCAGCGCGCCGTACAGCACCGTGAAGATCGTCAGCGAGGTCGCCACCTCGGCGAGCGAAACGCCGGGGGAGACGCTGGAGGCGGTCAGCAGCTCGCCCGCGACCGTCCACGGCTGGCGGCCCACCTCGCTCAGCAGCCAGCCGGCGGTCACCGCCAGCAGCGGCAGCGGCAGCGCCAGCAACAGCCCCCGCGCCAGCCGGCGCGGCAGCTCCCGCCTGCGCCGCGTCAGCCACAGCCCCAGCACCGACAGCCCCACGGTGGCCATCCCGAAGACGATCATCACCCGGAACGACCAGAACACGACCGTCTGGTCCGGCCGGTAGTCACCCGGGCCGAACTCCTTCTCGAAGCGCGCCTGCAGATCCTCGGTGCCCTGCACGGTCGCCTCCGCGTCGTGGGTGGACAGGAAGCTCAGCACCTTGGGGATCTCGATCCCGGGCACGATCGAGAACCCGGCTCCCGCCGTGTCACGCTCCAGCCCTTCGGCCGCGGCCAGCTTCATCGGCTGCTGCTCGTGCATGAGCCTGGCCGAGGAGTCGCCCGTGAAGGCCACGACCGCGCCCGCGATCGCCGTCATGACCAGCGCCGCGCGCGCCGCGCTGCGCCACATCTCCGCCTTCGTCCGCAGCAGCCAGTAGCCGCACACCGCCAGGATGAACCCGCCGGCCACCACGAACGCCGCCCCCACCACGTGGGGCACCTGCGCCAGCGCGGTGGAGTTGGTCAGCACCGCCCACAGGTCGGTCATCCTGGCCCTGCCGTCGACGACCTCGTAGCCCACCGGGTGCTTCATCCACGCGTTGGCCGCCAGGATGAAGTACGCCGAGAGGTTCGAGCCGATCGCCGCCGCCCAGATCGTCGCCAGGTGCACCCGCTTCGGCAGCCGGTCCCAGCCGAAGATCCACAGGCCCAGGAACGTCGACTCCATGAAGAACGCCAGCAGCGCCTCCATGGCCAGCGGCGCCCCGAACACGTCGCCCACGAACGTCGAGTATTCGGACCAGTTCATGCCGAACTGGAACTCCTGCACGATGCCGGTGACCACGCCCATCGCGAAGTTGATCAGGAACAGCTTCCCGAAGAACTTCGTCAGCCGCAGGTAGTGCTCCTTCCCGGTGCGGTGCCACGCGGTCTGCAGCCCCGCCACGAAGACGCCCAGGCCGATCGTGAGCGGCACGAACAGAAAGTGGTAGACGGTGGTCACCCCGAATTGCCACCGTGCGAGATCCAGTGCGTCCATTTCCCCTCACCGCGTCCAGTAGCTCTACAGCCTGTAGTGCGTCTACTTGCAGTAGTACTACAACCCGTAGAGCAATGCGATGCGATCTCTGTCACAACGCCCGTCCACGATGCCCGCGCGGCCCTCCCGGGCGCGTCACCCGTGCGGCTGATCGCCCGCTACGCCGCTGGGCGGACGGCGGCGTCCAGGTACGCCCGCAGGTTGCCCAGCTCGTAGCCGCGGCGCTTGATCTTCTTGACCAGGACGCGGAAGTCCCTGGCCAGGTTGGGGCGGAAGTGCATCAGCAGGATGTCGCCGGGGCGCAGCCGCTTGTCGGGCACCTGGTAGGCGATCTTGCCGCCGGGCTGGACGGTCGCGGTCCACATCAGCACGGCGCGCACGCCGCAGCTCCCGGCGGCGCGCAGGGTGCCGGTGTCGTAGGCGCCGAACGGCGGCCTGAACAGGGTCGGCCGGGCGCCGGTCCGCTTCCTGATGAGCGCCGAGGCGCCGCAGATCTCCCGGCGCTGGGCGTCGTAGCCGAGGCGGCTGAGGTCCGGGTGGGTGAGGGTGTGGTTCTCGATCGGGACGCCGGCGTCACGCAGCTGCCGGAAATATCCCCACTTGCCGGCGCCGACGTAGCGGGCCTCGCCGCCTGACTGATCCGGCGTCCCCTCCGCCTCCACCGCGTCGCGCATGGCGAACGCCGTGACGGGGATCCGCTGCTCGCGGATCTGCTCGACGAACCCCGGGTCCTGCTCCCAGCCGTCGTCGATGGTCAGGAAGACGACCTTGCGCCTGGTCGGGATGGAGCTGATCACCGGCGGCAGCCCGTTCGCCGGGCGGATCCGCCCCACCTCGCCCGGCCTCGGCACCACCCCGGGCGGGCCCTGCGCCTCACCCGGCGTCGCCGCCCCGCTCTCCCGCGCCGCCCCGCTCTCCCGCGCCGTCGTGCCGGCCTGCCGCGCGGGCTCCGCCGCGCACCCCGTCACCAGCAGCACCGCGGCGATCGCCGCGCCCCCTCGCGCCCGTCCCCCGTACATGCCGCCCCATCCTGCCAGCCCTGATCACCACGTACGCATTCCGCGTTGGTCAGGTGTTGCCGTTATCCGAGGGCCGGTCGCTTTCTAGAGTGGCGGTGTGAAAGTCGCAGGCAGCGCCGTGATCGGCGTCGACAGAGACCGTGTGTGGGCCGCGCTGCAGGATCCGGCGGTGCTCGTACGCACCATCCCCGGCTGCGAGCGCCTGGAGGAGACCGGACCGGACACGTACCGGATGACCGTCAACGCCGGGGTCGCCTCGCTCAAGGGCGTCTACCGGGGAGAGGTGGCGCTGGCCGAGCCCTCGCCGCCGGAGGCCTTCGTCCTGCGCGCCCGCGGCCAGGGCGCACCCGGCACCGTCGACGCCACCGTCCGGGTGCGGCTGAGCGAGGTGGACGGGGGGACGCGCGTCGACTACGACGCCGACGCGGTCGTCGGCGGCATGATCGGCGGCGTCGGGCAGCGCATGCTCGGCTCGGTCGCCCGCCGCACCGCCGGCGAGTTCTTCACCGCCGTCGACCGGCACCTGCGCGCCCCCGACGGCGAAGC
>NZ_LAVL01000192.1 GCF_001083785.1 Nonomuraea sp. SBT364
CCGGGGTGCTCGATCAGAAGGTGTGGGCGGGCATCGGGAACGCCTGGCGGGCGGAGCTGCTCTTTCTCACGGGGCTGCATCCCGGCAGGCGGGGCGTCGACGCGTCGGCGGCGCGGGGGCTGTGGGAGGCGGCGGTCGCGTACCTCGCCCTGGGGAGGGACGCGGGGCAGGTCGTCAGCGACCCGTCCGCGCCGGACGAGCGCTGGGTGTACAAGCGCGAGCGCTGCCGACGCTGCGGTACGCCCGTCGAGACCTGGCAGCTCGCCTCCAGGATCGCGTACGCCTGTCCACGTGACCAGCCCCAGTAGGCTGAAAGTGACATGGCTAGCACAATGCGTGAATCGCTACTGGACATACGGCGTATCTACCTGGAGCCCGCCGCCGCCGAGCTGCCGCGAGGTCAGGAGATTCTGGCCCGCTTCCCCGGCGCCGAGCGTGTCGAGGTCGAGAGCCACCACCGCATCCCCGAACTTCACGGCGACGAGGCGAACGTGGCCCGCTGGGTCCGCATCAAGACCGAGGCCCTCGTGCTCGGGGTCAAGAAGTCGCTGACCGCGCGCCCCAACGGCCGCTCCGCCCACTTCATCGCCCCCTCCACGGCCAACGGCTGCGCGATGGCCTGCGCCTACTGCTACGTGCCGCGCCGCAAGGGCTACAGCAATCCGATCACGGTCTTCGCCAACATCGACCGGATCCTGGGGTACGTCGAGCGGCACGCCGGCCGGCAGGGCGTCAAGGCCGAGCCCGACCAGATCGACCCGCACGCCTGGGTCTACGACATCGGGGAGAACTCCGACTGCTCGCTCGACGCTACGGTGTCCGACAACGTGCGGGACCTGGTGGAGCTGTTCGGCCGGCTGCCCCATGCCAAGGCCAGCTTCGCCACCAAGTACGTCAACCGCGACCTGCTCGGCTGGGAGCCCCGGGGGCGCACCAGGGTGCGGTTCAGCCTCATGCCGGCGGCCGACTCCAAGCTGCTCGACATCCGCACCTCGCCGATCGCCGACCGCATCTCGGCGATCGGTGACTTCGTGGCGGCCGGGTACGAGGTGCACGTCAACTTCAGCCCCGTCGTCGTCCGCGACGGATGGCTGGAGGACTGGGCGGAGCTGCTCGACCAGCTCGACGACGCCCTGAGCGCCGAGGCGCGCGCGCAGCTCGCCGCAGAGGTGATCTTCCTGACCCACAACGACCGGCTGCACCAGGTCAACCTCGGCTGGCATCCGAAGGCCGAGGAGGTGCTGTGGCGGCCGGAGCTGCAGCAGACCAAGCGCTCGGAGACCGGCGGGTGGAACGTGCGCTACCGCAACGGGCACAAGGGCCGTTACGTAGCGGCGCTCACCGGCCTGATCGAGGAGCGGCTGCCGTACTGCCGCATCCGGTACGCGTTCTGACCGGGGCCGCCGGTTGCCGGGTCCCCGACGAACTCGACCGGCTCCTGATCATGATCCACTACGCGCCTGGGCGCAGCCACCGCAGGGCGGCGTCGGCGGGGTCGTCGGGCGTGCTGTTGAAGGCGATGGCCGCGTCGGGCGCGAGCCGGCGGACCAGGTTGACCACCTTCTCGAAGAATTCGAGCAGCGGCTCGTGCTTGCGGATGCCGCCCCCGATCACCACGCAGGCGTACTCACCGCGCGTCAGCGCCTCGCTGATCACTGCTTCGGGGTTCTCCTCGAGTGCCAGCAGGCAATAGTCGGCCTCGATGCCATGGTCGTCGAAGCGGGCCCGACCGCGCGCCATCGCCGCCTGGACCGGCTCCGGGTCCCAGCCCTCGATCTTGGTCGGATCGAGGCCGACCACCAGCACTCGTGCCACTGTCACGTGTCCCTCCTGACCGATTCCACGGCATCCCGATCGTCCACCGAGGACAGGCGCCGGGGCCGATCAATGGGCGGGGGACGCCGCCGACGGCTGCTCGTCCAGCGGTCGCCACGGCGCCCTCTGCACCAATTGAATTCTTCCGTCACGGAGCCAGGCCGGGCGACTAGAGGACGATAACCCATGCCCTGGTGACGTGACAGCCGCTTCCGTCGCCTCTGACCGTGGACAGCGGCCCAGGCTGATTCGATGCCTTCCACACCACAGGGCCGTCGATTTCTCTCGTATAGGGCCAGTGCGCCGAGGCGCACGAGACCCGTACATGATAAGGGCCGAAGCCGTCATAACAGATGCCGTGGCCCTCGTTATCGCTTTCTACGATCCCATCACAGCCCCACACCTCGGCGTGCGCGGGAACGGCTGCGGACATGACTGTGCCCGACACGGCCATGGCCGCCATCGACACACCGACCACTATTTTTCTGATGAGCTTCATCTCGTCCTTTCTCGTAATTCCCCGGCCCTATGGCCAGGTAAAAGCGAACCGATATAAGGATGTTATCCACGCGCTTCTCGTGCCTGAAAGTCGATTTCATGCCAGCCTTCGCCGCGTTTCTGTCAACTTGGGGTGACGCATCGGCGCTCGCTCGCTGCTACCGCTTTGATGTCATCGCCAGATCGAGCTATCATCGCCACATGGCGATTGATCCTGAAGGTGGCCGGTGTGTCAGCACCGACATCGCCGCCGGCGTCTCCCCGGCGGCGGCGCTGTTCCACTCCCTGGCCGACGAGACCCGGCTGCGCATCGTGGCCCGGCTGGCCCGGGGCGAGGCCCGCGTGGTCGACCTGACCGCCGAGCTCGGCCTGGCCCAGTCCACGGTGTCCAAGCACCTGGCGTGCCTGCGTGACTGCGACCTGGTCGAATACCGCGCCGAAGGCCGCCAGTCCTTCTACTCGCTGACGCGGCCCGAGCTGATGGACCTGCTGGCTTCCGCCGAGCACCTGCTGGCCGCCACCGGCCACGCCGTGGTGCTGTGCCCTGTCCACGACACCCGGCACGACACGGCCGGCGCGCACAGCGCACTTCGGGCCGAGCTCGACCGCGACCTCGCCCGGCTCGACACGCCGACCGGCGGGGAGAACGCTACGGGGGAGGCGGTGTCGTGACCGCGCTGAACCTGCCCGCCGCGGACCGGCGTACGGTGCTGCGGCGCCGGATCCGGTTGCTGGTCGCCGCGACCATCACCTACAACGTGATCGAAGCCGCCGTCGCCATCACCGCCGGCACCGTCGCCTCCTCCGCCGCGCTGATCGGCTTCGGGCTCGACTCGGTGGTGGAGGTTGCCTCGGCCGCCGCGGTGGCCTGGCAGTTCTCCGCCGCCGACCCCGAACGCCGGGAGAGGACCGCGCTGCGGGTCATCGCGATCTCGTTCTTCGCACTGGCCGCCTACGTCACCTTCGACGCCGTCCGGGCGCTGCTCGGCGCCGGCGAGGCCGGACACTCAACCCCCGGTCTGATCCTGGCGGCCCTGTCGCTGGTGATCATGCCCTTCCTGTCGTACGCCCAGCGCCGCGCCGGCCGCGAGCTCGGCTCCGCTTCCGCCGTCGCCGACTCCAAGCAGACGCTGCTGTGCACCTACCTGTCGGCGGTGCTGCTCGTGGGGCTGGCGCTCAACAGTCTGTTCGGCTGGTCCTGGGCGGATCCGATCGCCGCGCTGGTGATCGCGGCCGTCGCGGTCAAGGAAGGTCGCGAGGCCTGGCAGGGTGACGCCTGTTGCGCCACCCCGCCAGCCACTGTCTCTACCAGCGCCGACGCCGCGGGACAGGGCGCGGGATGCGGGACCTGCGCCCCCGGCTGTTCCTGCTGCGCATCCTCCGGAGGCTGACGTTCGCCCTCGCCCCAACCCCATCTGCACCGCCACACGTGGGTGGGCCGCCTCCTGATCGAGGCGGCGGCGAGCACGGGTGCTCGGCCGATTCGAACACCGATACCCTTCTCCCATGGGACGTGATGAACGCGGTGTGACCCCTCAAAGTGAGGACTTCTCGGCCTGGTACAACGAGCTGGTGGCCAAGGCCCAGCTGGTGGACCGGGGCCCGGCGAAGGGCACCATGGTCATCCGACCGTACGGCTACCGTCTGTGGGAGCTTCTCCAGGGAGAGCTGGACCAGCGGATCAAGGACACCGGCCACCAGAACGCCTACTTCCCGCTGCTGATCCCCGAGAGCTATCTGCAGCGGGAGGCGCAGCACGTCGAGGGCTTCTCGCCCGAGCTGGCGGTCGTCACCCACGCGGGCGGCAAGGAGCTGGAGGAGCCGCTGGTCGTCCGGCCCACGTCGGAGACGATCATCGGCGAGATGATGGCCAAGTGGGTGTCCTCCCACCGCGACCTGCCCCTGCTGCTCAACCAGTGGGCCAACGTCGTGCGCTGGGAGCTGCGGCCCCGGATGTTCCTGCGCACCACGGAGTTCCTCTGGCAGGAGGGCCACACCGCGCACGCCGACGAGGCCGACGCGATGCGCGAGACGATGCTCGCCCTCGACCTCTACACCGAGGTCGCGCGCGACATCGCGGCGCTCCCGGTGGTGCCGGGCGAGAAGACGGCGGGGGAGCGGTTCGCGGGCGCGGTGCGTACGTTCACCATCGAGGGCATGATGCGCGACGGCAAGGCGCTGCAGGCGGGCACCTCCCACTACATGGGCACCAACTTCGCCTCGGCCTTCGAGATCCAGTACACCTCCGAGGCCGGGCGACTCGAACTGTGCCACACCACGTCCTGGGGGATGTCCACCCGGATGATCGGTGGCGTCATCATGACCCATGGCGACGACAAGGGCCTGGTCCTGCCGCCCCGCCTGGCTCCGTACCAGGTCGTGATCGTCCCCATCGGCCGAGGTGACCAGCCCGTGGTCGCCGCTCGTGAGCTCGCCGGCCGGCTGAAGGCGGCGGGGGTCCGGGCGCATGTCGACGACCGCGCCCACCTCTCACCCGGTTACCGGTTCAACGACTGGGAGCTTCGCGGCGTGCCGGTGCGGCTCGAACTCGGCCCGCGTGACCTGGAGTCCGGCACGGTGGTCATGGCCAAGCGGCTCGGCGACGAGGGCAAGCAGAGCATCCCGCTGGATTCGGTCGCCGACATCATGCCCGGTGTGCTGGACGACTTCCAGGACTTCCTCCTGCGGCGGGCCGTCGGCTTCCGCGACGCCCACACGCGTGCGGCCGACACCTGGGAGTCGTTCGCCGACGCCGTCACCACGGGCTGGGCCTCGGCTCTGCACTGCGGCGACGCCGCCTGCGAGGACGACATCAAGACCGAGACGGCGGCGACGCCCCGATGTGTCCCGCTCGACGGAGCCGCCGAGTCCGGAGACTGCGTCCGCTGCGGTCAGCCCGCCGCCTATGGCAAGCGTGTCCTGTTCGGCCGCTCCTACTGAGCCCGCCCCGCCCACCTGTCACATGGACCGGAGGGCGGCGGCGGTGAAGTCGTCCAGCGGGTAGAAGAGTTCGATCGCCAGCTCCGACAGCGTCACGTCGGCCGGGGCGCCGAAGGTGGCCATGGTGCTGAACATCGCCAGCTCGCCGAACGGCGTGCGGATGCGCAACGGCACCTGGATCGGGCTCGGCCGGTGCCGTGAGACCTCGTCCTCGCCTTCGGGCACGGGGTAGCGGGCGACCTCCTCGTGCAGTGTGCGGAGTTCGGCGTCGCCGGTGGCGTTGACCTGGTGTGAGAGCCGTTCGAGGAAGAGCTCCCGTACCTCGCCCAGGTTGGCCAGCCGCGCGGCCAGCCCGTCGGGGTGCAGGACCAGCCGGAACACGTTCGGCTGAGGCTTCAGCAGGTGCGGCGGGATGCCGCTCATGAGCACGTCCATGGCGCGGTTGCCCTGGACCACGTTCCAGAGCCGGTCGATCACGACCGCCGGGTACGGCTCGTGCGCCGCCAGCATGGTCTCCAGCGCGGAGCGGATCGAGGCCATGTAGCCGTCGTCCAGGCTGCTCTCCCGGTACGCCGGGGCGTAGTCGGCGGCCAGCAGCAGGGTGTTGCGCTCGCGCAGCGGCACCTCCAGTGCGGCCGAGAGGCGCAGCAGCATCTTCCGGCTCGGGCGGGCACGGCCGTTCTCCAGGTACGACAGGTGCCGCGCCGAGGTGTCTGCCAGGTTGGCGAGATCGAGCTGGCTGAGCCTGCGGCGCTGCCGCCACTCCCGCAGCAGGGCTCCCACGTGGGACGGCTGTTCCGGATCCATGCCGAGGAGGATAGGCCCCCCGCCAGGTGGGGGCGGCCATGACCTCTGACGTTATTGAGCTCATGACCCCTGCGGTGACATGGTCGTCCCGGTCAGAGACCACTCGGGAAGAGGAGATCTGTATGAGTGCCCCCCGGCACCCGGACGCCACCGAACCGCTGCGCAGAATCCTGCGGATCGACGGGTGGAGCACCGCCGTCTTCGGCGTGGTGATGCTCGCCGCCGCGCAACCGCTCAGCGGCCCGCTCGGCCTGCCGACGGCCTGGTCCGTCCCGTTCGGCGTGGCCATGCTGGGCGGAGCCGCCGCGCTCGGCCTCATCGCCGGGTATCCGCGCATTCCGGCGCGGTACGTGGCGTTCGTCGTCGCGGGCAACGCGCTGTCGTGTGTCGCGCTGCTGGTCCTTGTGTTCGCCGACGTGCTGCCGCTAACCGGTTTGGGAGTCGTCTTCATGCTGACCGGCGCGCTGGTGGTCGCGGTCTACGCCGGGCTGGAGTTCGTCGGCTACCGGGCCGCGGGGACACCACGCCCGTCCGCTCGGTTGTGATCGCGGGGCCGGCGCGGCGGAGATCGGTTGCGTGAGGCTCCGGGGGGAGTGTCGAATGGGGATCGGCATGAGCGGAACGTCGGCGACCCCTTGGAGACGCTATGAGACCGTTGGCCATCGCCCTGGTAGCGGTCCTGCTGGCCGCGGGCTGTTCGACGCCGCGCCGGGACAAGGTCACGGTCGCGTGCGGGGCCGGCGAGCGGTGGTGCGCGATGATGGTCAAGAGGTTCTCCGACGCCACCGGCGTGGAGGCCGACTTCGTCCGGCTGTCGAGCGGGGAGGCGCTGGAGCGGATCAGGTCGGCCAGGGCGCGGCAGGAGTTCGACGTCTGGCATGGCGGTCCGGCCGACTCCTACGTGGCCGCCAAGAACCAGGGGCTGCTGGAGGCGTACGAATCCGAGAAGTCGGGTGAGATCCGGGAGCACTGGATCGATCGGGAACACACCTGGAGCGGGATCTACGCCGGCGTGCTCGCCTTCTGCAACAACACCGAGGAGCTGGCCGAGCGGGGCATGAAGCCGATCCGCTCCTGGCGGGAACTGCTGGACGAGCGGCTGCGCGGCGGCGTCGCCATCGCCCATCCCGCGACGTCCGGGACCGCGTACACCGCCCTGTGGACGCAGGTGGAGCTCAACGGCGGCGATCAGGACGCGGCGCTCAGCTACATGCGCGGCCTGCACCCGAACGTGCTGCGCTACAACTCCTCCGGCAGCGCGGCCGCCGTTCAGGCGGCCAAGGAGGAGGCGGCCGTGGGCGTGGTCTTCTCCCACGACTGCGTCGCCGCGCAGGAGCAGGGCTACCCGAACCTGGAGGTGACCTTCCCGCAGGAGGGCACCGGCTACGAGCTCGGCGGGCTGGCCGTGCTGGCCGGGGCGCACAACCCCGACAGCGCGCGCACGTACGTCGACTGGGCGCTGAGCGGAGCGTCCCAGCGGCTGGGGCCGCTGGTGCAGTTCTACGCCCTGCCCACCAACACCGAGGTGCCGGCGCACTCCAAGGCGGCCGACCCGGCGACGGTCAAGCTGGTCCCCTACGACGTGGAGGTCGCCGGGCGCGCCAAGCAGGCGCTCGTCGGCAGGTTCGCCGCGGAGGTCGCCGAACCTCCCGCCTGAGGCGTCGCCCCGCGCTGTGGCGCCACCTGGCAGCAGGCCGGAGGGCGGGGACGTCGGAGGTCTCCTCAGACGCCGGCCTGGGATGCGGACGCCTGGCGGTCGCGGGTCCAGGCGGGGCTGTCGAGGAAGTGGTTGTCGTAGAGCTCCTGGGAGGCGAGCAGTTCCTCCAGCGTGGCCTCGCCCCTGCGGAGGCGGTCGAGCAGGCGGAAGTACTCGAAACGCTGGATCCCTGGGGCGACGACGATGAGCAGGTCGGCGGTGTGGCCTGGGGCGGCGGCGAAGGCGTGGGGCGTCATCGGGGGCACCGCCGCCACGTCACCCGCCTCCAGCGTCACGATCTCCGTGCCCGAAAGGACGCGGGCCTTTCCCTCCAGCAGGTAGAACAGCTCGGTCGAGGTGGCGTGGTGGTGCGGCACGGCGCCGTCCGCGCCCGCGGCGAGGGTCATCCGGATGGTGCTCAGCGCGCCGCCGGTGTCGCTGGAGTCGAGCAGCAGCCGCCCCGTGGCCGCGGGGGAGACGATGGACTCGGCGTCGGCCTCGCGGACGACGGCCGTTTCTACGATCATGGACATGTCAGGCTCCCTTCGAGCGCGGACGACACCAGCCGCTCCGCGTAGGCGCGGTCGACCGCCGCGCCCGTGATCATCACTCGGTAGTAGAGGGCTCCGGCCAGCTGGTCGAACAGCGCCTCGGCATCCAGGTCCGCGCGGAGTTCGCCGCGCAGGCGCGCCCGTTCGATGAGGGCGAGCGCGAGGGCGTTGCGCCGGGCGTACTGATCGCGGGCCAGCCGGCCGATGTCCTCGTGCCTGGCCGCGGCGCCCACCAGCTCGCCGGCCACCCCTGCCGACGCGCCCTCACGGCCACCCGCGGTGCGCATGCGGTTGAGGCCGGCGGCGATCTTCTCCAGATAGTCGACGAGGTCGGCCCGGATGTCGCCGGTATCGGTGATCTCGTCGTCCGCCTGCAGCCGCGCGACCACCGCGACGGCCAGGTGATCCCTGGTCGGCCAGCGGCGGTACAGCGTGGTCTTGGCCACGCCCGCCTGCTCGGCCACCTCGTCGATGGACAGCCCGGTGTATCCGCGCTCGGCGATCAGGGCGGCGGCGATCCGCAGCACCCGCTCGTCCACCTGCGTGTCACGCGGTCGTCCGCGAGGCGCCATCACGAACCCTCCCTATTTCGCAACTCGTGTAGCGAAATAAAAGATACTCCGGGCGAACCTATTACGCAACATGAGTTTCGTATTACTGAGCTAGCGTGGCGTCGCGCACGCGGGGTGACTCTCCGTTACCTTGCCGGGTGAACGAGAGGATCGGCAGTGAATGATGTGCGCAGGGCTGTGTCCCGCAGGTTGTTCGTCAGCGGCATGTTCGCCGCGCTGGGCACCGCTCCCGCGGCCGCCGGCGGGGTCGCCGCCGCGGCGGCCGGGGGAGGGGTGCTGCGGGCCCGGCCCGCCACCGTGTTCCTCGGCGGGCGGGCCCTGTCCACGTGGACCTACGGCGGCGAGCTGCCCGGTCCCACCATCCGCGCCACGGCAGGCGGCACCGTACGGGCCAGGCTCGTCAACGACCTGCCCGCGCCGACCACCGTGCACTGGCACGGCATCAGGATCGCCGCGGACATGGACGGCGCCCCCGGCTTCTCCCAGCGGGCGACCCCGCCCGGCGGCACTTTTGACTACGTGTTCACCGTCCCCGACCCCGGCACGTACTTCTACCACTCGCACGTCGGCATGCAGAGCGACCGCGGCCTGTACGGCGCGCTCATCGTGGCGGACCCACGCGAGCCGCTCGGCTACGACCAGGAGTTCACGGTCGTGCTCGACGACTGGCAGGACGGCGTCAGGGGCACGCCCGACGACTCACAGCAGCGGGTGAGCGCGACCACGCATGACGTGAGCCTGAGCAGCCCGGTCCTCCGCGGCGTCTCGGGGCACGTGCGCTACCCCTACTACCTGGTCAACGGCCGCACCGCGGACGAGCCCACGACGTTCCTCAGCCGGCCAGGCACGAGGGTCAGGTTCCGGGTGATCAACGCGGGTGCCGACACCGCTTTCCGGGTCGCGCTCGGCGGGCACCGCATGACCGTCACCCACACCGACGGGTTCCCCTGCGAGCCCGTCACGGTGGACGCGTTCGTGATCGGCATGGGCGAACGCTACGACTTCGTCACCACGCTGGACGCGGGGGCGTTCCCGCTGATGGCGATGGCGGAGGGCAAGAGCGGGAGGGCGTTCGCGGTGGTGCGGACCACGCGCCACGCCCGCACGCCGTCGCGGGACGGCAAGGTGCCGGAGCTTGACCGGCGGATGCTGAAATATCAGGATCTGCGGGCGCGACGTGCCGACCATCTCCGCCTTCCGTCCCGGACCGTCACCGTCACGCTCGGCCTGCGCGACCTCCCGGGCGGCGGCGAGTGGACGCTCAACGGCCGCCTCGCCACGGATCCGATGCGCCTGCGGGTCGACCGGGGCGAGACGATCAGGATCATCCTGCACAACGACACGCACATGTGGCATCCCATGCACCTGCACGGCCACACCTTCCAGGTCCGGACCAGCGACCGGGGCGGCCCGAGGAAGGACACCGTGAACATCATGCCGCGCAAGCGCGTGAAGATCGACGTGCACGCCGACAACCCCGGCGAGTGGATGTTCCACTGCCACAACCTCTACCACCAGGAGCAGGGCATGATGGGCGTGCTCGGCTACGGCAAGGCGCCCCGGCACCAGCACGGCATGAAGCACTGAGCCCGTCGGCGACCGTCCGCCGCCCTTCAGGAGCAGCCCTCGAACTGCGGGACGGCGATCACCGACAGGTCGATGCCCGATTTGCCGAACCACTTGTCCAGCAGCATGTGCGCGGTGCCGTCCTGGTACATCTGGGTGATGGCCCGGTTGAGCTCCTCGCAACCGTCGACGTCGCCCTTGCGGACGCCGATCGAGGTGCGTTGCTCGTTGAAGGTCGCGCCCACCAGGTGCAGGTCGACGCCCGGTTTGGTGAGCAGTCCCGCCAGGATCTGGCTGTTGGTGGAGATGGCGTCGATCCTGCCGTCCTCGATCATCTCCAGGCAGACGTCGTAGTCGGGGGCCGCGACGGCGACCGCCTCGACCCCGCGCTCGTCGATGATCCGCTGGGCGATGTTCGTGCCGCGCACCCAGCAGATCTTGCGGCCCTCCAGATCGCGTACGTCCCGGATGGCGGCCTGGTCGGCGGGCCGTACCGCGATGTCCTGGAAGTCGACGTGGTACGGCCCGGCGAAGTCGATCACCTTCTTGCGCTCCGGGGTGACCGACATGTGGGCGAAGACGAGGTCGGCGCGCCCGTCGGTGAGCACGGTGAGCTGGTCGCCGGCCTTGATCTCCAGCCAGCGGATCCGCTTGCCCAGCCGGGAGACGAGGTCCCCGGCCACGTCGATGTTGAAGCCGTGGTAGGCGCCGTCCTGCCCCTTGAAGCTGATCAGCGGCACGTCGGAGCGAATGGCGACGATCAGCTCGTCCTTGTCCACGAGGGAGTCCGGCCGCGTTGCGCCGCAGGCGGTGAGCAGCAGGATCAGGCAGATCAGCAGTCGTCTCACCGGTACTCCCGGAGTCGTGGCCAGACGCCGACCAGGACGAGCAGGGCGCCGGCCGCCAGCCCCGCGGGGATCAGCCGCCACAGCGTCTCCAGGGCTCCGTCGCCGCTGTCGATGGCGCGCTCGAAGTCGGACTCGTGCCGCCGGACCAGCTCCTCCAGCGACTTGTCGTAGCTCTCGTAGGCCCGGGTGAGCTCGCCGTCCCAGAACTTGATCGCCGCTTCGCCCGACATGGTGCGCATCCGCGCGTCAGCCTGCTGGAACTTCTGGTAGGCGGCGAAGAGCCTGGCCCGGTCCTCGCCGGTCAGGCCGCCGAGCAGCCCCTGGAAGTCCGCCCGCAGCTTGCTCTGGTAGTCGGGCAGGCTGGTGGACTCGACGGCGGCGACGGTGCGGGCCTTGTCCAGGAAGGTGTGTTCGTAGGTGTCCCTGCGGAAGTGGTCGAGCAGGTAGCGGCTCTGGTCCCCGTGCATGCTCTTGCTGATCGCCCGCGCCCTGGTCAGGGTGAGCACCGAGTCGAACCCGCCGCGCTTGGCCGCCTCCAGCGCCTGGCCCTGCTGGTTGATCAGGACGGCGCCGGTCACCAGGCCGGCCGCGCCCAGCACGGTGGCGAGCACCAGGGCCGGCGCGAAGACCCGGCGGAACCTGCTGGTCAGGTAGGTCTGCAGGGCCAGCAGGCAGGCCAGCGCGAGCAGGCCGGTGACGATGACCGCGATGCGGGCCAGCGAGGTGGCCGATCGCTCGGCGTCGTGCGCCCGCCTGACGATCGTGCCGGTCTCCAGGGTCAGGTTGTAGGCCTTGGGCAGCAGTTCGCGGTGCATGAGGTCGGTGGCCCGCTGGTAGGCCCCGACCACGTGGTCGGGCGGCGGGCCCGCGGTGTGCCCGGACTGCGCGTCGAGCAGCCGCGCCTGGGCGGCCAGCCGTTCGTAGCGGCCCAGCCCTTCGATCAGCGATTCGACCGTGCGCTGCTCGGTGGGGTTGTCCAGGGCCAGCCGGTAGGCCTTGAGCAGGCTCTCGGAGATGTCCAGCCGCCGCTGGTCGTAGAGGGTGAGGTCGGCCTGCTGCTGCGGCCCGTACTCCCTGCCGAGCAGCAGGGTTTCGGCCACCAGCGCGTCCATCTCCGACATCTGCCGATACAGGCCCGTGGTGGCGAGCACCTGCGGGCCGGCGTCGTGCCCGATGGTGCGCAGGCTGGAGCCCGTGCTCGCGGCGCCGGCCAGGATCGCGGTCAGCAGCAGCGCCAGCGACAGCACGGACAGCCCGGCCAGGGTGCGTACCCGTCTGGAGACCGCCACCTTGCGCCGCACCGGCGGCGTCACCGTCACCGTCATGGGCGGCTCCCGCGGGGGACTCCGGGATCCTGGGTGTGCACCGCGCCTCCCGAGATCGACTCGTGCTGCGAGATCGAGCATGGCCGCGGGCACGGCGGCTACGCAAGGGGGGCCGCCGGGACGTCGACGGAGATGCTCAGTAGTAGCCCTTGCGGCCGTCGACGAGTTCGCGCACGGTGTCGAGGTGGCCGGCGTGCCGGCCGGTCTCCTCGACCATGTGGATGAGCATCCAGCGCAGGCTGGCGGCGGCGGAGCGGAAGTCCGGATGCTTGCCGACGTCGTCCAGGGAGTGCGTGGCCACGATGTCGTTGGACACGGCGCACTGCCGCTCGTACTCCTCGAGGAGGCGGGCGAGCGGGATGTCGTCGACCATCATGTCCGCGTCCTCGGGAACGCCCTCGTCGAACTGCGGGCCGACGGCGGGGCCGCCCATGAACAGGACCTCGAACCAGCAGTGCTCGACCCAGCGCAGGTGCGACACCAGGCCGGCCATCGTCATCAGCGGCGAGTCCGGCAGGACCGGACGGTGGGCATCCTCTTCCGACAGCCCCTCACATTTCCAGTGCACGATGGCGCGCTGCATGTCGAGCCAGCCGACGAGCTGGGTGCGCTCGTCCGCGACGAAGGGGGGCCGGATGCGTGGAGGCGTCATGGCGACGGACGATACTGTGACTGCCCCGCCCGGCGCACGTCATTTTCACCGGGGGCCGCCTCGGCGATCAGTCGCAGGTCACAGGGCCGGATTGGCGTCCGGGCCCTCGGTGCTGAGCAGGACGACCGTGGCGCCCGGGCCGACGCCCAGTGCGGCGCGGCGGGCCTCGGCGCCCTCGCCGGTCAGGGCCGCCCGGGCGCCCGCGAGCGCCGCCGCGCCGCACGGGCCGGCCGCGATCCCGTCCGCGGCCAGGTCGCGGGCGGCGGCGGCGCTGTCGGCGTCGCTGATCGCCACCGCCGCGTCCAGGCCGTCCCGCAGGTACGGCCACGCCAGGCTGGACGGTGTGCCGCAGTTGAGCCCCGCCATGATCGTGCCGCCGGTCTCGACGCTGACGGGCGCGCCCCGCAGCAGGCTCGCCAGCACGCAGGCCGCCGAATCGGGCTCCACCGTCATGAGCGCCGGCGCCCCCGTGCCGGCCCGGTAGTGCCTCACCGCCGCCTGCGCGAGCGACCCGACTCCGGCCGGGACGACGACCAGGTCAGGGGTGCCCGGCAGCTGCTCGTCCAGCTCGGCGAACAGCGTCGAGTAGCCCTCCACGATCCACCCGGGCGTCTCCTCGTAGCCGGGCCACGCGGTGTCCTGGACGAGCACCGCGCCGGGTTCGTCCGCCGCCCGGGCGGCGCCGCGTACAGCCTCGTCGTAGTCGCCGCCGACCTCCGTGACCCGCGCCCCCTCGGCCGCGATGGCCGCCACCGCCGCCGGGTGCACGCCCTTGGGCACGAACACGCGCGCCCGCTGCCCGAACAGCCGCGCCATGCGCGCCACCGCCCGGCCGTGGTTGCCGTCGGTGGCGGTGACCAGCAGTACGGGGTCGTCCCCCGGGCGGGCGGCGAGGATCCGGTGGATCGCCCAGGAGGCGCCCAGCGCCTTGAACGCGGGCAGGCCCAGCCGGCTCGACTCGTCCTTGACGAGGAGGCAGGCCACCCCCAGGCCGGCGGCCGGCCCGGGGGTCTCGGTCAGCGGGGTGGGCGCGTAGCCCGCCAGGGCGGCGTGGAACTCCCGCACCCCGGCGGGGGCGGGCTCGCAGGTCCAGGAGCGGGCGGCGGGTCGGGCGTACCAGGTGTCGTGCAGCACACGTTCCACGTTGCCCGCCCTGCCCGCGTCCAGTCCAGCACCGTCGCCCCCGCGGCGCTCAGCCGGTGACGCGCCGGAGCTTGAGCACGTTGTCCGTACGGGTGCCCGGGCGGCCGTCGGGGCGCGTCTGGACGCGTTCGTGCTCTTCGGCGAGCTCCACCTGCCACTCGCCGTCGCGCGGTTCCAGGCTCCTGAGGACCTCCTGCGGGGTGGGGAAGTGCACGTCGGGGTG
>NZ_LAVL01000193.1 GCF_001083785.1 Nonomuraea sp. SBT364
CACCGCGGCCAGGGTGGAATCGTCATAGACCCCGCTGGCGCGTCCCCAGAAATACCCTTTGTCCCGCAATCGCCGCTGCATCTGCTTGACCGCCGGACCACGGTCGCCGGTCCGGCGACCGTCCTGCGGCCCGGCGACCGTGGTCCGGCGGTCAAGCAGATGCAGCGGCGATTGCGGGACAAAGGGTATTTCTGGGGACGCGCCAGCGGGGTCTATGACGATTCCACCCTGGCCGCGGTGTGGGGGTTCCAGAAGAGCCAGGGAATGCCGCCGCGCAACGTGGCGGACGCCAAGGTGCTGCGCCTGCTGGAGCACCCCAGGAGAATGCGCCCGCTGGTGCCGGGCGGCGCCCGCGACCGGGTCGAGATCGACCTGCGCCGCCAGCTCCTCGCCGTTTACCGCGACCGGCGGCCGGTGCTGATCTCCCATGTGTCGAGCGGCGCCGGGGTGCGCTTCTGCGAAGGAGGCCGCTGCCGGGTCGCGCGGACGCCGGAGGGCGACTTCCGGGTCACCAAGCGGGCCCCGGGGTGGACGACGGGGCCGCTCGGGTCGATGTACAACTCGCTGTACTTCGTCGGCGGGGTGGCGATGCACGGGTCGACGAAGGTGCCGCTGCGGCCCGCCTCGCACGGCTGCGTGCGGGTGCCGATGGACACGGCCGACCGGCTCTACCGCCTGGTCGACGTGGGCGAGCCCGTGTACGTGCGGCGCGGCAGGGGGTGACCCGGCCGCCCGGGGGCCGCCCGGGGACCGACGCCGCCCGTGCCGGGTCTCTGCCAGAATGGCCGCATGTATCCAGCCCGCGCCCTCCTCGTCACGGGCACCGTCGGCGCGGGCAAGACCTCGGCGGCTGACGCGCTCGGCGACCTGCTCGCCGACGCCCGCGTCCCCAACGCCGTGCTCGACCTCGACTGGCTGCGCCGCTCGTGGCCGTCGCCGCCCGGCGACCCGTTCAACTCCGCGATGGCCGTGCGCAACATGCGCAGCGTCGCGCGCAACTACCTGGAGGCGGGGGCCGTACGCCTGGTCCTGGCGGGGGTCATCGAGAGCCTGGAGGAGCGGCGGCGCTACCGGGAGGCGCTCGGCGTCGAGCTGACGGTGTGCCGGCTGCGCGTCGAGCCGGCCACGCTCCGGCGGCGGCTCACCCGCCGGCACGACGACGACGAGGCGCGGCTGCGCTGGCATCTGGCCCGTTCGGGGGAGCTCGACGGCATCCTGGACGAGGCCGGGGTCGAGGACGTGACGGTGCACGTGGCGGACGACTCACCGGCGCAGGTGGCCGCCGCCGTCCTGACGGCCACCGGCTGGGCCCCCTGACCGAAGCCCCTCGGCCGCTCAGGGGCGTGCCCGCTCGCGGGTGTGCCCGTCACGTGAGGAGGGGGCGCACCTCTTCGGCGGTGAAGCGGACGAAGCCGGCGGGGTCGGGCTCGTCGGAGGTGGGCTGGAGGATCACCGTGTCGGCCCCGGCCTCGGCGAGACGGGCGGCGGCCTCGGCGACGGCCCCGGCCGGGCACGCGGCGCCGTACTCGGGCTTGCCGCTGAGGGAGATCTCGGCCTTCAGGCGCGCGGGACCGTCGGGGCCCGTGGCGGCGTGCAGGTAGCAGACGAGCTCGTGGCGGTCGTCGCGCCCGGCGGCCGCCCGGCCCTCGTCGATGAGCCGGCGCGCCCGCCGTACGTCGTCCGGCGAGGTGCCGGCGACGATCACGGTGCCGTCGGCGGCCTCGCCCGACAGGCGCAGGGTGCGCGGCCCGGTGGCGCCGGCGAGCACCGGCGGCGGCGGGGCGGGCGGCCAGGCGAGGGCGACGTCGTCGAGCCGCACGTAACGCCCCTGCGTGGTGACGCGCTCGCCGCGCAGCAGCGCCCGCGTGGCCGCCAGGTGCTCGCGCAGCAGGGTGAGCGGCGACTCCACGCGCGCGCCCGTCTGCCCCATCCAGCTCTGGACGCCGTGGCCGAGCGCGAGCACGGCCCGGCCGGGGAACATCCGGTGCAGGGCCGCCGCCTCCATCGCGGCCAGCGCGGCGTTGCGCAGCGGGACGGGAAGCAGCCCGACGCCGACGCGCAGGTTCCGGGTCCAGGCGAGGGCGGCCGAGGCGGTGGAGACGCCGCCCTCGAAGAAGCAGTCCTCCCACAGCCACAGCTGTTCCAGCCCGGCGTCGTCGGCCGCCTGGGCGACCTCGCGGAGCCGTTCGGGCGGGAGCTGGGGCCGGAACACGGCGCCGAGTGCGGTCATGTGATCCTTTCTACCGGTCCGTCCCGGCTCAGGCGAGCCCCGTGTCGCGTTCGACGACGGTGAAGCGGTCGGCCACCAGGCCGACGGTGGCGCCGGTGGTGAGGGGCCCGCGGTGCTCGAAGGCCACCTGCTCGCCGCCGGGCAGCTCGGCGACCGACTCGCGGCTGGACCCCTGGAAGCTGCTGCGCACCACGGTGCCGGTGAGCTGGGCGTGCTCGTCGACGAGCCGCAGGTCCTCCGGTCGCAGGGCGACGTTCACGACGGCGCCGGGGGCGCCGGCGGGCCGGCCGAGGTTCACCGTGGCGCCGCCGCCGAGCGCGAGCCCGCCGTCGCCGGTGACCTTGCCCTTGAGCAGGGTGACGGTGCCGACGAACGAGGCGACGAAGGTGGTCTCCGGCCGGTCGTAGATGTCCTCGGGGGCGCCGATCTGCTCGATGCGGCCGCCGTTCATGACGGCGACCAGGTCGGAGATCTCCAGCGCCTCGTCCTGGTCGTGGGTGACGTAGACGGCGGTGATGCCCGTCTCCTGCTGGATGCGGCGGATCTCCCTGCGCATCTCGACCCGCAGCTTGGCGTCCAGGTTGGACAGCGGCTCGTCCATGAGCAGCACGTCGGGCTCCAGGGCGAGCGCACGGGCCAGGGCGACGCGCTGCTGCTGGCCGCCGGACAGCTGGCCGGGCCTGCGCTGCTCGCGGCCGGTCAGCCCGACCATGGCCAGCCCGGCGGCCACCTTCGCGGCGACCTCCTCCTTGGGCAGCTTGCGCAGGCGCAGCCCGTACGCGACGTTCTCGGCGACGGTCATGTGCGGCCAGAGCGCGTAGCTCTGGAAGACGAACCCGATGCGGCGCTTCCACACCGGCACCTTGGCCAGGTCGCGCTCGCCGAACCGGACGCTGCCGGTGTCGGCCGTCTCGAACCCGGCGACGATGCGCAGCAGCGTCGTCTTGCCGCAGCCGGACGCGCCGAGCAGCGTGACCAGCCGCCCGGACGGCACCCGCAGGTCGACCGACTCCAGGGCGGTCGTCTCGCCGAAGGTCTTGGAGACGCCCTCGATGCTGATGTCCATCAGATGCTCCGGATGTTGTAGCGGCGGCGCAGCAGGTAGAGGGGCACGTAGACGGAGACGAGCAGCACCGTGGTCATGGCCGAGGCGACGCCGAACGGGCTGCCCGGCTGCATCGCGTTGGTGAAGATCACCACGGTCATGGTCACCCACGGCACCGCGTACAGCATGACGGTGGCCGACAGCTCGGTGATCATCTGCAGGAAGCCGACGGTGCCGCCGGAGATGACGGCGGGCCTGATGATCGGCACGACGATGTCGCGGAAGCTGCGCCGGGGCGGTGCCCCGACGCTCATCGCGGCCTCCTCCAGCGACGGGTGCACCTGGCCGAGCGCGGTCTCGATCGACTTCATCACGTACGGGAGCCGCCGGATGAAGTAGGCGACCACGATGATCAGCGCGGTGCCGGTGAGGATGACCGGCAGGTGGTTGAACGCCAGGATGAACCCGATGGCGAACACGGTGCCGGGCAGGATGTACGGGACCATGACGAGGTTGTTCAGCAGCGGGCCGGAGATCCGGAAGCGCTTGCGGGCCACGATGTAGGCCACGACCACGCCCATGACGAGCGCGAGCAGGCAGGCGATGCCGGCGAAGACGAAGCTGAGCACGATCGGCTGCAGCGACTCCTCGAACAGCCGCCGGTAGTTGTCCAGCGTCGGCTCCCACTGCAGGATGCCGGACTGCCAGCGCAGGAAGCTGGTGAGGACGACCACGAGGTGCGGCACGAAGCCGAGCAGCAGCGCCGTCCAGATCCCGGCCAGCGTGAGCGCCTTGGGCGCGCCGCGCAGTTCGCGCAGCGGCTGCTCCCGCCCGCCCGTCACCGCGAACGAGCGCCGCGCGACGACCCGGCGCTGCACGACCAGCGCCAGCCCGGACACCAGCACCATCATGATGCTGGCCGTGGCCGCGACGCCGGGGCTGGCGGCCACCTCGGACATGAAGTTCTGGTAGACCACGACCGGCAGCATCTGGTAGCCGCCGCCGATGAGCATGGGCGTGCCGAAGTCGGCGAAGATCCGCATCCCGGCCAGGTAGCAGCCGGTGACGATCGCGGGCACGGCCAGCGGCAGCGTCACCTTCCAGTGCGCCCGCCACGGCCCGGAGCCGACCGACAGCGCGGCCTCCTCCAGCGCCGGGTCGACCGCCCGGAACGCGTCGTACACCATCAGGAAGATCAGCGCGAAGGTGAACCAGACGCCCACCCAGATGATGCCGCCCACGCCGAGGATCGAGTCGAACGGCAGCGGCAGGCCCGCCTCGCGGGCCGCCTTGGTGATGATGCCGCCGCTGCCGAGCAGCAGCAGCCACGCGTACGCGCCGAGGAACGGCGGCGAGGTCGTGGCCATCGTCAGCAGCGTGAGCACGGCCTCCCGGCCGGGCACCCGGTAGCGGGCCATGACGAACGCGAACGGCACCGCCACCAGCGCCGCCCCGGCCCCGACGGCGAGGCTGACGACGACGCTGTGCACCAGCGGCGTGGTGAACCTGTCGTCGGAGACGAACGCGGCGAACCTGTCGAGGGTGAACTCGCCCGAGTCGGAGGTGAAGGCGGCCGTGACGATCCACAGCTGCGGGTAGACGATGAAGATCAGCAGGACGAGCAGGGCGGCCAGTCCGGCCAGCCGCCAGGGGTCACGCCAGTTCGTCCGGGAAGCTCCGGCCATCAGCCCGCGCTCTTGACCGCGTCGTCGAACTTGGCCAGGATCTCGTCCTTCTGCTCCGAGGCCCACTTCTCGTCCACGCCGGCTCGCTTGAGCTGCTCGACCGGCGGCAGCCCGGCCGGCGCGGACACGTCGGCGCGCGAGGAGCGGCGCTGCACCTCGTCGACCATCGTCTGCTGGGCCTCCTTCGACATCAGGAAGTCCACGAACGTCTTGGCCGCCTCCTGGTGCTTGGCGCCCTTGATGATCCCGGCGGAGCCGATCTGGCTGGACACGCCGTCGGTCGGGTAGATCAGCTTGATCTTCGCGCCCGCCTCGATCCACTTGGCGCCCAGGTCCTCGTTGATGAACGAGGTGCCGACCTCGCCGTCCTTGACCATGTTGAACATGGCCGTGGAGCCGTCGAGCATGCGGGCGTTCTTCGCGAACCGGGTCACGTACTCCCAGTCGTGCAGCGTCACCATGGTGGTCAGCAGGCTGTAGGAGGTGCCGGACGACTTCGGGGTGGCGAAGGCGATCTCGCCGCCCGGGTAGTCCGGCTTCGCCAGGTCCGCGAACGTCTTCGGGTGCCCGGCCGCGTCGGGGAACTTGTCGGTGTTCACGGCGATCGCCTGGAACAGCAGGTCGGTGGCGTGCCAGATGTGGTTCGGGTCCTTGGCCACGGTCGAGGCGTCGTTGGGCAGTTCGGCGGCGGCGATCAGGTCGGCGTTGGCCGAGTACAGCTCGGACGAGCCGCCCCAGATGACGTCGCCCAGCGGGCGGTCCTTCTCGGCCCTGACCTGGGCGAACGCCTCACCGGTGCCCGGCAGGCTGATCTTGTTGACGGTGATGTCCGGGTGGGTGGCCTTGAACTTGGCCAGGATCGGGTCCGTGACCTCCGGCCCGCTGACGGAGTAGAGCGTGAGCGAGTTCGCGTCGCCCTGGCCGCCGCCCGCGTCGTTGTTGGTCAGCACACCCGAGCAGCCCGCCAGGGCCAGCGTGACCGCGCCGAGCATGATCCCGTACCGCATGGTTGTGTCTCCTGATCCGAGGGGGGTTTCAGCTGATCCAGACCGGGTTGCCGGCTGCCCGCAGCGAGCTGTGGTCCCGCATGGAGCTGGCCCAGAAGCGGGGGTCGTGCCTGCCGGGGTCGGCGTGCGCCTCGGCCCGGTAGTAGCCGGGCCGGTCGATCACGTCCTCGACGGTGATCCGCTGCCACTCCCCCGGCCGGTCCGCGGCCGGGACCACGCCGACGATCAGCCCGTCACGCAGCACGAACACCACGACCGGCTCGTCCGCCCGCACGTCCACCTCGACGCGCACCCGGCCGCGCCCGGTGCTCGACCCCATCGGCGCGCCGTCCACGCGCATGTCGAGGTCGGCGCCGCGCCACACGGCCACCCGCCCGGCGCGCAGGCCCGCCACGATCCCGGCCTCGCTCGCCTCCCCGGCGTGCACCACCGTGACCACCTGGCCGAGCGCCTGGCCGGGGTCGTGCGGATCGTGACAGTCGCTGCCCGCCACGCCGATCACCCGGTGCCCGGCGGTGAGCAGCCGGTCCCACAGGCCGATCTGCGCGTCGTTGTTGGCGCCCTGCTGCAGGTGGGCGATCTCGATGAGATCGATCCGGTCCCACGGCGTGTCGAAGCGCCGCCACGCCTGGTCGCCGCTGAAGGCGTGGTTGACGCACAGCAGGCCGCCCTGCGCGTGCACGTCGTCGGCCACCTGCGTCATCGTGTGCTCGGGGCGGTCCACGTAGGTGTCGACCCAGCGCGACAGGCCGTGCAGGTTCGCGTGGCCCCGGTGGCTGGTGAGCTCCATCGAGCGCAGCAGCACGATGCCGCCGGTGTCGTCGTGGGCATCCAGATCGTGCCAGTGGGCTGAGGTGAAGTGGTCGGTGATGGCCAGGAAGTCCAGGCGGGCGTCGCGGGCGGCCTTCACCAGGTCGGCGACGGGCCGCCTGCCGTCGGAGTGGTGCGAATGGCTGTGCAGCTCGCCCCGGTACCAGCCGCCGGCCGCCTTCACCGCCCGGCGTGCCCTCGGCCCCGCCACCACCGGCGTCGCGCCTGTCGCCGTGCGCGCCGCCTCGCCGGCCCGCCCGTCCGCCGTACGCGCCCGTACCGTCAGGGTGTACGGCGCGGCCTGTTTGTGGCGGTCGAGATCGAGCCGTACGGTCCACCGGCCCGGCGGGATCGGGCCCGGCACGCATCCCGGCGTCGCCTCGTCGTGCCCCACCCGGATGACCAGCCGCCTCGGCCCCGGCCCGCCGGGGCACTGCACGTGCCCGCGGAACGTGCCGTCGGGCTCCAGGAGCACCGCGTAGATCTGGACGACGTCCATGATCTTGTCGTATTCGAGCACCAGCTCCAGCTCACCGGCCCCCTCGGGGACGTCCAGCGGGTGGTGCAGGTAGTGCAGGTCCAACGCGGGCTCGGGCAGGTGGGTGGCCACCGTGAGCAGCTCGATCTCCCCGATCATGGTGCCGCCGGACTCCCGTCTGTCTTGCCGATCAGTGACAGCTTTCTATCCGGGAGATGAACGACGTGTCAACGTTTGTTAAGACATTAGGTGAATCTGTCGTATGGTCTCTGGTCTGTCCGAAACGTTGCCGATCAGGGGTTTCAGGCCGATCGTGGGAGATACGGTCCTCGGGGGCCGCCCCTCAGCTGCTTGGCGTCAGCGTGACGATGACCAGCGTTTCCGTCTCGGCGGATGTGTCGCGGAGCGAGGCTCCGAACCGGTTCTTGTCCAGCAGCTTCCAGCCGCGTCCGGTGAGCAGGCCGGCGGTCCTGTCGATCGTCTGGCCGGCACGCGCGCTCGCGACGTCGAGGACGAGCGTGTGGACGATCGACGTGCTGTCGCCTCCGCTGATGTCCTCACTCGACGCGTAGCTGCCCTCCGCCCGCACGACGCCGATGGCACGCACCTGGTCGACCGTGGCGGGGGGCACCCGGTGGACGGGCGCCGGGGACAGGCCGCCGCGGAGGACGAAGAGGGCCGCTCCGGCCAGCGCGACGCCGGCGAGAAGCCCCGCCAGGAGCGCGATCGGCCACGGGCGTCTCACAGCCAGCCCCGGCGGGTCGCTTCCATGGCCACCTGGAAGCGGGTCTGGGCGCCCAGCCGCCGCATCAGCTTGGTGATGTGCCGTTGCACGGTGCGTTCGCTCCAGCCCAGCGCCCGGCCGGCCGCCTTGTCCGTCGCCCCCGACGCCAGCAGCGTGAGCAGCCGCGCCTCGTCCGCCGGCACCTCCGCCGCCTCGGGCTCGCTGAGCCGCACCGGCATGCTGCGCTCCCACGTCGCCTCGAACAGCGCCACCAGCGCGTCCAGCAGCGGCGAGGGGTGGATCAGGTAGGACGCGCTCACGGCGTCGTCACCGGCCCGGAGCAGCGGGATGATCGCCAGCCGGTCGTCGGAGATCCCCAGCTTCATCGGCAGGTCCCCGGCGATCCTGGCCTGCTCGCCGTGGCGCATCCCGGCGGTCACGTCGTCCAGCCAGCCGGGCAGCTCCAGCACCGACGTGTCGTAGATGACGCGATATTTCACCCCACGCTTCAGCAGGTTCAGCTCGATCGGGTTCGACTCCGTGTGCTCCTGCGGGGCCGCGTAGGGCGGGCGGTCGAAGCCGCGCATCTGGAAGCGGGTGTTCTGCTGCATCTGGACCCACCGGTGGTTCACCTCGTCCCGTCCCGAGACGACCTCGATGAGCTCGCCGGGATGGGCGAAGCGAGTGTTCGCGCGGTAGATGTCCATCAGTGAGCGGACGTGTGACCGTACGTCCTGGAGGGTGCGCTCGCGCTCGCGGACGATGGCCTCCAGGCTGCTGTCCGGCGAGACGGCGACGTAGCGGGCGGGGCGGCCGGTGGAGCGGGTGGCCAGGCCGAGCGCGACCAGCGACTGCAGGATGCGGCGGGCGGCCGAGGGCGGCAGGTGGCAGTCGTGGACGATCTCCGTCGCGGTCGCCTGGGTGCGGCGGACGAGCGCGTCGTAGACCGCCTCGTCCTGAGGGCTCAGGCCGATCGCCTCCAGCATCCGCGCCTCCCGCAGGGTGTCATGATCCTGCCATGTGGCAGAAACTCGCCGCCATCACAGCTTGTCAGGAAATATCGGCGGATGTCAGCGTTCAACGGCACCAGTGGCCTCATCAGCCACACAGAACGAAGGAGTCATGTCATGCCGTTGTCCGGGCCGCGCTTGTTAGCGGCCGTCACGCTGGCGCTCGGCCTGGCCGTCACCCTCCCCGCGAACCCCGCGGCAGCCGCCGGCGACGGGACGCACCCGAAGATCGACAGCAAGCTGACCGGCCAGATGCGGGCCGCGGGCGCGCGGGTCGAGGCGGCCGTCGTGCTGAAGTCCCGGCCCGCCGCCGCCCAGCCCGCCGCCGCGCTGGCCAGGGCCGCCGAGGCGATCCAGGACCCGGTGACCGGGCTGGTCGAGTCGCGCGGCGACCAGGTGGTCAACACCTTCTGGATCAAGAACATGGTCCTGGTACGCGCCACGCCCGCGACGCTGGAGGCCCTGGCCGGGCTGGACCTGGTCGACCGGATCATCCCCAACTTCACGGTCACCGTGCCCAGGACCGAGCGGGCCGCCAACGCGAAGGCCGCGGCGGGGTCCACCTGGGGCCTCGCCAAGATCGGCGCGGACAGGGCGCAGGACGAGCGCGGCCTCACCGGTGACGGCGTGCGGGTGGCGGTACTCGACACCGGCATCGACATCACGCACCCGGACCTGGCCGGGAAGCTGGTGACCGCGGACCAGGCGGACGCGTCGTACCCCGGCGGGTGGATCGAGTTCGGCCCGGACGGCAAGCCGGTGCCGAGCGCACCGCACGACAGCGCCTACCACGGCACGCACGTGGCGGGCACGGTCGCCGGCGGGGACGCCTCCGGCACGCGGATCGGCGTGGCGCCCGGCGCCGAGCTGATGGGCGGCCTGGTCATCCCCGGCGGGTCGGGCACGCTCGCCCAGGTGCTGGCGGGCATGGAATGGGCGCTCGCGCCGTACGCGGCGGACGGGAGCCCGGCGGGCGAGCCCGCCGACGTGATCAGCATGTCGCTGGGCGCCGAGGGCTACTCCGACCAGTTCATCGAGCCGGTCAGGAACATCCTGGCCGCTGGAGCGTTCCCATCGTTCGCGATCGGCAACGAGTGCGCGCCGGGCGGCTCGGCCGGTCCCGGCAACGTGTACGAGGCGGTCTCGGTGGGCGCCACGGACGCCGGCGACGACGTGCCGGACTTCTCCTGCGGCGGCACGGTGAACCGGACCGACTGGCTCGACGCCCCCGCCGACTGGCCGGACACGTACGTGGTCCCGGACCTGTCGGCGCCCGGCGTCGCGGTGCTGTCGGCGGTGCCCGGCGGCCGGTACGAGACGCTGAGCGGCACGTCCATGGCGACGCCGCACGTGTCGGGCGCGGTCGCGCTGATGAAGCAGGCCAGGCCCGGGCTGACCCCGGCCGGGGCGCTGGAGATCCTCACGGGCACGGCGGTGCGCGACGAGCGGTACGGGCCGCTGCCGAACGCGCGGCACGGCGCGGGCCGGATCGACGCCGCCTCGGCCGTCGCGGAGGCGGCGCTGACGAGCGGCGTGCGCGGCACGGTGACGGACGAGCGCGGCCGCGGGCCGCTGGCCGGGGTGAAGGTGGCCCGCGCGGACGGGCGCACCACGGTGACCGGTGCGGACGGCCGTTTCGAGCTGCGGCTGGCGCCGGGCGAGCACTCCCTGGAGCTGTCCCGGTTCGGTTATGAGACGCGGCGCGTGAGCGTGCGCGTCGAGGCGGATCGGCTCGGCGAGCGCCGGATCGAGCTGGAGCGCACCCGCTGGGGCACGGTCAAGGGCACGGTGACGTACGGCCCGACCGGCTCGCGGGTGCCGGGCGCGACGGTCAGGGTGCTGGACGTGCCCGACTCCCTCACCGCCGTGACCGACCGCCACGGCCGCTACACGATCCGGGACGTGCCGGAGGGCGACCACCGGGTCTCCGCCTCGGCTCCCGGCGTCTCCCGGTCGGGTCCCGTACAGGTGCGTCGCGGGCGCGCGGACGTGGCTCTGCCGCGCACGCCGGACACCGACCGGGTCTCGCTGGCGACGGAGGGCCACCAGGGCGACAGCGACGCGTGGTGGCCGGAGCTGAGCGGCGACGGCGGCACGGTGACGTTCGCCGGGTTCGCCTCGAACTTCGTCGGCGGCGACACCAACAACGATCTGGACGTGTTCGTCACCGACCTGCGCACCCGGCAGACGTCGCGGGTGTCGGTGTCGTCGTCCGGCGAGCAGGCCGACGGCTTCTCGCTGTCCCCGACGATCAGCCACGACGGCCGCTACATCGGCTTCGGCAGCGGCGCGACGAACCTGGTGGCGGGGGACACCAACGGCCAGACGGACGCGTTCGTGCACGACCGGCGGACCGGGACGACCGAGCGCGTCTCGGTGTCGTCGCAGGGCGTGGCCGGGGACGGGATCTCCGGCTCGCCCGAGCTGACCGGCGACGGCCGCTACGCGGTCTTCATCAGCGACGCCACGAACCTGGTGCCGGGCGACACCAACGGCCGCGCCGACATCTTCCTGCGCGATCGGCAGAACGGGACGACCGAGCGCCTGTCGGTGGCCCAGGACGGCACGCAGGGCGACAACCAGTCGCGTGAGCCGTCGATCAGCGGCGACGGCCGGTACGTGGCCTTCCAGAGCGACGCCACGAACCTGGTGCCGGACGACGGCAACGGCCTGACCGACGTCTTCGTCCGCGACCTGCGGGAGGGGACGCTCAAGCGGATCGCCGGGCCGCACCCGGCGGAGAGCCGCGGACCGGTGATCAGCTCCGGCGGCGGGACGCTGGTGTTCACCAACGGCGTCGGCCTCGGCCAGATCTACGCGCAGGACCTCGCGACGGGCGAGAACCGGCTGGTGTCGGCGGACGCCGGCGGCGGCGCATCGGACGGCATCTCCTACGCGCCCTCGATCAGCGCCGACGGCCGGTACGTCGCCTTCCAGAGCAGCGGCGCCGCCCTGGTGGAGGGCGACACCAACAACGGCTACGACGTGTTCGTCCGCGACCTGGAGGCCGGCACCACCGAGCGGGTCTCCACCGGGGCCCAGGGGGCGCAGGGCGACGGCTGGTCGGAGCTGCCGTCGATCAGCGCCGACGGCCGCCACGTCGCCTTCCAGAGCCAGGCGGCGAACCTCGTGGACGGCGACACCAACCGCCAGGACGACGTCTTCGTGCACGACCGGGTGGCCGGGCCCGAGGCGGTGTTCGCGCTGAGCGACCTGGAGGTCGGTCCTGAGGTCGCCCGGCCGGGCCGCCGGGTGCGGATCGAGGCGCGGGTCACGAACGTCGGCGAGCTGGCCGGCTCCTACGACGCGGAGCTGCGCGTCGGCGGCGAGGTGGACCAGCGGCGGGCCGTCCGGCTCGGCGCGGGCCGGTCCGGGCGGGTCACGTTCGAGGTGCGGCGCGAGGCCGCCGGTACGTACGCGGTCGAGCTCGGGCCGCTGACCGGGCAGTTCGTGATCAGGGGGTGAAAAACCCGTCGAACGAGGCCGGGGCCGGGTGGTATGCGTGTGCGGGTGGACATCTACCTGCGGACCGACCGCCTGGCCCTGCGCCGTTTCACCGAAGCCGACGCCGATCTCCTGGACGAGCTGCACAACGACCCCGAGGTCATGCGTTTCCTCAACGGCGGCAAGCCGACGCCGCGCGAAGAGATCGTCGGAAAGACGCTGCCCAGGTTCGTCGCCGAAGGGTTCTACGCCGCCTTCGACGGCGCCACGTTCATCGGCTGGTTCCATCTGCGCGGTCCGGTGGAGGAGCCGGAGCTGGGCTACCGGCTGCACAGGGCCGCCTGGGGCAAGGGGTACGCGACCGAGGGCTCGCTCGCGCTCATCGACCGCGCGTTCGCCCTCGGCGCCCGGCGTGTGTACGCCCAGACGATGACGGTCAACACCGGCTCCCGGCGCGTCATGGAGAAGTGCGGGATGCGCTTCGTGCGCACGTTCTTCGAGGACTGGCCGGACCTCATCGACGGCTCCGACCAGGGCGAGGTGGAGTACGAGCTGCTCAGGGCGGACTGGGAGGCGCGTTCCTGAACGGCCCGGCCTGGTGCACTGGTCAGACCAGTCGTTAGGGTGCCTCCATGGCATACGAGCGGTTGTTCCGCCTGGACGGGCGGCGTGCGGTGGTCATCGGGGCCGGCAGCGGCATCGGCAGGGAGTCGGCGCTGGCGCTGGCCGCGCACGGCGCGTCGGTGGTGTGCGCCGACCGTGACCTGGCGGCCGCGAGCGCCACGGCGGAGCGGTGCGGCGGCCGGGCCAGGCTGCTCGACGTGCTGGACCCCGCCGCCGTCCGCGACGCCGCCGCCGAGCAGGACGCCGATGTGCTGGTGTTCACCGCCGCCACGAACGTGCGCAAGCGGATCCTGGACTACACCGGCGAGGACTTCGACCGGGTCGTCGGCCTCAACCTGCGCGCCTCCTTCGACGTGGTACGGGCGTTCGGGGCGGGCATGGTGGAGCGGGGCGGCGGCTCGATCATCGGCTTCGCGTCGATCCGCGCCTCGGTGACGGAGCCGGGCCAGAGCGTCTACTCGGCCACCAAGGCGGGGCTGGTGCAGTTGCTGCGCACCGCCGCCGCCGAGTTCGGGCCGTACGGCGTGCGGGTGAACGCGATCGCGCCCGGCGTCGTGGAGACGCCGCTGACCAGGCAGATCAAGGACAACCCCGCCTGGTACGCCGCGTACGCGGCCAAGTCGGCGCTGGGCCGGTGGGCCGCCGCCGAGGAGATGGCCGGCGCGGTCGTCTATCTGGCGAGCGACGCGGCGAGCTTCGTCACCGGCTCCGTCCTGTACGTGGACGGCGGCTGGACGGCCGTCGACGGCCGCTTCGAACCGCCGAACTAGCCGGATCGGCGGCCCTCGTCCGGGTTCCGCCGGGTGGCAGAGTGGGTGCATGCGCATCGGGGTGCTCGGGCCGCTGGAGGTGGTGGCCGACGGCAGGGCCGTGGACGTCGGCGGGTTCCGGCTGCGGGCGCTGCTGATCCGGCTGGCGCTCGACGCGGGGAGCGTGGTGCCGGCGCGGGCGCTGGCCCGGGCGCTGTGGCCCGACGAGGGGCCGGACAATCCGGGACCGGCGCTGCACTCGCTCGTGTCACGGCTGCGCCGCGCCCTGCCGGGGCGCGGGCTGGTGCGCTCCGAGCCCGCCGGTTACCTGCTGGACGTGTCGCGCGAGGGCGTGGACGTGGCGCGGTTCGAGCGGCTGGCGCGCGAGGGGCAGCGCGCCCTGCGGGCGGGGCGGCCGGAGGCGGCGCTGCCGTCCCTGGACGGCGCTCTCGGACTGTGGCGCGGTGAGCCCCTGGCCGACGTGGCCGTCCTCCCGTTCGCCGCCTCCGCCGCCGTACGCCTGGAGGAGCTGCGGCTGGGCGCGGCCGAGGACCGGATCGAGGCGGGGCTCGCCACGGGACGCCGGCCGCCCGGCGCGGTGGCGGAGCTGGAGCAGCTCGTCGCGGCGCACCCGCTGCGCGAGCGCCTGCGCGACCTGCTCATGCGCACGCTGGCCGCGCACGGCAGGCAGGCGGAGGCGCTGGCAGCGTTCGAGGCGTACCGGAAGCTGCTGGCCGCCGAGCTCGGCACCGGCCCCGGCCCGCACCTGCGCGAACTGCACCTGACCCTGC
>NZ_LAVL01000194.1 GCF_001083785.1 Nonomuraea sp. SBT364
GACGGGGCGACGGGGCCGCTGGGCGGGCCGCTGGTCGAGGCGCTGCGGGGTGCCGGGGAGCGGGTCGTGACGCTGGTGCGGCGGGAGCCGAGGGGCACCGGTGAGGCGCAGTGGGAGCCGCGCGCGGGCGTGCTGGATCCGGCGGTGCTCGACGGCGCGGAGGCCGTGGTGCACCTGGCCGGGGCGCCGATCGCGGATCGGCGCTGGAGCCCGGCGTACAAGCGCGAGCTGGTGCGCAGCCGGGTCGACAGCACGCGGCTGCTGGTGGAGACGATGCGGGGGCTGGCGCGCCCGCCCGCGACGCTGGTGACGGCGTCGGGCGTGGACTTCTACGGCGACACCGGCGACGAGGTCGTCGACGAGAGCCGGGGGAAGGGCCGGGGGTTCCTGGCGGAGCTGTGCGAGCGGTGGGAGCGCGAGGGCAGGGCCGCCGGGGAGTTCGGGGTGCGGGCGGCGCAGTTGCGGACCGGGCTGGTGCTGAGCCGGCGCGGCGGGGCGCTGGGCCGGATGCTGCCGATCTTCCGGGTGGGGCTCGGGGCGCCGCTGGGCTCGGGGAAGCAGTACTGGTCCTGGATCTCGGAGGACGACTGGGTCCGGGCGACCATTCATGTGGTGAAGAATCCGGAGCTGGTGGGGCCGGTCAATCTCACCTCGCCGTCACCGGTGACCAACGCCGAGTTCACCCGGACGCTCGGCCGGGCGATGCGGCGCGCCACGATGCCGATCCCGGTGCCCGGATTCGCGCTGCGGCTGGGGCTGGGCGAGTTCGCCCGGGAGGGGCTGCTGCCGGGGCACCGGATCGTCCCCGGCAAGCTGATGAACAGCGGATATGGCTTCGCGCATACGCATCTCGGCGATGCGCTGCGCGCCGTACTCTAGTGTGCTGTTCGTCCTACGCATCGGGGAGATTCCGACATGACCAGGTCAGGGCAGTCCCACATTCTCGCCATCGGCGGCGGATCGTTCCGCGCCACCGATCGTCACGGCTTCATCGAGGCGAGCCCGCTGCTGCGCTACGGGCTCGACCTGACCGGGCAGGACCGGCCCAAGCTGGGCCTGCTCGCCACGGCGATGGGTGACGACGCCGGCTGGCTGCTGAAGATGTACGGCGCGTTCGCGGGGTGGGATGTCGAGCTGAGCCATCTGACGGTGTTCCCCATGCCCAACGTGGCCGATCCCCGGGCCTGGATGCTCGAGCAGGACATGATCTACGTCAGCGGCGGCAGCGTGGCCAACCTGATGGCGTTGTGGCGGCTGCACGGGCTGGACGAGGCGTTCGAGGAGGCCTGGCGGGCCGGGGTGGTGCTGTCGGGGCAGAGCGCGGGCGCGCTGTGCTGGCACGTGGGCGGCAACACCGACTCCTTCGGCCCCGAGCTGCGGGTGTGGGCCGACGGGCTGGGCCTGCTGCCCTATTCGTGCGGCGTCCACTACAACGCCGAGCCGCAGCGCCGCCCGCTGCTGCAGCAGTCTGTGGCCTCGGGCGAGCTGCCCGGCGGCTACGCGGCCGACGAGGGCGTGGCGCTGCACTACGTCGGCACCGACTTCATCCAGGCCGTGAGCACCGACCCCGGCGGCTACGCGTACAAGCTGGAACATGACGGTGCAGGCGGCGTCAAGGAGTTCAGGATCGAACCCCGGCTGCTGACTTCCTGAATTACCCTACAAGGGTGAGGGAACGGCACAATGGACACATGCGCCCCACCCATGGGGTCGATCCCCACGCACTCGCCATCGTCCGCCTAGGCGTCGACGTCCCCTACGAGCAGGCCTGGTCGCTCCAGCACTGGGTGCACGGCAAGCGGGTCGCCGGTGAGGTCCCCGACACGCTGCTGGTGCTGGAGCACGCGCCCGTCTACACGGCGGGCAAGCGGGCGGCGCCGCACGAGCGGCCGTCCGACGGCACGCCGGTCGTCGACGTCGACCGCGGCGGCCGCGTCACCTGGCACGGGCCCGGCCAGCTCGTCGGCTACCCGATCGTGGCCGTCTCCGACGTGACCGACTACGTCTGCCGCCTGGAGGAGACGATGATCCAGGTGTGCGCCGACTTCGGCGTCACCGCCCGGCGGGTGCGCGGGCGGGCCGGGGTGTGGGCGGTGGGCGACGCCGGACTCGGGCTGCCCGACCGCCAGCTCGGCACGGTCGGCATCCGGGTGGTTCGCGGCGTGGCCATGCATGGTTTCGCGCTCAACTGCGCCAATGATCCGCGGTGGTTCAACCGCATCGTCCCGTGCGGGCTGCCGGACGTGGGCGTCTCCACGCTGTCGGCCGAGACCGGCCGGCGGATCGTGGTCGAGGAGGTCCTGCCGATCGCGGAGAAGCGCCTGGCCGAGGCGCTCGGCAGGGAGCCGTTCGACCTGCACGAAGAGGATCTTCTGCGCAGATAGTGGCCGATGGGCGACATGCCGTTTTAATATCCGGATGTGAAACGGGTCACAGCGCTGATCATCGCCCTGCTCGTGCACGCCCTCACGGTCGCCTTCGTGGTGCTGGGCGGCTGGACGATCGCGGTCAACGCGGAGTTCGCCGTCGCCTGGGTGCTGGGCGGGCTGCTCATCGGCGTCGGCTGGCTGCTGCGTCCGCGCCTGGGGCGCTTGCCCGGCGACGCCGAGGTGCTCGGCCGCGAGTCCGCCGGCGAGCTGTACGGCACCGCCGAGCGGGTGGCGGACCGGATCGGGGTCAAGCGTCCGGCGAAGGTCGCGGTCAGGGATCTGGCCCCTGCGGCGTCGTACCAGAAGATGGGCCTGCTCAGGACGCCGGTGCTGGTGATCGGGCTGCCGTTGTGGCTGGCGCTGCCGCCGAGGCAGCGGGTGACGCTGCTGGCGATGGCGTACGCCGGCTCGGCGACCGGCGACGGCGTCATCGTCGGCGGGGCGCTGTCGACGCTGGCCGAGTGGCGCGGCGCGCTGATGGGCGCCGAGCCGCTGCGGGTGCGAGAGGAGGCCGAGGTCAAGATCGCCGCCACGTTCCCGGCGCTCGAGGCGCCCGGGACCGGCTACCACGCGGCCGGGTTCCTCGGCCGGATGATCGGCCGCGTGCTCGGCGCGCCGGTGCTGCTGCTGGAGTACGGCCTGACGCGGCTGGCGCGGTCGGGCGACGCGGAGGCGGCCCAGCGCAGGCTGGTGCTGGCCCGGCGGGTGTCGACGCCCGAGGAGATCGCGGAGCTGGAGGAGCTGATCACCAGCCACCGCTATCTGGCGCCGATGCAGGCGGCGGTGCTGCGCGGCGAGAACGTGACGGCGATCCGGCAGGGCGCGCTGGCCCGCTTCGGCACGCAGCAGGCCGGCGTGTTCGCCTCGCCCAACGCCGTCCTGCTGGGCACGGCCGAGTCGGACCGGATCGACGCCGAGCTGCTGCGCCACTACACGCGGGCGATCCGGGGCTTCGGTCTCATCACCTGAGCCCCCCACCCTCGCATGGGCCACGGCGGCCGGAGACGTAAGCTGTGAGGGTGACCGTTGCTCCTGAAGGCCGAAAGCTCCTCCGCCTGGAGGTGCGCAACGCCGAAACCCCTATCGAGCGCAAGCCCCCGTGGATCAAGACCAAGCTGAAGACGGGCCCCGAATACACCGAGCTGAAATCGCTCGTGCGCCGGGAGGGCCTGCACACGGTCTGTGAAGAGGCGGGCTGTCCCAATATCTACGAATGCTGGGAGGACCGTGAGGCGACCTTCCTCATCGGCGGCGACCAGTGCACGCGCCGCTGCGACTTCTGCCTGATCGACACCGGCAAGCCGCAGGAGTACGACCGCGACGAGCCGCGCCGGGTGGCCGAGTCGGTCCAGCAGATGGGCCTGCGCTACGCGACCGTGACCGGCGTGGCCCGTGACGACCTGCCCGACGGCGGCGCCTGGCTCTACGCCGAGACGGCGCGCCAGATCCACGCGCTGCTGCCGGGCTGCGGCGTCGAGCTGCTGGTGCCCGACTTCAACGGCGACCGCGAGCAGCTGGAGGAGGTCTTCTCCAGCAAGCCCGAGGTGTTCGCGCACAACGTCGAGACGGTGCCGCGCATCTTCAAGCGGATCCGTCCCGGGTTCCGCTACGAGCGGTCGCTGGCGGTGATCACGATGGCTCGTGAGGCCGGGCTGGTCACCAAGTCCAACCTGATCCTCGGCATGGGCGAGACCCGCGAGGAGATCGTCGAGGCGATGCGCGGCCTGCACGAGGCCGGCACCGACCTGCTCACGATCACGCAATACCTGCGGCCGACGCCGCGTCACCACCCGGTGGACCGCTGGGTCAAGCCGGAGGAGTTCGTCGAGCTGCAGGCCGAGGCGGAGGCGATCGGCTTCGCCGGGGTGCTGTCCGGGCCGCTGGTCCGCTCCTCCTACCGGGCGGGCAGGCTCTACCAGCAGGCGATCGAGGCGCGCCAGACGGCTTGATCGGCTCGCTACCATGGGGTGAGCACTCCCAGGGAGGCTCCCCCCATGGCCATCTTGATCCGCGCCGCCGACGTGCCCGCCGCCGAGCGGCGCGAGGCCTGGCTGAGCGTCGTGGCCGACGCGCTCGGCCCGCTCGACGTACGCGTCGACCCTGACGCGCCGCTGCGCGGGCAGATCGAGGCGGGGCAGCTGGGGCCGGTGGGCGTCGGCAAGGTGCAGACCTCGACGCCGCACCGCGTGCACCGCACGCCGGGCCTGATCCGCCGCGACAGCCCCGAGCTCTACCGGCTGGTGCTCGCGGTGTCGGGCACCCCGCTGCTGGGGCAGGACGACAGGCAGGCGCGGCTGCGCCCGGGCGAGTTCGCCCTCTACGACTTCACCCGGCCCTACGAGCTGGTCTACGACTCGGCGGTGCGGCTGGCGGTGTTCAGCTTCCCGCGTGAGCTGCTGCGGCTGCCGCCCGGCGCGGCGACGTCGGTCACCGCGGTGCCGATCGCCTCCGCCGAGGGCACCGGCGCCCTGGCCGCGCCGCTGCTGCGCCGGGTGGCGCTGGACCTCGACACCTACCGGCCGGCCAGCGCGGCCCGGCTGTCGAGCGTGGTGATGGACCTGGTGACCACGGCCGTGGCCGAGCGGATCGACGAGCTGGGCGCGGTGCCGCACGAGTCGCGGCAGCAGTCGCTGCTGGCCCGGGTGCACGCCTTCATCGAGCAGCACCTGGGCGATGCCGCCCTCGACCCGGCCGGTGTGGCGGCCGCGCACCACATCTCGCCCCGCTACCTGCACCGGCTGTTCGAGGCGCGGGAGACGACGGTGGCGGCGTGGATCCGGCACCGGCGGCTCGAACGCTGCCGCACCGACCTGGCCGACCCGGCCCTGCGTGAGACGCCGGTGGGCGCGCTCGCGGCACGCTGGGGGCTGCCCGATCCGGCGCACTTCAGCCGCCTGTTCCGGCGCGCCTACGGGGTGCCGCCCGCCGAGTACCGCCGCGCCTGCCGTTAGTGCGCGGATCGTCAAGTCCACGGCGCCGGCGTCCAAGACCGGGGCCCGGTCCGGCCAGCACACTGGAGTCACGAACCTACGGAAAGGGCAAAAAATGCAGCTGTTCGTGAACCTCCCCGTCAAGGACCTCGACCGGTCGAAGGCGTTCTTCACCGAGCTCGGCTTCGCGCTGTTCGGCGCGTCCGACGACATGGCGTCCGTCATCGTCAACGACGGCGCGCAGGTGATGCTGCTGGCCGAGCCGACGTTCGCGTCGTACGCGCACCGCGAGGTCGGCGACGCCACCAAGTCCACCGAGGCGATCCTGGTCGTCGGGGTGGAGAACCAGGCGCAGGTCGACGAGCTGGCCGACAAGGCGGTCGCGGCGGCCGCGGCGGCGCTCGGCGGCGCCCGGCAGGACGCCTTCCGCTACCAGCGCGCCTTCGCCGACCTCGACGGCCACCATTGGGAGATCCTGTGCCTCGTCCAGCCGGCGTGACCGAGACCCTCACCGTCACCTCCGCCGACGGCACCTCCATCGCCGTCGACCGGCACGGCGGCGGACCGGCGGTCGTGCTGGTGCACGGGGCGTTCACCGGCCGGGGTCACCCGGTGATGGCGGGGGTGGCGCAAGGGCTGGCGCCCTGGTTCACGGTGTTCGACTACGACCGCCGGGGGCGCGGGGCCAGCGGCGACACGCAGCCGTACGCGGTGGAACGCGAGATCGAGGACCTGGCCGCCGTGGTGGCGGCGGCCGGCGGGCAGGCGATGGTGTTCGGCGGGTCCTCCGGCGCCGCCCTCGCCCTGGAGGCCGCCGTACGGATGCCGTCGATCTCCAAGCTGGCCCTGTGGGAGCCGCCCTACCACGTGGACCCGGGCGCCCCCGAGCTGCCCGGCGACTTCGCCGGGCGGCTCGGCGACCTGGTGCGGCGGGGCCGCCGGGGTGACGCGGTGGAGCTGTTCATGACGGCCGCCGCCGAGACGCCGGTGGAGACGGTCGCCGCGATGCGGGCCGGACCGTACTGGGGCGAGATGGAGCAACTCGCCCACACGCTGGCCTACGAGGCGGCCGTGATGGGGCCGGGCAGCGCGCTGCCGGCGGCGCGGTTCGCCGGGCTCGACCGGCCGGCGCTCGTGCTCAACGGCGAGCTCAGCCCCTCCTGGATGGCCGGCGCGGGCCGCGCCGTGGCCGCGAGCGTGCCCGGCGCGGCGCACCGGATCCTGGAGGGTCAGACCCACCAGGTGGCGTCCGGGGCGCTCGTGCCCGAGCTGCTGGAGTTCTTCGTGGCGGCCTGACCCCCGCCGGGTTCCCGTACTTGTCCGGTTCGTTTGTATCCTTCCTTGCATGGCGAAGTCCGAGGACCCAGATAAGCCGGGGCGCATCAAGCAGCTCCGCATGATCGCGAAGATCATCAAGCAGGCCAATCCCAAGGGGATGCCGATCGTCTTTCTATCGGCGGTCGGCACGCTGGCTGTGGTGGTCGTGATCGGCCTGGTCACGGACTACCTGTGGTATTCCGTGTTCCTGGGCATCCTGGCCGCCTTCACGGTCGGCCTGGTGGTGTTCGGGCAGCTGGCGCAGCGGGCCCAGTATTCGATCCTGCACGGCCAGACCGGCGCGGCCGCCGCGGTGCTGCAGGGCATGCGCGGCAACTGGCAGGTCACCCCCGCCATGGCGGTCAACCGTGACCAGGACCTGATCCACATGGTGGTCGGCTATCCGGGCGTCGTGCTGGTGTCGGAGGGGCCCGGCAACCGGGTGGCCAAGATGCTGGCGGCGGAGAAGAAGCGGGTCGCGCGGGTGGTGCTGGGCGTCGAGATCTACGACGTCCAATGCGGTGACGGCGAGGGCCAGGTGCCGCTCGGCAAGCTGCAGCGGCACCTGATGAAGCTGCCGCGCAACCTGAAGAAGCCGGCCGTCAACGAGGTGAAGGACCGCCTGCGCTCGCTGCCGAAGAACATGCCGATGCCCAAGGGCCCGATGCCCAAGGGCGCCCGCATGCCGCGCGGCCCCAAGATGCGCTAGTGATCTCACCCTCGTCCCGGGCCAACCGCGGCTGGTGGGACGGCAACGCCGACGACTACCAGCTCGAGCACGGCGCTTTCCTGCGCGACGACGGCTTCGTCTGGTGCCCGGAGGGCGTCGACGAGGCCGACGCGCGGCTGCTGGGCGACGTGCGCGGGAGGCGGGTGCTGGAGATCGGCTGCGGGGCGGCGCAGTGCGCCCGCTGGCTGATGGGCCAGGGGGCGCGGGTGGCGGCCTTCGACCTGTCGCACCGCCAGCTGCGCCACGCCCAGCGCATCGACCTCGGCGGCCCGGCCGTGCCGCTGGTGCAGGCCGACGCCGAGGCGCTGCCGTTCGCCGGGGAGAGCTTCGAGCTGGCGTGCTCGGCGTTCGGCGCGCTGCCGTTCGTCGCCGACCCGCTGGCGGTGCTGCGCGAGGTCCGGCGGGTGCTGGTGCCGGGCGGGCGGTTCGTGTTCTCGGTCAGCCATCCGATCCGGTGGGCGTTCCCGGACGACCCGGGCCCGCGCGGCCTGACGTCCGACCGGTCCTACTTCGACCGCTCCCCCTACACCGAGCAGAACGACGACGGGAGCCTCGGCTACGTCGAGCACCACCGGACCATGGGCGACTGGGTGGGCCTCGTCGTCGCCTCCGGGCTGGCCGTCACGGGCCTGCTGGAGCCGGAGTGGCCCGAGGGCCACGAGCGGGTGTGGGGCGGCTGGAGCCCGCTGCGCGGCCGCCAGCTGCCGGGCACCGCGATCTTCAGCTGCGCGCGTACCTAGCGGCCATGGCGTGGAAGACCTGCCGGGGCCGCCAGCGGGTCTCGTCGAGCATGCTGACCACGCCGTAGGAGCCGAGGTCGGCCACGCCGCCGACCCGGGTGTAGCCGGCGAAGGTGAACCACATCGCGGCCTCGGCGCCCTCCTGCTCGAACACGTCGATCAGCTCCTCCAGGTAGCGGGCCTGCTCGCCCTCGTCGGGCGCCGCGCCGGCGGGGACCTCCCAGGCCGAGCCGCCCCGGTCGGCGGCGCCGGTGTAGGCGCAGGTGCCGAACTCGGTGATGACGACCGGCTTGCCGTGCTTGAAGAGGCCGCGCACCTCGTCGCGGAAGGTCGCCGCGTTGTAGGCGGCGCGGTAGGCGTCGGCGCCGACCAGGTCGAACGGCGTCCAGTCGACGAACTCCCACGGGCCCGCGGCGTAGGTGACCCGGCCGCCGAACAGCGGCCTGACCGTCGCGGCCGCCTCGGCGAGGAAGGTGTCGAGCCGCCGGACGACCGGCGGGACGACGGTCGCCCACCAGTCGGCGTCGGCCCCGCCCATGGCCGCCATGCGCTCCCCGTAGGTGGCGCCGGGCAGGTAGCCGTGGCCGAAGGCGCTGGTCTCGCAGCCGGTGACCAGGACCACCTCCGCGCCCGTCCGGCGCAGCGCCTCGGCCCGGCGGGCGGACTCGGCGTACAGCTCCAGCGTCTCCTCCGGGTGCAGGTCCACGGGGAACGGCGCGTAGTAGATTTCCAGGCCGGCCGCGGCGGCCTCCTCGGCGGCCACGGTGAGGCGGACGGGGTCGGCGCCGGAGACGCGGACCACCGTGCAGTGCAGCTCGCCGGCGATCACCCGCATCTCGCGCCGCGCGGTCTCCCGGTCGAAGCGCACGCGGCTGCGGCCGGGCTCGGGCAGGAAGCCGGTGTCGTAGTTAATGCCCTTTTTCATGATTCATCCCGTTCTCGAGGAGGTCGAAGGCGAGCTCGACGTCGGCGGCCAGGAGGCGCCGCGCCTCCTCCAGGGGCGTCCCGGAGGCCAGGCGCTGGAAGAACGACTCCTGCAGGGTGGTCAGCGCGGCGGTGATCTGCCCGGCCAGGAGCGGCGCGACGGCCTCACCGGTCTCGGGGGTCAGGGCGGCGGCCAGTTCGTAGCGGCGGCCCATGTTCGCCTGGTAGACGCCGGCCATGAGCGCGGGGGTCGCCGCGATCACCCGCACCTGGGTGAGCAGCTGCCCGACGTCGATCTCCCCCGCGTCGCCGGCCGCCACCGCCCGGTAGTGCTCGCGCAGCGCGCCCAGCGGCGAGCGCCCCGGCTGCCGCCCGGCGACGATCGCCGCCGTGTCGTCGGCCACCCCGTCCAGGACCAGGCAGTCCTTGGCCGGGAAGTAGTTGAACAGCGTCACCTTGGCGACCCCGGCCGCCTCGGCGATCTCGTTGACCGTCACCGCGTCGTAGCCGCGCTCGTCGAACAGGCGCAGCGCGACCTCGGCGATGCGCCGCCGGGTGCGTTCCTTCTTGAGCTCCCTGAGCCCCGCCATCATCACGGGGACAGCATAAGCCGTACCGGGTACATTTTTAAACCCGGTACGGTTTTCTCTTTTCACATACGGACGACCATGGTGTTGGAGGCACGGTCGTGCAGGCCGCGGTGGTCGCGGTCGAAGATCAGCGCGGGGATCGCCAGAACGAGCAGCGCGGTGCGGGCCAGCGCGGGCAGCCAGCGCGGGTCGCCGCCGTCCATCGCCGCGACCCGGATGCCCGCGAGCCGGTGCCCGAACGTCTGGCCCAGGGCGCCCACGAGCACCAGGTACTGCACGGCGAACACCACGACGGGCACCCACGGCGACTCGGCCGGGTTGGTGCGCAGCAGCAGCTGCGTGATCGCCCAGGTGCAGATCAGCCAGTCGACGACCAGGGCGGCGATCCTGCGGCCCCAGCCGGCGATCGACCCGCTGCCGTCCTCGGGCAGCCCCAGCCGCTCCCCCGGGTAGCCGAGGTCGACGCCGGCGGCACGCACGCCGCCCAGCCAGGTCTGCGTCCAGCGCGGCTCGTTCCTGCTCATGACTCAAAGGTATCCGGCGGGGCAGGCGCCCGGGATCGTGACCTGCCCGCGCTTCACCGCGCGCCTGTTCAGGGCCATCATGTACGCCATGCCGTACGGGGACGACCTAGACGCGCGCTTCAACGAGCTGGTCGGGCAGATCAGCGAGGAGGAGCGGCGCCGGATGAGGGCGGCGGCCGGCAGGGCAGCCGGCGAGCCGCGCGCGGGCCGCCGGCTGTGGCTGGCCGCCGCGGCGGTGCTCGCGGTGGTCGCCGCGGCCGGCCTGGTGGTCGCCTTCCGGCCCGACCTGCTCAGCTCCGCTCCCGCGCCGCCCGAGCGGACCAGCGCCCCCGCGTTCAGCGGCCCGCCGGACGTGGACGGGACACCGGATCCCGCGTAACACGTGCGAAACAATCGAGACACCGTATGGAAACGGCCACGCCCTACCGTCGGGCTGGTAGCCCGTCCCCAGGGAGGTTCGAGAGTGTTCAACTCCGCCGACGACGTCCTGAAGTTCATCAGGGACGAAGGGGTGCAGTTCGTCGATGTCAGGTTCACCGACCTGCCGGGGACGACGCACCACTTCACCTTCCCGGTCGAGAACTTCGGCGCCAGCGTGTTCACCGACGGCCTGATGTTCGACGGCTCGTCGATCCGGGGCTTCCAGGCCATCCACGAGTCCGACATGCTGCTCCTGCCGGACCCGTCCAGCGCCGTGGTCGACCCGTTCCGCCAGCACAAGACGCTCAACATCAACTTCTTCGTGCACGACCCGCTGACCGGCGAGGCCTACAGCCGCGACCCGCGCAACGTCGCCCGCAAGGCGGAGGAATACCTCAAGGGCACCGGCATCGCCGACACGGTCTACTTCGGCCCCGAGGCGGAGTTCTACATCTTCGACGACGTCCGCTTCGAGACGAAGGCGAACGCGGGCTACTACTACATCGACTCCATCGAAGGCGCCTGGAACACCGGCGCGGCCACCGAAGGCGGCAACCTGGGCTACAAGCCGCGCTACAAGGGCGGCTACTTCCCGGTGCCGCCCATGGACCACTTCACCGACCTGCGCTCGGAGATGGTCCGCAACCTCATCGAGTGCGGCATCGACGTCGAGATGCAGCACCACGAGGTCGGCACGGCGGGCCAGGCGGAGATCGACTTCAAGTTCGGCACGCTGCTCAAGACGGCCGACAACCTGATGCTCTACAAGTACATCATCAAGAGCACGGCCCTGGAGTACGGGCACACGGTCACCTTCATGCCCAAGCCGATCTTCGGCGACAACGGGTCCGGCATGCACTGCCACCAGTCGCTGTGGAAGGACGGCTCGCCGCTGTTCTACGACGAGGTCGGCTACGCCGGGCTCTCCGACACGGCCCGCTACTACATCGGCGGCCTGCTCAAGCACGCGCCGTCGCTGCTGGCGTTCACCAACCCGACGGTCAACTCCTACCACCGCCTGGTGCCGGGCTACGAGGCGCCGGTCAACCTGGTCTACTCCCAGCGCAACCGCTCGGCGTGCGTCCGCATCCCGATCACGGGCTCCAACCCGAAGGCCAAGCGCATCGAGTTCCGGGTGCCGGACCCGTCGTGCAACCCGTACTTCGCGTTCGCGGCCATGCTGATGGCGGGCATCGACGGCATCCGCAACAAGATCGAGCCGCCGGAGCCCGTCGACAAGGACCTCTACGAGCTGCCGCCGGAGGAGGCCCGCCAGGTGCCGCAGGTGCCGGGCTCGCTGACCGACGTGCTCAACGCCCTGGAGGCCGACCACGACTACCTCCTCGAAGGCGGCGTCTTCACGCCCGACCTGATCGAGACGTGGGTGGCGTACAAGCGGGAGAACGAGGTCGACCCGATCCGGCTGCGCCCGCACCCGCACGAGTTCGAGCTCTACTACGACGTCTGACGGCGAGATCGCGGCCCCGAACGCCGCGAACGGCCCGGCACCGCATGCGGTGCCGGGCCGTTCTTCGTTTCCGGGGTGCCGCCGGATTCGGCGGACTCCTCTCGGGACGTTCCCGTACAGTACGCGCCATGGTGATCGAGAACCCGGTCGTCTCCGACACGGCCAACTGGTTCTTCTTCTGGACAGGCGTGGCGAGCGCGGCGCTGGCGGTCATCGTGAGCGCGTTCGGCAGGGATGATCCCCATTCCTATTCCGACACGGGGTTCGAGCGTGTCCTCTCGCTGCTCCAGCGCCTGTCGATCTGGTCGCCCGCGGTGGTGGGGCCGCTGTCGCTCCTGGGCGGTACGGTGCTGGCCGGTACGGGCGCGGGAGGAAGGCTCGGCTGGCTGAGCATCCTGTCCGGAGGCGTCTGCCTGTTCGTCTTCACCGCCGCCCTCCTGGTGTACAAGATCCGGGACCTGAAGCCGTACCTGTCGGATGTGGTGAATCTGCAGTACCGGAGGGCGGGCAGGTCCGGCGACGAGAGCCGTCCGGGGCCGTCCGCGGACGCGATCGCCCAGGCGGTCCACCGGATGTTGACGGAGCGGGAGACGCCGCGACCTCGCACGGTCCGGCCGGGGGCGGGGGCGGTGGTGCACTCGCTGGTGGAGCGGACCGCGCGCGACGCGCTGGAAGCGGCATCGGAGCACGGCATCTCGGTTCTCGTCCACTACCCGGACGACGTCGATCAGCAGGCCTCCGTGGAGCTGGTGCAGGCGGTGGGCCAGGTCGCGGGAGCGTTCGACCTGGAGATCGCGGAACGCGTCGGGCCGGTGCGGGGGTCACTGTCGTTGTGGTTCCGGGCCCGGCGGCGGCAGATCACCGACGCCGCCGGCACGGACCTGGGCAAGGAGCTGGGCGCCGACGTGAAGCGGGCGGTGCAGCTGCGCGCCGTCGACGCCGAGCAGGCCAAGGTGGACGACGCCAAGGCGGCGGCGGTGCAGAAGCTCATCAACGCCACCGAGCACGCTCCCGTCGCCGTGGTCCAGGTGGGCGCGCTGCTGCTGGTGAAGGTCAACGGTGTCCTGGCCGTGCGGGACCTCACCCCGGCCGAGCTCACGGTGCTGAGGCGGAACCCGAGCCTGATCAACGACCCGGCGACGCTGCTGGCCAAGCTGGAAGCCTCGGCGGAGATCGCCATGGTGCCGTCCTCGCTCCCCGCCGAGCTGCCGGCGGCGCGACCCGATCCCGGCGACGAGCCGGCCCCGGGCTGACGCCTCGCCGAGGTCGGCGGCCTACGGGGCGGCCACCTCGTTCACCAGGCGGGAGCTCCACGGGCACCAGACGAGCCCGGGCAGGAACGCGCCGCCCGCCTCGTCCAGGTGGTCCTCGACGTACGGGATGGTGGCGTCGCACACCTCGATGGCCACGTCGAAGAAGTCGACGGTCTCCGGCCGCAGGTGGTAGCTCCAGCGGGCGTTGTACGGGACGGCGCTCTTGGCGATCCGGCCGAGGACGTGGGGCCTGTCGCGCGTCGTGCCGCTCACGAGGTCGCGCGCGTGCCGGATGTCGGCGGGATCGGTGAGCTGGACGACGAAGCGCTCGCCGGTGACGTCGGTCATCGTGAAGTACGCCGGCGTGGCCTGGCGGGCGGCGGCCGGTGCGGCGGCCGACAGGACGGCGAGCGCGACGGCGGCGGACAGGATGCCGGTCCTGCGGGGGATGCTGGGCATGGATACCTCCGGTAGTCGATCCGTCGCTGAATGTAGTTGATCGCTACGGAACGTGACAGTCGCGGGACGGTCAGATCAGCGATGCCTTCCCGCCGGGGTCAGGCGTGGCGGGCGCGTACGCGGGCGGCCAGGGCGTAGCAGGCGGCGGTGGCGGCCGTCAGGAGGGCGGCGGCGAGCAGGGGGCGGGCGAGGCCGGCCAGCAGCGCCACGCCGAGGGTGGCGCCGGCCTGGCGGGCGGCGTTGAGGACGCCCCCGGCGGTGCCTGCGGTCCCCGGCGGGGCGGCCGCCATCACGCCGGCCACCAGCGACGGCAGGCACAGCGACAGCCCCGTCCCGGTCACCAGCAGCCACGGCACGAGCGCGTCCGTCAGCGCCAGGCCCGCCAGACCGGCCGCGAGGAGCACCAGCCCGGCCAGGATCGGCCGCCGGGCGCCGAACCGGGCGACGATGCGGCCGGTGAGCAGCGGGTTCACCGTCATCGGGAGGGTCAGCGGCAGGAACGCGAGCCCCGCGGCCATCGGCGTCAGGTGCCGGTCGTCCTGCAGGAACAGCGTGAGCACGAACAGGGCGCCCGAGAAGGCGAAGTTCGCCACCGCCCCCGCCAGCAGCTACGGCCACGCCGCCCTGACCAGCGCCCCGGGCACCACGGCCC
>NZ_LAVL01000195.1 GCF_001083785.1 Nonomuraea sp. SBT364
GACGACAACCGCTCCAGCACCAGCACCCCGACACCCTCGGCCCACGCCGCCCCATCAGCCGAGGCCGAGAACGACTTGCACCGCCCGTCCGCCGACAACGCCCGCTGCCGCGAGAACTCGACGAAGATGTCCGGGGCGGCGATCACGGTGACGCCGCCGGCCAGCGCGAGCGTGCACTCGTCCTGGCGCAGCGCCCGCGTCGCGAGGTGGAGCGCGACCAGCGAGGACGAGCAGGCCGTGTCCACGGTGATGGACGGCCCCTCCAGGCCGAGCGTGTAGGAGACGCGCCCGGACAGCACGCTCGGCGTGCTGGAGGTGAGCAGGGTGCCCTCGACCTCTTCGGGCACCTGGTCGAGGAAGCGCGTGGAGTAGAGCTCGTACATGCTGCCCGCGTAGACGCCGGTGCGGCTGCCGCGCAGCGTGCCCGGGTCGATCCCGGCCCGCTCCAGCGCCTCCCAGCTCGACTCCAGGAACAACCGGTGCTGCGGATCGGTCGCCAGCGCGCTGCGCGGGCTCATCCCGAAGAACCCCGCGTCGAACTCCCCCGCGTCGTGCAAGAACCCGCCGTGGCGCACATAGGACTTGCCGGACGCCTCCGGGTCGGGGTCGTACAACCCGTCCACGTCCCAGCCCCGGTCAGAGGGGAACGCGCTGATCGCGTCGCCGCCGGAGGCCACCAGGTCCCACAACTCCTCCGGGCCCGTCACCCCGCCGGGGAAGCGGCAGGCCATGCCGACGATCGCCACCGGCTCGTGCCGGCGTCCCTCCTCGTCGGCCAGTCGCCGGCGGGTCTCCGCCAGCTCGACGGTCACACGCTTGAGATAGGCACGGAGTTTCTCGTCATTCGCCACGTTCTGGCCTTTCCATAGACAGGGGGGACGTCATCGCCCGGTTGTCGATGAGGGCGAAGATCTCCTCGTCCGATGCGGAACCGATCTCCGCAGCCCCGCCGGAAACGGCGGGGTCGGCGGAGGGGTCGGCGGCGGTGGCGCCGATCCTCGTGAGCGCGCTCTGCAGGATGGCGACGAGCTGGCCGCGCACCGCGTCCGCCTCGCCGTTGGCCGTCCGCAGCATCGACTCGGCCTGGTCCACGGCGGCCCGCAGCGCGTCCTCGGCCGACGGCGCCTCGGACGCCAGCGCGCCGAACAGGTAGGCGGCGAGCGCCGTGACGGTCGGGTGGTCGAAGACCAGCGTGGCGGGCAGCCGGAGCCCGGCGTCGGTGTTGAGCCGGTTGCGCAGTTCGACGGCGGTGAGCGAGTCGAAGCCGAGCTCGTTGAAGGCCCGGTCCACGTCCACGTCGCCGGGGCTGCCGTGCGCCAGGACCGCGGCGACGTGCGAGCGGACCAGCTCGATCAGGTGGGCCCGGCCGTCGGCCTCGCTCATCCCCGCCAGCCGCTCGGTCAGCCCGCCGGATCCGGCGACGGTGGCCGTGCTCGCCGCCGTCGCGCGGCGTGTGGTGCGGACGAGTCCGCGGAGCATCGGCGGCAGGTCGCCCGCCTCGGCCCTGGCGCGCAGCCCGGCGGTGTCCCAGCGGGCGGCGACCATCAACGGGTCCGAGCCGGTCAGAGCCGTGTCGAACAGCTCCAGCCCTTGATCCACGGTCAGCGGCGCGATCCCCGCCCGCGCCAGCCGCGCCACATCCGCCCGCGACAGCCCGCCCGACATACCCGACTCGGTGTCCCACAGACCCCACGCCACCGACACGGCCGCCAGGCCGAGCTCCCGCCGATGCGCCGCCAGCGCGTCCAGGAACGCGTTCGCCGCCGCGTAGTTGCCCTGACCGGCGTTCCCCAGCACACCCGCCAGCGACGAGAACAACACGAAGAACGACAGCTCACGATCCCGCGTCAGCTCGTGCAGGTACCAGGCCGCGTCGGCCTTCGGCGCCAGCACCGCGTCGAGCCTGCCGCCGGAGAGCCCTTCCAGGACGGTGTCGTCGAGCACGGCGGCGGTGTGCACCACACCCGCCAGTGGCACCTCTGCCAGCAGCCGGGTAAGTGCGTCGCGGTCCGAGACGTCACAGGCCGCGACCGTGACGTGGGCGCCCAGCTCCTCCAGCTCCGCCACCAGCTCGCCGGCGCCCGGAGCCGTCTCGCCGCGCCTCGACACCAGCAGCAGGTCCCGCACCCCGTGACGGGCCACCAGGCGGCGCGCCACCAGCGCGCCCAGCCCACCGGTGCCACCCGTCACCAGCACCGTGCCGGAGATCTCCGGCGACACCCCCGAGGCGAACTCGCCCCGGCTCAACCGCGGCACCAGCAGCCCCTGCCCCTCAGCGGCCGTGGCCGCGGCGGCGGTGGCGGTGGCGGTGGCGGTGGCGGTGGTGGTGGCGAGCTGGGTCTCGCCGGAGGCGATGGCGGCGGCCAGGTCCTGCCAGGCGGTGAAGCCGGGGGCGATCTCGGCGAGGACGAAGCGGCCGGGGTGCTCGGACTGCGCCGACCGCACCAGGCCCCAGACGGCCGCCGTCTCCGGCCCGCCGGGACGGGTGGCGAACACCAGCCGCGACTCGGCGAACCGCTCGTCGGCGAGCCAGCCCTGCGCCAGGTCGAGCACCTCGCGCAGGGCGTCGTGCGCCGAGTACGGCAGGTCGTCGCCGTCGGCGTGGACGGGCGCCAGCACCGTCGCGGGCACCCGGCCGGCGCTCATCCCGGCCAGCGAGGCGAGGTCGTAGTAGCGCGGCGCGGCGATCCCCGCCCGCTCCAGCTCGGCCTCCATCTCGTCGGCCGCCTCGTCGTACCCGACGACCGCCCAGCCCCCGTCGCCCGCGAGCTCGGCCGGCTCGGGCAGGGGCGTCCAGCCGAGGACGTAGCCGGCGGCCGCGGCGGCGGGGCGGGCGGCGCTTCTCGGCAGCCGGCGCAGGGCCAGCTCGGCCGCGGCGACGCGGGCGCCCGCGCCGTCGAACAGCGTCAGCGCGATCCGGTCGTCGCCCAGGTCCGTGATCCGGGCGCGCACCGACTCGGCCCCGTGCGCGGCGACCCGTACGCCGCTCCAGGAGAACGGCAGCAGCAGCGCGGCCGGGTCGTCGGCCGACTCCAGCACCACCAGGTGCAGCACCGCGTCCAGCAGCGCCGGGTGCAGGACGAACCGCCCGGCGTCGGCGCGTACCGGCTCGGGCAGCGCCACCTCCACGTACGCGTCGCCGCCGTCGCGCCAGGCCGCGTGCAGCCCCTGGAAGGCGGGACCGTACGCGTACCCGCGCTCGGCGAGCAGGTCGTACACGCCGTCCAGCCCGATCGGGACGCCCTCGGGCAGCCGCTCGGGCGAGGGCTCGGAGCCGGAGCCGGAGCCGAGCAGGCCGGTGGCGTGGCGGGTCCAGGGGGCGTCGGCGTCGCCGGCGGGGCGGGCGTGGATGGCGACGGCGCGGCGGCCCTGGTCGTCCGGGCCGTCCACGCTGACCTGCACGTGCATGGCGCCCGCGGGCGGCAGCGGCAGGGGCGCCTCCAGGGTGAGGTCCTCGACCGTGTCGCAGCCGGCCGTGGCCGCGGCCTGCAGCGCCAGCTCGACGAAGGCGGTGCCGGGCAGCAGGACGCCGTCGTCCACCGCGTGGTCGGCCAGCCACGGCACGGCGCTCACCGACAGCCGCCCGGCCAGCAGGAATCCGTCCCCGGCGGCGAGCGGCAGCACGGCCTCAAGCAGCGGATGCCCCGGGCCGGAGCCCGGCCGGCCGATGCCCAGCAGGACCCCCGAGCCGCCGGCGGGGGCGGTGAGCCAGTGCCGGTTCCGCTCGAACGGGTAGCCGGGCAGGGCGTCGTGGCGGCGGCGGGCCACGCCGAGCGCGGCGGTCCAGTCGACGCCGGCGCCGAGCACCCACGCCTGGCCCAGCGCCTTGAACAGCCTCGGCGCGCCGCCGTCGCCGCGCCGCAGCGTGCCCGTGGCGCCTCCGGCGGCGCCGGCCGCCGCGAGCGTGTCCTGGACGTGGCCGGTCAGCACCGGGTGCGGGCTGGCCTCGACGAACACCGGCGTCCCCGTCGCCGCGACCGCCTCGACCGCCTGCTGGAAGCGGACCGGGTTGCGCAGCCCGGTGAACCAGTACTCCGGGGTGAGCTCGCCGGGGTCGATGAACTCGCCCGCGTACGAGGAGCAGAACGCCACCTCGGTGTCGCGGGGCCGTACGCCGTCGAGGACGCGCAGGATCTCCTCGCGCAGTTCCTCGATGTGCGGGGTGTGCGCGGCGTAGCCGATGGCGATCCGGCGGGCCTGGACGTCGTCGCCGCAGGCGGCGGCGAACTCGTCCAGCGCGTCGGCGTCGCCCGCCACCACCGTGCTGGACGGGCCGCTGAACACGGCCGGCCACAGGCGTCCGGCGAACGGCTCCAGCAGTTCCCCGACGCGACCGGCGGGCAGCGACACGGCGATCATCCCGCCCTTGTCGCCGAGCCGCGTCAGCGCCCGGCTGCGGAGCACGACCACGCGGGCGGCGTCCTCCAGGGAGAGCGCCCCGGCGGCGCACGCGGCGGCGATCTCGCCCTGCGAGTGACCGACGACGGCGGCGGGGTGGACGCCGAGCGAGCGCCACAGCCCGGCCAGCGCGACCATGACGGTGAACAGCACCGGCTGGATGACGTCCGAGCCCTCCATCGGGGGCGCGCCGTCGCGGCCGCGCAGCACGTCGATGATGGACCAGCCGGTGTACGGGAACAGCGCGCGGTCGCACCTGACGGCCTGCTCACGGAAGGCGGGGCTGTTGTCCAGCAGGTCCACGGCCATGCCGGCCCACTGGGAGCCCTGGCCGGGGAAGACGAACACCGGCCGGGCGTCGGCGGGCGCGACGCCGCTGGTGACGGCCGCGTGCGGCGTCCCGGCCGCCAGGGCGGCGAGCGCGGCCAGCAGCTCGTCCGGGTCGGCGGCCACGACGACGGCCCGGTGCGCGAACGCGGCCCGCCGCGCCAGCGCCCGCCCGGCATCCACGAGCACCCCGATGACGCGCCCGGCGGCCGCTTCACCGGCGGCTGCGGTTCCGCTGTCGTCCTCGGCCACGGCTTCGCCGGCGGCTTCCGCTCCGGCTGCGAGGTTCTCGGCGTACGTGCGCAGGCGGGCGGCCTGGGTGCGCAGGGCGGGCTCGGTCCTGGCGGACACGGTCCACACGATGGGCCCGGCGGCCGTGCCGACCACCGGCTCCCCGGGCGGGAGCGGCGCGGGCGGCGGGGCGGCCTCCACGATGACGTGCGCGTTCGTGCCGCTGATGCCGAAGCTGGACACCCCGGCCCGCGGCGTCCGGTCCCCGTCGAGCTCGACCGGTGCGGTGAGCAGGCTGACCCCGGCCGAGGCCCAGTCCACGTGCGGCGTGGGGTCGGCGGCGTGCAGGGTGGGCGGCAGGGTGCGGTGCTCCAGCGCCTTCACCATCTTGATCACCCCGGCCACCCCGGCGGCGGCCTGGGTGTGGCCGATGTTGGACTTGAGCGAGCCGAGCCAGACGGGCCGTCCCGGGTCGCGGCCCTCGCCGTACACGGCGATGACCGAGTCGGCCTCGATGGGGTCGCCGAGACGGGTGCCGGTGCCGTGCGCCTCCACGGCGTCGACGTCGGCGGCGGTGAGCCGGGCGTCGGCCAGCGCCTGCCGGATGACCTCGCGTTGCGCCTGCCCGTTCGGGGCGGTCAGGCCGTTGCTGGCGCCGTCCTGGTTGACCGCGCCGCCGCGCAGCACGGCGAGGACCGGGTGACCGTGGCGCCGGGCGTCGGAGAGCCGTTCCAGCACGAGCATGCCCGCGCCCTCGGCCCAGCCGGTGCCGTCGGCCTGTGCGGAGAACGCCTTGCACCGGCCGTCGCCGGCCAGCCCGCCCTGCCTGCTGAACTCCACGAACATGCCGGGCGTCGACATCACGGTCACGCCGCCCGCCAGGGCCATCGCGCACTCGCCACGCCGCAGCGCCCGCATCGCCAGGATGATCGAGACGAGCGAGGACGAGCAGGCGGTGTCGGTGGTGATCGCCGGTCCGCGCAGGCCGAGCGTGTAGGCGACGCGGCCGGAGACGACGCTGAGCGCGGTGCCGGTCAGCAGGTGGCCGTCGGACGCGCCGTCCGGCTGGTGCAGCCGGGGGCCGTAGTCGGGAGCCATGGCGCCCACGTACACGCCGGTGGCCGAGCCGCGCAGCGTCGCCGGGTCGATGCCGGCGCGTTCGACGGCCTCCCAGCAGATCTCCAGGAGCAGCCGCTGCTGCGGGTCCATGGCGGTGGCCTCGCGCGGGCTGATCCCGAAGAACGCGGCGTCGAACCGGTCGGCGTCGTGCAGGAACCCGCCGTGCCTGGTGTCGCTGGTGCCCGAGCCGGAGCCGAACAGCGTGTCGAGGTCCCAGCCTCGGTTGCCGGGGAACTCGGTGATCGCGTCGGCGCCGGTGCTGACCAGCCGCCAGAGGTCCTCGGGCGAGGCGACCTCGCCGGGGTAGCGGCAGCCCATGCCGACGACCGCGATCGGGTCGTCGTCGGGCCCCGCCGGGCCGGTGGCGGTGGTGGCGGGTGCCGGCTCGCCTCCGGTGAGCAGCGCGTGCAGGTGACCGGCCAGCCGGTCGGGCGTGGGGTGGTCGTACAGCAGTCCGGCGGGCAGCCGCAGCCCGGTGGCCGAGCGCAGCCTGTCGCGCAGCTCGACGGCGGTGGCCGACTCCATGCCGAGGTCCTTGAACGTGCGCCCCGGCTCGACCGCGCCGACATCGCCGTAGCCGAGCAGCCGCGCCGTGGTGGCCAGCACCAGCTCGCGCACCTCGGCGCGCGAGCTCCCGGCCGGCCGCGCCGCGCCCGGCTCACCGCCGTTCACGGCCTGCGCGGGCCCAGCGGCGGTGGCCGGCACGTCCGGCGTGCCCGGGGGCGGGGTGCGGCGGGACAGGGCGGGCGTGCCGTGGCGCAGGCGCTGGAACGGGTACGTGGGCAGGTCGACCGGGCGGCCGCCGGGGCAGAGCCGGGACCAGTCGACCGGCGCGCCCTGCGTGTACGCCTGGGCCAGCGACCGGGTCAGCCGGTCGGCTCCGCCCTCGCCGCGGCGCAGGGTGCCGGTCACGGCCACGTCCCGGCCGGCGTCCTCGGCCGTCTCCTCCACGCCCGTGACCAGCACCGGGTGCGGGCTGCACTCGACGAACAGCGCGCAGTCCTCCAGGGCGGCGCGGACCGCCTGGCCGAACCGGACCGGACGGCGCAGGCTGCGGTACCAGTAGGCGGCGTCGAGCCCGGCGGTGTCCATCGGCTCGCCCGTGAGCGTCGACACGAACGTGGTCGCGCTGCTCACCGGCCGGATCGGGGCGAGGGCGGCGAGCACCTCCTCGCGTACCACCTCGACCTCGGGCGAGTGGGACGCGTAGTCCACCGGGATGATCTTGGTGCGGTGGTCCGGCAACCGGGCGGCGAGCTCGGCCAGCGCTTCCCGGGGGCCGGAGACGACCAGCGAGCGGGGCCCGTTGTAGGCCGCCACGGACACGCCTTCGGGCAGCACGGGCTCGACCACGTCCAGCGGTGCGGCGACCGACATCATGCCGCCCCGGCCGGTGATCCCGGCGATGGCGCGGCTGCGCAGGGCGACGACCCTGGCGGCGTCGGGCAGCGTGAGCGCGCCGGCGACGGCGGCGGCGGCGATCTCCCCCTGGGAGTGGCCGACGACCACGGCGGGGTGCACGCCGTGCGCGCGCCACGTCTCGGCCAGCGAGACCATGACCGCCCACAGCGCGGGCTGCACCACGTCGACCCGGTCCAGGCCGGGGGCGCCGGGCCGCTCCCGCAGCACGTCCATCAGGGCGTAGGAGGTGAAGGGCCCGAGCGCGTCGGCGCACTCGGCGAGCCGCGCGGCGAACACCGGCGAGCCGGCGATCAGCTCGCGCGCCATCCCGGCCCACTGCGATCCCTGCCCGGGGAAGACGAAGGCGCATCCGCCGGTGACGGCGGTCCCGGTGACGACGGCGTCGTGCGGGCGGCCCTCGGCCAGGGCGTTGAGGGCCTCCCGGCGCATGGCCCGGCCGGGTGCGAGGACGACGGCGCGGCGTTCGAAGGACGTCCTGGTGGTGGCGAGGCTCAGCGCCACGTCCGCCGGATCCGCCGCGGGGTCGCCGGCGAGCCCGGCCAGCCGGGCGGCCTGCTCGCGCACCGCCTCCTCGGTCCGTGCGGACACCACCCACGGCACACCGCCGTCCGGCGCCTCCGCACGCGCCGCACCGGCCGGCCCGGCCCCGGCGATCACCGTGACGGGCGCAGGCCCGGCGACGGCCGTCGTGGGAGGGGGCTCGGCGATGATCAGGTGGCAGTTGGTGCCGCCCATGCCGAACGAGCTGACGCCCGCCAGCAGGCGGCCGTCCCCGGGCCACGCGCGGGTCTCCTGGACGACGCGCAGGCGCAGGGCCTCCAGCGGGATCTCCGCGGGCGGCGTGCGGAAGTGCAGGCTGGCGGGCAGCTCCCGATGCCCGACCGCCAGCACCACCTTGAGCAGCCCGGCGATGCCCGCCGCGCCCTCCAGGTGGCCGATGTTCGTCTTGACGGACCCGACCAGGAGCGGTTCGGCCCGGCCGGCCCCGTAGACGGCGCCGAGCGCGGCGGCCTCCACCGGGTCGCCGGCCTTGGTGCCCGTGCCGTGCAGCTCGACGTAACGCACCTCGCCGGGCGTCACCCCGGCCTCGGCGCAGGCGAGCCTGATGACCTCCTCCTGCGCCGGCGCGCTGGGCACGGTCAGCCCTTCGCCGCCGCCGTCGTTGTTGACGGCCCCGCCGAGGATCACCGCGTGCACCCGGTCGCCGTCGGCCAGCGCGTCGGCCAGCCGCTTGAGCACCACGACGGCGCCGCCCTCGCCGCGCACGTACCCGTTGGCCCGCTCGTCGAAGACGTGGCAGCGGCCGTCGGGCGACAGCGCGCCGAACGCGCCGATGGCGGCGGTGGTCTCGGCGAGCAGGTTCAGGTTCACGCCGCCGGCCAGCGCCACGTCGCTCTCGCCGCGCCGCAGGCTGGCCGCGGCCATCTGGACCGCGACGAGGGACGACGACTGGCCGGTGTCGAGGGTGAGGCTGGGGCCGCGCAGCCCGAGCACGTACGAGATCCGGTTGGCGATCAGCGCCCGGTTGACGCCGGTGTAGGCGTGCCGGCCGGGGCCGGGCGCCCGGTCCCGCAGGGCGGCGTAGTCCTGGGAGATGGCGCCGAGGAAGACGCCGGCGGCGCTGCCGCGCAGGGCGGCGGGCACGACGCGGGCGTGCTCCAGGGCCTCCCAGCCGAGTTCGAGCGCCAGCCGCTGGTGCGGGTCCATCGCGGCCGCCTCGTTGGGCGAGATGCCGAAGAAGGCGGCGTCGAAGCCGTCCACGTCGGCCAGGAACCCGCCCCGCCGGTACTCGGCCACCTCGGCCCATCGGCCGGCGGGCGCGTCCGTGACCGCGTCCACGCCCTCGCGCAGGAGTCTCCAGAAACTCGCCGGATCGGCTGCCTGTGGGAGCCTGCACGCCATGCCGACGACGGCGATCGCGTCCGTCCCGCTCCGCTGTCCCGACTCACCCATCAATGCGCCACCCCAAAGCCTCGGGCGTCCAAATGACGCCGTTTATCCGAACGGCTGTGAAGCATTTACCGACAGCCGGACGAGTTCGCGGCTATTGCATAGTGAATGAGACCCTAATTGGCGGCCCGGATCAGGCACACAGGCTGCGGGCGGCACCTTGTTGCCGCCATTTGTGGCCAACGCCCGCGACCGGTCCGCCCCTTGACCCGGGGATCGCCGTCGGGGATGAATAACGGACGGAGAAAGCCGCGGGAGGAGGGCGTATGCCCGTCGAGTCTCCGCTCAGCCACGGCCAGCTCTTCAGCTGGCGGGAGATCGAGCGGTATCCGGAGGACTGGCTGGCCGAGGCGAACCTGCCGGCCACCTGGGACCTGCGCGGCCTGTCCACCGGCCAGGTGACGGCCGCGCTGGAGCGGCTCGTCGCGCGGCACGAGGCCCTGCGGACCACGTACGACCCGGGCGGCGGCACGCCGTCGCAGCTCGTGCACGAGGACGTGGCGCTGCCGATCGAGCGGGTCGACCGGGTGGTGACCGATCCGACCGAGCACGAGCGGACCAAGGCCGAGCTGGTGGCGCTGCCGTTCGCGATGGCGGGCGACCTCAACTGGCGCGGCCGGATGGTGAGCTCGCGCGGCGCGCCGGTGTACCTGACGCTCACGTTCTCCCACCTGATCGTGGACGTGTGGTCGATCCACCACCTGCAGGACGAGTTCAAGGCGCTGACGTCCGGCGCGGGCCGGCCGGCGCCGCTGGGACCGGCGCCGCGCGAGGTGGCGCGGCGGCAGCGGGCGGCCGACTGGCTGCCCAGGCAGGAGAGCGCAGAGCGCTACTGGCGCGCCGTGCTGGCCGAGGGGCTCACCGACGAGCTGCCGACGCTGCCCGCGCGGGTCAAGCGCGAGCGGCTGGAGCTGACGCTGCACTCGCGGCGGCTGGGCGGCCTGGCCGCCGAGGCGGCCCGCAGGCACGGCGTCACCGCCCCGGCGGTCGTGATGGCGTTCGTCGCCGCCGGCCTGGCGCGGCACCTCGGCACCGACCGGGTCACGATGAGCCTGATGTCGTCCAACCGGTTCGCGCCGGAGGACCAGCACCTGATCGGCACCATGAACCAGCTCGTCCCCGTCGTGACCGAGGTGGACCGGCGGGCCACGATCGCCGACCACATCAAGCGGCTGCACTGGTCGGGGGCCAGGGCCTACCGTCACGGCAGCTACGACTTCGACCGGATCACGCGGGTGGCCGGGCCGGCGCCGGAGCACGGCTGCTGGGTCAACCACTTCTTCCGCGCCTGGTTCAACTACATCCAGGTGGACCGGCGGCCGAGCGACCCGGCTGACCAGACGCCCGCCGAGCTGGCCTGGACGCCTGTCGCGCAGCCGTACGGGCAGGCGTTCCGCGTCCGGGTGGAGGTACGCGGCGGGCGCACCAGCGTGCTCATGCTGGGCGACCCCGAGGTGCTGCCGGCCGCCGCGATGACCGACATCATGCGGACGATCCCGCTCGGCATCCAGCTCGCGCTGACGGACCCCGGCCGGGCGCTGAAGGACCTGTGGAGCGCGGGCGGGGAGCTGCCGCCGGCGCTGTTCCCGTCCAGCCCGCCCGAGCCGCCCCGGTAGCGGGCCGTCATCGAGGAAGAGGCCATGGCACGCACCCTCTACCAGTGGTTCGCCGCTTCCGCGGCGCGGCACGGCGATCGGGCCGCCCTGGAGGTGGGCGGCGAGCGCCACACCTACGCCGAGCTGGAGACGCTGTCCGGATGGCTGGCGGCACGGATCGCCGGCGCCTGCGACGGGCCGCCGGCGCGGGTGGGCCTGCACGCGGGCCGGAGCCTGCTGGCGTATGCCGGGTACCTGGCGATCCAGCGGCTCGGCGCGGCGGTGGTGCCCCTCAACCCGGCCGCGCCGGCCGCGCGCAACCGCCTGGTGGCCGCGTCCGCGGGCCTCGGCGCGGTGCTGTCCGACGCCGCCCACGAGCCTCCGGGCCTGGCCGGCGGCCCCGTCACGGTGCGGGTGGACGCCGGCGACCTGCGGACGGTCCGCCCCATGCCGGCCTGCCGGCCGCCTGCCGGCACGGCGCTGGACGACGTCGCCTACGTGCTGTTCACGTCGGGGTCGACCGGGGTGCCGAAAGGGGTGCCGATCCGCCACCGGAGCGTGGACGCCTACCTGCGGCACGTGATCCCCCGGTACGGGCTCGGGCCGGGGAGCAGGGTGTCGCAGACCTTCGACCTGACGTTCGACCTGTCGGTGTTCGACCTGTTCGCCACCTGGGGCAGCGGCGCGACGCTGGTCGTGCCGGGGCGCTACGACCTGCTCAAGCCGGTCGCGTTCGTCGCCAGGGAGGGGCTGACCCACTGGTTCTCGGTGCCGTCGGTGGTGTCGGTGGCGATGCGGCTGCGCCGGCTGGCGCCGGGGTCGATGCCGTCGCTGCGGTGGAGCCTGTTCTGCGGGGAGCCGCTGACGCTGCGGCAGGCCGACGCCTGGCGGGCGGCCGCGCCCGGCAGCGTCCTGGAGAACGTGTACGGGCCGACGGAGCTGACGCTGAGCTGCACCGAGTACCGCCTGCCCGCCGACCGCTCCCGCTGGCCGGAGACGGCCAACGGGACGGTGCCGATCGGCCTGCCGTACTCGGGGGTCGAGCACCTGGTGCTCGACGGCGACGGCCGTCCCGCGGAGGAGGGCGAGCTGTGCCTGCGCGGCGTGCAGCGCTTTCCCGGCTACACCGACCCGGAGGTGAACGCGGGCCGGTTCGCCGCGTTCGACGGCGAGGTCGCGGCCGGGGCCGTGACGGGCGCCACGGCGGCGCCCGAGCTGTGGTACCGCACCGGCGACCGGGTGGCCTGGCGTGACGGGCTGCTCGTGCACCTGGGCCGGCTGGACCAGCAGGTGAAGATCTCGGGCCACCGGGTGGAGCTGGGCGAGGTGGAGTACGCGCTGCGCGGCCAGCCCGGGGTGCAGGAGGCGGCCGTGCTGGCTGTGCCCGGCCCGGACGGCGAGCCGGAACTGGCCGCCGCGTGCACCGGCGCCGGGCTGGACGCGGTGGCGCTGGTCAAGGGCGTCACGCAGGTGCTGCCCGGTTACATGGTGCCCCGGTCGGTCGCGCTGCTGGCGGAGCTGCCGCTCAACGCCAACGGGAAGGTGGACCGCCGGGCTCTGGCGGCGGTCCTGCGAGGGTGACGGCGTCAGAACGGCCTGGGGCGGTCCGGGGGCCGGGTCGTCATCAGCGTGGACAGCGCCGTCCACAGCGAGCCGACGGTCGCGAACGTGCTCTCGTCCAGGAGCTCGTCGGGCAGCTCCAGCGCGTAGCCGTTCTCGATGTCGACCATCAGCCGCACCACGCCCATCGAGTCGAGACCGAGCGCCGACAGCTCGTCGCGGGCGGTCAGCCCGCCTGACTCCGCGTACGGCAGATGCGCGCGCAGAATGCTCTGGAATCGGTCCGGAATTTCCAGCATCGCGTTACCCCCAATCCAGTGGTGAATATTCAGGCTGCCGAATGCGTGAACGCCGGTCAACAATGGCGCTCCTGGCAGGTAGTCACGGCCGGAACCTGCCATTGAACAGCGGTTGTCCCGGGCGCCGGAAAGGCTGATCCTCGAATGTGTCCGCGCCGACCGCTGGGGGTGGAACCGGTGAGATCCGCTAGTTTGTGCTGGGGCCAGCGCTACATGTGGCTGCGGGTCCACCAGCTGCCGCCCCGCCATCAGCACGAGACGCACGTGGTCCTGCGCTTCGACGTGCCCTCGGGGCTCACGGTGGCCGCCTGCCGGGCGATGCTCACGTACCTGACGCGCCGGCACGAGATCCTGCGCACCACCTTCGACGCCGACGCCGAGCAGCGGGTGAGTCCGCCGGCGCCGCTGCCGGTCACGGTCGTCACCACCGAGCGGGACGGCACCGCCGCGCCCGCCGAGGTGATCGAGGAGCTCGGCACCCGGCCGTTCGTCCTGGCCGCCGAGTGGCCGGTGCGGGCGTGCCTGATCACCTCGGGCGGGGTGCCCCGGCACTGCGTCCTGGTGTTCAACCATCTGGCCGTGGACGTGTGGACGCTCGGCGAGATCAAGCGGGAGCTGCGCGCGCAGAGCGCCGGGGCCGCCGCCCGCCGCCCGGCCACCCTGCTCCCGGTCCGGCACCAGCCCGCCGACCTGGCCCGGCACGAGGCGTCGGCCGACGCCGCCATCGTGGCGTCACGGGCCATGGCGTACTGGCAGGAGCAGGTCGCCGCGCTGCCGCCGGACGCGTTCGCGGCGCGGCGGGCGGAGCGGCGGGCGGAGCGTCCGGGGCCGCCGGCCCGGCACGCGACGCTGATCTCGCCGGCGATGCTGGCCGCGTCGCGGCGGGTGGCCGCCCGGCACGGGGTGTGGCCGTCGCTGGTGCACGTGGCCGCCTGGACCGCCATGACGGCCGCCTGCACCGGCCAGGAGGACGTCGCGCACCTGGCCTTCGTCAGCAACCGCGAGTCGCATCCCTGCCCCGACGTGCTCACGTGCATGTTCTCGCCGATGCTGGTGCGGGTCGGCTGCGCCGGCGACCCGACGTTCGGCGAGCTGCTGAGCCGGGTGGCCGCCGCGTACGAGCGGGCCCGTGAGCACGCCTACGTGCCCTACGACAAGGTCGTGGAGATGGTGTCGCGGGAGGGCTCGCGGCGCGGCGCGGCCGTGCGGCTCGGCTCGGAGATCAACTTCATCAAGCAGCGCACCCGCGAGTACGGCGGCCGGCGCACCGCCTTCACCTGGAACCCGGTCCCGGAGGCGTGGGCGCACCACGACGACGACACCTACCTGCGCGTGGACGAGTGGCGCGACGCGGTCGCCCTGTCGCTGCACGCCGCCTCGGCCGTCATGGACGCCGGCGACGTCGAGCGGTTCCTGCGCGGCATGGAGTCGCTGGTGCTCGCGCACGACGACCCCGGCGCCGGCCTGCCGCTGAGCGAGCTGGCCCGGCGGGCCGGGTTCGCCCCGCCCGCCGGGCCAGCTCGCTCAGCGG
>NZ_LAVL01000196.1 GCF_001083785.1 Nonomuraea sp. SBT364
GCACCTGCTCCTGCCCCGGCCCCCGCTCCTGCCTCCGCTCCGGGCGGGGGCGGGGGTGTACGTCGTTATCTGGCGGAGGCGGTGCTGCCGCTGTACGTGCTGCACCAGCCGATCGTGGTCGCCGTGGCGTTCGGGGTGGTGCGGCTGGAGGCGCCGATCGCCGTCAAGTACGTGATCATCGCCGCCGGTTCGTTCGCCCTGACGGTGGCCGCCTATGACGTGCTGGTGCGGCGGACCCGGCTGACCCGGTTCCTGTTCGGCATGCGTACGGCGCGGAAGGTCACGGCGGGGGAGCCGTCGAGGCGCGGGGGACCAGCGTCGGGGTGACGACGAAGCGCACCGACGAGGCGCGGCCCTCGACGCGTTCGAGCAGGAGCCGCCCGGCGGTCCGCCCCATGATGGCGCCGTCCTGGTCGACGCTGGTGAGCGAGATGTGCGCGAGCGCGGCCATGCTCGTGTTGTCGTAGCCGGCGACGGAGACGTCGGCGGGCACCCGCAGCCCCGCCTCGTGGAGGGCGGCGAGCGCGCCGAAGGCGGCCATGTCGGCGCCGGCGAAGATCGCGGTGGGGCGGGGCGTGGCGGCCAGGAGCTGCCGGGTGCCCCGGTGGCCGCCCTCCTCGGTGTAGGAGGTGGCGGCGACGGCGATGTGATCGGCCAGGCCGTGCTCGGTCATCACCCGCTCGTAGGTCCTGGCCCGGATGGCGTGCAGGAGGGCGGCGGGCCGGGAGCGGCTGCCGTCCTTCTGGGCGATGTGCGCGATGCGGCGGTGGCCGAGCGCGATGAGGTGGCCGACGGCCAGCTCGGTGCCGGCCTCGTCGTCGTCGAGCACGGAGTCGTAGACGGCGGAGCGTTCGTGGCGGCCGAGCACGACCGTGGGGGTCGTCGCGGCGACCTCTTCGAGCTGCGTCCTGGAGGCCAGCGGGGCGATCATGAGGATGCCGTCGACCTGCCGGTCCACCAGCGCCTCGATGGCGCGGCGCTCGGCCGTGGGGGTGGCGCCGCCGCCCTGGACCATGATCACCTGGTAGCCGGCGTCGGCGACCTGCTCGGTCATGCCGTCCACGATGTCGGGGAAGAACGGGTTCCTGATGTGCGGCAGCAGCACGCCGATCGTGAACGTGCGCCCGCGCATGGCGCGGGCCGCGGCCTGCGGGCGGTAGCCGAGCTCGTCGATGGCGGCCCGCACCCGGTCGCGCATGGCCGGGCTGACGCCGTAGGCGTTACGCAACACCTTGGACACGGCGGTGGTGGAGACCTGGGCGTGGCTGGCGACGTCGGTGATGGTCACGCGTCGCCGCTCCTGCGCGGCCAATGTGTCCCCTTCCTGGAATCCGGGTCCGATTGTACGAGCTCCGCACGGTGACCGGGATGGGTAACGTTACCCACAACAACGCCCCCAGTCGATCTGGAAGGCCGGTGGACAACGGGTAACGATAGAGGACCGTTCTCCAAAACGCCCCTTGACGCCTCCCGGGGAAGCGCCTACGTTAACTCGCATCGGGGGCCTTTAAAACGATTCAACTAACCCGGAGGGGCGTTGTGAAGACCTCTCACCGCACGCTGGGAGCGGCTCTGGCCGTTCTCGCGATGACGGCCCTGACCTCCTGCGGATCGGGCCCGGAGCCCGCGTCCGACGGCACCGTGACCCTGTCCTTCCTGGTGGACAACAGCCAGGCGACCGTGGACACCGCCAAGGCGCTCGCCGACGCCTTCATGCGGGCCGACCCCACCATCAAGATCGAGACGGAGACCCGGCCCGGCGGCAGCGAGGGCGACAACATCGTCAAGACCAGGCTCTCCACCGGCGACATGGCCGACGTGTTCTGGTACAACTCGGGCTCCCTGCTGCAGGCCCTCAACCCCGCCCAGTCCATGCTCGACCTGACCGGCGACCCGGTCCTGGCCAACGTGCAGGAGTCGTTCCTGCCGGTGGTGTCGCAGGACGGCAAGGTCTACGGCGTGCCCGCCGGCACCGCCATGGGCGGCGGCATCCTCTACAACCGCAAGGTCTACGACAAGCTCGGCCTGCGGGTGCCCAAGTCCTGGGCCGAGTTCATGGCCAACAACGACAAGATCAAGGCGTCCGGCGTCACCCCGGTCATCGCCACGTTCAAGGACACCTGGAGCTCGCAGCTGTTCGTGCTGGGCGACTACTACAACGTCCAGGCCGCCGTGCCCGCCTTCGCCCAGGACTACACGGCCAACAAGGCGAAGTTCGCCGCCACCCCCGCCGCCATGGCGGGCTTCGAGCACCTGGCCGAGCTGCACGCCAAGGGCCTGCTCAACGAGGGCTTCGGCTCGGCCACCGTCGACCAGGGCATGAAGATGCTGGTCGAGGGCAAGGGCGCGCACTACGCGATGCTCAGCGCCCAGCTGCCGCCGCTGGTGGACACCATGCCGCAGGCCGCCACCGACATCGGCTTCTTCGGCATCCCCGGCGCCGACCCGGCCACGAACGGCGCCACCATCTGGGAGCCGCCGGGCATCTACGTCGCCAAGACCACCGAGCACGCCGAGGCGGCCAAGAAGTTCCTGGCCTTCGTCGCCTCACCGCCGGCCGCCGACGCCGTGAACAAGGTCGTCGCCCCGCCCGGCCCGTACCGGATCGACGGCGCCGAGCTGCCCGGCGACGCCATCCAGGCCGCCAAGGACCTGCAGGCCTACATCGACGCCGGCGACAGCGCGCCCGCGCTGGAGTTCGTCTCGCCGGTGAAGGGCCCGTCGCTGGAGCAGATCACCGTCGCCGTCGGCTCCGGGCTCACCAAGCCCGCCGAGGGGGCCGCCCAGTACGACAAGGACGTGGAGAAGCAGGCCAAGCAGCTGGGCCTGGCCGGGTGGTGACCCGACAGGACGCCGGGCCCCGCACCGGGCCCGGCCTGCCCACCGGCCACGCCCGGGCCACGGGCGCCCGGCGGCGCGCCGCCTACCCGTACGCGTTCTACCTGCCGGCCGGGATCGTCTACGTGGTGATCTTCCTGGTGCCGACGGTCATGGCGTTCTACTTCTCGCTGACCCGCTGGACCCTGTTCGACAGCGAGTTCGTCGGCCTGCAGAACTTCCGCGACTTCTTCGCCGAGCAGAACCTCAGCATCGGCTTCGCCAACACGTTCGTCTACGCGGTTCTCACCAGCGGCCTGAAGGTCGTGCTCGGCCTGCTGCTGGGCGTGCTGCTGACGTCGAAGCTGCGGTTGCGCGGCTTCCTGCGGTCGGTGGTGTTCTTCCCCGTGCTGGTCAGCACCGTCGCCGTCGGCATCACGTTCAGCGTGCTGCTGCGGCCCGACACCGGCCTGGTCAACAAGACGCTGGCCCTCGTCGGGATCGACGGGCCGGACTGGCTCGGCGACGCCACCACGGCGCTGCTGTCGGTGGCGCTGGTGGACGTCTGGAAGGGCGTCGGCCTGGCCACCGTCATCTACATCGCCGGCATCCTGTCCATCCCGCAGGAGTATCACCAGGCGGTCGCGGTCGACGGCGGCAGCGCCTGGCACCGCTTCCGGCACGTGACTCTGCCGCTGAGCTGGCCCGCCACCTACTCGGTGATCATCCTGTCGTTCATCGGCGGACTGCGCTCCTTCGACCTCATCTGGACGATGACGCGCGGCGGCCCGGGTTTCACCAGCGACACCATCGCCTCGATCATCTACAAGCAGTACCAGGCCGGCTTCTACGGCCTGTCGACCGCCGGGAACGTCATCCTGTTCGTCGTCGTCACCGCCATCGCCGTCCCGCTCACCTGGTTCCTCGGCAAGAGGCAGGTGGCCGCGTGAGAACCCTGCGCAGGTTCGGCGCCGAGGGCGCCGCGCTCGTCGTGGCCACCGTCGTCTTCCTCATCCCGTTCGCCCTCATGCTGCTCACCGCGGTCAAGGACGAGGAGCAGGCCATCGACCTGGACTTCGCCTGGCCGACCAGCTGGCCCGTGGTGGAGAACCTGATGGCGGTGATCGAGGCCCGCGACTACGTGCTGCTGCGCGCCTACGTCAACAGCACCGTCCTGACCGTCGCGTCCGTCGCGCTGATCGTGGTCTTCGCCGCGATGGCCGCGTTCGTGCTGCAGCGCCGCCCCGGCAAGGTCGCCAAGGTCGCCGACCTCCTGGTGCTGTCCGGGCTGATCATCCCGCCGGCGGTCGTGCCGACGATCTGGCTGCTGCAGACGCTCGGCCTGTTCAAGACCATGCCCGGGCTGATCCTGGCCGAGGTGGCCTTCAACCTGTCGTTCGCGATGCTGCTGTTCAAGGCGTTCATCGCGGCCATCCCGCGCGAACTGGACGAGGCCGCGCAGATCGACGGCTGCGGCGGCGTGAAACTGTTCTTCCGCGTCGTCTTCCCGCTGCTGCGGCCGGTCACCATCACGGTCATCCTGACCAGCTCGGTGGCCGTCTTCAACGACTTCGTCAACCCGCTGTATCTGCTGCCCGGCGACGACAACGCCACCGTGCAGGTCACCCTCTACAACTTCCAGAGCCAGTACAGCACGCAGTGGAACCTGCTGTTCATGGACATCGTCCTGATCACGATCCCGCCGCTGCTGCTGTTCGTCTTCTTCAACCGCAAGATCGTCGCCGGGATGACCGCCGGCGCCATCAAAGGATGACATGACCCCTCCGCACGTCCACGCCCCCGTCTTCGAGCATCACCGGCACCCCCTCGGCATCGGTGAGCCCGCCCCGCGCCTGTCCTGGACGGTCGCCACCGGCGTCCCCGGCTGGCGGCAGCGCGCGTACGAGATCGAGCTGAGCGACGGCACGTCCACCGGCGTCGTCGAGTCGGCGCGGGACACGCTGGTCGCCTGGCCCGGTGCGCCGCTCGGCTCGCGCGAGCGGCGCGGCGCGCGCGTCCGCGTGCACGGCGCCGACGGCTCCGCCAGCGACTGGAGCCCGTGGGCGCGGGCCGAGACCGGTCTGCTGGACCCCGCCGACTGGCGCGCCGCCGCCGCGGCCCCGCCGAGGTCCCTGCTCGGCCCGCCCGACGGCCCCGCGCTCCTGATGCGCCGCGACTTCGCCGTGCGCGGCGAGGTCACGCGGGCCCGCCTGTACGTCACCGCGCACGGCCTGTACGAGGTCGAGCTCAACGGCACGGTCGTCGGCGACGACGTGCTCGCCCCCGGCTGGAGCAGCTACGGCCACCGCCTGCGCTACCGCACCTACGACGTCACCGGCCTGCTGGCCGCCGGGCCGAACGCCATCGGCGCCACAATCGCCGACGGCTGGTACCGGGGCCGGCTCGGCTTCCGGGGCGGCCGGACCGGCACGTACGGCGACCGCACCGCGCTCATCGCCCAGCTGGAGATCACCTACGCCGACGGCACCACCGACCTGGTCGTCACCGACGGAAGCTGGCGCTGCGCCCCCGGCCCCGTCACCGCCGCCAGTCTGTACGACGGCGAGAGCCACGACGCCCGGCTGGAGCCCGCGGGCTGGTCCGCGCCCGGCTTCGACGACGCCTCCTGGCTGCCCGCCGAGCCGCTCGGCCACGACCCCGCCCTGCTCACCGCCCCCACCGGCCCGCCGGTGCGCCGGACCGAGACGCTGCGCCCGGTGGAGACGCTGACCGGCCCCGGCGGCGAGACCATCCTCGACTTCGGCCAGAATGTCTCCGGCCGGCTGCGCATCCGCGTGCAGGGCCCGGCCGGCCACACCGTCACCCTCCGCCACGCCGAGGTGCTCGAGGACGGCGCCCTCGGCCTGCGCCCGCTGCGCGAGGCCGCCGCCCGCGACGCGTACACGCTGCGCGGCGACGACGCCCCCGAGGAGTGGGAGCCGCGCTTCACCATTCACGGCTTCCGCTACGCCCAGGTCGACGGCTGGCCCGGCCAACCGGCCCCCGGCGACGTCGAAGCCGTCGTCTGCCACACCGACCTGGAGCGCACCGGCTGGTTCGAATGCTCCGACGCCGCGCTCAACCGGCTGCACGAGAACGTCGTGTGGAGCATGCGCGGCAACTTCGTCGACCTGCCCACCGACTGCCCCCAGCGCGACGAGCGCCTCGGCTGGACCGGCGACATCCAGGTCTTCGCGCCGGCGGCCGCCTTCCTCTACGACTGCTCCGGCATGCTGGCGTCGTGGCTGGCCGACCTCGCCGCCGAACAGGCCGAGCACGGCACCGTCCCGCACTACGTGCCCTGGGTGCAGCTCCTGTTCCCGGTGGAGCCGGCCGCCGCCTGGGGCGACGCCGCCGTGGTCGTGCCGTGGGTGCTGTACGAGCGCTTCGGCGACCTGGAGGTGCTGCGGGCCCAGTACCCCAGCATGACGGCCTGGGTGGACCAGATCGCCGGGCTGGCCGGGGACAAGCACCTGTGGGACGAGGGCTTCCAGTTCGGCGACTGGCTCGACCCGACCGCGCCGCCGGAACGCCCCTTCGAGGCGCGCACCGACCCGGCGCTGGTCGCCACCGCGTACCTGGCCCTGTCAGCCCGCCTCCTGTCACGGGCCGCCGCCGCGCTGGACCGTACCGAGGACGCCCGCCGCTACGGCGAGCTGGCCGACCGCGTCCGGGCCGCCTTCGAGGCCGCCTACACCGAGCCGTCCGGCGACATGTACGCCGGCTCGCAGACCGCCTACGCGCTCGCCCTGCGCTTCGGCCTCCTCGACGGCGAGGAGCGCCGCGCCCGCGCCGGCGTCCGCCTCGCCGAGCTCGTCCGCGCCAACGGCCACCGGATCGGCACCGGATTCGTCGGCACGCCGCTCATCTGCGACGCCCTCGCCGAGTCCGGCTCGCTGGAGGACGCCTACCGGCTGCTGCTGCAGACCGAGTGCCCGTCCTGGCTGTACGCGGTGACGATGGGCGCCACCACCATCTGGGAACGCTGGGACAGCATGCTGCCCGACGGCACGGTCAACCCGGGCGAGATGACCTCCTTCAACCACTACGCCCTCGGCGCGGTCGCCGACTGGCTGCACCGCACCGTCGCGGGCCTGGCCCCCGCCGAGCCCGGCTACCGCCGCCTGCTCGTCCGCCCCCGCCCCGGCGGGGGGCTCACCCGAGCCCGCGCCCGCCACCTCACCCCGCGCGGACCGGCGGAGGTCAGCTGGCGGCGCTCCGGCGACCGCCTGACCGTGGACGTGCTCGTCCCCCCGAACACCACCGCCACCATCGACCTCCCGGGCCGGGAGCCGTTCGAGGCCGTCGCCGGCCACCACACCTTCCACTGCCCCTTCCCGGAGGCCGGTCAGGGGACGCCCGTGGGCTGAATCGTTTTACTCGCCCGCCCGGCCGGCCCTTGACGGCCGCGTGACGGGCGTGCAAGCCTGCGGAATGCGCTTTCCCAGCTCTCCGGGCCCGTACCGGGCCGCCATAGCCGGCACCGGCGCCATCGCCGACGCCCACGCCCGGGCCATCGCCGGCTCGGGCGGCCGGGCCAGCCTCGTCGCCGTGGCCGACGTCGACCCCGGCCGTGCCACGTCGTTCGCCGGAAGATGGCGGGGCGGCCAGGCGGGCCCGGCCGCGTACGCGAGCCTGACCGAGCTGCTGGCCGCGCAGGAGGTGGACCTGGTCCACGTGTGCACCCCGCCGGGGCTGCACACGCCGCTGGCGCTGGAGTGCCTGGAGGCGGGGGTGACGGCGCTGATCGAGAAGCCGCCGACTTTGTCGCTGGCCGAGTTCGACACCCTTGCCGAGGCGGAGAGCCGCTCGACGGCGCACGTGGCGACCGTGCTGCAGCACCGGTTCGGCGCGGGCGCGCTGCGGCTGCGCCGCCTGGCCGGGGCCGGTGAGCTGGGCCGCCCGCTGCTGGCGACCTGCGACACGCAGTGGTACCGCGACGAGGCCTACTACGCGGTGCCGTGGCGCGGCACGTGGGAGTCGGAGGGCGGCGGCCCGACGATGGGGCACGGCATCCACCAGTTCGACCTGCTGCTGTCGGTGCTCGGCCCGTGGAGCGAGGTCACGGCGGTCGCCGCCCGGCAGGCACGCCCGGTCGACACCGAGGACGTGTCGGCGGCGATCGTCACCTTCGAGAACGGCGCGATCGCCACGGTGGTGAACTCGGTGCTGTCACCCCGGCAGACCTCGGCGCTCCGCTTCGACTACGAGCGCGCCACCGTCGAGGTGGAGCACCTGTACGGCTACACCGACGACGACTGGAAGGTCACCCCGGCGCCCGGCCACGAGGACGTCGCCGGGCTGTGGAAGCCCGAGGGCCCGGGCGCGGCCAGCGGCCACGACGACTGGTTCACCGCCGTGCTCGACGCCCTCGACGACGGCCAGGCGCCGCCGGTGACCAGCACGGACACCCGGCGGACGATGGAGTTCATCGCCGCGCTGTACGCCTCCGCCTTCACCGGCGAGCGCGTGCGAGCCGGCCAGATCGCGCCCGGCAGCCCGTTCGCGCTGCGCATGGACGGGACCGGCGCCCCCTGGGAACACCGGAGGACCAAGTGACTTTGCAGGTCAACCACGAGCTCGGCCGGTCGGTCACCGTCTCGGCCGGCGACGCGGAGCTGTTCACCTACGTCTACCGCCCGGACACGCCGGTACGGGAGTCCCCCAAGCCGTACATCCACCCGATCCGCACCCTCGGCGGCGCGCTCGTGTCGCTGTTCCGGCCGCACGACCACGTGTGGCACAAGGGCATCGCCTGGTCGCTGCCGCACGTGGGGGAGCACAACTTCTGGGGCGGCCCCACGTACGTGCACGGCAGGTCCTACGTGCAGCTCGGCAACAACGGCAGCGCCACGCACCGGGAGATGACCGGCCTGTCGGCGGGCGCCGCCGCCGAGCTGGCGCACACGCTCGACTGGACGTCGCAGGCCGGCGACCCGGTGATCGAGGAGCGGCGGTCGCTGGGCGCGGCCGTGGTGGACGGGACGACCTGGTCGCTGGTGTTCGACACGGCGATGACGAACGTGTCGGGCGGCACGCTGGCGTTCGGCTCGCCCACGACGAAGGGACGCGAGAACGCCGGCTACGGCGGCCTGTTCTGGCGCGGCCCGAGGTCGTTCACCGGCGGCGTCGTCCAGTCGCCGGACAAGGCGGGCGGCGACGAGCTGCGCGGGACGCGCGCCGAGTGGTTCGGCTTCCGCGGCCGGCACGACGAAACGGGCGGCCACTCGACGATCGTCGTCGTGGACGACACGGCCAACCCGCGGCATCCGCCGCAGTGGTTCGCGCGCAGCGAGGACTTCGCCTGCCTGTGCCCGGCGCCGTTCTTCGGCGAGGAACTGGACCTGCCGGACGGCGGGACGCTGCGGTTCCGCTACGCGGTCGTGATCGGCGACGGCGACCGGGGCGAGGAGGGCACGGCGCTGCTCGCCGGCCGGGGCCGCGCCGCGCTGGCGGCCCGATGACCACGTTCCCCGGCGGGACGTCGGTCAGCCGCCTGTCCGTCTACCCGGGCGCGTGCGCCGACGGGCTCGCGGGCGGCACCCCGCACCTGCACACCGCCTCCACCGAGGCGTACGTGGTCGTCGGCGGCCACGGCGCCCTGCAGACGCTCGACGTCAACGGGTTCCGCGAGAGCGAGCTGAGCGCGGGCTCGACCATCTGGTTCACGCCGGGCACCATCCACCGGGCCGTCAACCGGGGCGGCCTGGAGGTCGTGGTCGTCATGCAGAACGCCGGGCTGCCCGAGGCGGGCGACGCCGTCATGACGTTCCCGCCGGAGATCCTGGCCGACCCCGGCCGCTACCGGGCCGCGGCCGCCCTGCCCGCCGATCCGGAGGCGGCCGAGGAGGCCGTCGCCCGCCGCCGGGACCTGGCCGTGGACGGCTTCCACCAGGTCGCCGACGCCCTGCGGGCCGGGGACACCGGCCCGCTGCTGCGGCTCTACGCCAGCGCGGTCGCGCTGGTGCGGCCCGCCGTCGCCCGGTGGCGGGAGATCTGGGAGGAGTCCGTCGCCGCCCAGGCCCGCCACACCGCGGGCGTGCTCGACGCCCTGGACCGGGGCGACGGCGATCACCTGCTGCGGTCCGCGCTGATGGAGAGCGCGCCGCAGGACCGCTGGGGCATGTGCGGCCGGCTGCGCGCCCACGACGTCGCCAACCCTGCCACGCTCAGCCCCTGAAGCCCGGCCGCCCGATCACCTCAGTGCGAACGCCCTGACGATCACCTGCTCGACCTTGTTGCCCGACCTGTCCCAGGCGGCCACCTTCAGCGACACGTGCCCGTCCTGCCGCTTGTGGTGGACCTTGACCCGGTACTCGCCGTCGCCGCGCCGCTCCGCCCGCACGTCGGTCCAGGTGGCGCCGTCGTCGTAGGAGAGCTGGACGGCGGCGCCGGCGATCCGCGCGGGGGCGGCGCCGGTGGGCGCGCGGACGGCGAGGCCGAAGCTGTGCCGCCCGCGCGCCCGGACGCTGTTGCGCAGGTCGACGCCGAGCGCGTAGTCGATCGTGAGCAACGGCAGCACCTCCGGCTCGCCGGTCCGGGCCGAGGAGAACGTCCACGCCGTGTCCGTCCTGGTGCCGGTGCCCCACCAGCCGGCCGCGCGGGTGGCGCTCTGCTCCAGCCGGTACGTCGCCCGCTCCCCGGGGAAGGTGAACACCTGGTTGTACAGCTCCCCGCCGGAGGCGATCAGCTCCCCGCCGCGGCGGAGCGCGAACGACGCCCGGTCGCCCGTGCCGTACACGAAGCCGAAATGACTGGGATCGGAGTCGCCGAACGCCGGCGTCAGCATCCGCACCTGGTCACCGTTCCGCCGGGCGGGCAGCCCGTACTCGGTGTAGGCGCTCGACAGCTCGCGCGGCTGGCCGGGCCCGCCGGGCGCGAACCAGTGCTCGCTCACCCGCTGCCCCGCCCGGTACGCCCGGTCGCCGCTGATCAGCTCCGCGCCCTCCACCGAACGCTGGAACCGGGTGCGGACGACCAGGTCGCCGGGTGTCGTCCACTCCTCGCGCCGCATCGCGCCGAGGATCGGCGACGGTTTGATCATGATGCCGCCGATCGCCGGACGGAAGCTGGCGCGGGTGCCGTACCCGGCCTCGCCGGAGGTGCCGTGGTAGCTCGCGTCGACGCGCGCCATGGTGCGCGGCGAGATCTCGTAGCGCAGGTCGCGCGGGACTCCGTCGTGCCAGCGGAGCACGTCGTACCAGAACGGGCTCACCGAGGTGCCCCGCAGCCGCGCCCGCCCGGCCGCGCGCAGGGCCGCCGCCCCGTCGCGGCCGGTGGTGAACGCGGGCACGGTCAGCCCGCTGCCCCAGTACGACAGCGCGCCCCGCGCCTCCTCCAGCGCGACGACGATGACCGAGGCGCCCGCCTCGGCCGCGCTGTCGATCGCCGGGAACATGTCCGCCCCGGGCCGGTAGCTCAGCAGCGCCAGCTTGCCGGACAGGTCGACGCCGGTGAAGTCCTCACGCGTGCCGCCGTCGTGCACGGGCAGGTCGCGCCGCCCGTCGAACGCCGGGCCGTACTCCATGTGGACGAGCCGCACGTCCCGGCCGCCCGCCTCGGCGGCGGCGACCGGCGCGTACAGGTCCCAGTGGTGGTACATCTCGAACACGCCGCTCTCCGCCCGCGGGACGCGCGTGAGGTAGGCGCGCTCGGTGGCGGGCGTCAGCATCCACGACGAGTGCAGGCCGGGCGCGTCGCCGCGCCGGACATGGCCGATCGTGACCTGGGAGTGGTCGGCCCGTTTCGCGGTGTCCAGCCGGATCCGGCCGGCGTCGCGGGTGTCGATCGGCACCGTCGCCGGGCCGGTGATCTCGACGTCCGGGTCGCCGGCGAACACCACCTCGGCGGACTGCACGCTCGGGTGCCGGGGCTCGAACAGCGTGGCCATCATCGAGTACCGCCCGGCGGGCAGGTCGGCGACGAGCTTGCCGTCGGCGGGCACCGGCAGGTCGAGGAAGTCGCCGGTGTCCAGGTCGAGCACGTCCACGCTGGAGCCGTCGCCGGGCGCGCCGCCGTCGCGGTAGGTGACGGGGATCTCCACGCGGTGCCGGATCGGGCTGATGGTCTGCACGATCGCGACCGTCACCGCGACCCCGTCCGCCGTGGCGCGCAGCCGCCCGGTGTAGCGGCCCCGCGCGCTCTTGGACGGGTCGGTGGCCACCGGCACCCGCGCCGTGCCGCCGGGCGGCACCTCGGCGCGGGTCGCGGCCAGCGTGAACATGCCGGCCGGGGCCGGTTCGCCCCGGTTGTCACGCATGTCCAGGGTCAGGTCCAGGGAGACGGCCGTGTCGCCGGCGTTGACCAGCTCGACCGACGAGGTCAGGGCGGCGGCGTCGGCGGTCACGGTCGGCTGGCTGATCGTGGCCGGGTTCGCGTACACCTGCTGGGCGACCGCCCGGCCGGCGTCCACCCGGCCGGAGCCGATCGCGTCGAGGTCGCCGTCCACCGGCTCGGCCGCGCTGATCAGCGCGGCCTTGAGCTGCTGGGCGCTCCAGCCCGGATGGCGCTGGGCGAGCAGCGCCGCCGACCCGGCGACGTGCGGCGTGGCCATCGAGGTGCCGTTCAGCGCCGTGTACCGGTCGTCGACCGGCGAGCCCAGTGAGGTGCCGGCGGCGCGGGCGGCGACGATGGCGACGCCCGGCGCGCTGATCTCCGGCTTGAGCGCGTCGTCGCCGGGGCGGGGGCCGCGCGAGGAGAATGCGGCCAGTTCGTCACCCTTGCTGACGGCGCCGACGGTGAGCGCCGCGTCGGCGGCCCCGGGGGAGGACACGCTGCCCGCGTCCGGTCCCTCGTTGCCCGCCGCGACCACGAACAGCGTGTCCGACTGGCTCGACAGCGTGTTCAGCGCCTGGCTCATCGGGTCCCGCCCGTCGGACGGGTCGGGGGTGCCCAGGCTCATGCTGACGACGTCGACCTTCTGGGCCGCCGCCCATTCCATCCCGGCGACGATCCACGACAGGTAGCCCTCGCCGGTGTCGCCGAGCACCTTGCCGACGTACAGCGACGCGCCGGGCGCGACGCCCTTGCGCCGGCCGGCGTCGCCCGCGCCACTGCCCGCGCCACTGCCCGCGCCACTGCCCGCCACCGTGGCCGCCACGTGCGTGCCGTGGCCGTTGCGGTCCACCGTGTCGGCGGAGTCGGAGAAGTTGGCGCTCTCGGCGATGCGGCCCGCCAGGTCGGGGTGCGTGGCGTCGGCGCCGGTGTCGAGCACCGCGACCTTCACACCCGCGCCGTCGTAGCCCGCCTGCCAGGCGGCCGGGGCGCCGATCCGCGGCACGCTCTCCTCCAGCGTGGCCCGTACCGGCCGGTCCAGCCAGATCTTCTCGTACGGCAGCGCGGCCGCCTTGGCGGAGGCCGGGCCGAGCGCGTCCCAGAACTCGGCCGCCCGCGCGGGGGCGCGCTCGACGGCGACGGCGTTCGCGCTGGCGAGCACCCGCGTCCTGCGAGCCCCGGCGGGCGGTGGCTGGGCGGCGAGCGAGCGCTTGCCGCCGTAGCTGACGATCAGCGGCAGCGACGCGCGGCGCGCGTCGTCGAAGCCCGCCTCGATGAGCGTGGTGACGTTGAACAGCTCCCGGTCCAGCCGGTCCGCCGCCAGCAGCGGCCGCGCGGTCTGCGGGATCATGTACAGGTCGCCGTCCCGCTCGACGGTCTTGAACGCGGGCTGTGGGCGGCCCGCCGCCGGTCGCGGGGCGGCGGCCTGCCGGCCGTCGGCGTAGGTCCGGACGTCGACGACGTCGCCGGTGATCAGCGTCAGCGTGTGCGTGGTCGCCGGCGTGACGGGCGGACCTCCCGCTTCGGCCTCAGCCGGCACGGCGAGCCCGAAGGCCAGCACCGCCGCGCCGGTGGTCGCTGCGACGGCACGGGGCAGTGGTCGCATCTCTGGGGTTCCTCCCTCTGTTCCACGCGGGTGATCATTAACACCGCGCAGGACAGATTGTCAGGACATCAGGTGGGTCATCCCAAGATTTGTTACCGGCGGAGAGTCGCCATGGCGGGTTTCCGCCGCCCATACTGGGGCGTGGATCACGAACTGATCGCATACGTGCGCGAAGCGTTCGGATGGGACACGGATGTGGCCGTGTCGGCGGGGCGGCGCGGCGCGCTGGGGCAGATCTGGCGCCTGGACGTCGGCCCGGCACGCTACGCGCTCAAGGAGATCTTCGGCGAGCCGCCGCCGGGCGCGGTCGTCGAGGCGGAGCTGGCCTTCGCCCGGCGGGCGGCCGGCGCCGGGGTCCGGCTGCCGGCGAGCCACCCCGACCGCGAGGGCCGCCACCTGCTCGCGGGACCCGGTGGGCGGTGGCTGCGCCTCTACGACTGGGCCGATCTGCGCCCCGCCGACCTCGCCGCGCCCGCCACGCCGCGCGAGCTCGGCACGCTCCTCGCCCGGCTGCACCGCTGCGCCCCCGCCACGGCCGCCGAGCCCGGCGGCCGTGGCGGGGGCGCAGCGGTGCAGCCGGGCGAGGAGCGTGCCGAGGTCGCGCGGCGGGGCGGGGGCGGGGGGGGCGGGGGGGGGGGCACACGGCCCCCGCGACAGGGGCCGCCACCCCCCCCCCGGGCCCGCGCGCAGGGGGGGGGCCCCGCGGGCGCGGG
>NZ_LAVL01000197.1 GCF_001083785.1 Nonomuraea sp. SBT364
GGAGCCCAAGGGCGGGGTGGTGAGCCGGATCGGGGATGTGCCGATCAAGGTGATCTACCTGCTCGGGGCCGTGGTGGCGACCGTGGCGGCGGTGCTGCTGGTGTTCGTGGTGTTCCCGGGACGACGATCTTGCGGAAGGGAGCGGTGGGAGCATCGTTGGTGTGGTCCTGGTCGCCGACGTCCGCCATGGGACGAGGCTACGTCACCCCGCAAGCCGAAATTTCCGCTATTCCGTTTGCAGAACTAAATTCTGTAATGTCGCCAGACATGAGGGGCTTCTATGAGATCGCGGCCAATGACCCCGGGCGGCCCGCCCAGCTCGGCGACCGGACCACCACGTACGGAGACCTGCTCACCCGGGTGAACCAGGCCTCGCACGGCCTCGTCGAGAAGGGCGTGGGCCACGGCGACGCGGTGGTGACCGTGCTCAAGAACGGGCTCGACGCGCTGACCATGATGCTCGCCACCTACCAGACCGGCGCCTACCTGGTCCCGGTCAACTGGCACTACACCGACGACGAGATCGCCTACATCGTGGCCGACTCCCGGGCCAAGGTGGTCGTCGCCCCGGGCAGGCTGACGGTCGGCGACCTGACGGAGGGCCGGCCGGACGAGGCCCCCGCCCACCGCCGCGCCGGCTCGATGATGCTCTACACCTCCGGCACCACCGGCAGGCCCAAGGGCGTGCGCCGGCGGCTGCTGGACCTGACCCCGGAGGACCTCTACCCGATCCTCATGCGCAAGAGCTGGAAGCACTTCGGCCTGCCGCAGGACGGCGTGCACCTGGTCTGCTCCCAGCTCTACCACTCGGCCCCGTACGGCCAGGCGATGATGGCGCTGCAGTTCGGGCACGCGATCGTGGCGCCGGAGCGGTTCGAGGCGGCCGAGGCGCTGCGGCTGATCGAGCGCCACCGGGTGACGAACGCGTTCATGGTGCCGACCATGTTCCACCGGCTGCTGGCCGTACCGGATCGGGAGTCGTACGACCTGTCGTCGCTCACCCACCTCTACCATGGCGCGGCCCCCTGCCCGCCCGCGACCAAGCAGGCGATGATCGACTGGCTGGGCCCGGTGCTGTGGGAGTACTACGGCTCGACCGAGGCGGCGGTGGCCACGATGGTGTCGTCGCGGGAGTGGCTGGCCAAGCCGGGTACGGTCGGCCGGGCGCTGGACGGGATGGCGTTCACGATCGTCGGCGACGACGGCGAGGAGGTGCCGCGGGGGCAGCCGGGCCTGGTGTACATCGGCGGCATCAACCGGTTCGAGTATCACGGCGACCCCGGCAAGACGGCGCAGGCGATGCGCGGCCGCGACTACACGCCGGGCGACATCGGCTATCTGGACGAGGACGGCTACCTGTTCCTGCTGGACCGCAGGACCGATCTGATCATCTCGGGCGGTGTGAACATCTATCCGGCGGAGATCGAGGCGGCGCTGCTGGAGCACCCGGCGGTGGCGGACGTGGCGGTGATCGGGGTGCCGGACCCGGAGTGGGGGCACAAGGTGGTGGCGCTGGTGCAGCCCGCGCCGGGGGTCACCGGCGACGGCGGCCTGACGGCGGAGCTGCTGCGCCACTGCGGGCCCCGGCTGGCCAGGCTCAAGCACCCGCGCGCGATCGAGTACCGGGAGTCGCTGCCGCGTACCCCGACGGGCAAGCTGAGCAGGCGAAATGTCAGGGAGGCGTATCTTTCCGGCTGAGCCGGGCAGAAGTGCTCCATGCAGAGGACCTTGGCAGCACTGACCGCGTTGACGCTGGTCGCGGGCTGTGGCCAGGTGCCCCCGCCGGCCGCCGAGTCGCCGGGCACGCCGGCTCCGCCGACGGCCACAGCTACGACCTCGCCCGCGGATTCCGCGCCGGCCTCGCCCTCCGGCCAGGCGATGGCCCTGGAGACCGCGTACGAGCGCGTCATCGCGGAAGTGCTGCCGTCGATCGTGCAGATCAACACCAGCACCGGCCTGGGCTCCGGCGTCGTCTACGACGCCGAGGGCCACATCGTCACCAACGCGCACGTGGTGGGCGACGCCAAGCAGATGGACGTGACACTCGCCACCGGCGGCGCGACCCGCCGGGCCAGGCTGGTCGAGGCGTTCCCGGCCGGCGACCTCGCGGTGATCAAGGTGGACGATCCGCAGGGGCTCCAGCCGGCCAGGTTCGGCGACTCGGCCAAGCTCCGGGTGGGCCAGCTCGTGCTGGCCATGGGCAACCCGCTGGGCCTGTCGGGCAGCGTGACGAACGGCATCGTCTCGGCGCTGGGCCGTACCGTGAGCGAGCCGGAGAACCCCGGCTCGCCCGGCGCGACGATCGCGGGAGCCGTCCAGACGTCGGCGGCGATCAACCCGGGCAACAGCGGCGGCGCGCTCGTGGACCTGTCAGGGCAGGTGATCGGCATCCCGACGCTGGCCGCGACCGATCCCAGCCTGGGCGGCGGCGCGGCGCCGGGCATCGGCTTCGCCATCCCGAGCAACACCGCCGTGGACATCGCCGCCCAGATCATCAAGCACGGCAAGGTGATCAACAGCCACCGGGCGGCGCTCGGCATCCGGGGCAGCACGATCATCGGCGAGGACGGCCGGCCGGCGGGCGTCGGCGTCGTGTCGGTGGTTAAGGGCAGCGGCGCCGAGAAGGCGGGCATCCGCGAGGGGGACGTGATCGTCGGGGTCAACGAGACGGAGACCCCCACCATGGCGGCGCTCACCGAGGCGCTCACCACCTACCGACCGGGAGACAAGGTCCAGATCAAGATCCGCCGGGGCGGCGGGGCCCCGCAGACCATCGCGGTGTCGCTCGGCGAACTGGCGGCCGACTGACCGGCTACGCCACCCGGCGCGCCCGGCGCCCGGCGCCCAGGTGGCGCGCCAGGAGACCGGTGGCCACCAGGGACGCCATCCCCGCCAGCGCCATGGTCGCCGGCACCGGCACGCCTTCGGCGACCGCTCCGGTCAGCGAGGCGGCGAGCGCCTGCCCCGTCTGCATGCCGCTGCCGGCCAGCCCCAGCCCCTGCCCGCGCATCTGTTCCGGCAGCGCCGCCAGATAGCGCTCCTGCGTGCCGAGGTGCCCGGCGAACCCGAACGACGCCACCGCCACCAGCCCCGCCGCCACCCACACCTCCGGCCGCAGCGCGAACAGCAGGTACGGCACGGCCAGCAGCACGTACAGCGGCACCCCCAGCCGCAGCCTCGTCCCCGGGGTGGTCCAGCGCCCCACCACCGCGTCGCCCACCAGCATCCCGCCCGCCGCCGCCACGAACAGCACGCCGGCCGACTCCCCCGCGTACGGCACGTACAGCGCCTCGGCGCCGACGATCAGCCCGTTCGGCACCCACTGCGCGAGCAGCAGCCCGCGCAGGTTCCGGTCGCCGAGCAGCGACCGCGTCCCGGCGACGGGCCGCCGTGACGTCGCCCGCGCGGGCCTGGCCCGCAGCCCGAGCCGGTAGAGCGCCGCGACCGCCAGCGCCGCCGCCGCGCCGGCCCACATCGCCGTGTCCGGGCCGATCAGCGTGAGCAGCAGCGCCCCGCCGCCGAACCCGGCGATCTGCATGGCGCCGACCGCGATGCTCATGACCGAGCGGCCCAGCACGTAGCCGTTGCCCGGAAGCAGATCGGCGACCAGCGCGTTGGACGCCGCCGAGCGCACTGCGTCGAACAGCCCGACCGCCATGAGCAGCGTCAGCATCCCCCACACCGGCAGCGCCCCCAGCGCCCCCAGCGCGACCACCGCCAGCGCGCCCGCCCGCACCAGTTCCCACCCGGCCAGCAGCGGCCGGGGCGGCAGCCGGTCGGCCAGCCACCCCAGCGTGAGCGCCCCCACCGCCTGCGGCAGGAACCCCGCCAGGTACGCCACCGCCGCCAGGAACGGCGACCCGGTGTGCGCGTACACGAGCGTGGATACGGCGAGCATGGTCACCGTGCCCCCCGCCACGTCGATCGTGGACCCCGCGAACAGCGTCCTGAACTCGCGTACGGCGAACACGTCCCGATACGTCTGCATAACAGCGGACTTTCGCCGGTAGGGCGGGAACCGGCTACTGTTTCGTCAGGAGGCGAAACCACGATGGCCTACCTCGACTGCACCCCCGAAGACCTGGCCAGGGTCCGGTTCGGGCTGTCCCCGATGTCCCAGGTCGTCGGCGTGCTCGGGGTGTTCGCCGGGCATCCGGCGCCGCCGGGCATCTCGCTGTGGACGTCCCGCGTCCGCGACCGCTACGAGCGGCTGCTGGCGGCCGACCCGGTGCTGCGCGCCCTGGCGAAGCTGCACGGGGTGACCGACTACATCCCCGACTTCTACTGCGTGCCGCCCGCCGGGCTCGGCACCGTCTTCGAGGACGAGGCGCTGGCCGTCCGCCGCACGCCGGCCGATCGGGCGGCCGCCGACCTGCGGCTCAGTCACCGGGGCCGGCCGCTGGACCCCGCGCTGGACGTCCCGGACGTGGCCGGGCGCGTCGCCGACGCGCTGGAGTCCCTCTGGCGCGGCCTGCTCGCCCCGCGATGGCCGCGGCTGCGCGCGCTCCTGGAACGCGACATCGTGCAGCGGGCGGGCAGGCTCGCGGTGTACGGCTGGGCGGACGTGTTCGACCGGCTCGACATCGAGATGGTGACGCGGGACGGGCGCATCCTGCTCGGCAAGCCCGGCAGGCCCGGCGCGGTCATGCACCGGCCCAGCGGCGTCGGCCTGGTGCTGATCCCGAACGCGTTCGGAGCCTCCTACGTCTACCTGGACCCGCCGCGCGCGTACGGGCTCACGTACCCGGCGCTCGGCACGGCGGCGCTGTGGGAGAGCCCGGAGCCGGCCGCCGACGGCCTGGCCGCGCTGCTCGGCCGGGGCCGCGCCGCGGTGCTCACCGCGCTCGATGGCCCGGCCAGCACCAGCCAGCTCGTCGCCCAGCTCTCGATGACGCTCGGCGGCGTCGGCGACCACCTGGCGGTGCTGCGCCGGGCCGGCCTCGTCGGGCGCACCCGCAGCGGCCGCTCGGTCCTCTACAGCCGCACCCCGCTCGGCGAGGCGCTCATCCAGTCTCCTTGACGTCGTAGACGATCTCGACACGGCGGTTCTTGGCGCGGTTCGCCGGGATCGGCTCGCCGTCCACGACGTTGGGCAGCTTGGGGCGGGTCTCGCCGTACCCCTGCGCCTGGAGGGTGACGCCCGCGCCGGTGAGCAGCCCGCGCATGGCCTGCTGGACGGCCTGGGCGCGGCGGGTGGAGAGGGTCTGGTTGTAGGCGTCGGCGCCCTGGTCGTCCGTGTGGCCCTGGATCTTGACGACGCCGCCGGCGCCCTCGGTGTTGACCTGGTCCGCGACCTCCTTCAGCCGCTCCCTGGCCTTGGCCGTCAGCGCCCACTTGTCCAGCGCGAACAGCACGTCGCTGGTGAGCGCGACCGTGACCTGGGTGCCCTGCTGGGTCTCGCTCTCGGTGCCGTCGAGCGACTCGACGGCGCCGATGATGTCCTCCACGGGCATCACCAGGTCCTCCACGACGCCGACGGCCGAATCGGGCGGCGGCGTGGGCGACAGCGCCAGGACGAGCGCCAGGCTAAGAGATCGGAACATCGGTCAGCACGCCGATCATCGGCATCTCGATGTTGACCTTCGTCACATCCGCGGGCGGCGCGGCGAAGACGGCGTACAGGGAGCTCTTGTCACCCTTGTCCAGGAAGTCGCCCTGCGTATCCGAGCACACGCACTGCGCGCCGGGACCGCTGTTGTTCCGGGCGACGCGGTAGCGCTTGGCGTTGATCGGATCGATCAGCGACACGGCCGACACGGAGTAGTCCAGCGCGCCGCCGCCCATGCCGTTGTGCATGTTGACCTTGCCTTCGACGGCGGTGATGGTCCAGTTGAGCGTGAGAATCTTGCCCTGCCGCTTCAGCCCGGTGACCTCCACCCGGGCCCGGCCCGTGTCGCTCGCGCCTGACACGTCGGTCTCGTGGGTGGCGATGACCTGCCCGCTCTGCGGCGGCGCGCTCTGCTGCTCGGCGGGCTGCTCGGCGGGCTGCTCGGGGGTGCGCTCCTCGGCGGGCGCGCCGGCCTGCTGCCCGGTGGTGGCGGCCTGCTTCTCCTCGCCGCCGCCGCTGCCCGGCTGTGCCGGGAGCATCCCGCAGCCGGCCAGCGCGACGGCCGCCACCGCGAGCGCGATCGTCTTGCGCATGTCCATGGTCACCTTTCGGGGGTTCGACTCTTGGCTCGAAGCTAGCGGGACGACCTTCAGGATTCGCATAGCCCGCTATAGGCGCCGGCGCGCCTCCCGCGCCAGTTGCTCGGCCTCGGCGCGGCCCTGCCGGTCGCCAAGGAGGTCAAACTCTCCCATAGCACGCGTCAGGACATCAACCGCTCGGTCGTGGTCCCCCACTTCCAGGTACGCCCGCGCCAGGACGAGCAGGGCCGCGGCGGCGTTGCGGCGATCACCGTACGCGGTGTAGGTCTCCGCCGCCTGCCTGGCCGGTTCGGCGGCCGACTCCGGCTCGCCCCGGGCCCTGGCGATCATGGCCAGCACGAGCAGCGCGGGGGCCTCCGGCAGGCGGTCGCCCAGCCGCCGGTTGACCGCGATCCGCCGCTCCGCGTGCTCGCGTGCCTCGGCGTGGCGGCCCGCCCTCAGGTGCAGCCTGGCCAGGTCCAGCAGCGCCTCGGCGGCCCCGCGCGGGTCGCCCAGCTCCTGGTAGCCGGCCAGGCTCCGCTCCAGCACGGCCTGGTCGCCCAGGAGCGCGCCGAGGCCGCGCAGCGTGTCGGCCCGGCCCCGCTGGTCGCCCGCCTGCTCGAAGACCGTCAGCGCCCGGCGCAACACCCGTTCGGCCTCGGCCGGGCGCGGCTCGACCAGGCCCAGCCGGAGCGTCACGCGGGCCAGCTCCAGCCCCTCCACGAGCGGCTGCGCGGCCCTCAGCGCGGCCGCGGCGGCGTCGGGGCGGCCCTCCGCCCGGTGCAGATCGGCCAGACCGCGCAGCAGCAGCGCCTCGCCCTGCCGATGTCCCGCCGCCCGTGCCGCGTCCAGCCCGGTCGCGGTGGTGGCGTGCCAGTCGTCGTGGTGTCCGCCCAGCTCGAACAGCGGCGTCAGGTAGAAGGCCAGCCGCCAGGCCGCCTCGTGCAGGCCCGCCCGACAAAAGTCGCCCACGGCCGCCGCCAGGAACCGCCGCTCCGCCGCCAGCCACCGCGCCTCGTGCCGCAACCACGCCGTCGCCGGCCCCCGCCCGCCCGGCTCGCGCTCCCCCTGCCCGTGTGGCTCCCCCCGCCCTGCCTGCTCTCCCTGGTGGTCGGAGACCTGGGTCCGGCCGGAGCCCGGCTCGGCGGGGAGCAGCGCGGACCTGGCGCGCCTGGCGCGGTCGAGCACCTCCGCCGCGCGGGCGCGCAGCACCGGGCCGGGACCGCCCTCCTCTGCCAGCCGCTCCACGGCGTAGAGCCGGGTCAGGTCGTGCCACCCGTAACGCTCCTGCCCGGCCTCGTCCAGCCCGCGCGACTGCAGCAGCCCGGCCCCGGCCAGCGGTTCCAGGTCAGCCCCCGGCACCCACGCCGCGAAGTCCGGCGCCGTCCACGCGCCCAGCTCACGCAGCAGCCGCCGTTCGGCCTCGGCCAGCCCGCGATACCCGACCGCCAGGCTTCCGCGCACGGCCAGGTCACCGGCGCTGAGCTCGTCCAGCCTGCGCCGCTCGTCCCCCAGCCGCCCGGCCAGATGCGCCACCGTCCAGCCGGACTTCCTGGCCAGCCGGGACCCGGCGATCCGCAGCGCCAGCGGGAGCCCTCCGCACAGCCGGACGATCTCCCGCGCCGCCTCCGGCTCGGCCGCCACCCGCTCCCGGCCCGCCACCCCGGCGAGCATCTCCAGCGCCTCCCCGGGTTCCAGCACCCCCAGCTCGTACGCCCTGGCCGCCTCCAGCCCGGCGAGCGGCGACCGGCTCGTCACCAGCGTCACGCTGCCCGCCCCGGTGGGGAGCAGGGGCCGTACCTGCGTCTCGTCGGCGGCGTCGTCCAGCACCAGCAGCAACCGCCGGCCGGAGGTCAGCCGCCGGTAGAGCCGCACCCGCTCGTCCAGCGTCGGCGGCACGCTGCCGTCCGGGCACCCGAGCGACCGCAGCAGGTCCTCCAGCACCGCGCTCGGCGACCGGTCGCCCAGCACGGCGTAGAGCCGCCCGTCGGGCAGCTCCGTCCGGGACGCGGCCCGCACCGCCACCGCCGACTTCCCGCAGCCGGGCGGCCCGTGCACCACCAGAAGCACAGGCGCCCCACCGCCGGCCGGGCCCGCCGGGGCCGGGGCCGCTGAGCGGAGGATCCAGGCGAGCACCTCCGCCCTCCCCGTGAAATCCGAAATATCCGGCGGCGTCTCATTCAGCGGGATCTTTCGCTCGCCCCCCGCAACGACGGGCACGTCCCCCCGGAGCACCCGCTCGTGCGCCTCCCGCAGCTCCGCCCCGGGCTCCAGCCCCAGGTCGTCCACCAGGATCCGGCGCGCCTCCTGATAGGCGGTCAGCGCCTCCGAACGGCGGCCCGCCTGATGCAGCGCGGCCAGCAGGTGCGCCCACGCCCGCTCCCGCAGCGGATGCGCGTTGACCAGCGCCCGCAGCTCGCCGACCACCTCCGCGCCCCGCCCGAGGCGCAGGTCCAGCTCGACCCGCTCCTCCAGGGCGGTCAGGCGCAACTCCTCCAGCGGCACGGCGTGCGCCCGCCGCAGCTCGGCGCTGTCGACGTCGGCCAGCGCCGGGCCCCGCCACAGCGCCAGCGCCTCCCGGAACGCCTCGGCCGCCTCCGCGACCGAGCCCGCGTCCCGCGCCTTCCTGGCCCGCCCGACCAGCCGCTCGAACCGGTGGCAGTCCACCTCGTCCGGATCGGCCGCGATCAGGTACCCGCCGGGCACCGTGGTGATGCCGTCGACGATCTTGCGCAGCGCGCTGACGTACACCCGGAGCACCGGATCGGCCGACGCCGGCGGCCGATCCCCCCACAGCACGCTCACCAGCCGCTCGACCGGCACCGCCCGGCCCGCCGAGACCAGCAGCGCCGCGAGCAGCGCGCGGTGCTTGGCCGGGCCCGGCTCCTGGCCGCCCTCGACCCGCAGCGGGCCCAGCACCCGGAACCGCACGCCCCTCACCCCTGCGCGGGCCGCAGCGCGAACGACTCGAACCGCACCCGCACCGTCGCCCCCGCGTCGGGCGCCGCGTGCACCCCGGCCGCGCCGGCGTCGTAGGGACCGTCGGCGTCGGCGGCCTCGGCGACGAGGGTCTCGTTCAGCCACATGCGCAGCTTCACCTCGTCCCCGTCGCCGGCGCACTCCGCCACGACCCGGTTCGCCTCGCCCGTCTTCACCCGCTCGGGACCGTACAGGACGACGCCCTCCCGGCCGGCGCGGCGCTTGACGATGGCGACCTTGCCCGACCCGCTCACGGCGAACTCGTAACGGTCGCCGCCGGTGCCGCGGCACCACACGCCGTACTCGCCGCGTCCCTCAGCCAACGCCGCCTTCGCGCTCACCACCACGCCGCCGGCCGGCTCCGCCCGCGTCGCCGACTTCCACAGCCGCCACCCGTCCTTGACGGTCAACTCGTAAGAGGCGCCGTCCTGCCGGGCGTTCCCGCCGTCGGACGCGCCGACCTCCCACGAGCCGAAGTCCGCCTCGTACGGCCAGCTCTCGGCCCCCGGCCCCCTCAGCAGGAGGGCGGCGGCGACGGCCAGCACGGCGACCGCGGCGATCCCCCCGCCGGCCCACAACCAGCGGCGCCGCGCCCGCGGGCCGGAAGCCACCGCCCCGCCGGGCCCCGGACCGAGGACACCGGGCGCCGGTGCCGCCGGGGCGCCGGGCGGCATCGCCGCCGGAGGCGGGCCCGGGGTCGTCCAGGTGCGCTCGACGACCTGGGTGGCCGAGGCGGCGCTGACCTGGGCGCCGCCGAGGAGGTCGGCGAGGAGCCGCTGGACGGTGGGCCGTTCGCGCGGGTCCTTGGCCAGCGCCCGCGACACCAGGTCGCGGATGCCCTCGTCCAGCCCGTCGAGCCGGGGCTCCTCGCTGACGATCCGGTACAACACCTCGCCGGGCGCGCCGCTGCCGAACGGCGCCCGCCCGGTCCCGGCGAACGCGATCACCCCACCCCACGCGTACACGTCGGTGGCGGGCGTGAGCGGCTCACCGCGCGCCTGCTCGGGGGCCATGTACGAGGGCGTCCCGAGGATGGCCTGACTGGCCTGGCTGTCGGAGCCGACGAGCTGCGCGATGCCGAAATCGATCACCTTGGGCCCGAGCGGCGACAGCAGCACGTTGGACGGCTTGAGATCGCGGTGGATCACCCCGGCGCCGTGGATGGCGCTGAGCGCGGTCGCGATCCCCACCGCCAGGGCGTCGAGGTTGCCGCCGGACAGCGGCCCCTGATCCTGGACGGCCCGCGTCAGGTCAGGGCCTTTGACGTATTCGGTGACGAGATAGGCGACTTCTCCGTCGATCCCCGCGTCGAGCACCGGCGCGGTGCAGAACCGGGCCACCCGCCGGGCGGCCGCGACCTCCCGCTCGAACCGGCGGCGGAACGCCGGATCGCCGGCCAGCGCGGGATGGATCAGCTTCACCGCCGCCAGGCCGCCGGTGGGCGTGCTGGCCAGGTGCACCTCGCCCATGCCGCCCCGGCCGAGCACGCGCCGCAGCACGTACCCGCCGATGACCCGTTCGCCGCTCACCGCAGACAGAGTAGTCAGGTCCGGAAAAGTCCGCCGACTCCGGACGCCTATCGCAACAGCCGCGCGAACCCCGCCCGCTCGATCCGCGTACGGAGCTCGGCGGAGCTGGTGCGGAGCGTGGCGGCCGTGGCCACGAGGCTCCACCCGTGCGCGGCCAGTTCGCTCAGCAGGTAGCCGCGCCGGACCTGCGCCTGCGAGAGCCGGAACGTCTTCAGGTACGCCGTCCGCCCCTCCTCGTCGGTGATCAGCTCGCCGATGTGGTTCTCGGCGCGCCGGTCGAAGGCGGGCAGGAAGCGCTTCAGCGTGAACCGCCCGAGCCGGTAGACGTCCTGCACGTTCGGCGCCGTCAGGCCCGCTGCCATGACGGAGTCGTGGAAGCCGGCCCACTCCTCCTCCTGCCGCACGGCCTGCCGCCGCAGATCGGCGAGCGAGGCCACCAGGCCGTCGTCGATCGCCGCGCGGAAGTCCCGTACCGGGTAGTGCAGGGCGTACTCGTGGATCAGCTCCCCGAACAGGTCCCGGATCAGCGTCGGGTGCAGCGCCCGGTAGTCCTCCGGGTGCGGCACCACGAAAGCGCCGGCCAGTGCGTCGCCCACGTAGAGGAGCAGCCCGCACTGTCCCGGATGGAACTCGAAGATCCGCAGCGCGTCGTCCAGGCCGCGCACCTGCGCGCCGCTGTAGGCCTCCTCTACGCGCGGGGAGAGCCCGCCCGCGAGCGCCGCCCGCGTCCAATCCTCCCAGGCGATCTCCGGCAGGCCGAAGTGCAGCGCCAGGAAGCCCTCCATGGCCAGATGCAGGGGCAGGATCCGCAGCCGGTTCTTGGCCTCCCGCCGGACCATCCGGCGGTGCGTCCTGATGGGCACGCGGCGCAGCGGCTCCCCGAGCTGCGTCCCGTACGCCGCGGCGGGCGTCCCGTCGCGGGTCCACGACGCCACGAAGGCGTGCGGCACGTACGCGGTGTAGACGGTACGGTCCGGCAGCAAGGCCATGGACAGCTCGTCGCCGAACACCCTGGCGTGCAGCCGCAGGTCCACGATCGGCTCAGGCCGCACCAGCGGCACCAGCCGCACGGTTCCCCAGGTCTGGGCGGGCCCGGTCACCAGCCCGGTCAGGTCGACCATGCCCGCTCCTTCAGGTACGCGTGCAGCTCGGACAGCCCGGTGCGCCCCTCGGCGAAGCGGGCCAGCTCGACCAGCGCGGGCAGGTCCTCGGCGTCGCGGATGCCGGCCGTCGGCACCAGGGGCGACAGCCGCCGCACGTCGAACCGTTCCGCGTCGTACACCGGGTTGAGGTGCGCGATCCGTACCTCTCCGGCGGGGTCCAGCTTGCGCCGCCAGACCCGCAGCACCTCGGCGGCCAGCCCGGGCGGCGCGTTGTCCCAGCCGTCGGAGACGATCACCAGCCGGTCGGGCCGCGTCTCCAGCGCGTCGAGGACGCGCGTCCCGAGCGGCGTCGCCCCGGCCGGCCGGGCCGTCACGGCCTCCGCCCGGCCCGACAGCCACAGCCCGGTGTAGCGACCGGCCAGCGCCTCCAGCAGGTAGTGGCAGGCCAGCGCGACCGCCAGCGGCCGCCGCTTCTTCACCGGCGAGCCGTAGGAGGAGAAGCTGTCGTCCAGCACCGCCGTGACGTTCCCCCACGTCCCGGCGCGCGCCCCTGCCACCCGCGCCGCGCCGGCGCGCAGCGCGGCGACATGCCGCCGCCGTTCCTCGACGGGCAGCGACAGCACGTACGAGGCCGCGCGCACCAGCGGCAGCGCGGCCAGGTCGGCGCCGGTCTCGACGCCGCTCCCGCGCGCCGCCCCGGTCAGCCGCAGCCGCTCCAGCCTGGTCAGCCGGGGCGCGATCCGCTCCAGGAAAACCGCCCGGCTGATCCCGTGCCGGGCGGCGAACCCCTCCGCGACCGTGTACGGCAGGTCGTACAGCGCCTTCTTGTCGTAGTGCGCCCGCCGCCACGCCTCCAGCACCGGCGTGTCGAACCTGGTGCGCCGGCGCGGCGCGAACAGGAAGTCGCCCAGCTCGCCCGCCGGCTTCAGATGCGCGTGCCGCACCGCCGCCTTCACCGCGGAGCGGTACTTGACCGCGTCGAAGGCGAGGTCGGGGCGGGCGAGCAGCCAGTCGCGCATGATCGCCCTGGTGCGCCGGTTGTTGACCCCGTCCCGCTGCAACTGCCGGAACAGCCGGTAGACGCGGGGCGGGCTCATCCTGGCGAGCCGCCGGGCGATCAGCCGCCCGTCGACGGCGCCGCGCTCCCTGAGCAGCGTCGCGATGATCAGGGCGGCGTTGTGGTCGTTGATGTCGAGCGCGAGCGTGGCCGCGTACAGGCCGGGATAGTTGCCGTGCACGTAGCGGTGCAGGAAGTCGAGGGAGAGCCGCTGCTCGCCCGCCCCGCCGTGGAACTCGCGCTGGCCCGTGGAGGTGATCGCCGCGTTGGCGAAGAGCAGCACGTCCTCGCACTCGATCAGCTCGGCGTAGGTGTCCATCGGCCCCCCAGGTGACGGTGGGCTGACCGGGGAATGAGGGAACGAGCTGCGAGGCATCGCTGTCAAGGCGGTTTCCGGAAGTCGCGCCGAAGTCCCGCGGTCAGCCCGATCCGGAACTTACCGGATCATCCACACCTAAGCGACGAAATTACCCGCCCGTCACGCGGCCTCCGCCCGCTCGCCGTCGTGCTCCCGCAGGAACCGCTGCAGGCCGGCCAGGTCGTCGGTGTTGATGTGATCCACATCGGCCGCGACCAGCTCGCTCCAGAGCGCGTCCCGCGCGGCGCCGGCCACGTCCGGGGTCGCCCAGAAGCGGACCCGCTGCCCGTCACGGTGCGCCGTCGCCACGATGTCGCGCAGCTTGGCCCGCTCCGCCTCCGGCATCGGACCCTCGCCGCGCCAGGTGAAGTGGTTGGTCCAGTTGTCGCTGATCAGCGGGACGAGGGACGCGCCGCCCTGGCCCAGGTCCGACAGGCGGCCGTCGTAGAAGGCCGAGCGCCGCTCCTGACCGGCCATCAGGTCACGCGGCCGGTCCCCGCTGACCACGACCGTCACCGCCCCGGCCTTGACCTTGCCCTTGTGGTAGGTGGTGAGCATCTTGCGGTAGGAGCGCAGCACCTGGTCGAGCTGGGTGTAGGTGGCGGCGCCGTTGTTCTTGATGTCCACCAGGAGCTGGACCTGCCGGCGGCTGCGCGGGTAGACCCAGCCGTGGTTGTCCCGTACGCGCCGCGCCAGCGGATCGAGGTAGAGCGCCTGGAGGGTGCGGCCGGGACGCAGGTCCTCCGGGTCGTGCCCGACGAGCAGCTCCCCGTCCACCAGGTAGATGTCGGCCTCGACACTGGTGAACCCGTGGTCGAGGGCGTCCAGCAGGGGCCGGTCGTGCTCGTAGTCGTTGTGCGCGTGCGCCCGGGGCAGCGGCTCCACCCCGGCCGCAGAAGCGGGCACGGCCGTCAGGACCATGGCCCCCGCGGCGACCAGAGCCCCCAGAGCTCGACGGAACATCACATCTCCTCACACATCCGGAACCAGAGATGCGACACACCGTAGATCACCAAAGTGTGACAGGGGTGACGTTTCGCCCAATACGCGGATAAGACGAGTCTGCGATGATCTCGCCATGCCTCGCTGGAAACTCCCCGCGCTCGTGGCCGGCCTCGCCCTCACGGCCGGCCTCGGCGCGGGGAGTTTCCAGCGAGGCATGGCGAGATCATCGCAGACTCGTCTTATC
>NZ_LAVL01000198.1 GCF_001083785.1 Nonomuraea sp. SBT364
GATCCTGGGTGCGGCGGGACGAGGGACGCGCCGCGCTGGGGAGGGCGGCGCGCGGGCGGCGACCCGGTTAGTCGGACAAAACGGACAATCTCTAGCATGTCTCCGTGATCGTCGGCGAAATTCTCGGATTGCTCGGAGTCGGGCTGGCGGCCGGCGTGGTCAGCACCGTGGTGAGTCTCGCCTCGATCGTGTCCTATCCGGCGCTGCTGGCGTTCGGCCTGCCCCCGCTGACCGCGAACGTCACCAACACCGTCGCGCTGCTGTTCACCGGACTCGGCGCGGCCCTCGGCTCCCGGCCGGAGCTGGCGGGGCAGGCGCCCCGGGTGCTCAGGCTGGGCTGGCTGACCGCGCTCGGCGGGGCCACGGGCGCGTACCTGCTGCTCGTGACGCCCTCGCAGACGTTCGAGCAGATCGCCCCGTGGCTGATCGGGCTGGCCTCGCTGCTGCTGGTCCGCCCGCCGAGAGGGGTGCGGCACAGCGAGCACGGGCTGCTCACGCGGTGCGCGCTGTTCGCCGTGGCGATCTACGTCGGCTACTTCGGGGCGGCGGGCGGCCTCCTCATGTTCGCGGTGCTGTCGTCGATGCTGGAGGGCACCCCGGCCAAGCTCAACGCGCTGAAGAACGTGCTGTCCGGGCTGGCCAACGCGGTGGCGGCGGCCGGGTTCGCGCTGTTCGGGCCGGTCGACTGGGGTGCGGCGCTGCCGCTGGCCCTGGGCTTCCTGGCCGGCGGCTGGCTCGGCCCCAAGATCGCCCGCCGCCTGCCGGGCCACAGCCTGCGCTACCTCGCCGCCGCCTGCGGCCTGGCCGTCGCCGTCAAGCTCGGCTACGACGCGTACACGAGCTGAGCGCCGTCAGACGAGCTTGGCGAAGCGGGTGGCCACCTCGCGCCAGATCGGCGTGGAGACCGGCTCGTCGGCGACGGCGCGGGCGTGGACCTCGTCCGGGTCGAAGCCGTCGGCTTCCCACTCGCGGATGCGCTCCGGCACCACCTCGGGGTGGAACTGGACGCCCCACGCCTGCTCGCCCACGCGGAACGCCTGGTAGGGGCAGCGTTCGGTCTCCGCGAGCCACACCGCGCCGGGCGGCAGCGCGGTGATCGCGTCCTTGTGGTGCTCGATGGCGGGCACCACCGGCGGCAGGTCGTGGAAGAGGGCGTCGGCGGCGGCCTCGGGCCTGATCGTGAGGGGGATGCTGCCGTTCTCGGGGGCGCCCGTGTCGCCGGTCACCTCGCCGCCGGCCACTTCGGCGATCATCTGGCCGCCCAGGCAGATGCCGAACAGCGGGACCCCGCGATCGAGCGCCTCGGCCACCAGCTGCCGGGTGGGAGCCAGCCAGGGAGCCCGGTCGTCCTCGCCGGGCAGGTAGCCGCCGCCCAGCATGATCATGGCGTCGTGGGCGAGCCTGCCGGGCACCGGGGCGCCGTCGTGGGCGCGCACCACGTCCAGCCGCAGCCCGGCCTCCTCCAGCCAGCCGCCGAACCGGCCGGGGCCGCCGCTCCTGCTGTTCTGGATGATCAGGACGTCACGCATGAAAGAGCCTTTCCACAGTTCACGGGAGGTTCGCCGCCCGGGCCGTGTGGCGCAGGAGGAGGGCGGTGGTGACGGGGCCGACGCCGCCGGGGACCGGCGTGAGGGCCGAGGCCCGCTCGGCGACCGCGTCGAAGTCGACGTCGCCGGTGAGGCCGCCGTCGTCGGTGGGATTGGTGCCGACGTCGATCACCACCGCGCCGGGGGCGACGTGATCGGCGCCGATCAGCCCGGCCCGGCCCGCGGCGGCCACCAGGATCTCGCCCGTGGCGGTGACGGACGCCAGGCCGCGGGTGCGCGAGTGGCAGACGGTGACCGTGGCGTGCCGGTCGAGCAGCAGGTGCGCCAGCGGCTTGCCGACCACGGTCGAGCGTCCCACCACCACGGCCCGCCGGCCCGCCAGTTCGACCCCGTAGTGGTCGAGCAGCGCCATCACGGCCGCGGCCGTCGCCGGCACGAACGCGGGCAGCCCCGCGGCCAGCCGGCCCAGCGACAGCGGGTTGGCGCCGTCGACGTCCTTGCGCGGGTCGATCGCCGAGGCCAGCTCCTGCGCACCGGCGCCCTCGGGCAGCGGCGTCTGCAGCATCACGCCGTGCACGCCCTGGTCACCGCTGAGCCGGGCCAGCGTCTCGCGGATCTGCTCCGGCCGCGCCCGCGGGCCGAGGTCCACCACGTCGGCGGCGATGCCCACGCCCTCGGCGGCCTTGGCGATGGACCGCACGTACCACAGGCTCGCCTCGTCGCCGGTGGCCACGACGACGGCCAGCCTCGGCTGCGGCCCGGCGGCGACCTCCGCCGCCGTCTGCGCCCTGATGGCCGCCGCCAGCTCCTTGCCCGTCAGCTTGCGCACGTCCGTGGTCATGCCCTGATCTCCTTGAGTACGGCGCTCGTGACGGCGTCGGCCCTGGCCAGGGCCTCGTCCACGAACGCGATCCGGTCGCGCAACCGGTCGCGGTCCGGCGAATCGGCCAGCCCTGCCAGGTTGACCTCGACGTTCACCCGGGACGTGGCGAGCGCGGCGCGGGCGGCCTCGGCGGCGGCCGCCACGTCGGTGAGCAGGTTGCGGTTGCCGATCCGCAGCAGCACCTCGCAGAGCTCCAGCAGGTGCTCGGCCGTCTGGGCGACCCGGGCGGGCGGCTCGGCGGCTCCGGCGAGGGCCCGGGCGATGGCGGCGGTGCGTTCCCCGCCCTTGGGCAGCCGGTAGGCGTCGGTGACGGCGGTGAACGCCGCCGCGTCGGCCTCGGCCAGCTCCAGCGAGCTCTCCCGCAGCGCGTCGGTCTCCGCGATCACCACCTCGACGGTCGGGGCGTGCTCGGCGTACTTCTCGCCGGTGGTGTAGCGGGCGACCATGCCGAGCAGCGCTGCGGCCTGCGCCGTGTGCAACGCGGCGGTGGCGCCGCCGCCCGGGGCGGGCACCCGGTCGGCCAGCGTGGACAGGAAGCCGTTGATCGTGGAGTCGCGCATGGCGGCATTCTGCCAGCCCGCGCCCGGCTCACTCGCGGTGCATCGGCCGTGTGGTGTCCTCCGGCCGCGACTCACCGCCGAACGGTTCGGGCGAGTACGGGTCGCGCCCGTACGGCTGCCCCTGGTGCGGCCCCTGCTCGGCGGCCCCCGGATAGGACGCGGGCCCATAACCGGGGTAGCCGGGGGCGTCGGCCCTGACCCTGCCCCGCCAGCGGGACGGGAACGCCGAGGCGACCAGCATCATCACGCCCAGCATCAGCAGGACGCCCTGGAGCGCCAGCCCCATGTAGCCGGTCCGCAGCATGCCCGGCAGCAGGGCCTCCGGCCGCAAGCTCATGCCGAACAGCGACAGTATCGGGAGGATGCCCAGCACCACGTACAGCAGCCCGCCCATGAGCGAGGCGACGGGCGACAGCCGGGAACCAACCAGGAACGCCAGCCCGGCGGCGCAGAGCACGATCAGCCCGAGCCCCAGGTAGGACAGCTCGAACCGCTGCGCCATCGTCAGCGAGAGGTGCGAGACCCCGTACATCAGCCCCAGCGCGATCAGCGGCGGCAGGAGCAGTCCTGCGACGATCCCCAGCCCATGACGAACACCATTTGACATGTTTTACCCCGTTGCTCCGCTTACGCCCCAAGCTACCGCGTGGACTCCCGCACGACGAGGTCAGGCTGGAACATCACCTGCTGGTGGGCGTGCGTGGCCGGGTTGTCGCACTCGTCCAGCAGCAGCTCGGTCGCCGCCCGCCCGAGCTGGTAGGTGGGCTGCCGGATCGAGCTCAGCGACACCGTGGACGCCGAGGCGAAGTCGATGTCGTCATAGCCGATCAGCGACACGTCACCGGGCACCCGCACCCCCGCCTGCAGCAGCCCGCGCAGCACGCCGAGCGCCAGCAGGTCGTTGGCGCAGAACAGCGCGTCGGGCAGGGCGTCGCCGGCGAGCAGCGTCGCCGCCGCCTGCTGGCCCGCTGCCGCGGTCATCGCCGGCATGGCCAGCTCCCTCAGCTCCAGCGGGTCGCGCCCGGCCGCCGCGAGTGCCCGCCCGGCCCCCCGCCGCCGGTCCTGGCACTGCCGGATCGAGGCCGGCCCGGACACGTACGCGATCCGGCCGGCCCCGCCCGACAGCAGGTGCTCGACCGCCATGTAGCCCCCGGTGACGTCGTTGACGGCGACCGCGCACTGGTCGGGCCGCTCGGCCGGATGGTCGACCAGCACCACCGCGATGCCCCGCTCGCGCAGCAGGTCGAGCCGGACCGGGTCCTCGTCCGAGGGCGTGATGAGCACCCCGCGCACCCGCTGCTCGGCGAAGACCAGCAGGTTGCGCTCCTCCTTGGCCCGGCTGCCCGAGGAGTTGCCCAGGATGACCGCGTACCCCCGCTCGCTGGCCAGGTCCTCCACCCCGGCGGCCACGTCGGTGAAGAACGGGTTGCCGATGTCGATCACCGACAGGCCGACCGTGCGGCTGTGGCCGGCGCGCAGCGTGGAGGCCGAACCGTGGCGGACGAAGCCGAGCTGCCTGATCGCCGTCTCCACCCGGTCGCGGGTCGAGCCCGCCACCTTCTCGGGCCGGTTGAGCACGTTGGACACCGTGCCGGGGGACACGCCGGCCAGGGCCGCCACGTCCTTAATACTCACCGTGGTCAATTCCGCCCCCGTGTGGCTCGTAGGTGCGCACGCCCGCGCTGCGCCGTACCAGGTCACGCATCTCGGCCAGGTCGCCGACCAGGCCGCGCGCCCGGGCCTGCATCAGCGCGTTGCCCAGCGCGGCCGCCTCGACGGGCCCGGCGACGACCGGCAGCCCGGTCGCGTCGGCCGTCAGCCGGCACAGCAGCTCGTTGAGCGAGCCGCCGCCCACCAGGTGCACGACCTCGACGGGCCGGCCGCTGAGCCGCACCGCGTCGTCGATCGCCCGCCGGTAGGCGAGGGCGAGGCTCCGCAGGATGCATCGTACGACCTGCGCCCGTCCCTCCGGCGCGCGCTGCCCCGTCCGCGCGCAGTGGTCGGCGATGCGCGCGGGCATGTCGCCGGGCGGCAGGAACGCCGCGTCGTCCGGGTCGACGACCGCCTCGGTGCGGGCGCGCGCGGCCTCGGCGAGCAGCGGCTCCAGCGGCGGGTTCCCCCACACGCGCAGGCACTCCTGCAAGATCCACAGTCCCATGACGTTGCGCAGGTAGCGGGTGGTGCCGTCGACGCCCGCCTCGTTGGTGAAGTTCGCCAGCCGGCTCTCCTCGGTGAGCACCGGCGCGGGCAGCTCCACGCCCACCAGCGACCAGGTGCCGCAGGAGATGTAGGCGAACCGGGAGGTCTCGGCGGGCACGGCCACCACGGCGGAGGCGGTGTCGTGCGAGGCGACCTTGACGACGCGGGTCGCGTAGCCGACCTCCTCGGCCACGTCGTCCAGCAGTGACGCGCCCTCCTGCGAGATCTCGGGGAAGATCCGGCGGGGCAGCCCCAGCCCGGCGATCAGGTCCCAGGCCCACTCCCGCCGCGTCACGTCGTACAGGCCGGTCGTGGAGGCGTTCGTGCGCTCGGCCCCGATCGCCCCCGTCAGCCAGTAGCCGAGCAGGTCCGGGATCATCAGCATCGTGGCGGCCCCGTCCAGCCGCTCGCGCAGGAGCTGGTTGACGGTGTTGAAGGGCAGGAACTGCAACCCCGTCACCCCGTACGGGTCCACCCGCTCGGTGACGTCCGCGGTGCGCCCGTCGCGGTAGTGCACCGGGTTGCCGATCAGCCGCCCGGCGGGGTCGAGCAGCCCGTAGTCGACCGCCCAGGAGTCGATGCCCAGGGACTCGGCGGGCCCCGCCGCCCGCAGCCCGTCGAGCACCCCCCGGTAGAGGCCGAGGATGTCCCAGTGCAGGGTCCCGGACACCCGTACCGGCCGGTTGGGGAAGCGGTGCACCTCCGCCAGCTCTATCCGCCCGGCCGACACGTCGGCCCGCATCACCCGTCCGCTGGACGCACCCAGATCAACAGCCGTGAATCGCACGCCACGATTAAAACGTAACAATCACATCTGCGCCAGAGTGCTCCTGGAGGCATTGACGAAGGGAAGGACAGCACCTAGATTCCGGAAGCGTCCCGTTAAAACGTTTGTCGTCCGGAGGACGCATGAGTGATCCCCCCGCACTCGCGCTCGCGAACGTCAGCAAGTCGTTCGGGGCGGTCAGGGCGCTGCGCGAGGTCTCGCTGGAGCTGTTCGCCGGACAGACCCACGCGCTCGCGGGCGAGAACGGCGCGGGCAAGTCCACCCTGGTCAAGACCCTGGCCGGGGTGCACCGGCCGGACAGCGGGCAGGTGCTGCGCGGCGGCGAGCCGGTCACCTTCGCCTCGCCCGCCGACGCCCAGCGGGCCGGCGTCGCGGTGATCTACCAGGAGCCCACGCTCTTCCCCGACCTGTCCGTCGCGGAGAACATCTTCATGGGCCGCCAGCCCCGCGCCACCCTGGGACGCATCGACCGCGGGGCCATGCGGGCGCGGGCCGGCGAGCTGTTCGCGCGGCTCGGCGTCACGCTCGACCCCGAGCAGCCCGCGCGCGGCCTGTCCATCGCCGACCAGCAGCTCGTCGAGATCGCCAAGGCCATCTCCCGCGACGCCCGGGTGCTCGTCATGGACGAGCCCACGGCCGCGCTGTCCGGCAACGAGGTCGCCCGGCTGTTCTCGGTGGTGGAGGCGCTGCGCGAGGACGGGTGCGCCATCCTGTTCATCTCCCACCGGCTCGACGAGATCTTCGCCCTGTGCCGGCGGGTCACGACGCTGCGCGACGGCGCCCTGGTCGCCACCGAGCCCGTCTCCGGCCTCACCCACGACGACCTGATCCGCCGCATGGTCGGCCGCGACCTCGGCGCCCTCTACCCCAAACAGGACACGCGGCCGGGCGAGGTGGCGCTGCGGGTGGACCGGCTGACCCGCGAGGGCGTCTTCACCGACGTCTCCTTCCAGGTACGGCGCGGCGAGATCGTCGCCCTGGCCGGGCTCGTCGGGGCCGGGCGGAGCGAGGTGGCGCGGGCGGTGTTCGGCATCGACCGGTGGGACGCCGGCACGGTCACCGTGGCCGGGCGCCCGCTGCCCGCAGGCAGCCCCACCGCCGCCATGGGCGCCGGCCTGGCCCTGGTCCCGGAGGACCGGCGCCAGCAGGGCCTGGTCATGGAGCTGTCCATCGAGCGCAACATCGGCCTGACCGGCCTGCGCTCGCTGCGCCGCGGCCTGACGGTCTCGCGGGCCGCCGAGCGCGACCGGGCCAGGGACTGGGCGCTGCGGCTGCGGCTGAAGTACGGCAGGCTCGCCGACGGCGTGGGCGTGCTGTCCGGCGGCAACCAGCAGAAGGTGGTGCTGGCCAAGTGGCTGGCCACCGGGCCGTCGGTGCTCATCGTGGACGAGCCGACGCGCGGCATCGACGTGGGCACCAAGGCCGAGGTGCACCGGCTGCTGTCGGAGCTGGCCGGGCAGGGCATCGCGGTGCTGATGATCTCCTCGGACCTGCCGGAGGTGCTCGGCATGGCCGACCGGGTGCTGGTCATGCACGAGGGCCGGTTGACCGCCGAGATCCCGCGTGCCGAGGCCACCGAGGAGAGCGTCATGGCCGCCGCGACCGGCACCGGGAGGGCGGCATGACCGGCGGCGCGAACACGGCCGCACTGCCCCGGACCCGAAGCGCGCGCGGCCTGGTCGACCTGGTGTTCAGGGCCCGCGAGCTGAGCCTGGTCATCGCGCTGGCCGCGCTCGTCGGCGTCACCGCGGCCGCGAACCCGAACTTCCTCTCCGGGCAGGGTATCGAGGACATCCTGCTCAACACCGCCATCCTGGCGCTGCTGGCCGTCGGCCAGTCGATGGTGGTGATCACCCGCAACCTCGACCTGTCGGTCGGCTCGGTGGTGGGGCTGGTCGCGTTCGTCACCGGCGACATGCTGGCGAGCGGCTGGGGCGTCGTGCCCGGCGTGGCCCTGGGTGTGGCCGTCGGCGCCGCGTGCGGGCTGCTCAACGGGCTGCTGGTGAGCCTGTGCCGGGTGCCCGCCCTGGTGGTGACGCTCGGCACGCTCTACGTCATCCAGGGCGTCTGCCACTACATCGCGCACGGCCGCCAGATCAACGCCGCCGACCTGCCGCCCGGCCTGCTCGCGCTGGGCAACGGCGCCGTGCTCGGCGTGCCCTACCTGCCGCTCATCACGCTCGCGTTCATGCTGGCCATCGGCTACTACCTGCGCGCCTACCCCAGCGGCCGGGAGTTCTACGCGATCGGCTCCAGCCCCGAGGCCGCCCGGCTGGCCGGTGTGCCGGTACGGCGGCGCGTCCTGGTGGCGTACCTGGTCAGCGGCTGCCTGGCCGGGCTCGCCGGGGTGCTGTGGCTGGCCAGGTTCGGCACCGTCATCGCCGACTCGGCCAACGGCTGGGAACTGCTGGTCATCAGCGCCGTCGTGGTCGGCGGCGTCGCCATCACCGGCGGCGTCGGCAGCGTGTACGGAGCCGCGCTCGGCGCGCTGCTGCTGACCACCATCGGCAGCGCGCTCGTCGTGCTGCGCGTCAACCCGTTCTGGCAGCAGGCCATCACCGGCGCGCTGCTCCTGCTCGCGATCAGCGTCGACCGGGTACTGGCCCTGCGGGTCGCCCGGCTGCTCAGGAGGAGGAGCCGCCATGGGTAGGGTGCTGCGCTGGGACGTGCTGGTCGGGGCCCTGCTGGTCGCCGTGTTCGCCGGCGGCTCGCTGGCGACGCCGGGGTTCGCGACCGTGTCCAACCTGTCGTTCGCGCTCGGCGACCTCGGCGAGATCGCGCTCATCGCGCTGGCCATGACGCTGCTCGTGGTGGCCGCCGAGGTGGACCTGTCGGTCGCGTCCGTGCTCGGCCTGTCCAGCGCCCTGGTCGGCGCACTGTGGGACGCCGGTCTGGCGATCGAGACGATCGTCCCGCTGGTCGTCCTCGTGGGAGCCGCGTGCGGGCTGGTCAACGGGCTGCTGGTGACCCGCCTCGGGCTGCCGTCGCTGGCGGTGACGATCGGCACGCTCGCCCTCTACCGGGGGCTGGCGTACGTCGTGCTCGGGGACAAGGCCGTGGCCCAGTTCCCGCCGCAGTACACGGCGCTCGCCGTGGACGACGTGCCCGGCACGTTCGTCCCGTACCCGGTCGCGCTGTTCGTCCTGCTCGCCGTGATCACCGGCGTGGCCCTGCACGCCACCGGCTTCGGCCGGTCCCTGTACGCGATCGGCGCGCAGGAGCAGGCCGCGTTCTTCGCCGGGATCCGGGTCAAGCGGATCAAGCTGCTCCTGTTCGTCCTGTCCGGCACGGTCGCCGCGTTCGCCGGGGTGGTCTTCACCCTGCGCTACGGCTCGGCCCGCGCCGACAACGGCCTGGGCATCGAGCTCGCCGTCATCGCCGCCGTGCTGCTCGGCGGCGTCGACTTCGACGGCGGCAAGGGCACGCTCGGCGGCGTCATCGCCGGTGTGCTGCTCATCGGCCTGCTGCGCAACCTGCTCATGCTCAACGACGTGTCGACCGAGATCCAGTCGGTCGTCACCGGGCTGCTGCTCATCGTCTCGGTGCTCACCCCCCGCCTGCTCGCCCTCGTCAGATCTCGCCGGCCGGTACTGAAAGGATCGTCATGAGATCGATGCGCCTCGCCGCCCTGACGGCGCTGCTCGCCCTCGGCGTGACCGCCTGCGGCGGCACCACCAAGTCCGACGTCACCTCCGCCACCCCGCAGGCCCCCGCCTCCTCGGCCGCCGCGAAGGCGGACCCGAACGCGCCCCTCAAGCCCGGGATCAAACTCGCGTTCCTCCCCAAGCAGATCAACAACCCGTACGAGACCATCGTCGACAAGGCGGGCATCGAGGCGGCGCAGGAGTTCCAGGGCGAGGCCAAGGAGGTCGGCCCCTCCGACGCCTCGGCCTCCTCGCAGATCTCCTACATCAACACCCTCACCCAGCAGGGCCACGACGCCATCCTCATCGCCGCCAACGACGCCAACGCCGTCTGCGGCCCCCTCCAGCAGGCCCGCGCCAAGGGCATCAAGATCGTCTCGTACGACTCCGACGCCGCCCCCGAGTGCCGCGACATCTTCATCAACCAGGCCAGCTCCGAGGAGGTCGGCCGCAGCCAGGTCCAGCTCCTGGCCGAGATGGTCGGCCACAAGGGCGAGATCGCCATCCTGTCGGCCACGGCCAACGCCACGAACCAGAACACCTGGATCGAGTTCATGAAGGACGAGCTCACCAAGCCCGAGTACAAGGACATGAAGCTGGTCAAGGTCGCCTACGGGGACGACGACGACCAGAAGTCGTTCACCGAGACGCAGGGCCTGCTGCAGGCCTACCCGGACCTGAAGGGCATCATCTCGCCCACCACCGTCGGCGTCTCGGCGGCCGCCCGCTACATCTCCGGCTCCAAGTACAAGGGCGAGGTCGTGCTCACCGGCCTCGGCACGCCGAACCAGATGCGGCAGTTCGTCAAGGACAGCACCGTGGAGAAGTTCGCCCTGTGGAACCCCAAGGACCTCGGCTACCTGGCCTCCTACGCGGCCGCCGCCCTGGTGTCGGGCCAGATCACCGGCGCCGAGGGCGAGACGTTCAAGGCGGGCAAGCTGGGCGAGCGCACCATCGGCGCCGACGGCGAGATCATCCTCGGCCCGCCGTTCACGTTCGACAAGACCAACATCGACGAGTTCGACTTCTGACCAGAGAGGAGATCATGCGTGGAGCGGGTGTGTTTCCTGCTGAACGTACGGCCCGACCGCCTGGACGAGTACCGGGAACGGCACCGGGAGGTGTGGCCCGACATGCTCGACGCGCTGCGGAAGGCCGGGTGGCGTAACTACTCGCTCTTCCTGCGTGACGACGGGCTGCTCGTCGGCTACCTGGAGACCGACGACTTCGAGGCCGCGCAGCGCGCCATGTCCGCGACCGAGGTGAACACCCGGTGGCAGCGCGACATGGCGCCGTTCTTCGAGGCCGGGCGGCCCGACGAAGGGCTGCTCAGGCTCGGCGAAGTTTTCCATCTGGATTGATTCGGGGAAATAAATGATCAAAGACCTGCTGCGGAAGCAGCGGATAGAGACGCCGTCGTGGGCCTACGGGAACTCCGGGACCCGGTTCAAGGTGTTCGCGCAACAGGGCGTGCCGCGTGACCCGTACGAGAAGATCGCGGACGCGGCGCAGGTGCACCGCTTCACCGGCGTGGCGCCGACGGTGGCGCTGCACATCCCGTGGGACAAGGTCAGCTCCTACGCGGACCTGGCCCGGCACGCGGCCGAGCTGGGGGTGGGGATCGGCGCGATCAACTCCAACGTGTTCCAGGACGACGACTACAAGCTGGGCAGCGTCACCCACCCCGACCCGGCGGTGCGCGCCAAGGCGCTGGCGCACCTGCTGGAGTGCGTGGACATCATGGACGAGACCGGGTCGGACACGCTGAAGCTGTGGTTCTCCGACGGGACCAACTACCCGGGCCAGGACGACATCCGGGCCCGGCAGGACCGGCTCGCCGAGGCGCTGTCCGCCGTGTACGAGCGGCTCGGCGAAGGACAGCGGTTCCTGCTGGAGTACAAGCTGTTCGAGCCCGCCTTCTACGTCACCGACGTGCCCGACTGGGGCACCGCCTACGCGCACTGCATGCGGCTCGGGCCCAAGGCCGAGGTGGTCGTCGACACCGGGCACCACGCGCCGGGCACGAACATCGAGTTCATCGTGGCGTTCCTGCTGCGCGAGGGGAAGCTCGGCGGGTTCGACTTCAACTCCCGCTTCTACGCCGACGACGACCTCATGGTGGGCGCCGCAGACCCGTTCCAGCTGTTCCGCATCATGTTCGAGGTGATCGGCGGCGGCGGGTACACCGAGCGGACCGCGTTCATGCTCGACCAGTGCCACAACATCGAGCCGAAGATCCCCGGCCAGATCCGGTCGGTGATGAACGTCCAGGAGGCCACCGCCAAGGCGCTGCTCGTGGACCGCGACGCGCTGGCCGCCGCGCAGCGCGAGGGCGACGTGCTCGGCGCCAACGCGGTGCTCATGGACGCCTACAACACCGACGTGCGGCCGCTGCTGGCCGAGCTGCGCGAGGAGATGGGGCTGGCGCCCGACCCGATGGCCGCCTACGCCGGATCCGGATACTTCGAGAAGATCGCCGCCGACCGGGTGGGCGGCAACCAGGCAGGATGGGGAGCCTGATGGACGCAGTACAGGAACTGCTCGCCAGAGCGCACGTGCTCGGATCCGATCCGCGCAACACCAACTTCGCCGGCGGCAACGCCTCGGCCAAGGGCGTCGCGAACGACCCGGTGACCGGCGGCGACGTCGAGCTCATGTGGGTCAAGGGGTCCGGCGGCGACCTCGGCACGCTGACCGCCGCCGGGCTGGCCGTGCTGCGGCTGGACCGGGTGCGCGCCCTCGTGGACGTCTACCCGGGCGTCGAGCGCGAGGACGAGATGGTCGCCGCGTTCGACTACTGCCTGCACGGCAAGGGCGGCGCGGCCCCGTCGATCGACACCGCCATGCACGCCCTGGTCGACGCCGCGCACGTGGACCACCTGCACCCCGACTCCGGCATCGCCATCGCCACCGCCGCCGACGGCCCCGCGCTGACGGAGCGGATCTTCGGCGACCGCGTGGTGTGGGTGCCGTGGCGGCGTCCCGGCTTCCAGCTCGGCCTCGACATCGCCGCCATCAAGGAGGCCAACCCGGCCGCCATCGGCTGCGTGCTCGGCGGCCACGGCATCACCGCCTGGGGCGCCACCAGCGACGAATGCCAGGCCAACGCGCTCGACATCATCCGCACCGCCGAGCGCCACATCGCCGAGCACGGCCGCCCCGACCCGTTCGGCCCGGTCCTGCACGAGCCGCTGCCCGAGGAGGCCAGGCGTCGCAGGGCCGCCGAGCTGTTCCCCGCGATCCGCGGCCTGGCCGGCCAGGACCTCCGACAGGTCGGCCACTACACCGACAGCCCCGAGGTCCTCGACTTCCTGTCGCGCGCCGAGCACCCCAGGCTGGCCGCGCTCGGCACCTCCTGCCCGGACCACTTCCTGCGCACCAAGGTCGCCCCGCTCGTCCTCGACCTGCCGCCGGACGCGCCGCTGCAGGACGCCCTGGCCAGGCTGCGCGAACTGCACGCCGCCTATCGGGAGGACTACGCCGCCTACTACGCGCGGCACGCGCAGCCCGGCTCGCCGCCGATGCGCGGCGCCGACCCGGCCATCGTGCTGGTGCCCGGCGTCGGCATGTTCAGCTTCGGCAAGGACAAGCAGACCGCCCGCGTCGCCGGCGAGTTCTACGTCAACGCGATCAACGTGATGCGCGGCGCCGAGGCGCTGTCGTCGTACCAGCCGATCGACGAGGCGGAGAAGTTCCGCATCGAGTACTGGGAGCTGGAAGAGGCCAAGCTGCGCCGGATGCCCGCGCCCAAGCCGCTCGCCGGGCGGGTCGCGCTGGTCACCGGCGGCGGGTCCGGCATCGGCGCCGCCACCGCCCGCCGGCTGGCCGCCGAGGGCGCCTGCGTCGTCGTCGCCGACCGCGACCTGGCCGCCGCCGAGAAGGTCGCCGCCGAGCTGGGCGCCCGCGCCTACCGCGCCGAGGACGCCGCCGTCGCCGCCGGCGTGGACGTGACCTCGGAAGAGCAGGTCACCGAGGCGATCCGGCAGGCGGTGCTCGCCTTCGGCGGCGTCGACCTGATCGTCAACAACGCCGGGCTGTCGCTGTCGCGCGCCCTCCTGGAGACCACGCTCGACGACTGGGACCTGCAGCACGACGTGATGGCGCGCGGCTCGTTCCTCGTCTCCCGGGAGAGCGCCCGCGTCCTCATCGAGCAGGGCATGGGCGGCGACATCGTCTACATCTCCTCCAAGAACTCGGTGTTCGCCGGGCCCAACAACGTCGCCTACGGCGCCGCCAAGGCCGACCAGGCGCACCAGGTCCGGCTCCTCGCCGCCGAACTGGGCGGCCACGGCATCCGGGTCAACGGCGTCAACCCCGACGGCGTCGTCCGAGGCTCGGGCATCTTCGCCTCCGGCTGGGGCGCCAACCGGGCGGCCGTGTACGGGGTCGAGGAGGAGAAGCTCGGCGAGTTCTACGCCCAGCGCACGCTGCTCAAGCAGGAGGTGCTGCCGGAGCACGTCGCGGCGGCCGTCTTCGCCCTCACGGCCGGCGACCTCCGCGTCACCACCGGCCTGCACATCCCGGTCGACGCCGGCGTGGCCGCCGCCTTCCTGAGCATCCCCCTGGCCGGCCGCCTGCCCGACCAGCCCCGCCTGACCGCCACCCTCAACCGCGGCGAGCTCCCCAAGCTGGGCCCCCGCACCGCACTCGGCACCCTGTGCACGACCCTCCTGC
>NZ_LAVL01000199.1 GCF_001083785.1 Nonomuraea sp. SBT364
GGTGAGGGAGGGGCCGGTGAGGGGGAGGGTGCCGTCGATGGTGGCTTCGCCGCCGTGCCAGACGGCGCGGGCGTTCCGGCCGATCAGGACGAGCGTGTCCGGCCCGGCGAAGGCCATCGTCACGCCCCCCGCGAACTCGATCCGGTCCGGCAGCGCCCGCCGTACCGGCAGCTCCCGCCCGTCCGACAGGACCCGCAGCCCGGTCAGGACGGTCGCGTCGGCGAGCCGGGTCTCGTACAGGGCGCGGGCGATCCACAGGGAGCCGTCGTCCGCCGCCATCACGAGCAGCCGGGAGCCCCGATCGGTGAACGGGCGCTCGCGCAGATCCAGCATCGTCATCAGCGGCCTCCCAGCCCGGACGCGGCCATCGAGTTGATGATCCTCCGCTGCCCGACGAGGAAGGCGATCAGCGTGGGCACCACCGCGATCGCGGAGGCGGCCAGGATGAGCCCGTAGTCCACGGCCGTTCGCTGGCCGGAGAACTGGCTGAGCAGCAGCGGCACCGTGGCCAGCTCGGGCGAGTTGAGGAAGATCAGCGGGAAGAAGAACGAGTTCCAGGAAGCCAGGAAGGCGATGATGCCGAGCGCGCCCAGGCCGGGCCGGATGTTGGGCAGCACCACGTTCCAGAAGCACCGCCAGCGGCCCGCGCCGTCGATCCTGGCGGCCTCCTCCAGCTCCACCGGGACGGCGCGGATGAACTGGCGCAGCAGGAACACCGCGAACGGGTTCGCCACGGTCGGCACGATGAGCGACAGATGGGAGTCGATCCACCCGAACTCGGCCAGCATCAGGTACAGCGGCACGACCGTCACCTGCGCCGGCACCATCTGGGTGGCCAGGAACACCACGAACAGCACCTCGGACCCGCGGAACCGGATCCGGGCGAAGGCGTAGGCGGCCATGGCCGAGGTGAGCAGCGTGAGGGCCACGTTGAGCGCGGCGATGTAGAAGCTGTTCCAGTACGCCAGGCCGAACGGCATGGCGTCGAGCGCGTCGGGATAGTTCGCCCAGCGCCACGGGTCGGGCAGCCACGACAGCGGGTCGTTGAGCATCTGCCGCACGCTCTTGAACGACGTCAGCAGCATCCAGCCGAACGGGAACAGCATCGCCAGGCCGCCTGCGGTGAGCGCGGCGTGCAGGGCTATCTGCCGGGGTCGCATCCGGGCCCCCTCACGAGTCGTAGTGGACGAGGCGCTTCTGCGCCGCGAACTGGACGAGGGTCACGAGCAGCGTCAGGACCAGCAGGATCAGCGCGGCCGCGCTGCTCAGCCCGAACTGGAAGTCGAGGAAGCCCAGCTCGTAGACCTGGTAGACGATGGTCCGCGCGCCCTCGTTGTACTCGGGGTCGACCAGCACGTAGATCTGGTCGAACGCCTGGAACGAGCTGATCACCGCGACCACGCTGGAGAAGAAGATCGTCGGCGAGAGCAGCGGCAGCGTGACGGAGCGGAAGATCCGCAGACCCCCGGCGCCGTCCATGCGGGCGGCCTCGACGATCTGCGGCGGGATCGTCTGCAGCCCGGCCAGGAAGATCACCACGTTGAGGCCGAGCGACGACCAGATCGTCACGGCCGCGATGGCCACGATCACCCAGTCCGGGTCGCCCAGCCAGTCGGGTGCCGGGATGCCGAACCACCGCTCCAGGCTGGTGTTGAGCACCCCGAACTCGTCGCCCGCGAGGATGATCTGCCACATCAGCGCGACGGCGACGGAGCTGGTGACCACCGGCAGGAAGTACAGCACGCGGTAGAAGCCGCCGCCCCTGACGCTGTTGAGCGCGATGGCGATCAGCAGCGCCAGCCCGAGCCCGGCGGGGACGGTCAGCAGCGCGAGCTTGACGGTGTTCCACACCGCGCGGCCGAACTGCGGGTCGGAGAGCGTGGCGGCGAAGTTGGCCAGGCCCGCCCACTCCTTCTGGCCGAGCCCGTCCCAGTGCATGAACGCCAGCACCACGGCGAAGCAGAGCGGCCCGACCAGGAAGACGGCCAGCGCGACGACCTGCGGCGCCAGGAAGAACGCCGCCCACCAGCCGTCACGGTCGCGCACACGTCCCGGGCGGGCCCGGGTGAGGAGTGCCACGGCTAGCCCAGCTTGCTCTCGACGAGCGAGCTCAGCTCGGTCATGCCCTGGTCGAAGGGCACCTTGCCGGTCCAGACCTTCATCAGGTGCTCGTTGATCGCGGCGGTGAGCCCGGGCACGGCCACCTCCTCGGCGTAGTTGGCGAAGCCGGTGTCGCGCACGTCGAGGAAGGTCTGCGCGTGAGCCGGATAGCCGTCGGCCAGGACGATCTGCTCGGCGCCCTTGACGGACGGCACCGCGCCGCCGCCCTTGAGCCGGATGAGCTGGCCCTCCTTGCTGACGAACTCCGTCAGGAAGGCGAAGGCCGCGTCGGGCAGCTTCGTCTCCTTGTTGATCGCCAGGTAGGAGGCGGCGACGGCGCCGGACATCGGCTTGCCGTCCGGCGAGGGGAACGGCACGATGTCGTAGCCGGCCAGCTCGCCGCCCTTCTTCAGCGAGTCGATCATCCACCGGCCGCCGGCGTAGAAGCCCGCCTTGTGCTTGAGGAACTGCGTGCTGGCGCCGTTGCTGGCGGGCAGCAGGTCGGCACTGAGGAACGTCTTGTCCTGGTAGCCCTTGGCCAGCGTCCGCAGCGCCTCCACGGACCTGGGATCGGTGGTGGCGGCGAACCGGCCGCCGTCCCACACCTTCCCGCCGAAGCCGCTGATCATCGAGTACGTGGATCCGTACCAGTTCCAGAAGATGGACCCGGCCTTCCCCGCGGCCTTGAGCTTGGCGTTCATGCCCAGGTAGGCGTCCATCGTCCAGCGGCCGGCCTCGTGCAGCGCGGCGGGGTCCTCGGTGATGCCGGCGTCCTTGAGTGCCTTCTTGTCGAACCAGAGCACCTCGGGGTTGGTGTCGTTGGGGACGCCGTAGATCTGCCCGTCCTTCTTCGCACCGCCGTAGACGCCCTCGAAGAAGTCGCCGGGGCGGCTCCTGGAGGCGGGCCCGGCCAGCTTGTCGCCGAGCGGGGTGAGCACGCCGGCGGCGACGAACTTGCCGATGTTGTCGTCGCCGACGAAGAACACGTCGGGTGCGGTCTTGCTGGTGAGCTGGGCGAGCAGTTTCGGGTGGTAGTCCTCGTACTTGGCGACCGACTCCAGCTTGAGCCGGATGTCCGGGTGGCGCTTGTGGAAGTCCCGGGTGAACGCCTCGTACAGCTTCACGTCCTCGGCCGATCCCCAGGTGGACCAGCGGACGGTGACCGGGCCGCCATCGGTGCCGGGAACGTTCCCGCCTGCGCCGCCGCTGCACGCGGTGGTCGCGAGGGCGAGGACGCCCAGAACTGCCAGGGCACGCCTCATGGTGGGCTCCTTCGGGTTGTGCGCGGGGGGTGTGGGGGGTCAGGCGAGTCCGCCGCCGTCGACGACGAGGGCGGACCCGGTGATGTAGCTGGCGGCGTCGCCCGCCAGGAAGAGGACTGCCTGCGCGATCTCGTCGGGGCTGCCGGCGCGGCCCATCGGCCGGTCGGCGGCGTCGGCGTGGAAGGCGGTCCAGTCCTCGCCGAGCTGGCGCGCCTCGTCGCGGAGCATCGGCGTGTCGGTGTCGCCCGGGTTGACGGAGTTGACCCGGATCCCGGCGGCGGCGTGGTCGATGGCCAGGGCCCGGGTCATGTTCACCACGGCCGCCTTGGAGGCGCAGTAGGACAGCGCGTTCCCGCCACCCTTGAGGCCCCAGCCGGAGCCGGTGTTCACGATCGAGCCGCCGCCGGTCATCGCCGGGACGGCGTGCTTGCACATGAGGAAGACGGACCTGACGTTGACCGCCATGACCCGGTCCCACTCCTCGACGTCGAGGTCGAGCGCCGTGGTGCGGCGGATGATCCCGGCGTTGTTGAACAGGACGTGCAGCCCGCCGAACGCCTCGACGGCCGTCCGGACGACGTCGCGGCAGTCGTCGGAGGCCGACACGTCGGCGCGCACCGCCACGGCCGACCCTCCCTCGGCGGTGATCGCCTCGGCCGTCGCGGTCGCGCCCGGCCCGTCGATGTCGGCCACCACCACCCGGGCGCCCTCCCGGGCGAAGAGCAGGGCCGTGGCCCGGCCGATGCCGGAGGCGCCTCCCGTGACGATCGCGACCTTGCCGTCGAGCGTGTTCATCCGTCGTACTCCTCACTTGCCGCCCTGAGGCGGTAGATCGTGCTCTCGCGGTGCCCGGTGATCACCTGGACGTGCCCGCTGAGCCTTCTGTCGAGGTCCTCGTCGCCGCTGTCGGCGAGCAGGGGGCGGCCGCGCAGCGCGGCGAGCTTGCGCTGGGTGGCCAGGACGAGCAGCGGGGCCCGGGCGGCCCGGAGCACCCGGGGCGAGATCTGCTGGTTGCCCCGCCCCAGGACGAACCCCTGCCCGCCGATCACCGACAGGACCACCACCGTCTTCCCCGGCCTGACCAGGTCGAACAGGGCGGCCTCCGGCACGTCGGCGGCGATCAGGCGGCCGTCTTCGACCACGTCCACGCCGAGCAGCGTGGTGGCGACGCCGTGCTCGCGGCCGACCGCCCGGGTGGTGGCCCCCGGGCCGAGGACGTACCGGACGCCGGGCCGCATCCTGGACACGACCTCGCGGGCGACGGCCTCGACGGTGGCGGGCGGCGTCCCCGAGGAGCCGGTCTTGCGGCCGGAGAAGGCGGCTCGGGCTTCCGGGACGCGGACCGTGCCGTACAGGCGGGGACCCACCAGGCCGCGCCGGTAGCCGTCCTCGTCCAGGTCGACGACCTCCGCCTCGCCGGTGCGGCCCGGCCGGAAGGCGGCCGCGACCAGGCCCGCCGTGGCCGGGCTGACGGCGAAGCAGCCCGAGTAGACCTTGACCCCGGCGGGCACGCCCAGCACGGGCGGCGCCTGGCCGCCCAGCTCCCGCAGGGCGTCCAGCACATCCCTGGCCGTGCCGTCCCCGCCCGCGAACAGCAGCAGGTCCACCCCGGCCAGCGCCACCACCGCCCGCCGCGTGTCCTGCGCCGTCGTCCCGGCCACCAGCCGCGCCCCCATCGGCCCGTCGGCCTCCGCGAGGCCGGGGGCGGGCCTCGGCGGTGCCGGTGGGTGGATGACCGCGCAAGTGCCACCGGCGGCGTGAACGGCATCCTCGCCCATCGGGCCGGGCACCGTGACCAGGCGGGCGCCCGGGCGGCGGGAGAGCAGCGCGCGCACGGCCCGCGCCGCCCGCTCGCCCGCCCTCGGCACCGCCCCCAGGGCCAGGGCCGCGCGCTGCGCGGCCGCGCCGTCGCTGCCCTTGAGGCCCGCCGCGCCGCCCAGCCCGGCGACCGGGTTGACGACCAGCCCGATCGCCGGCTCCCCGGTCACGACAGGTGCTTGCGGACGTAGGCGCGCCAGGTGGGCGCCCACTCCCCGGGATCGTCGAGCGACGTCATGTCGATCTTGTGGACGCTCTGGTTGTACGGCGCCTCCTTGACGAAGGCGGGGTCGCTCCGGGCCTCGGACGCCACATGCGCCAGGATGTCCGCGTACTCGTCGAGGTCCTCCTTGGAGTACGACTCGGTCGGCTCCAGCGTGAACGGCTCGGGCACCACGTACGGGTGATGGCTCGTCCAGTAGTGCACGCCGAAGTCGGCGGCCCGCACGCCGATCTCCTCGGAGTGCACCCCGGTCTCCTCGGTCAGCTCCTGCCACGAGTAGCGCACCTGCTCGACCCGGCGCCGCCCCCAGGGCGCGGAGGCGCCGGGAATGGCCAGGATGCGGTGCATGAGGTAGTTGTTGTTGAGCACCGCCGTCTCGGCCACCTGCCGCAGCCCCTCGCCGCCGAGCGCCATGATCCAGGCGTACGCGCGGACGATGTTCGGCGTGACGCCGAGGAACGGCCGCACCTTCCCGATCGACGCGGCGGGCGTCTCCAGCCGGTACGTCCCGTCGTCGAAGCCGACGACCGGGCCGGGCAGGAACGGCGCCAGCTCCTCCGAGACGCCGCACGCCCCCGCCGCCGGGCCGCCGCAGGCGTGCGGCGTGGAGAACGTCTTGTGCAGGTTGAAGTGGCACAGGTCGAACCCGGCGTCGCGGGCCCGGGTGATGCCGAGGATGCCGTTGGCGTTGGCCTGGTCGTAGCAGGCCAGGCCGCCGGCCTCGTGCACCAGGTCGACGAACTCCTGGATGCGGGGGTTGAAGATGCCCGTGTCCTCCGGGTTCGTGATCATCAGGGCGGCGGTGCGCGGCCCGGCGGCGGCGCGCAGCGCCTCGATGTCCGGCAGCCCCTCGGCGTCCGGCATCAGCGTGATCACCTCGTAGCCGGCGGTCTTGGCGCAGGCCGCGTTCGACGGGTGCGAGAACATCGTGGTGATGACCTGGTCCCGGTGGCCCTCGCCGCGCGCCGCGTGGTAGGCGCGGATCATGGCGATGTTGGCGTAGATGGCCGCCGACCCCGATCCGGGCTGCAGCGAGACCCGCGCCATCCCGGAGATCTCCGCCAGCATCCGCTCAAGACGCCAGTAGATCTCCAGGACGCCCTGCACGGTGTCCTCGTGCTGCAGCGGGTGCAGCTCCGCCACCGCCCCGGCGAACCGGTCGTTGACCTTCGGGCTGTACTTCATGGTGCAGGTGCCCTGGCCGACGTCGATGTTCAGGTCCACGCCGAGGTTCTCCTGCGACAGCCGCAGGTAGTGGCGCAGCACGTGGAGCTGCGCCATCTCGGGCAGCTTCGGCGGCTCCGCCCGGCGTACCGACGCGGGCAGCTCGACGGGCGCGGCGCCGGGCCCGGGCACGGCGACGCCGCGGCGGCCGGGCGCCGACAGCTCGAAGATGATCGGCTCGTCCCAGCGGGCCTGGTGGAAGCGGCGCAGCGGCGGCTTGGGGGCGACGGGGAGCTTGGCGAAGGACTCCGCGGTGTTCACAGCGTCTCCTGTACGGCTGCGGCGAGCCGGTCGATGTCGGCGATGGAATGGCGTTCGGTCACGCAGACCAGGACGGTGTGCCCGTCGAGCGGGACGCCGCCGTAGATGCCGCGCTCGCGCAGCGCGCCGAGCAGGGCCTCGCTGGAGGGCACCTCGATGGCGAACTCGCGGAAGTGGATCGCCCCGGGATGCAGCACGGTGACGGACCCGGCCAGGGCGTCCATGGCGTAGCGGGTGCGGGCCAGGATGGTCTCGCCGACCTCCCGCATGCCCTGCGGGCCCATCAGCGCCAGGTAGACGCCCGCCGTGATGCCCCAGAGCGCGGCGGCGGTGCCCACCCACTCCTTGCCGTCCTCGCGGTGGGCGAAGGAGGTGCGGTCGTAGAAGACGTCGCCGAACCCGTACTCCCCGGAAACCTTCGTCGGCGCGATGCCGAACAGCCGCGACGGGAACTCCGCGACCAGCGGCTCGTGGTCGTGGGTGGCGATGTAGCCGGCGTGGCCGCCGCCGTAGTTCTGGTGGATGCCCAGCGACTGGATGTCGCCGCAGGCGATGTCGGCCCCGTACGAGGCGGGCGGGGCCAGCACGCCGAGCGAGATCGGGTCGGCCCCCACCACGAGCAGCGCGCCGTGGGCGTGGGCCAGGCCGGCCAGCTCGCGCCCGCGCGTCTCGACGACGCCGTAGACGTTCGGCGTCTCCAGGTAGATCGCGGCGTACGAGTCGTCGAGGCCGCGCACCACGACCTCGCCGTCGGCTCCCACCGGGGCCAGGGTGAGCTCGATGTCCGGGGCCAGGTAGTCACGCAGCTTGCTCAGCTTGTCGGCGCTGATCGCGGCGCTCACCAGCACCCTCGACCGCCCGGTGTGGCGGCAGGCCATGCGCAGCGCGGTGCCCGCCGCCTGGAAGCCGTCGTAGGTGGGGACGTTGACCACGTCCATGTCGAGCAGCTCGCCCATCATGCTGACGTACTCGAACAGCGCCTGGAAGCGGCCGTGGTCCTCGTACGGCTCGCCCGCGTACGCGGTCAGGAACTCGCTCCTGGAGTTGACCTCGTCGCACACGGCCGGCACGTAGTGCGGGTAGCAGCCGTGGCCCAGGAAGCTCAGCGCCCGGTCCGTACCGGTGTCACGGCCCAGCAGGCCCTCCATGTGGCGGACCAGGTCCTGCTCGGCCACGAACGGCGCGGGCAGGTCGAGCGGCCGGTCCAGGCGCAGGCCGGCGGGGATGTCGGCGTAGAACTCCTCGACGCTCGCGGCGCCGATCGCGGCGAGCATCTCGGCCCGCACGCCGGGTTCGGCGTTCGGGATGTACGGGTGCGTCACGTGTCTCCTTCGATCCTGAGCACTACGGCGTCGCGCGGGGCGAGCTCGATCTCGCCGCGCAGGCGGGTCTGGGTGAGCAGGTCCGTGCCGGGGCGCGGCAGCGTGACCCGTCTCGGGCTGGTCGCGTGGTTGAGCAGGAACAGGTGGCGGTCGCGCCGGACGGCCTCGACGCCGGGCGGGACGGCGATCGTCGGGACGCCGCCGAGCACCTGGTCGAGGACCGGGGTCACGTCGCCGAGCAGGCAGCTCACGTAGGTGGCCGCGCCCCGGCGGACCACGGCCGGCAGGCCGTCCAGGTCGCCGCCCTCGTAGCGGGCCAGCACCTCGGTGCCGTCGTGCGGGCGCAGCCACTCCGCCCAGGTGCGGGCCTCGCCCGTGCCGCCGCCCGCGTGGCGCACCCGCTGGGTGACGCCGTCGGGCAGCGGCCAGAACTCGTCGACGTCCACGCCCAGCAGGTCGCGCAGCGGGCCCGGCGGGCCGCCGGGGTGCACCTGGTCGGCCGCGTCCACCACGCCGCTGAACGGGCCGACCACCAGCTCGCCGGTGACCGTCGCGAGCGCCTCGGCCTGCTCGTCCGTGCACAGGTAGAGGTTGGGCACGATGACGGCGCGGTAGCCCGACAGGTCGCGGTCCGGCGGCACGAGGTCGACGGCGACGCCCCGCGCGTGCAGCGGCCGGTACCAGGACAGCAGCAGCTCCTTGAGCCTGAGCCGGTCGGACGGCATCGACTCCGGTGCCTCCAGGCCCCACCAGCTGTCCCAGCCGAGGACGAGCGCCACCTCGGCGGGCGTGCCGGTGCCCGCCACCTCGGCCAGCCGCCGCAGGTCGGCGCCGAGCGCCAGCGTGTCGCGCCAGCCCCGGGAGCGGGTGCCGCCGTGGGGGAGGAGGGCCGAGTGGAACTTCTCCGGGCCGTACCGGGCCTGACGCCACTGGAAGAACAGCACGCCGTCGGCGCCGTGGGCGACCGCCTGCAGGCTGTGCAGCCGCATCATCCCCGGCGGTTTGGGGACGTTCACCGCACGCCAGGACACCGCCGACGGCGCAGACTCCAGCAGCAGCCACGGCCGCCGCTTGAGCGAGCGCATCAGGTCGTAGCTGAGGGCCGCGCCGACGTGCGCCTCCGGGTCGGCGGGGTCGGGGTAGGCGTCGTCGCTCACCAGGTCCTCGGCCCCGGCCCACTTCCAGTAGTCGAGGCCGTGCAGGATGCTCATGAAGTTCGTGGTGACGGGGACGTCCGGGGTGAGCTCGCGCAGCACGTCCCGCTCGGCGGTGAACAGCTCCAGCAGCGCGTCGCTGCAGAAGCGCCGCCAGTCGAGCACCTGCGCCGGGTTGACCGGGCCGGGCGCCTGGCGGGGCGGCTCCACCTGGTCGATCGCGGTGTAGTGCTGGCCCCAGCAGGACGTCCCCCAGGCCGCGTTGAGCGCCTGGGCGTCGCCGTGGCGGGCGCGCAGCCAGGCGCGGAAGTGCCGGGCGGACTCGGGGCAGAAGCATTCGAGCGTGTGGTCGGCGTACTCGTTGCCGACGTGCCACAGGGCCAGCGCGGGGTGGCCGCCGTAGCGCCGGGCCATCGCCGTGGCCATCCGCAGGGCGTGCTCACGGAAGACCGGCGAGCTGGGGCAGTAGCCCTGGCGGGAGCCGAACTCCAGCCGCACGCCCCGCGCGTCCACGGGCATGACCTCGGGGTGCTCGCGGACCAGCCACGGCGGCGGCGTCGCGGTGGCGGTCGCCAGATCGGCGGCCACGCCGTGCGCGTGCAGCAGGTCCAGCACGCGGTCCAGCCAGCCGAAGTCGTACGTCCCGCGGCTCGGCTCCAGGCGTGACCAGGAGAACACGGCGACGGTCGCCATGCTGACCCCGGCCTCGGCCATGAGCCGGACGTCCTCGGCCCAGACCTCTTCCGGCCACTGTTCGGGGTTGTAGTCACCGCCGAACAGCAGCCCCGGCACCCGGGTCAGCCCCACTCCGAACCTCCTCCGACGGCCGTTTGTCGGCCATGTGATATTTTGTATTCAGAATTCATAGTGCAGCATTTTGTATCACGTCAAGAGGTAGAATCGGCCTCACCCCCCATCCCGAAGGAGCGCCATGCCCATCGAGCGGCGACCGCTGCGCGAGCAGATCAGGGAAGAGCTGCTGGCCAGGATCGACCGAGGCGACTTCGCCGCCGGCACCGACATCAACGAGGCCGCCCTGGCCGCCGAGCTGGGCGTGAGCCGCACCCCGCTGCGTGAGGCCCTCATCACGCTCGCCGGGGAAGGCGTGCTGGAGAGCAACCAGGGCCGGGGATTCAGGTTCGCGCCGGTCAGCCGCAAGGAGTTCCGGGAGCTGTGCGAGATCGTCGCGGCGCTGGAGGCGCTGGCGCTCGACTCGTCGGACCCCGCCCACCTGCGGCGCATCGCCCCCGAGCTCCTCAGGCTGGCCCGCGGGTTCCCCGACCGGATCGCCGAGCAGCAGGTGATAGAGCGTCACGACGACGAGTGGCACGACCTGCTGCTCAGCGGCTGCCGCAACGAGCGCCTGCTGGACCTCATCACCAGCGTCAAGGCGGGGCTGCGGCGCTACGCCCACGTGCTGGCGGGAGACGACACACCGCTGGAGCGCGAGGCCGCCGAGCACTGCCAGGTGGCCGAGCTGCTGCTGGCCGGCGACCTCGGCAAGGCCGCCCAGGCGCTGCGCGACAACTGGGTCAACGGCATGGAACGCATGGTGTCGCGCATCCCGTCGACGGGCTGACCGGCTGACCGGCGCCGGCCGGCCCGGGCGCGGGCCCGGTGGTCAGTCCCGGAGGTCGCCGGTGGTGGCGATCGAGGCGAGGAAGGCGTCGAGCGTGGCGGTCTGCACGTCCGGGGGGAAGCGGCCGGGGTCGAAGAGGGCCTGGACGACGAGCCCGTGGGTGACGGCGATCGCGTCGGCGGCGAGCCGGTCGAGGTCGGCGGACGCGGGCAGCTCCCCCTGACGGCGCGCGGCCTCGAGGTGCGGGCGGATCGCCGAGCGCATCCGGGCGTAGCGGCCGGCCTGGTCGGCGTGCAGGCCGTCGTCGGCGAGCGCCAGGTCCCACGAGCTGACCCAGATGCGGTTGCGGGCGGTGCCGTCCGGGGTCAGCGGCAGGATGTCCAGCAGCACGGCGCGCAGGGCGGCCAGGCCCTCGGCGGGCCGGTGGCGGCGCGGACGCGCGGCGGTGTGCTCCTCCAGCAGGTGCAGGGCGTGCCCGACCAGGTCTCTCTTGGTGGGGAAGTAGTGCATGAGCATCCCGGTCGACACACCCATCTCGGCGGCGACGGCACGCAGGGTCAGCCCGCCGAATCCCTTGCCGGCGAGGATCCGCCAGACGGCCTGGGAGACGTCCTCCCGGCGGGCATCGCGGTCTCCGGGTGCGGGTGGCATGCTGCTAGCTTACATACCGAACGCTCGTTACGTACGTGAGATCGAGGTGCCCGTGTTCGCACTGCCGCTCGGCGACGAGGCCGAGCTCCGCCCGCTGGAGCCCTGGAACGCGCAGGAGTTCCTCGCCCATGTCGACCGGGCGCGCCCCGACGTGGACCCGTGGATCCCCTGGGCGACGCTGAGCGCCGACCTCGACTCCGCCACCGCCGTCCTGCAGCGGTACGCCGACAAGCAGGCCCGGGACAGCGCCCGCATCTACGGGATCTGGCTGGACGGCGTCCTGGTCGGCGGCGTCATGTTCACCAGCTTCGACGCCGCTTCCGGCGTGTGTGAGATCGGATGCTGGCTGGAGGCGGCCGGGACGGGCCGCGGGCTGGTCACCCGGGCGTGCCGGGAGTTGATCGGCTGGGCGTTCGCCGTGCGCGGGATGAGCCGGGTCGAGTGGTGGGTGGCGCCGGGCAACGCGCGCAGCATCGCGGCGGCGCGCAGGCTCGGCATGACCCGCGAGGGCGTGCTGCGGCGGCGCTACCCGTATCGGGGTGTGCGGCAGGACAGCGAGATCTGGGCGATCCTCGCCGAGGAGTGGGCCGTACCCGGGACCTGACCCCTCCTGGCCGCCCACCACGGCCGAGCGCGAGCGGCGTCGCGCTCGCCGCCGTGCCTTGAACGGGCCTGCCTCACCCGTGGCCGGTGACCGTGATGGCCCGGGCGAACAGGTCGGCGTGCCGCAGGGCGCGCCGGCGGGCGGTGCGGCGCTGCTCGGGTGAGGCGGCGTCGTGCAGCCACAGCATCCGGGCGTGCGCGATGGGGGCGAGCAGCGCGTAGGCGAGGTCGGCCGCCCCGCCCAGGTCGTCGCGGACCAGCCCGGCGTCCAGCCAGCGCTGGAACACCCCGGCCAGGTGCGCCAGGGAGTCGTCGATGGCCTCGCCGAGAGCGGGGTCGTGCATGAGCCCGTCGCGGGCGGCGAGGCTGGCGAGCCGGCGCGCCTCGGGGGTGTCCCACGCGTCCATGATCGCGGCGGCCAGGTCGCGGACGTAGCCGGCGGGCTCGCGGCCGGCGAGCGTGGCGTCGAGGCCGGCGATGGCGGCGACCGTGATGTGCGGCCCGCCCAGGGCGAGGGCGGCGTCGAAGATCGCCTGCTTGCCGGGGAAGTGCGCGTACAGCACGCTCTCGCTCAGCCCGACCTCGCGGGCGATGGCGCGCACGGAGGTGCCGGCGTAACCGTGCCTGGCGAACAGGGCGAGCGCCGCCCGCAGCAGCTCGGCCTTGGTGTCGCCGGCGTCGGCCTTGGCGGGACGGCCCGGCCGCCGCCGCGCCGCGGGCACTTGCTGGTCCATGACCCCAGCCTACCGATTGAAATTAATCGAACGATCGCTTAGTTTCGGGAGGCATGAACGTCACCTTCGACCACGAGATCGCCGAACGGCCCGCCGGCTTCCAGGGCCCCAACCTCACGCCGGCCGGGCTCGAACTGATCCCCCGCGAGCTCGCCCCCGGCGTGCACGCGCTGATGGCCAACCTGCCGCCCAAGGACAACAGCGGCGTCATCGCCGGCGCCGACGCCGCCCTGGTGATCGACGCGGGGATCACGCCGCAGGTCGCCCGGCACATCCGGAGCCTGGCCGCGGGCCTGACCCCGGCACCCGTGCGGTATCTGGTCAACACCACCTACCACGGCGACCACACGTTCGGGAACGCCGCCTTCCCGGCGGACGTCACGATCGTGTCGCACCGGGCGAACCGCGACGCCATGACCGACCTCGGGCGGGAGAAGGCCATGCGCGCCGAGAGCATGTACGGCGACGAGGCGCTGCTCGACGCGGTCACCACGTGGCGCAGGCCGGACCTGGTCTTCGACTCCTCCTGCGAGATCGACCTCGGTGGCGGTCAGCTGGCCGCCCTGCACTGGTTCGGCCAGGGCAACGGCCCCGGTGACACGGTGGTCCACGTGCCGTCCGCCCGCACCGCGTGGACCGGCAACTTCGTGGCCGTCGGCGGCATCGCCATGCTGCTGCAGGGCGGACCCGGCCCCTACCTCGCGGCGGTACGCCGGATGCGTGACGCCCTGCCCGGCCTGGAGTGGATCGTCCCCGGCCACGGCCCCATCGGCAGCGCCCCGGTCGCCCTGGCCGAGCTGATCACGTACCTGGAACGGCTGGAGAGCGAGGTCGCCGAGGCGGTGGACGCCGGGCTGACCCTGGAGGAGACCTACGCCCGCTGCACCGACCCGTTCGAGCACGGCCTGCCGGACTCCCTGCTCGGCGGCCTGGCCGCCTACGACCTGCCGCAGGAGATCGCCCGCACGCGCTTCCGGCACGCGGTGCGCGAGCTGCACCGCCTCAACGTCCTGGTGACCTACCGCGTCCGCACCGGGCGGCCGGCCCGGTGACCAAGGGCAGCTCAAGTCGCGTGTCGCGCGGACGGCCGCGGGGCATGAGGGGGGCGGGTGCGTGGAGAACAGGCGGCCCAGGCCCGCGCCGCTGAACGGGTTGGCGATCATCAGGTGGGAGGCCGAGGTCAGCCGGCTGTTCTCCGGCCGCGGCAGC
>NZ_LAVL01000019.1 GCF_001083785.1 Nonomuraea sp. SBT364
CACCTTCTGATCGAGCACCCCGGCTCCCACCGCCCCCCGGTACGCGGTCAGCCGCCGCACCGCCTCCGTCGCGGACGCGTCCTCACGCAGCGGGTCCGGCCCCAGCGAGGCGAACAGGGCGGCCACGCCCCGCGAGTCGAGGGACTCGCAGCGGGAGGGCGCGATGAGGTCGTACGCGACCGTACCCGTGGCCAGCCGCAGCCGGGTGCCGCCCCGGGGCGCTGACGCCGGCTCGTCGTGGCGCAGGAAGAGGCCCCGCATGCCGAGGTGCACGTGGATCGCCGGAAGCCCGTCCTCGAAGTGGTAGAGCAGATGCTTGCCGACGGCCTCCACCCGGGCTAGCGTCCCCCCGTCGTAGGGCCGCGCGGGGAAGCGTCCCTGCGGGCTGGAGGCACGCACGACGTAACCGGCGAGGGCCTCGTGCTGCTCGCGGGCGTGGCGGTGGATCAGGTGGCCTTCGGGCATACTCCGGGCTTTACCCGCGAACCGGGCCGCCGCGCCGGTGAGCCGCAGGTCGAGCGCCGTCGGGTACGCGCTGTCGTTCACCCTGCCGACCAGCAGCGGCTCGGCGGGCGGATCCTCCGTACAGCCCCTAGCCGCGTGGCGCGTACATGATCACCAGGACGCCGGCCACGCAGATCAGCGCGCCGATGACGTCCCAGCGGTCGGGCCGGAATCCGTCGGCGACCATGCCCCACGCCAGGGACCCGGCGACGAAGACGCCCCCGTAGGCAGCCAGGATGCGACCGAAGTTGGCGTCCGGCTGCAACGTGGCGACGAAACCGTACAAGCCCAGCGCTACGACGCCGGCGCCGATCCAGAGCAGGCCGCGCTGCTCACGTACGCCTTGCCAGATCAGCCACGCGCCGCCGATCTCGGCGAGCGCGGCCAGGGCGAACAGCAGCAGGGAGCGGACGATCGTCATGACCGTCAGTACAGCGCATCACAGGCCACTCGCGAGCGGCGGGGTGAACCGGCCGGCCCGGCGGTAGAAGCCCGGACGGGAGCCTTCGGGAAGGGCAATCAGCAGCGTATACCGCCTCTATACCGTCGATGCCTATTTTCGGTAGCGCTTCGACGCGCACGACGGGAGTTTCTCCACCTGATAAGTCGTGTCACCCCTCCGAAATGGAATGACATGCTGAAAAAACGCTTAGCAAGCGCGGCTGTGCTCCTGACCGTCGTGGCCGGTGGTCTGGTCGCGACATCCGTTCCCGCCTCGGCGGCCCCTAACTACCAACTGCCCTTTCCCTGCGGTCAGAAGTGGCGGCTGAACACCTGGGACGCCTCGCACGCCCCCTCCCTGGACATGGTTCGCGAGCCGCAATCGGAAACCGAAGGTTCGTTGCTGGTCGCCCCGGCCTCCGGCACGGTGAACCAGTCGTACGAACACAGCGATGCCGGCCACATGGTTCAGATCGACCATGGCGGCGGTCACTTCACCACGTTCATCCACCTACAGTCGCGTGACGTGCGCGCGGGCGACAGAGTCACGCAGGGGCAGACCATCGGGCGGGTCGGGCACACCGGCCGCACCGCGAACGGAACGCCGCATCTGCACTACGAGCAGGGCTACGACGCCAACGGCGACGGGAGCGCTTCCTGGGGTTTCGAGGGCGCTGAGCGCGTCAAGGCCGTGTTCGACGGCAAGGCGTACGGGCCCGCTCCCGGCGGTGAGTGGCGCAACGTCGAGAGCCGGAACGGCTGCAAGCGAAGGGTCGGCAACAGTGTCACTGGTGACTCGTTCACCGATCTGCTGGCCGTGGATGCCGGTGGCACGATGCGGTTGTACAGCAACAACTTCGCGCGTGACGACGGTCAGCCGTGGGGCAGTGCGCCGCGTGAGGTGGGCCATGGCTGGGGCGGTTCGACTCGGATCATCCCGGCTGATGTGACCGGTGATGGGTTCACCGATCTGCTGGCCGTGGACGCTGCTGGCACGATGCGGCTGTATAGCAACAACTTCGTACGTGACGACGGTCAGCCGTGGGGCAGTGCGCCGCGTGAGGTGGGTCACGGCTGGGGCGGTTCGACTCGGATCATCCCGGCTGACGTCACTGGTGATGGGTTCACCGATCTGCTGGCCGTGGACGCTGCTGGCACGATGCGGCTGTACAGCAACAACTTCGCGCGTGACGACGGTCAGCCCTGGGCGAGTGCGCCGCGTGAGGTGGGCCATGGTTGGAGCGGTTCGACTCGGATCATCCCGGCTGATGTGACCGGTGATGGGTTCACCGATCTGCTGGCCGTGGATGCCGGTGGCACGATGCGGCTCTACAGCAACAACTTCGCGCGGGACGACGGTCAGCCGTGGGCAGCGCGCCGCGTGAGGTCGGCCACGGCTGGAGCAGTACGACTCGGATCATCCCGGCTGATGTGACCGGTGATGGGTTCACCGATCTGCTGGCCGTGGATGCCGGTGGCACGATGCGGTTGTACAGCAACAACTTCGTACGCGACGACGGTCAGCCGTGGGGCAGCGCGCCGCGTGAGGTGGGCCACGGCTGGGGCGGTTCGACTCGGATCATCCCGGCTGATGTGACCGGTGATGGGTTCACCGATCTGCTGGCCGTGGATGCCGGTGGCACGATGCGGCTCTACAGCAACAACTTCGTACGCGACGACGGTCAGCCCTGGGGCAGTGCCCCGCGCGAGGTCGGCCACGGCTGGGCCGACAACGTCCGCATCCTGGCTTGACCCCCATCACCGGGCCCTTCCTCATCGTTCATGGAGTAGCCATGCGACATGCCCTCACCCGATCCCTGACCGGATTACTCCTGTCCCTGTGCCTCTCGGTGCCCATCGCCGTGATGTCTTCGGCTCCCGCCCAGGCAGCGGACACCGTGCCATGCGACAAGAACGGAACCACCTCCGCCGATGCCGCCATCGCGACGCAGCTGAACAGGCAACTGACCGGTCGCATGCGGGACTCGATGACGGCTTATCGGGTGTCCTGCGCCCGCGTCATCATCGCCACCGTCAAGAGTCGTGGCCTGCCGATTCGGGCCGCACAGATCGCCATCACCACCACCATCGTCGAAACCACCATCCGCAACCTGACCTACGGCGCCGACGACAGCGTCGGGCTCTTCCAGCAGCGTCCCTCACAGGGCTGGGGAACGGTCGAGCAGATCCTGAACCCCGTCTACGCGACGAACAAGTTCCTCAGCAAGATGCTCCAGTTCGACTGGCGAGACGATCCCATCGGACAGATCTGCCAGCAGGTGCAGGTCTCCGCCTTTCCCGAGAAGTACGCCGAAGAGGCTGGGGACGGCGTGGCCATCGCGAACGCCGTTTGGTCCATGTCGGAACCTGCGGAACTCCCCAGCAACAGCGTGACGGGTGATTCGTTCACCGATCTGCTGGCCGTGGACGCCGGTGGCACGATGCGGCTCTACAGCAACAACTTCGCGCGTGACGACGGTCGGCCGTGGGCGAGTGCGCCGCGCGAGGTCGGTCACGGCTGGGGCGGTTCGACCAGGATCATCCCGGCTGACGTCACTGGTGACGGGTTCACCGATCTGCTGGCCGTGGATGCCGGTGGCACGATGCGGCTCTACAGCAACAACTTCGCCCGTGACGACGGCCAGCCGTGGGGCAGTGCGCCGCGTGAGGTGGGCCATGGCTGGAGTAGTACGACCAGGATCATCCCGGCTGACGTGACCGGTGACGGGTTCACCGATCTGCTGGCCGTGGACGCTGCTGGCACGATGCGGCTCTACAGCAACAACTTCGCCCGTGACGACGGCCAGCCGTGGGGCAGTGCGCCGCGTGAGGTGGGCCACGGTTGGAGCGGTACGACTCGGATCATCCCGGCTGATGTGACCGGTGACGGGTTCACGGATCTGCTGGCGGTGGATGCCGGTGGCACGATGCGGTTGTACAGCAACAACTTCATGCGGGACGACGGTCAGCCGTGGGGCAGTGCGCCGCGTGAGGTGGGCCACGGTTGGAGCAGTACGACTCGGATCATCCCGGCTGATGTGACCGGTGATGGGTTCACCGATCTGCTGGCCGTGGATGCCGGTGGCACGATGCGGCTCTACAGCAACAACTTCGTACGCGACGACGGTCAGCCGTGGGGCAGCGCGCCGCGTGAGGTCGGCCACGGCTGGAGCGGTTCGGTCCGCATCCTGGCTTGAGCTCACCCCCGCCGGTGCCGGCCGCCCACCACCGGGCGGCCGGCACCGGCGGGCCCACTACCAGCACAGCCGATGGAGGCCACGCCCACCATGCGGCGCGTGCGGATCGAGACCGACCGGCCCGTGGCCTTCCCTGCACCCCCGGCCGGCACGGCAGAAAGGACCCGCTGTCCGTGTCGGGGAGGCGTACGGCGTGGTCAGGGCCGGGCGCGGCGGGCCAGGGCCTGCCCCGCGGGCAGGTCGCCGACGAAGGCCCGCAGAAAGCCGAAGAGCTGTTCAAGATCGTGCCCTTCCGCCGCGGCGTCGAGCGACCGGTAGAGGTCTTCCTCGATCTCGATGATCTCCTGGTTCAGCCCTGCTCCTTCCGCGGTGAGCGACAACTCGATGTGGCGGCGGTCGTGGGCTGCCACATCGCGCTTGACCAGGCCGGCGGCGACCAGCCGGTCGACGAGCCGGCTCGGGCTGGTGCCGCTCTCGCAGACCAGCAGTTCGCCGAGGCCGTTGAGTGTCAGCGGGCCCCGCTGCTGCAGGACGCGGATGACCTCGGCCTGGGACGGCGTGATGCCGAGCGGCCGCAGGGCCTGGCCGAGCAGCCGGTTGCCTTCCCGTTGCGCGGCCAGGATCAGGTAGCGGAGTTCTTCAGCGGGCCGCAACGGCCACCGCCGGGTCGTCGACTCTTTCGGTCAGGAACGCCTCGACGGCGCGGGCGTAGGTTTCGGGGTGGGTGAAGCGGAACATGTGGCCGGTCCGTTCCAGCACGATCTCGCGGGCCTCGGGGATGCCGGCTCGCATGACCTGCGCCGCTTCCTCGCCGATGAGCTCGTCGTGTGACGGCGTGATGATCAGAGTGGGTACGCCGACCCTGTCGAGCTGTTCGGTGTAGTCGGCGGCCAGTGCCGCGGTGACCCGGGCGCCGAACGATGCGGCGGGGGTGTTGGCCAGGAACAGCCGGCGGCTGTCGGCCTCGCTCCAGGGGATCTGGCCCTCGCGGTCGTGGGGCGAGGCGAGCCGGTGGGCGTGCGCGCGCAGCACCAGGTGCCGGTAGAGGTCTCCCCGCAGCCTGCCCATGATCCGCATGGCGGACTTCCAGAGCGGCGAGGAGATCGGGTTGGCGGCGAAACCGCCGGACATCACCAGGCCGCGCAGCCCGGCCGGTCGGCGGACGGCCAGCGCCAGCGCGATGTTGGCCCCGAAGGAGTCGCCGACCAGCACGTACTCGTCCAGGTCCGCGACCTGGGCCGCGGCGGCGTCGGCGTAGGCCTCCATGTCGTCCACGCCTTCGGGGAGCCGGAAGGTGCGCCGGGGCCGGTGGGCCAGAGGAGTGAGCTGCTCAAGGTCCCACGGGGCACCGGAGAAGCAGGGGACGAAGACCAGCGTCGGTTCACTTGTCATGAGGATTAAATTACACGACATATATGTCGTGTCAACTAATCTGGCCGAGACTCGCGGTGCGGCAGCGGTGTCGGCTCGCCGGCGAGCGGGCGACTCGCCGCCGCGTCCTTCCGCGCCGCCGCGATGATGAGCGCCCCGGCGACGACCCCCGCGAAGAACGGGGACGGCACGAGAAGGACGCCGCCCAGCGCGCACCACGCGGCGAGGCCCCAGCCGGCCCAGGCCGGCACGGCCACCGCGCGTCCGGCCAGATGCCAGATCAGGCAGCCCAGCAGGATCAGAGGCACGCCGAAGCCTCCGGGGCCACCCCAGAACGTGACCTTGTTCTGCAGGGACTCGACAGTCGGGGCGGACCCCTCGGCGAGCACGAGCGGGACGGCTGCCCACATCCCCCGGCTCGCCCAGGCGGTGACGTCCCCCCAGGCGATGACGGCCAGCAGGATCAGATGCCCCGCGCCCAGCACGACCATGATCCCGCTCGCCCAGCGGAGCAGCGGCTTTCTGGAGTTCAACGAGACTTCCCCTTTCTGGCGAAACGCTGATCTATACGGTGCCGTACAAATCATGTGTACGGTAACGTACAACTTGAACGCGATCAACGGAGGTGGCCCGATTCCCGCCGTTCCCCGCACGACCCGAGCCCGCTGGATCGAGGCGGGCCTCGAAGCCCTCGCTCGCGGCGGGCCCGACGCGGTCCGCGTCGAGACGCTCGCCGCCACGCTCGGCGTGACCAAAGGCGGGTTCTACGGATACTTCGACGGCCGTCCCGCGTTGCTGGCGGAGATGCTCGACGAGTGGGAGCGCCGCTGCACCCGCGAGCTCATCGCCCAGGCCGACGCCGAGGGTGGCGACGCCGCGGCGCGGATCCGCCGCGTCGGTCAGCTCAGCTTCTCGGAGGACTTCCACCGGGTCGACCTCGCGGTCCGGGCCTGGGCGCACCACGACGAGGCCGTCGCGGCGCGCCTGCGGCGGATCGACAACGAACGCATGGACTTCCTGCGCACGATGTTCGGCGCCTTCGTCACCGACCCGGACGAGGTCGAGGCGCGCAGCATCCTGGCGTTCTCGCTGGCCATCGGCCGGAACTTCATGGTCGTGGACCACCCCGGGCGCACCAAGCGCGAAGCCGTCCAACTGGCGGGCGAATACCTCCTGCGCCCGTGACGTCCGGCGGACTCGCCGGAGCCGATTGTCGGAGCCGGTGGCTAGGGTTCGGGGCCATGATCGCTTGTATGTGCGAGGGGTCCCGATGAACCCCTGGCGGGAGGTCCTCGACCGCATCGAGGCGCGCGACGAAGAGCACCTGACGACCTTCCTGGACGGGCTGAACGACCTGGGGCGGAAGGCGGTCGCCGCACAGCTTCCCGCGCATCTGGCCGAGGAGCTCCGGGGCGGATTCGAGGCCCGATTAAAGATCGAGGCGCTGGCGGCCGGATACCGGCTGGCGGGGGCGGCCTGCCTGACGGGGGCCGAGCAGGTGGCGACCTGGCTGAACCGCCGGGAGCTGAGGGAGCCGCGCGACCCCGAGCGGGACGCCGGCCGCATCGTATCCCTGCTGCGGCGCCGGAGCCTGGAATGGCGGCGCGACCTGGCCGCCCGGCTGGCGGGCCGGCTGAGACCGCCGACCGGCAGGGCCTCACGGCGCAGCGACGGCCTGCCGGGCTGGGAGCTGGTCGCCGCACTGGTGTCCGAGACGGGCGCCGAGCCGCCGCTGAGCGACGCGTTCGTCGCTGGATGGGTCTGGCGGCAGGTATGGCGGCGGCGCGTCCACGGCAATCGCCTCGCGGCTGATCCGCTGCTCGACGCCCTGCTGCCGCGCCTGTTCGAGGCACAGGGCGTGGCCGCTCCCCTGGCCATGGAGCTGCGCTGGGACCTGGGGCGGAGCACCGTCGGCGAGCTGGCGGAACTGGCGGGCGGAGGCCGGGTGCCGCGAGAGACGCTCATCGCCGGCTGCGCCCGGCGGTTCATGACCGGCGGCCAGGCCGAGGACATCACCCCGTTCGTACGGTTGTGGCGGCTGCTGCGGCCGGCACCGGCGGACATCCCCGTCCTGGACTTCGTGCGCCTGCTGCCGTCGGCCGGCCCGTCACTGGCGCAGCTCGCGGTGGACGAGCTGCAGCGGGCCGAGGCCGCGGACCTGCTGGACGACGAGCTGTTCGCCGAGGCCGTCGGGGCGCTGGCGTACCGGCGGGAGAAGGGCCTCCTGCGTGCCGCCGTGCAGTGGCTGGCGCGCACTCCCGCGCCGAGGTGCGCCGGCGCGATGCCCGCGCTCGCCGCCGTGTTCGACGTGGACACCCCTGCCCTGCGCGAGCGCGCGGTACGGCTGGCGGTCAAGCTGGCCCCGTACGCGGACGCCTCCGGCCGCGAATCGATCCGCGAGGCCGCGACCAGGCTGCCCGGCGCCTTACGCGAACGCGTCGCCGCTGCCTACGGCCCGATCGACGAGCCGGAGACAGAGCCGGGGCGGCCGGTCGCCGCCGTTCTGCCGGTGCCCGCGCTGCCCGGGCTCGCACCGCCGTTCACCTCACCGGCCGAGCTGGTCGCGGAGCTGCGGGCGCTGGGCTGGATCGACGAGCCGCTGCGCTGCGAGCGCGTCCTGGCCGGGCTGGTCGAGCTGACCCATGGCGATCGCGACGCGATGACCTCGGCGCTGCGGCAGTGGTGGGAGGAGACCCGATCGCTGCCGGGCGACCCCGACGTTCGTGTGTTCGACCGCAGCGCTCATGACCGCGGGGCCCGTGCTCTGCTGGCCCGCTGCGCGCTGGCGATCGTGGCGCCCGAGCAGAGCCGGCGGGTGAGCGCGTCGCCAGCCGGGACGCGTACGCACCTCGGCTCCGAGGACTGGCCGCCCCAGCGTCTCCTCCGGCACCGTCTGGAGGAGGTGATCGCGCTCTTCGAGCGCGGGGAGACGATTCCCGCGCTGCTCGCCACGCCGACCGCCCCCACCGGTCAGGTGGATGCCGCGACCTTGGTGGCGCGCATGGAACGGCTGGCGGGCAACGAGCCGCTGCCCGCCGACTTCAAGCAGGCGCTGCTGCGCCTGCCCCGGAACACCGATCCCGATCTGCTGGCGCGAGCGGAGAAACTGCCCTCGCAGGCGGGCCGGGAGCTGGCCGCCTGGCTACGTGACGGCGGCCGGCCGGATCCCGTCGTGGACTGGGTGGTGGTGCAGAACAGGCAGGCGTACCACAGGCCCGACCGCCGGCTGCTGCCCAAGGTCGTGCCGCCTAAGGGCCTGCCGGACTGGCTGGAGGAGCTGTGGGTCCTCGACTCCCCTTACGTCTATCTGTCCTATCAGCACGACGTCCTGTGGTGGCCGGTGATGATGCCGTCTCACCGCGAGATCGTGGCCGCCTGGCTCCTACGTTCCTGGCCCGGCCTGTCCAGCTCGAACGACCCCAGGATGGAGACCCTGGCGGCCCTGGTCCACGGCGACGGTCCGGTCGGTGCGGCCACCGCGGTCGTGCTCGCGAGCGGGCTGGGCCATCGGCGGGACGAGCAGCGGGCGGCGGCGGCCGACGCGGCGCTCACCCTGGCCGCGCGCGGGCAGTTCCCCGCCGCCGCGTTCGGCGCGGCCGTCGTGAAGCTGATCCGGCTGGAGTTCGTCGTGCTCAAGCGGATCGCCGCGGCACTCGGCGAGCTGACGGAGGCCGGCGCGCACGCGGAGGTGTGGCAGGCGCTCGCCGTCGCCCTTCCTGACCTGATGCCCTCCGATGGCGAACGGCCGCGCGCCGGGCTGGGCGAGCTGCTGGGCGTCGCCGCGCGGGCGGCCACGCTCGCGGGCGCGAGAGGCGAGATCGCCGGGCTGGCGGGGATGGCCGCGCGCAAGGGCTCGAGCCTCGTGCTGCACGAGGCTCGCCGTCTGTACGAGGTGCTGTCCGGGTAGCGGCCCCCGCCGATCTCAGCCCGCCCGCAACGGCCCGTAGTGGGCGAACGCCTCACCGGTGGTGAACGCCCAGTACCGGTCGCCGGTGGACCAGTGCCACCACTCGGTGGGGTAGTTGACGAATCCGGCGCCGGCCATCGCGTCGCGCAGCCGCCCCCGGTTGGCGGCGGCCTCCGGCGAGATGTTGTCCGCGTCGGTGTAGCAGGCTTCCTGTGTGTCCTCCGGGGTGGCGTTGACCTCTGTGCCCATCCAGCACAGACGCCCGTCCGGGCCACGCAGCGTCAGGTCGACCGCGCCTCCCGTCGTATGCGGAGCCACCTCCGGCGGTGAGATGTACCGGCTCGCCTCACGGTGCGCCCGCGCCGCCGGCCAGTGCGGACACTGCTCGCGCAGGAAGGCGACCCGGTCCGCGAAGTAGGCCGCCTGCAGTTCCGGTGGCCGGTATCCCTCGACCACCACGAGCCGGTAACCCGGGGGCAGAGACGACTGGGCATGCCGCAATCGCCGCAGCACGCCGAGCCGTACCCGGGCGTACGCGCCTTCGGAGTCGGCCTGCCGGCCGTCCACCTCGATCTCGGCGGCCTCGCGCACGTCCGCCAGCGGCTCGTGGCATTCGCGCACCGGCAACGCCGAGATGCGTTCATCAGCCAGCAGCACGATGTCAGCCACGAGGTCCTCCAGCACGTTCAATTCGGGCACCGGCCAACACCTTGCTCCCCTGCCCTGCAGAATCCCTGTATTTCCGCTGTAACAGGGATCCTTACTGCGTTGATATAGGGGGCGCGATCCGGCCACACTGATTGTCAACTCGGTGTGGTGTACGCCTTGACGGGGAATGCGGGGATTTGCATGGAGTTTCGCCTGCTGGGGTCACCCGAGGTGTGGCTCGATGGTCGGCAGCTCGAACTGTCAGCCAACAAGCTGACGGCCCTTCTCGCGACCGGGCTGTTACAGGCCAACCGGGTGGTGTCGATCTCACATTTCGTCGACGCGCTGTGGGGCAACGCGCCACCGGCCACCGCTGGGGCGCTCGTCCACACGTACGTGTCGAACCTGCGCAAGGTGCTGCACGGCGGTGAACGCGAGATCATCGTCACCCGCCCGCCCGGCTACCTGTTCGAGGTCGATCGCGAGCGCATCGACGTCAACCGGTTCGAGGCGCTGGCGGCCCAGGGCCAGCGGGCCGCCGCCGCCGGACGCCACGAGGAGGCGGCGCGGCTGCTGCGGTCCGCCCTGGAGATCTGGCGTGGGCCCGCGCTGAACGGCCTGATGACACCCGTGCTGCGCCAGGCCGCCGACGGGCTGGAGGAACTGCGCCTCTACGTTCTCGAAGAACGCATCAAGGCGGAGTTACGGCACGGCCTGCCCGGCCCGCTGGCGGCCGAGCTGGCCACGCTCGTCAAGAAATACCCCCTGCGCGAGGGCCTGCGCGCCCAGCAGATGCTGGCCCTGTTCCGGCTGGGCCGGCAGGCCGACGCGCTCGACGTCTACCGGCAGGCCCGCGAGGCGCTGCAGTCGGAGCTGGGCATCGATCCCGGCCAGGAGCTGCGCCGGATGCACCAGGCGATCCTGACCGCCGACCCGGCGCTGGACGTGCCCGCTCCAGCGGAGCCCGTCGTCGTGACGGTGGACACCGAGCCCGCGGCCGTTCAGCCGCAGGACCCGATCGCGGCCGTTCCGCCGCAGGACCCGACCCCGGCCGCGCCCCAGGTGCCGCGTCAGTTGCCGCCGGCCATCGGCGGCCTGGTGGGCCGCGACGGCGAGCTGGACAGTCTGCGTGCCACCCTCATGAACGCGGTGACGGCCGGCCGGCAGGTCTGCTGCGCGATCTCCGGGAAGGCCGGCAGCGGCAAGACCACCCTGGCGATCGCCGCCGCGCACGCGGTGCGTGAGTCCTTCGTGGACGGGCAACTGTACGCCACCTTCCGCGGCGGCGGCCCCGAGGAGACCCGCGAGGTCCTCGGCGCGTTCCTGCGCGCGCTCGGCGAACCGGCATCCCGGCTGTCCGGCCCCGTGGAGGAGCTCAGCGGCCTGTTCCGCAGCCGGATCGCCGGGCGGCGCATCCTCATCCTGCTGGACAACGCCGGGCCGGAGGAGCAGGTCCGGCCGTTGCTGCCCGCCCACGGCGGCGTCGCCACGCTGCTGACCAGCCGGGCGGCCCTGGCCGGCCTGGACCTCGACGCGAACCTCGGACTGGACGTGCTGGAGCCGGACTCCGCGCTGCGACTGCTCGCCCAGCTCGTGGGCGGGGCACGGGTGGCGGCCGAGCCCGAGGCCGCCGCGGAGATCGTCCGGCTGACCGGTGGGCTGCCCCTGGCCGTGCGGGCGGTCGGCGCCCGGCTGGCGCTGCGGCAGCGGTGGCCGCTGAGCGTGCTGGCCGTCCGCCTGCGCGACGAGCGCCGCCGCCTGGACGAGCTGACTGCCGGCGACCTGGAGGTCCGGGCCAGCCTGCACCTCAGCTACGCGAACCTGCCCGACCCGCTCCGGCTGGCCTTTCGCCGGCTCGGCACGATCGCCGTGGGCGAGTTCCCGCCGTGGCTGCTGGCCCCGCTCCTCGACGCCACCGAGGCCAAAGCCGAGCATCTCGTCGAGCGGCTGGCCGACGCGCAGCTCGTGGACGCGACCGGCGTGGGTCCCGACGGGCGGGCGCGCTACGGCATGCACGATCTCATCCGGCTCTTCGCCAAGGAACGCGCCGACGCGGAGGAGCCGGTCGCCGAGCAGAGCCAGGCGATCGAACGGCTGGTGCGGTACCTGCTGGGCGTCATCGCCGACCTGGACTCCGGAGCGCCTGACCAGGCCGCCGACCTGCAGTCGTGGCTGGAGCAGGAGCGGTGGTTGCTGGTGCAGACCGTGGAGCGGGCCGGCCGGTTGGGCCTGCACCGGCCGGCCTGGCGGTTGAGCGCGGCGCTGCTGCCTTCGTTCCGGCTGCACAACACGTTCGACGCGTGGTGGCGGACCCATGCGGCCGCGCTCGACGCCGCCCGGTCGGCGGGTGACCGGGCGGGCGAGGCGAGCCTGCTGCGCGGTCTCGCCCTGCTCCGCTACGAGCAGGACCGTCTCGACGAGGCCGCCGAGTACCACGGCCAGGCGCTGGTGATCTTCCGGGAGCAGGACGATCTGCGGGGGCAGGCCGACTGCCTGCTCGGGATGGCCGCCGTGCACCGGGAGCGGGGCCGGTTCCGGCACGCGCTCGAACTCTTCGAGCAGGCCGGCGGCATGTGCGCCGAACTGGACGACCCGTCCGGTCTGGCCGAGTGCAAATACGGCATCGGGTATGTCAACCGGGAGGTGGGCGACTTCTCCGCCGCTGACGCGGCACTGGAGGAAGCGCTGGCGGCCTACCGCCGGATCGGCGACGCCCGCGGGGAGGGCCTCGTCCTTCGCTCGATGGCGATGGTGCACCGGGCGCGTGGCGACCTCGACCGGGCCGAGCCTCTCGCCGTGAAGGCGATCGCCGTGCTCCGGGAGAGCCAGGACCGGTTGCTCATCGCGTACGGGCTGCAGTGCCTGGCGAAGATCCAGGTCAGGCGGGGCGAGTTCGCGCCGGCGGCCGGAGCCCTGCGTGAGGCGCTCGCGGTGTGCGTCGCCTTCGGCGACCGCTTCGGCACGGCCCTGACCACCCGCACCATCGGCGAGTTGCACCTGGCCAGGGACGAGCTGGATCTGGCCGCGACCCACCTCGACGCGGCGCGTGAGCAGTGGGCCGCGATGGGCTTGGAGCTGTTCCGGGCTCGCACCGACCGGGACCGGGCAGAGGTCCACCGCCGGTGCGGCGAGCTCGGCCAGGCCGACGAACTGCGCGCGACGGCGGTCGAGACCTTCCGCCGCTACGGCAGCCGCGAGCAGGACGAACTGGCCGCGCCGCCCGGAGAGCCGGGTCGTGACCTCGAAGAACGCCACGTGAGGTCGCATCATTAGAGCCGGACCCCACCGCCCTACAGGCGTGCTGCAGCCAAGCTGAAGAGGCCGCATCGACCGTGGTCGGCAGGCGCGACAAGCGCCCGCTCACACCACGGAGGATCTGATGCGTCACCTCGCAGCCGGCTCGCCCGCCTCGCGCCCCGTTCCCACGCGCAAGCCTCGGCTTCGCGCAGCGGTCGTCGTCCTGACCGCCGGTGCCCTCACCGCACTCATGCCGGCGGGGGTCGCGGTCGCCGCCCCGACCGATCCGCCGGACTTATCCCCGCAGCAGATCGCCGCGCTGGCCGCGTTGCCCTGCGTGTCCGGCGGCCCGACGGCGGCCGACGGCGCCATGGCCGCCGCGCTCAACCCGCTGCTGAGCCGCAAGATGCGCGGCTACATGACGGCGTACAACACCTCCTGCGCGCGGGCCGTGGTGCAGGCGGTCCGCAACCGGGGGCTCAACCCGCGGGCCGCCGCCATCGCCATCGCCACCGTGATCGTCGAGACCAGCATCGCCAACCTCGACGGCGGCGACCTCGACTCGGTCGGGCTCTTCCAGCAGCGCGACACCTGGGGCAGCCACGCCGAACGGACCAATCCGATGACCGCCACCAACATGTTCCTCGACACGATGCAGCGCTTCTATCCCAACGGGTCGTGGAACAACGCGCCCATCGGCGAGGTCGCGGCGGATGTGCAGCGCCCGGCCGCCGAATACCGGGGCCGCTACGCCGAACAGGCCGGCGACGCGGTCATCATCGCCAACCGGCTGTGGTCGAAGACCGCCTCGGACACCGCGGGCGTCTATCGGCCGTCCAACGCCACTTTCTACCTGCGTGACAACAACTGGGCCGGTCCCGCCGACATCACGGTCCAGTTCGGCAACATCGATGACAAGCCTCTGGTGGGTGACTGGGACGGCAACGGCACCAGCACCGTCGGCGTCTACCGCCCGGACACCCGCTACTTCTACCTGCGCAACTCCAACACCCCCGGCGACGCCGAGATCGGCTTCCACTTCGGCAACCCCGGCGACATCCCCATCGCGGGCGACTGGGACGGCGACGGAGACGAGACCGTCGGCGTCTACCGGCCCAGCAACTCCACCTTCTACCTGCGCAACAACAACTGGGCCGGCCCCGCCGACCGCACCATCCACTTCGGCAACAACAACCAGGACCAGCCCGTCGTCGGCGACTGGGACGGCGACGGAGACGACTCCGTCAGCGTCTACCGCCCCGCCACCGCCAGCTTCTACCTCATCAACTCCGACGTCAGCACCGCCAACCCCCGCATCATCCAGTACGGCAGCCACGACGACCGGCCCCTGACCGGCAACTGGAACAGCGACCGCTACACCACCATCGGCGTCTACCGCCCCGACACCCGCTACTTCTACCTCCGCAACGACAACACCCCCGGCGACGCCGAAATCGGCTTCCACTTCGGCAACCCCGGCGACATCCCCATCGCCGGCAACTGGCGCTGACGCACTCCTGATTCTCAGTACGAAAGGGATTTCACCATGTCGACGACACACCTTCTCCGAACCCGCAGGACGGCGAGCCGCGTCGCCGCCGTCATGCTCAGCGTGGCCATGGCCCTGGGCGCCACCGCCGCACTGGATCTGGCCTTGCCCCAGGTGGCGGCGGCGAACGCCGCGCCGAGCCGCGGTGTCATCGCGGCCACCGCCGCTTCCCAGGTGGGCACCACCGGTACCAGCGCCCAGTGCCAGAAATATGGTCCGTTATGCGATGACTGGTGTGCGATGTTCGCCACCTGGGTGTGGGAGCAGGCCGGAGTGTCCGGCTCGCCACGCGGCATCTACGTGGCGACCGCGATCGGCCAGTGGGGCGTCGAGCGGAGCCTGTTCAAGCGCCGGCCCGCCGGCTCGCGCGGCACCCCGCTGCCCGGCGACATCGCGGTGTACGGCGAGCCCGGCTCGGGCACGGGCGGGCACGTCTCCATCGTCCACACGGTCAACGGCGACGGCACCATCACCACGATCGACGGCAACGACAACAACCGTGTGACCAGGAAGATCATCAACCCCGTCACCGCGAGAGCGGGCCGGCGCGACGTGCTGATCTCCGGCTACGTGACACCGCCCGGCGCCGTCTCGGCCGTCTCCGCCACCGCGGGCGTCTATCGGCCGTCCAACGCCACTTTCTACCTGCGTGACAACAACTGGGCCGGTCCCGCCGACATCACGGTCCAGTTCGGCAACATCGATGACAAGCCTCTGGTGGGTGACTGGGACGGCAACGGCACCAGCACCGTCGGCGTCTACCGCCCGGACACCCGCTACTTCTACCTGCGCAACTCCAACACCCCCGGCGACGCCGAGATCGGCTTCCACTTCGGCAACCCCGGCGACATCCCCATCGCGGGCGACTGGGACGGCGACGGAGACGAGACCGTCGGCGTCTACCGGCCCAGCAACTCCACCTTCTACCTGCGCAACAACAACTGGGCCGGCCCCGCCGACCGCACCATCCACTTCGGCAACAACAACCAGGACCAGCCCGTCGTCGGCGACTGGGACGGCGACGGAGACGACTCCGTCAGCGTCTACCGCCCCGCCACCGCCAGCTTCTACCTCATCAACTCCGACGTCAGCACCGCCAACCCCCGCATCATCCAGTACGGCAGCCACGACGACCGGCCCCTGACCGGCAACTGGAACAGCGACCGCTACACCACCATCGGCGTCTACCGCCCCGACACCCGCTACTTCTACCTCCGCAACGACAACACCCCCGGCGACGCCGAAATCGGCTTCCACTTCGGCAACCCCGGCGACATCCCCATCGCCGGCAACTGGCGCTGACCTGATCGAGCCGAGAGGGTCCCTCCGCAGGCGGCGGAGGGACCCTCTCGGCTCGGCGTCGTCAGCCGACGACAGGCTCGGGGCAGCGCGTCGAGGAGGTCAGGCTTCGAGGGGCTCCTGCCGCAGAACCATGAGCGAGCCTTCCAGGGCCGCGACCATGGCGAAGGGGAACCGGTCGACCTCGAGGCAGAGCGCGACGTCATCCGGATGGGACCCTTGACGCAGTCCCGCCGCCAGGTCGGAGGCGGCGCGCGAGTCGGCGGCGCGGCGGCCGAACTCGGCGACGTCCGCCCCCGGCTCGATGACCCTCCGGGCGATGTACTGAGCGCACGCCAGATCTTCCTCGGCCTGCCCGTCGTCGCCGGTGACCACGAAGGTGACGCTGTCCGCCTTGCGCGTCCGCAGGAGGCGAGCCGTCGCCTCCGCCACCACGAAGCCGGCGCACAGCACCAGCGGCGCGTCCTTGACGGCGAGGGCGCCGACCGTCCCCGCCGTGGTCTTCTGCACGACGGTCCGTCCGCTGAGGTCGATGGAGCGCAGCAGGCCCGGCGAGTTGACGGCGTCGAACCCGGGCGCGGGCGGACCGTCCTTGAGCGTCACCCAGTCCGGATGGCGTGCCTTGAGCGCCAGGGCCTCGTCCAGCGACGCGGCGAGAACGATCTTCTCCGCCCCCTGGCCGAAGGCCCACGCGGCCACGGTGAAAGCACGCATGACGTCGACGACGACCGCCACGGACGGGGTTCCGGTCAGATCGGCGATACCGAGAAAACGAGCGTCCATTCGGTCATGATCGCATATGACGGACCTGGTGAGATCCTCCCGGGCGGCGCATCAGGCCCAGCGCCCGGTGAACAACTCCTCACCCGGCGGGTCGCCGGGGAGCCGGCCCGGGGCGCCGGACCGCAGCCCGTCGAGCGTGATCGCGACCAGGCGCGCGCGTGCCCGCACGGCCACGGGGAGCAGGTCGTCCCTGCCCTGTTTGCGGAGCTGATCCACCAGCGGGGAACGGCCGAGCTGCTCGATCAGCAGCGAGATGTCGACGGCGGTGACGTCGGGACGCAGCACGCCGGCGTCGTGCGCGCGCCGCACCAGGGCGTCGAGCAGGTCGTCACCGCGGCGGGACTCCACGCACGCGCCGACGAACCCGGCCAGCCCCGCCCACGGGTCGGGGTCGGCCAGGCCCTGCTCGGCCGCCTCGTTCCAGTGTTCCAGGGACAGGACGAGGAGCCGCTGGAACAGCTCTTCCTTGGTCCGGTAGCGCCGGTAGAGGCTGCCGATGCCGACCCCCGCCCTGGCGGCGATGGCGGCGACGGAGGCATGCGCCCCGTCCTCGGCGAGGACGGCCCGGGCGGCTTCGAGGAGCGCGCGGTCGTTGCGTTCCGCGCGGCCGGTGCGTGTGGTCATCACCGCGCATCCTAGCAAGTTGCGGAGTGTTTCACTCCGGTGTAGCGTCCACCATACCGGAGCGAATCGCTCCGCAATGAAGGAGGACACATGGACGCGAACACCGAGACGGCGGCGATCGAGCAGGTCGTGCGTGACGCCGAGAAGCTGCAGAACGACGTGGACGGGTTCACCGGCCTGCTGACCGGGGACGTGTCACTCGTCAACTTCACCGGCATCCGGCTGCAGGGCCGCGACCAGGTGGGCGAAGTCATGGCCAAGGCGCTGGAGACCCCGCTGAAGGACGTCCTCACCAGGAACGAGCTGCTGGGCGTCACGTTCCCGCGGGAAGACGTGGCCGTCGCCAGCCTGGTCAAGCACGTCAACGACGGCCGGCGCGGGGCACTGACGTTCGTGCTCGTCAAGGACGACGGCAGGTGGCTGATCGCCCTGGCCCAGACGACGCCGATCAGCTAGCCCGCTGGACGGCGGCCGGGTCAGCGGTTGCGCAGCTCGGCCGCCACCGCGCGTTCCCGCAGCCGATCCGCCTCCGCCCGGGCCGCCTCCAGCTGGGCCCGCACGTCCTCCAGCCGCGCCCGCTCCAGGCGCAGGTCGAGCAGCACCTGGTCGCGCTCGCGCCCGGCCGCCGCCGTCTCCTCCCGGGCGCGCGCACTCTCCCGCCGCGCCCGCTCGGCGTCCTCCGCGGCCTGTACGGCCTGCGCGCGGGCCTCATCGGTACGCGCCTGAGCCGCCTCCACCCGCTCGGCCAGCTCCTGGACGGCCTGATCCCTGGCCCGCTCGGTCAGCTCGACGCGTCGTGCCGCCTCTTCGGCCCGCCGCTCGGCCAGCTCCGCGCGCCGCCCGGCCTCCTCGGCGGCCTGCAACGCCTGCCGCTCGGTGCTGGACGCCTCGCGCAGCGCGGCCAGCGCCTGCTCCCGGGCCCGTTCGGCGTCGGCCAGCGCGGTGTCGCGCTCCGCCTCGGCATCCTCCAGGCGCACCCGCATGTCGGCCGTCTGCCGCCGGGCGTGCTCGGTCGCCTCGCGCGCCAGGCGTACCTGCTCGAAGGCCTGTTCACGCTCGGTGCGCGCGATCGCCACCCGCGTGTAGGCCTCCGCCTGCACGGCGCTCAGCCGCGCCTCCACCCCCGCCGGGCTCAGCTCCTCGGCCAGTGCCCGCGCCAGCGGCTCGATGGCCGCCGCGAGCCCGTACTCCATCCGATCGTAGAGCTGCTCGGCCCGGGCCAGCGCCCCCTCCAGGCCGGGCGTCGCCCGCCGCAATTCCCGCTCGCGCTTGGCTCTGGCCTGGCAGTCGCCGTCGGGGCAGTACTCCTTGGGCCGGCCTCTCCCCCGCCGCTGCTCGATCGCCGCCCCGCACTGCTTGCAGGGGGTCACGGTGACGGCTTCGCCGGGGGTGTCGGGGAGGAGCACGAAGGCACTTTAACAATTTTCTGTTTTCTGGAAATAAAATTACGGAAAACTGCGGCTTGACCCTCACGCGACGTGAGTCCGTACGGTCGGGAGCATGAGAGACAAGAAGATCGGCTCCCCGCTCACCGCCGAGGAGAAGCGCGAGGTCTGGGGCGAGTGGGCCGACCACGAAGAGGAGTACCTGGACGAGGTGGCCCAGCGGTGGGGCGACTCGGAGGCGTACGCGCAGTCGGCGAAGCGGGTCGCCGCCTACGGCAAGGAGCACTGGGAGCGGATCAACCGTGACAACGCGGCGATCGAGGCGCGGATCCGCGAGCTGATGGACACCGGCACCGACCCGTCGGGCGAGGCCGCGATGGACGTGGCCGAGGCGCAGCGGCAGCACATCTCCCGCTGGTTCTACGACACCACGCACGACTTCCACGTGCTGAAGAGTCAGCTGTACGTGGACGATCCCCGGTTCCGCGCGGGCATCGAGGCCGGCACCCGGCCGGGCGCGGCGGAGTGGCTGCGGCAGGCGATCACGGCCAACGCCGCGCGTGCCGCGAAGGGATAGCCCTCAGGGGCGGCGCCAGCCTCGGCCGATCATCCGGATCAGCGCCGGGTCCACGACCAGATGACGGAAGGGCCGGATCGCGGCCATGTACGCCCTGCCGAACAGTCCGTTCGGCTTGACCAGCACGGCCATCTGCCCTCGGTGACCGCCCGATCCGTCCGGGACCCAGCCGATGTGCATGACCGTGTGCACCGTCCGGTTGGCCATCTCGGCCGCCCACTCGGTGCCGGTCAGGTAGACCGACGTGAGAGGCACCGCGCGCGGGTCCGGGCCGCGCGGGCCGTCACGCAGGTCGGCGGGCAGCCGGTGGCGCAGCGACTCCACCCGCGCGCCGACACGGGAGTCGGGCCCGTCCCAGCCGAACAGCTCGCCGAGCTTCCAGCGCAGGGCGAACAGCCCGCGGCTGAGCCCGGAGAAGCGGCCTTCGCCGCCGGCCATCTGGGCGACCAGCCGTGCGAGGTCGCCGGGGCCGCCGGGCGTCGGCAGCGCCCACACGTCCTCCAGCCGGAAGTCGTGGGCCACGGTGTGGATACGCCACGGGACCGAGGTGTGCGCGGTGTCGGGAAGTCTCATGAGCGGGCGGCCTCCCATTCGGCCATCAGGGCGAACAGCGCGAACCTGTCGAGTCCGGGCTGCCCGGGGTGGATCTCGCGGTAGCGCTGATAGACGTTGACCACGACCCGTTCGGCGTCCAGCCACCCGGCGTACTGCGCCAGGTCGATCCCGGACACCGCCTCCCGCAGGTCCAGGCCCTTGGCGTGGGCGGTGTCGGCCTGCTCCACGACGTGGGAGAGGTAGTCCCGTACGGCGCGGATGCCCGCGGCGTCGGTCACCGGGCCGTGGCCCGGCACGACCGTCGGCGCGTCCAGGGCGATCATCGTGTCGCAGGCGGCGATCCAGTTGGCGATGGGCCCGCTCCACACGATCGGTGTGCAGCCGGTGAACAGCAGGTCGCCGGCGAACAGCACGCCCGCGTCGGGAACGTGCACCACGGTGTCGGCCTCGGTGTGCGCGGGGCCGAGGTTGAGCAGGCGCACCTCGCGGCCGCCCACCTCGACGCTCAGCCGCCGGTCGAAGGTCTGATCGGGGGCGCGCAGGCGGATGCCGCCGAAGTCGTAGCCGCCGAAGCGCTCGCGCAGGTATCGCGTGAGCGTCGGCCCGAGGTCCATCACCTGCAGGGCGGCCGTCAGCTCCGGCGCCATCTCGGTGCGCATCTCGTGCGCGGTGCCCTCGGCGGCGATGACACGCACCGTGCCGGCCAGCAGTTGCCCGCCGTGCGTGTGGTCGCCGTTGGCGTGGGTGAGCACGGCGTGGCTCAGCGGATGCCGGTCGGTGACCGGCCGCATGCCGTCCAGCATCCCGGCGGTGAGCCGCAGGTCGTACAGCGTGTCGACCAGCAGCGACGCGCCGTCGCCGGCGACCAGCCCGGCGTTGCTGCGGCCGAAGCCGCCGTCGGGCAGGAGCCACGCCCAGACGCCGTCGCCGATCCGGTGCAGCCCCTCGGTGTACGGCACGGCGGAGCGGGCCGGGTTGACGCGCGGCGGGCGCGGGGTGGCGGCGGGGTCGGGCCTGAGCGCCAGCGGGTGCGGAGCGGTGCCGGCCCGCACGGTCTGGCGCACCTCCCCCAGCCCTTCGGCCTGCAGCCGCACCACGTCGCCGTCCTTGAGCCAGCCGCGGAACGCGCCGAGGTCGCCGAGGTCGAGGTGCTCGATCAGGCAGCAGCCGGGCACGGTGCCGGAGCCGAAGACGTCCCCGGGCAGCAGGTCCACGCCGCGGGAGGCGTACGAGACGACCTCGCCGAAGGACCAGTCCATGGTGTCCGTCCGGCCTTCACCGATGACCTCGCCGTTGACCTCCGCGCGGACGCGGAGCGCGAGCTTGCCGTCCGGGCCGAAGGGCAGCTCGTCGGGGGTGACCAGCCACGGCCCGAGCGTGGTCGCGCCGTCCTTGCCCTTGGCCTGGCCGATCTTGAGCTGGCTCTCCAGGCCCTGCAGGTCGCGGGCGCTCCAGTCGCACATCAGGGTGTAGCCGGCGATGTGGTCCGCGGCCCGTTCGGGGGTCAGGTCGCGGCCCGCGGTGCCGATCACCGCGGCGATCTCCAGCTCGAAGTCGAACCAGGCGCTGCCGGGCGAGACCGGCACGTCGTCGTGAGGGCCGATGACGGTGGCGGGTGCGGCGAAGTAGAAGGCCGGGATCTGGTACCAGGTCGGCTCCAGCTCGCCCGTGCCGCCCATGGCTCTGAGGCAGCCGCGCATGTGGTCGAGGAAGCACAGGCAGTCTCGGAAGGACGGGGGCCTGGGGATCGGCGCCTTGAGCGTGACGCCGGCCAGTGCCGTGACCTCGCCGGGCTCGGCCAGCGCCCGCTCCCCCGCCTGCCGCAGCCCGGGGCCGAGCAGTCCGGCCAGGGTGATGCCGGGCGGGAAGGCGTGGATGAGGTCACCGTCGAGGACACCGGCGCGATCGCCGTCAGCGGCGGCATAGGACACGAAACGCACATCGTCCTCCTGTGTTAGCTAACATAGAATACGATTGCTAGCACAGAAGGAGGGTGTGTGACAACACGACGAGAGCAGACCAGTCACGAGAGCCGTGAGCTGATCCTCGCCGCGGCCGCGCGGTTGTTCGCCGAGAAGGGCTACCGGCAGACGACCTTCGTCGACGTGGCGGAGCGCTCCGGGATCAGCAGGGGCTCGATCCCGTGGCACTTCGGCAGCAAGGAGGGCCTGCTGCTGGCCGTGCTCGAACGTTCGGTGGAGGCGATCCGCGCGGGTCTCTCCGACGAGGCGCCGGACGTGGCGGCCGGGTTCGAGCAGCTGACGCGCGGCGTGGGGGCCCTGTTCGGCGCGCCGACCACCAAGCTGTTCGTCACGCTCCTGGTCGAGGCGCTGGAGCCGGACTCCCCCATCCGGGGCCGCTACGCCGAGATCCACGCCGTGCTGCGTGAGCACTGCAGGCGGTCCCTGGAACGGCTGCCGCTGCCGCCGGGACTGTCGGCCGAGGCGCTGGCCGTCATGATCATCGGCGCGGGCATCGGCATCCACCAGCAGTGGCTGCTGGCGCCGGACCGGGTCGACGCCGACGCGGCGCTGGCCGCGCTGCGCACGCTGGTGGCCGGGCTGCTGCCACCCGGCGCCCCGGGGCGGTGATCGGCCACCTCGCGGATCAGCCGCCGGTCGTGCTCTCGCGGACGATCAGCCGGTGGGGCACCACGATCTCGGCGGGGTTGGCGGCCCGGCCGTTGATCGACTCCATCAGCGTCTCCACGGCGGCGCGCGCGATCTCGCCCTTGTCGGGGGCGACCGTGGTGAGGCTGGGCGTACTGTACTGGCCCTCCTCGATGTCGTCGAGGCCCACCACGGCGACGTCGCCGGGCACGCGCCGGCCCGCCCTGGTCAGGGCCCGCATGGCGCCGAGCGCCAGCAGGTCGTTGTAGCAGAACACGGCATCGGGCGGCTCCGGCAGCGCGAGCAGCCGCTCCATCGCCTGCGCGCCGAGCCGCCGGTGGAAGTGCGGCGTGGCGACGATGAGCTCCTCGTCCACCGGCAGGCCCGCGTGGGCGTGCGCCTGGCGGTAGCCGATGGTGCGCAGCTGGGCCGTCTCCCCCGTCGCGTACGGCTGGTCGCCGATCGCGGCCACCCGGCGCCGGCCCAGCCCCAGCAGGTGCGCGGTGGCCTCGCGGGCGGCGGCCACGTTGTCGATGGCCACGTGGTGGAAGCTGCCGTTGAAGATGTGCTCGCCGAGCAGCACGATCGGGATCCGGTTGGCGCGCCCGCGCAGTTCCTCGGCCGTGACGGCGAGCGGGCTGAGCAGCAGCCCGTCGAACAACGTGGCCCGTGAGTCCCGCCCGAGCAGCTCACGCTCCCGCTCGACGGCGCCGTCGGTCTGGTCGATCATGACCACGTAACCGTGCGCGCGGGCCGCCGTGATCACCTCGCGGGCGAGCTCGGCGAAGTACGGCACGTCCAGCTCCGGGACGACCAGGGCGATCATCCCGGTACGGCCCTGTTTGAGGTTGCGGGCGATCAGGTTGGGACGGTAGTCGAGCTCGTCCAGCACGGCCTGCACCCGGGTGCGCAACTCGTCGGAGACCGGCGCGTAACCGTTGACCACATTGGAGACGGTGCGGATCGATACGTTCGCCCGCTTGGCGACGTCACGCAAGGTAGGACCGGGCATGCGTCTCTTGTACCTCCCGCCGTGGGGACTGGGAAGATCCCAAACCCGCTCTTGCATCGTTGCAGACAAGTATGCATGATGTCTGCATCGTTGCAGAGCTGCCATGCCGAGGAGTCCCAAGATGTCCACACCCCCGCTCGCCCGTCGCGGCTTCCTCAAGGGAGCCCTCGGCATGGGCGCGCTCGCCGCCACCGGCTCGCTCGCGGCGTGCGCCCCGGGCGGCCCCGCCGCTCAGCCGAGCAAGCTGGCCGCGCCGACCGCCTCGGCGTCGTCGGCCAAGGGCGAGATCACGATCTGGAACCGCTCGGGCGACCTGTTCAAGGTGTTCGACGCGGCGATCGGCAAGTTCCGCGAGGCCCACCCGGGCGTCACGGTCCACCACCAGGCCGTGGACGTCGACGCCAAGCTGGCCAACACGCTGATCAGCGGTACCGGCGTGCCCGACGGCAGCTTCTGGGACGACGCCAAGATCGGCGGGCAGGCCGAGCACCTCTACGACCTGACCGACCTCATCGCCCCCTACCGCGACCGGGCCGCGCCGTACAAGCTGTCCGTCAACACCGTCGACGGCAAGATCTACGGCGTGCCGTGGGACCTGGATCCCGGGCTGCTCTGGTACCGCGAGGACATCCTGGAGGACGCGGGCGTCGACCCCGCGGGCCTGACCACGTACGACGAACTGCTGGCGGCGGCCAGGACCGTCAAGGAGAAGGACCCGAAGACCAGGCCCATCCACCTGGACAAGAACCCGTTCCTCGGCCAGCTCTGGCTGGAGATGCTCGCCAACCAGCAGGGCACCAGCCTCACCGACGCCCAGGGCAAGCTGCGGCTCGACTCCGAGGAGTACCGGCGGATCTTCACCTGGATCGGGACCGCGGTCGAGGACGGCCTGGTCACCCACGCCCCCTACCTCGAGCCCGCCGACGTCAACACCCTCGACAGCGGCCAGCAGGTGTTCGTGCCCTGGGCGATCTGGTGGTCGTTCGCGCCGCAGCAGTTGCTCAAGGCCACCAAGGGCAAGTGGCGGGCCGCGCCGCTGCCGGCCTGGACGCCCGGCGGCGCGCGCAGCGGCGCGATGGGCGGCAGCAGCTTCGTCATCCCCGCCAAGGCCAAGAACCCCGAGCTCGCCTGGCTGCTGTACGAGTTCCTGTGCTTCACCGAGCCCGGCATCTCCGCCGTGTACGGGCCCAACGACGTCTACCCCGGCGGCCTGTCCACCTCGGTGCCCAGCTTCAAGCCCGCGCTGGACCCGGCCAAGCCGCTGTTCGAGCCGATCGACGCGCTCGGCGGCCAGGACCTGTGGAAGGTCGCCGTCGACGCCGCCGCCACCATCCCGGCCGCCGCGCCGATCCCCTGGTGGTGGGCCCAGTCGGTGGACTACCTCGGCAACAACGTGCAGCGCCTGATGGAAGGCAAGATGTCGCCCGACCAGGTGATCGCCGAGTCGGCCGAGAAGATCCAGCGCAACCTGATCGACCGCTCATGAGGTCTGCGCGGCTGTCGCCGTACCTGTTCGTCGCCCCGTTCTTCGTGGTCTTCGCCGCGTTCGGCGTCTACCCGCTGATCTACGCGCTGCAGCTCAGCTTCATGCGCTGGCGGGGCGCGGGCGCGGCCCACTGGGTCGGCGCGGACAACTACCTGTACCTGCTGACCAGCCCCGAGTTCTGGTCGTCGCTCGGCAACAGCGCGATCATGTGGCTGCTCATCGTGCCCATCCAGGTCGTGGCCGGGCTGGGCGGCGCGGTGCTGCTGGCCAACGCCAGGCTGCGGCTGCGCGGGCTGTACCGGGTGGCGTTCATCGCGCCGTTCGTGACGCCGCTGGTGGCCATGGCGCAGGTGTGGATCGTGGTGTTCGACGAGGACTACGGCCTGGTCAACTACCTGTTCAACCTGGTCGGCCTGCCCGACGTGGGGTGGCTGACGACCACGCTCTGGTCCAAGCCGACGCTGGCGCTGCTGTTCCTGTGGAAGACCACCGGGTTCGCGATCATCATCCTGCTCGCGGGCCTGCAGGCCGTCCCCGGCGCCGTGTACGAGGCCGCCGCCCTCGACGGCGCGTCCCGGTGGCGGCAGTTCTGGTCGATCACCGTGCCGCTGGTGCGCAGGAGCATGGCGTTCCTGGTGGTCGTGCAGACGCTGGCCGTCTTCCAGATGTTCGCCGAGCCGTTCGTGACCACGGAGGGCGGCCCGTACGGCTCCACCACCACCGCGGGCCTCTACCTGTACGAGCACATCGCCGCCTCCGACCTGGGCACCGGCGCCGCGAACTCGTTCCTGCTGGTCCTGCTGGTCTTCGGCCTGTCGCTGGGCGCGGTCAGGCTGTTGCGGCCGAAAGACGAGGTGTCATGAACCGGACCAGACCGGGCGTCGCGCAGTACGTGCTGCTGACGGTGCTCGCCCTCGCGTTCCTGTATCCGATCTGGTGGGCGATCAGCTCCTCCTTCAAGCCGGCGGCCGAGATCATCAGCAGCCCGCTGTCGATCGGCGCGCTGACGCTGGACAACTACCGGGCGATGTTCGCCGACGTGCCGATCGGCACCGGGTTCGCCAACACGGCGCTGGTGCTGGCGGTCAAGGGGGCGATGACGATGTTCTTCTGCCCGCTGGCCGGCTACGCGTTCGCCAAGTACACATTTCCCGGCAAGAACGCGCTGTTCGGCGTGGTGATGCTGACCCTGATGCTGCCGACGCTGGTGCTGATCATCCCGCTGCTGCTGGAGATGAGCGCGCTCGGCTGGGTCAACACCTACCAGGCGCTGATCCTGCCGGGCAGCATCGACGCGTTCAGCATCTTCTGGATGCGGCAGACCATCGCCGCCATCCCGGACGAGCTCATCGACGCCGGGCGGGTGGACGGGGCCGGCGAGTTCGGCATCTTCGCCAAGGTCGTGCTCCCGGTGATCCGGCCGGGGCTGGCCGCGCTGGCCGTGCTCACCACCATGAACGTCTACAACGACTTCGTCTGGCCGGTGGTCGCCGTCAACGACACCTCGCACCAGACCCTCCAGGTGGTGCTGGCCACGCTGGCGCAGAACATCACCGGCAACCGGATCGGCGCCGACTTCGCCACCGTGTGGGGCGAGCTGCTGGCCGCCGGCAGCATCGCCATGCTGCCGCTGCTGGTGATCTTCGTCCTGCTGCAGCGCCACTTCATCAACGGCATCCTCGCGGGCAGCGTCAAGGGCTGACCCCGATCTGAAACGGAGCATCATGACGCCGCATGCGGAATATCCCCGGCCCCACTTCGACCGGTCGCACACCTGGTCGAGCCTGAACGGTGACTGGGACTTCCGGCCCGACACCGAGCGGGACTGGAACGCCACCATCACCGTGCCCTTCGCCTGGGAGACCCCGGCCTCGGGCATCGAGGCGCACTGGCTGCCCCTGGCCTGGTACCGGCGCCGGATCACCGTCCCGCCGGGCTGGGCGGGGCAGCGCGTGGTGCTGCACTTCGGCGCCGTGCACCACGAGGCCACCGTCTGGGTGAACGACGTCGAGGTGGCCACGCACCGGGGCGGCTACACGCCGTTCGAGGCCGACGTCACCGACGCGCTGCGCGAGGGCGAGCAGGAGGTCGTGGTACGTGTCTCCGCGCCGCTCGACAAGCGCGAACTCGCGCACGGCAAGCAGCGCAGCATCCCGCGCGACGACTTCGACGGCGTGTGCTTCACCCCGTCGTCGGGGATCTGGCAGAGCGTGTGGCTGGAGGCGCGGCCCGCCACGCACCTGGCCGCGCTGGCGCTGCGCCCCACCCCCGGACTGGACGGCATCGAGGTGACGGCCCGCGTCGAGGGCCCGTCGGAGGCGACGCTGCGGCTGACCGTCCGCGAGACGGGCGCGACGGCCGAGATCCCGGTCGCCGGTACGGGCCGGACCGTGCTTCCCGTGGCCGGGCCGCGGCTCTGGTCGCCCGAGGACCCGTACCTCTACCACGTGGACGCCGAGCTGGTCTCCGCCTGCGGCACCGACCGGGTCGCCGCCTACACCGGGCTGCGCCGCGTCGAGGCGATCGGCGAGGACCTCTACCTCAACGGCCGCCGCCTGTTCGTGCGCGGCGTGCTCGACCAGGGCTACTGGCCGCGCACCGGCATCACCGCCCCCGACGACGCCGCGCTGCGCCACGACCTCGAACTGGCCGCGGCGGCGGGTTACAACCTGGTGCGCAAGCACCTCAAGCTGGAGGATCCGCGCTTCGTCCACCACGCCGACCTGCTCGGCATGCTGGTGTGGGCGGAGCCCGCCGCGACGGGCCGTTTCTCCCCCGAGTCGGTGGCCGCGTTCGAGGAGCAGATCGCGCCCATGGTCGAACGCGACGGCAACTCCCCCGCGGTCGTCATCTGGGGCCTGTACAACGAGGAGTGGGGCCTGGACTGGGACATCCCGGGCGACCCGGCCAAGCAGGAGGCGACCGCGCGCGCGTACGACCTGCTCAAGGCGATCGACCCGACCAGGCCCGCCGTGGACAACTCGGGCTGGGCGCACGTCAAGACGGACCTGCTCGACTGGCACTACTACGACGAGTCCGCCGCCTCCTGGGGGCGCACGGTCGCCGCGCTGCTCGACGGCGAGCAGGACGACTTCCCCGTCCGGCTCGGTCCCGACTTCGTGGTGCGCAAGAAGCTGGCGGGCGTCCCGGCGCAGCCGCTGCGCGGCCTGCCGAACCTCAACAGCGAGTACGGCGGCGGCTTCACCTGTGTCGAACGCGCCTGGCACCTGCGCTGGCAGACCCAGGAACTGCGCCGCCACGACAGGCTGGCCGGCTACGTCTACACCGAGCTGTACGACGTCGAGCACGAGTCGGCGGGGCTGCTGGACTTCGAGCGACGGGCCAAGGACCTGGCCGGGGTGGACCCGGCGGACGTGAACGCCGTGACCGCGCTCGTCCTGGACGTCGTCCCCGTCGCACCGGGCCGTGACCTGCTCAGCGCGGAGCGGGAGGTCACCGTGCCCGTCCGCGTCTCGCACCACGGGACCGAGCCGGTCAGCGGGCATCTGCACGCGGCCTGGACCCCGGTGTTCGGCCGGGCCCCGGCGCTGCCCGGCGTCGAGGGCCCGCGGATCGAGGCCAAGCCGTTCCTGCTCAGCGGCCCCGCCGAGGTCCGCGCCGCGCTGCCGGCCGGCTGGACGAGCGGGCGGCTGCACCTCGCCCTGGTCAGCGGCGGCGCCGTGCTCGCCCGCTCGGCCGTGGACGTGGACACCCACACCGGGTTCGTCATCGGCGACGACCGCCCCTGACCCGTCAGGCGCCGCAGCAGTTGACGGCGGCGCGGCTTCGCTCCCGGCTCTCGGCCAGGTCGAGCAGCAGGGCGGCGGCGTCCGCGCGTGTCAGGGCCCGCGGGCGCGGCAGCAGGTCCGGGGTGCAGACGGTGCGGCCGGCCGGCGGCTTGTCGGTCAGCCGGTTGAGCCGGGCGACCGTCCAGTCCAGGCCGGTGGCCCGGACCTGCGCCTCCATCGCGCGCACGTCCGCGTAGGAGGTGGCGAACAGCCGGTTGAGCAGCCAGATCGCCACACGGGGACGGTCACCGACGATCGGGTAGGCGCTGGTGACGACCAGCCTGCGCACCCCGCCCGCCGCCATGGCCGTGGTGACCGCGCGCAGCACCTCCTCGGCCCGGTGCGGGTCCGCCCGATCGCCGCCGTTGACGATGGCGATCACCGCGTCGGCGCCGTCGATCACCTCGCCGGCGACGCGGGGATCGCGCCCGTCGCCGGTGACCGTCCGGCGCACCGGCACGCCGGCGGGCAGCGCGCCCGGCCTGCGGGTGGACGCCGTGATCTCGTGACCCCGCCGGGCGGCCTCGGCGAGCAGGTGAGCACCGGTCCGGCTGGTGGCCCCCACCACGGCGATCCTCATGGCGCGGCCTTCCCGTCGAGGTGGTGGAGCAGGGCGAGGAGATGGGAGCGCAGGTCGGCCACCTGGCCGGCGTCGAGCGGGGACAGGTGCTCCCGCTCCAGGTCGAGCACGGCCCGGCGGCCTGCGGCGACGGCCTCCGCGCCACGGGCGGTGAGGGTCAGCTGGAGGGCGCGGGTGTCGCCGGGATGGCCGGCGCGTTCGAGCAGCCCGGCCTGTTCCAGGGCGCGGACGAGCTTGGAGACGTGCATCGGCTCCAGCCCGGCGAAGTCGGCGAGCTGCCGTTGCGAGGGCTGCCGCCCGCCCTGCGACAGGCCGTACAGCGAGGCCAGCACGGCGTACTGGGTGTTGGTCAGGCCGTGCGGCTCCAGCGCCCGGTCGAGCGCGGCACGCATGCGCACCGCGACCTGCCAGACGAGCCAACCGGTCGAGGGTGTGGCTTCCATGACTCGATAGTAAACACAGATATTATAAACTTGGCAACTGTCCTCTGGAGGTTATCCGTAACGAACGCGGCGGGTTGCCACGATGATGTGGAGGCCGGGCTTCACTAGCTTCGACGGGTGCTCAAAACTGCCCTCATCGCCATGTTTCTCGCCCTGACCCCGAACGTTTCCACGTCGGTCGACGCCTATGTCGAGCAGTACCGCGCGGCCACGGGCCTGCCCGGGGTCGCGGTGGCGATCACCAAGGGGAACGAGATCGTCCACGCGCGCGGATACGGCCGTACCGCCGAGGGCGAGCCCGTCACGGCCGCGACCCCCATGGCGGTGGCCTCGGTCAGCAAGTCCTTCACCGCCCTGGCCGTCATGCGCCTGGCCGACGAGGGCAAGGTCGCCCTCGACCAGCCCGTGCGCCGCTACCTGCCCGAGTTCACGATGGCCGACCCGCGCGCCGCGAAGATCACCGTGCGGCAACTGCTCGACCAGACCTCGGGGATGGCCGACTCGGCCTTCCGCGAGAAGAGCCTGCCGCAGCCGGAAACGCTGCGGGGCGCCGTCGCCCGGCTCAGGACGGCCGAGCTCGCCACGGACCCCGGCACCGCCTACAGCTACCACAACACCAACTCCCAGGTCGCCGCGCGGCTCGTCGAAGTGGTCAGCGGCCGGCCCTTCGCGGCCTACCTCGACACGTACGTGTTCGAGCCCCTCGGCATGGACCACAGCACGACCATCGACACCGAGCGTGACCTGCCCGGCAGCGCCGGCGGCCATCTGTACGCCCTCGGCCGGGCCGTCGCCCTGCCCGAACCCGCCGGGTTCGGGAACGGCTCGGGCGGGGTGATCAGCACCGCCGGCGACATGGCCAGATGGCTCATCGCGCAGAACGCCGGCCTGCCGGGCCTGCTGTCCCCGCAGGCCGTCCGGGAGATGCGCACCCCGTCGAAGCCGAACGAGGACTACGCGCTCGGCTGGCAGATCAGCGAGACCGGACGCGGCACCCCCGTGCTGGAGCACGGCGGTGACCTGTTCACCTCCACCGCCCACCAGTTGCTGATGCCGGACTCCGGCTACGGCGTCGCCGTCATGGCCAACACCGGCATGGCCTTCTCCGACGCGCACACCCTCATGACCGGCATCGTCGCCATCATCGAAGGCGGCACCCCGGAGCAGCCCGGCGTGGGGTCCACGGTGCTCACCGACGCGCTGTTCGTCCTGCTCACCCTGGTGACCGTCGCGCTCGCCGCGCGTGGCGTCGTACGGGCCCCGCGGTGGGCCGCGCGCCGCACCGGACGGCGGCTGTGGCGGGCGGCGCCCTACCTGGCGCCGCTCGTGCTGTGCCTGACCATCGCGCCGATCCACCGGGTGCTGGCGCGCGGGCGCGATGCGGCCTGGATCCAGCTCGCCTACCTCTACCCGACGTTCATGCTCTGGCTGGTGACGGCCGCAGCCGCCGGCCTCCTGGTGGTCGCCGCACGCCTCTGGGGCGCCGTGCGTCAAAAGCGGAACGAAAGCGCGCCCGCGTAGCGTCCGGGACATTCGATCTCGCTCGATCTGGGGGTATTTTCATGAAGCCGACGATCAGACGCATCGCCGCGGGGGCCGCCGTGAGCGCGGTGATGCTGGCGGCGCTGTCCGTCCCCGCCGCCGCCGAACCGAACCCGAGCGGCTGCCCGAAGGGCAACTTCTGCCTCTGGTACGAGGGGCAGGACAAGCCGTTCTGGTCCAGTGCCGGCAACATGACCGAACCGGTCGGCACGTGGAACGGGGACACCGACATCAGGGCGTTCAACAACGGCAACCCGCAGACGGGCGTCGACCACGTGCGCATCTACTGGCACTACAAGTACTTCGGCACGCCGGATCGCGGGGGCGAGACCCTGAAGGTCACGTGCCTGCACTACAACCCCGGCCCCGGCACGTACAAGACCACGATCGGCACCGGCTCGTCCGAGAAGGTGGTCCACATCCACAAGGCGGTCTGGGGGCCTGAGTGCTGACCCGCTGATCCCGCCCATGCGGCGCCGAGGCGTAGCCTGAAGGTCGCACGATGTCACAAATCGGTCGGCTCGCTCGTCTTGTTGTAGGGGATTCATGGTTCCCCGGATCGGAAGGGAACTGCGATGACACGAGCGACGGAATTCGAGGAACTGCGGCCGCTGCTGTTCTCGATCTCGTACCGGATCCTGGGCAGCGTGACCGAGGCCGAGGACGCCGTCCAGGAGACCTGGCTGCGTTTCGAGACCTCCACCACCCGGCCCACGTCGACCAAGGCCTTCCTCTCCGCGACGATCACCAGGATCTCGATCGACGTGCTGCGCTCGGCCCGGATGAGCCGTGAGGAGTACATCGGCGACTGGTTCCCCGAGCCGCTGCTCACCGATCCCTACGAGGACCCGGAACGTTCCGTGGAGCTGGCCGACTCGGTGTCGATGGCGGCGCTGCTGCTGCTGGAGCGGCTCAGCCCGCTCGAACGCGCGGTCTTCGTGCTCCGGGAGGTGTTCCGGTTCGACTTCGCGGAGGTCGCCTCGGCGGTGGGCCGCTCGGAGGCGGCCTGCCGCCAGCTCGCGTCCCGGGCCCGCCGCCACATGCAGGACGGCCGGCCCCGGTTCGAGGCCGACCGCAGGAAGCGCGAGGAGCTCGCCGGGCGGTTCTTCCAGGCGCTCCAGAAGGGCGACGTCGACAGGCTGCGCGAGCTGCTGTCCGCCGACGCCCTCCTGGTCAACGACGACGGCGGCAAGATCGGCGGCAAGTTCCCCGTCTGCGGCGCCGAGAAGGTCGTCCAGCTCCTGGCCACCGCCGTGCACCCGTTCGCCTTGGTCGGCGCGGTGCTGGAGACGCACGAGGTCAACGGCCAGCCGGGGGCGATCCTCCGCGACCGCGAGGGCAACGTCATCAACGCCTGGGCGCTCGACATCCTCGACGGGCGTATCCAGACCATCCGTTCGGTGATGAACCCCGACAAGCTCGGGCACCTGGGCCCCGTCGCGGACGTATGGGCGGTCGTCCGCGAGAAGAACCGGGCCCGCCGCCGGCAGGCCTGACCCTCGAACCGGCGGCCAGGCCCACGGCGGTGACGCCGTGGGCCTGGCCTTTTCCGTGGGACATGGACCTTCAGCGGGTCAGGGACCGGTCGCGCTCCTCGTCCAGGGCGACCTTCTCCCCGCCGTACGCGGCGGACATCCGGACCCGCAGCCTGCCGAGCGGACCGCGCATGCGGGCGGGCGGGACGGCGGAGCCGTTGGGCGCGCTGAGCACCGGCACGGCCTCCTTGCCACGCAGGTGCGCCTCGATGTCCTCGTCCAGCGGCACGTGCGCTTCGGTGAACGCGCCGCCGGGCAGACGCTTGATCACGCCGGTGGGCACACCGTGCCCGACGAGTTCGGCGTCGGAGCGCTGCAGGCCGAGGCAGATCCGGTAGGTGATGACGTAGGCCAGCACCGGCCCGGCGATCACCAGGACGCGCCCGGCGTAAGTGGTGGTGTTCAGGCTGATGTGGAAGGTGGCGGCCAGCTCGTCGTTGGCCCCCAGCAGCCACAGCACGCCGTAGAAGACGACGGTGGTCATGCCGATCGAGGTGCGGTGCGGGTTGTTGCGCGGACGCTCCAGGACGTGGTGCTCACGCTTGTCGCCGGTGATCCACCGTTCGACGAACGGGTAGAGCACCATTCCGGTGAGGACGACGCCCAGCGGCACCAGCGCCGGGATGACCACGCTCAACGGCACCGTGCCCGATTCGGCGGTGCCGAAGAGGTTGACCTCCCAGGCGGGCATCAGGCGCAGCGCCCCCTCCAGGAAGCCCAGGTAGAAGTCGGGCTGGGAGCCGGCCGAGATGTCGGCCGGGCTGTAGGGGCCGTACAGCCACACGGGGTTGATCTGCGCGAAGGTGGCCAGCCCGGCCACCGCGGCCAGCGTGAACAGGAAGAACGCGCTGGTCTTGGCCATGAACGACGGGTAGAGCGGGGCGCCCATCACGTTCGTGCGCGTACGTCCCTTGCCTGGCATCTGGGTGTGCTTCTGCACCCACATCAGCACCAGGTGCACCGAGATCAGCGCCAGCAGCGCCCCCGGGATCAGCAGGACGTGCAGCGAGTAGAACCGGGAGACGACGTCCTCGCCCGGATACTCCCCGCCGAACAGCAGGAAGGTCGCGAACGTGCCGACCAGCGGCAGCGACATGAGCACGCCCTCGGTCACCCGCAGGCCGGCCCCCGACAGCAGGTCGTCCGGCAGCGAGTAGCCCGTCAGCCCCGCCAGCAGGGCCAGCGCGAGCATCGTGACGCCGATGATCCAGGTGAGCTCGCGCGGCTTGCGGTAGGCGCCGGTGAAGAACACCCGCAGCGCGTGCACCATCATGCCGCCGATGAACAGCAGCGCCGACCAGTGGTGGATCTGCCTGATGAGCAGCCCGCCGCGCACGTCGAAGCTGATCTCCAGCGTCGAGGCGTACGCCTGCGACATCTGCACGCCCTTCAGCGGCGCGTAGACGCCGTCGTAGACCACGTGGCCCATGCTCGGCTTGAACCAGAACGTCAGGAACGTGCCGGTGAGCAGCAGGATGACGAACGAGTAGAGCGCGATCTCGCCCAGCAGGAAGGACCAGTGATCGGGGAAGATCTTGCGTAGGTTGCGGTTCAGGAAACGGGCCGCTCCGAGGCGGTCGTCCAGGAACGATGATGTCCGGGCAATGCTGCCGGGGACCGCCTTCGGTCCGGTTTGCATGGGTGCGACTCCCTCTCTGTCCGCGTTCCCCACTAAGACGCCTGAAAGCGGTGGATTGTGACATTGCCGACGTCTCGGGCAGCGGACGGCATGTCACAACTGGTGAGGGTCAAGCGTCTTATGTGTGACTGACGCACGTCCGAACCACGGCGAGGTGAACCATGGCGACGCCCTCACACATCGGCCCCGGCTCCTGGCGAATCGTCCTGGAGGCGACCGAGGCGACGCTGACCACGAGCACGCGCAAGGGCCCCAGGCTCCTGTTCGCGCTGCCGCGCCTCGACGGCGCCTTCTACCTGCGACCCCACGCGGGTCTCGCGGGATTCGCGCTGCAGCTCCCCCTGCCGTCGCGCCGCGCCGAGCCGCCGGTGCTGCACTGGGAGTCGGCGGAGCTCGATCGCGACGGGCACGCCTGGCTGCGGTTCGGACGTCAGGAGGTGCGCTCGCCCGTCTCGGTCCTGTGCGCCGAGATCCCCGGTGAGCGCCCCTACGTGAAGATCGTCCTGGAGACGGTCTTCTCACCGTCGAGCCTGCGGCTGCCCGCCTGGTTCCTGCCACGGCCGGTGACGTTGCGGCTGTTCACCGAGATCCGCCCGGAGTGGTGAGACCACTCCCGGCCTGTCATCCAGAAAGAAACGGAAACACATCATGAGCAAGGTTTGGTTCGTCACCGGTTCGTCCCGCGGCCTGGGCCGCAACTTCGTCGAGGCGGCCCTGTCCCGCGGCGACCGGGTGGCCGCGACCGCCAGGAACACCGCCGGCTTCGACGACCTGGTCGCCGCCTACGGCGACGCGGTGCTCCCGCTGGAGATGGACGTCACCGACAAGGCCGCCGTCTTCGAGAGCGTCAAGCGGGCCGCCGAGCACTTCGGCCGCCTGGACGTCGTCGTGAACAACGCCGGCTACGCCCAGGTCGGCGCGATCGAGGAGTTGACCGAGCAGCAGCTGCGCGACCAGATGGAGACGAACGTGTTCGGCGCCGTCTGGGTGGTCCAGGCCGCGCTGCCCTACCTGCGTGAGCAGGGAGCCGGGCACATCATCCAGCTGTCCTCGGCCGCGGGCCTCATCGCGATGCCCCTCGGCGGCGCCTACCACGCCTCCAAGTGGGCTCTGGAGGGCCTGAACGAGGCCCTCGCCGGCGAGGTCGCCGAGTTCGGCGTCAAGGTGACCATCATCGAGCCCGGCGGCTTCGCCACCCGCTCCGGCAAGAACCCCGACCCGCTCAACAACGGCTTCATGGCCGAGCCCGACCCGGCCTACGACGGCCTGCGCCGGCGGCTCGGCGCGATGGCCGGCAAGCAGCCCGCCGGCGACCCGGCCGCGGCTGCCCAGGCGCTGCTCAAGCTGGTGGACTCCGACAACCCGCCGCTGCGGGTGCTCTTCGGCCAGGGCTTCTACCCGATGATCCAGAAGGCCTACGCCGACCGGCTCAAGACCTGGACCGACTGGCAGGACATCTCCAAGGAGGCGCACGGCAACCTCGGGCAGACCGCCTGAGCCACGTCCCGAACAGCTTTCGATCACCGAAAGGTCATCCATGACGAACAGCGTCGCCGACGAACTCGCCGATCTGGAGCTGCCGGTCGAGCGGGGCTGCCCGTTCGCCCCGCCCGACGCCTACGAGCGGTTGCGCGAGCAGGCGCCGATCAGCAAGGTCCGCCTGGTGAACGGCACCGAGGCATGGTGGGTGTCCGGGCACGAGGAGGCCCGCGCGATCCTCGCCGACCGCCGCTTCTCCTCCGACCGGCGCAAGGACGGCTTCCCGCTCTACAACCTCGACGCCGCGACCCTGCGGCAGCTCCGCGACCAGCCGCCGCTGATGCTCGGCATGGACGGCATGGAGCACGCGGCGGCCCGCCGCCCGGTGATCAGCGAGTTCACCGTGAAGCGGCTGGCCGCGCTGCGGCCGCAGGTGCAGGGCATCGTCGACCGGTTCGTGGACGACCTGCTCGCGACCGACGAGCGCCCGGTCGACCTCGTGCGGGCGTTGTCCCTGCCGGTCCCGTCGCTGGTGATCTGCGAGATGCTCGGCGTGCCCTACACCGACCACGACTTCTTCCAGAGTCGCACAGCCGTGGCGGTGCGGCGGGGCTCGTCGCCGGAGGAGCGCATGCGCGCCTTCGCCGAGCTGCGCGCCTACCTTGACGACCTGGTCACCCGCAAGGCGTCCGAGCCGGGTGACGACCTGTTCAGCCGGCAGATCGCCCGGCAGCGCGAGGAGGGCGGCGTCGACCACCAGGCCCTGGTGAGCCTGGCCTTCCTGCTGCTGACCGCCGGGCACGAGACCACCGCGAACATGATCTCGCTCGGCGTGCTCGCCCTGCTCAGCCACCCGGAGCAACTGGCTCTCATCAAGGCCGACCCGGGCAAGACGCCGATGGCCGTGGAGGAACTGCTGCGCTTCTTCGCCATCGCCGACGGGGTCACCGCCCGGGCGGCCACCGAGGACGTGGAGATCGGCGGGGCGAGCATCAAGGCCGGCGAGGGCGTCATCGTCTCCGGGCTGTCGGCCAGCTGGGACCCCTCCGTGTTCAAGAACCCGGGCGAACTGGACATCGAACGCGAGGCTCGCCATCACCTCGCCTTCGGGTTCGGCCCGCACCAGTGTCTCGGCCAGAACCTGGCCCGGATGGAGCTGCAGATCGTCTTCGACACGCTGTTCCGCCGCATCCCCACCCTGCGGCTCGCCGCCCCGGTCGACGACCTGCCGTTCAAGACGGACGCCATCATCTACGGCGCCGCCGAACTCCCGGTCACCTGGTGAGGGAGTGATCGGGAGCCCTCGGACAGGGCGAAGCCCGCGTCCCGGGGATGTCAAAGTGGCCGCGGCGGCTCCGACCTTCCCGTGACGGCAGCGGAGCGAAGGAGAGCCGGATGAGCAGAGTCGTGCTGGACGTGTCGGTGTCCCTGGACGGGTTCACGACCGGCCCGGACGTCGGTGAGGCGGAGCCGATGGGCATCGGCGGCGAACGACTGCACGAGTGGATGGGAGCGGGCGGGGCCGACGCCGGCGTCCGCGAAGCCGTGGACGCGTCGGTGGGAGCCGTCGTCATCGGACGGCGCACCTTCGACCTCGGCCTGCGCCCGTGGGACGGCACGCCCTGGCCCGGTGTGCCGAGTTTCGTGGTCACGCACCGGACCAGGGAGAACCTTCTCGCCGGCAACGGCGGGACGTTCGTCTTCGACGGGCTGGCGGCCGCTCCTCAGGGCGGGCCTGCTCGACGAGGTGCGCATCCACCTCGTCCCCGTGCTCCTGGGCGCGGGCACGCCGCTGTTCGCCGGCGAGCGGGCCGAGCTGGTCCCGGAGGGCGAGCCCGTCCAGGGGACGGTGACGCACCTGCGTTACCTCGTCGGCCGATGAGGCGTCACCACGCGATGGGGCCGAGGCGGTCGACGAAGATGCCGGTGGGCCCGTCGGGGCCGATCGTCGCGAGCCCGACGATCGAGTCGGTGCCCTCGGTGACGGTCAGCCGGCCGGTGTGGTTGTTCATGTCGGTGGCGGCGTAGGTGCGGTTCGCGACCTCTCCGGGCGTGGCGCAGTTGAACTTGATCTCGGGGAGCGCCTTGGCGTACCGGACGGTGATCATGTTCAGCGCCGTCTTGGACGTGCTGTAGGCGAGCTCGTGCAGCTTCGCGGAAGGCTGCTCAGGGTCCATCACCACCGCGAAGGAACCGACGGCGCTGGACACCATCACCACCCGCGGATGCTCGGCCGCCCGCAGCAGGGGCAGGAACGCGTGCGTGACCCTGATCGGCCCGTACACGTTGGTGTCGTAGACGGCGTGGATCTCGTCGGCCGTCGCGTCCGCCGGCGCGACCACGTTCCCGGGCGCGCCGGCGTTGTTGATCAGCACGTCCAGCCGGTCGGTGTGCTCCTTGACGAGCCGTACGGCGCCGGCCACCGACTCGTCGGAGGTCACGTCCAGCGGGACCATGACCACGTTGGCGCCTCCGGCCGTCAGCTTGCCGGCGGCGGCCCGTCCCCGGCCTTCGTCACGCGAGCCGAGGAAGATCGTCCACCCCAGTTCGCCGAGCCGCCGGGCGGCCTCGAAGCCGAGTCCCTTGTTGCCACCGGTGATCAACACCGACGTGGTACGGGCATCCATGGTGCACTCCTTTTACCGTTGTAGCTGGTCGAGCATGAGATGCCGGCGGCCCGGCCCCTGTGACAGGCCCGCCCGTATGACGTACGCCACACGCTGCGGTGTCACAAAGTCGCAGGGCCGGGCATCTTGTGGACGAGGCACTCGAATGCGAACAGACAGGAGTTATCCATGGCAGGCGTCGCGGACCACCCGGATCTCGCCACCGAGGTGTTCGTCGCCCACCGCAACCTGCTGTTCACGGTCGCCTACGAGATGCTCGGCTCGGCCGCCGACGCCGAGGACGTCCTGCAGGAGACCTGGCTGCGCTGGTCGGGCGTGGACCTCGACGGCGTGCTCGACCACCGCGCGTACCTGGTCAAGATCACCACCCGGCAGGCGCTCATGCGGCTGCGCGCGCTCGGCCGCCGCAAGGAGTCCTACGTCGGCCCCTGGTTGCCCGAGCCGCTGCTGACCGCGCCGGACGTGGCCGAGGACGTCGAGCTGGCCGAGAGCGTGTCGATGGCGATGCTGCTGGTGCTGGAGACGCTGACGCCGACCGAGCGGGCGGTGTTCGTGCTGCGCGAGGTGTTCGACCTGCACTACGACGAGATCGCCGACGCCGTCGGGAAGAGCTCCGCCGCGGTCCGCCAGATCGCCCACCGGGCGCGTTCCCACGTCGCCGCGCGCCGGCCTCGCGGGGTCACCTCCCCGGCCGAGACCCGGGGCGCGCTCGCGGCGTTCCAGCGGGCGGTCGAAACGGGCGATCTGCAGGGCCTGCTCGACATCCTCGCCCCCGACGTCGTCGCTCTGAGCGACGGCGGCGGGGTGAAGCAGGCCATGCCGCGGCCCGTCGAGGGGGCAGCCAGGCTGGGCCGCCGGCTCGTCAACGCCCTGACCAGATTCGGCGCCGCGATGTCGCTGGAGCCGGCGCAGATCAACGGCGGTCCCGCGCTGCTCGTGCGGCTCGACGGCGAGCTCGACGGCGTCCTGGCCGTCCAGGTCGAGGACGGCCTGATCACCAGCCTCTACTACGTGCGCAACCCCGAGAAGCTGTCGCGCGTGCAGCGGGAGACCGCCATGGGCCACTGACGCGCACGTACGGCCACCCTGCCCCGAAGCGCCTAGACGATCTCAAGGTTGGCCATCATGCCCATGTCCTCGTGTTCGGCGTTGTGGCAGTGGAACAGGTATCGGCCTCGGTAGCCGTCGAAACGGGTGATGATCTCCGCCGCTTCGCCCGGCCGCAGGGAGATGGTGTCCTTGAGGCCGGCGTCGTGGGGCAGCGGCGGGCGGCCGCTGCGCGAGAGCACTCGGAAGCCGACCAGGTGCAGGTGGATGGGATGGTGGACGTCGGCGATCAGCCGCCACACCTCGACGTCGCCGAACCTGGCGGTGACGTCGGTGCGGGCGGGGTCGAACGGCAGCCCGCCGATCAGCCAGCCGTGACCGCCGTGCATGCGCCCGGTGCGGAAGGAGAAGTCGCGCACCCGGACGGCGTCCGAGCGGCGCCAGTCAGGCAGATCGGACGACAGCACACGCGGGACGCGGCTGTCGTCGGTGACCTTGCGCCCCACTCGGAAGGCCATCACGTCGCGGGCGCGCCCGGAGCCGATCCGGTTCAGGAGCCTGACGCGGCCGCCGACCGGGACGCCGGAGAAGTCGACGATCACGTCGTATCGCTCGGCGGGCGCGATCGGCAGCAGCCGGTGGGTGACCGGCGCGGCGAGCAGCCCCTGGTCCGCGCCGACCTGGACGAGATCGAGCCGGCGGCCGTCGTCGGTGACCGCTTCGAGCTCGTAGTGCCGGGCGTTGGAGGCGTTGAGGACGCGCAGCCGGTAGCGGGCCGCGTCGACCTCGTGCACGGGCCACGGCGCACCGTTGACCAGGATCACGTCCCCGAGGACCCCGGCGAGATAGGGCTCGCGCACGCCCGGCCGCTCCCTCAGGGCGGGGTCGAGCGCCGGGTAGTCGAGGCCGCCGTCGGCGGCGAACGCCCGATCGGCGATCATCAGCGGCAGTTCGCGCGGCCCCGAGGGCAGGCCGAGCTCGTCCTCGGCGTCGTCGCGGACGATGTGCAGCCCGGCCAGGCCGCGCCAGATCGCCGGGGCGGTGAAGTCCATCCGGTGGTCGTGGTACCACAGCAGCGTCGGCCGCTGGTCCAGGGGGAAGGTGTAGTCGCGCGTCAGCCTGCTCACCAACGCCCGCGGATCGTGCATGCCGTGCCCTCCCGCGTGTGCGGCGGTCTCCGGCCAGCCTTCGGGCAGCACGAGGTCGGTCGGGTAGCCGTCGGAGGCCGCCGGGGTCCGGCCGCCGTGCAGGTGGACGACGGTCGGCAGGGGCAGTTCGTTGCGGTGCGTCACCGTGACCGGGCGGCCCCGGCGCGACTCGATCGTCGGCCCGGGGAAGGTGCCCTCGTACGTCCACAACGGCGTCCTGACGCCGGGCAGGATCTCCGCGCTCGCCTCACGCTGGGTGATCTCGTAACGGTCGGCGCCACCCGAGGTGCCGACCGGCTTCAGCACGGACGGGATCGGCAGCGGCACCCGGAACGGCGGCGGCAGCGGCAGGGCGCTGCGCAGCTCGGCACCCGTGACCGGCGGCCGCCGGGCCAGCGCGGCCGAGGCCGACAGCCCGGTGGCCGCCACCAGCCCGAGCGCCCCGCCGATGCCCAGCACCCGCCGCCTGCTCATGCCACGCTCACGCATCGCGGGCCTCCCCGCGCACGACGGGCCGGCGCCAGACGGCGACGAACTGCACGACGAGCGCGGCGACGGTCATCACGCCCAGCGGTACGTGCAGCCACAACGCGCCGTCCAGGCCGGCGAAATACTGCACCGTCTCGGCCGCCACCACCGCCGCCGTGCCCAGGAACGGCCAGACCTGACGCAACCGTACCCAGACCACGATCGCCACGATGAGCTGCGAATAGCCGATCGAGGTGACCACGTCGGCGCCGACGGCGTGCCAGTGCAGGCTGTCGTAGTCGCCGGTCAGATACACCCCGGCGAACACCGGCTGGCCGACGATCGCCACCAGGTGGGCGCTGACCACGGCCCGCAGCGTCCACCCCGAAGGTCTCGTCGCAGGCGTGGCCACGATCCCTGCTAGCTCAGTCTTCATTGCCGTGACATTATGGCTTCAAGGTTATCTTGTCTAAGATTTATATTGCTATGACGTTATGCTCATGGAGGCATGATGGAGCTGAACTCGCTCAGGCAGTTCCTGGTGGTGGCCCGGCTGGAGCACCTCAGCCGGGCGGCGGACGAGCTTCATGTCGCCCAGCCGTCGCTGAGCCGTACCATCAACCGGCTGGAGACCGAGCTCGGCACGCCGCTGTTCGACCGGAGCGGCCGGCTCCGGCTGAACGACCTGGGCAAGCTCTTCCGCGATCACGTCGAGCGTTCCCTCGGCGAGCTCGACGCGGGCCGGCGCGCCGTCGCCGAGGCGGCCGGCGAGGGCCTGGGCGCCGTGCGCCTGGCCTCGGAGACCTTCCTCACCCTCACCGGCCCGCTGGCGGCCTACAAGCGAGCCCATCCCGCCGTCGAGATCCAGCTCCACTGGTCGCCGGCCGAGGACATGGCCCGCCGCCTGCGGGCCCAGGACGTCGACCTGTGTGTCGCCTCGCAGCCGATCCACGCCGACGGCCTGGAGTCCGTCCAGTTGTTCGAGGAGGCCGTGGGGGTGGGCACGCCACTCGATCACCCGCTGGCGGGCCGTACTTCCGTCAGCATCGACGAGCTCGCCGGCCAGCCCTTCGTCACCGCCCGCAAGGGGCACTGGATACGCCGGCTGCATGATCGGCTCTTCGCCGCGAGGGGCCTCACACCGAAGATCGTCTGCGAGAGCGACGAACCCACCGCCATCGCGAGCCTGATCAGCGCCGGGCTCGGCATCGGTCTGGTCCCCGCCTTCGCCCGCCGCGGCACCGCCCGCGTCCCCGGCGCCTGGATCGCCGTCGACAGCCCCGACTGCCGCCGCACGGTCACCCTGTACTGGGGTGCCGGCAGCCACCTGACCCCGGCCGCCCGCCTGATGCGCACCACGATCACCGGCTGGGACTGGAGCGCCGGCTCCGACCTCACAGCCCTCCCGCCCACGCTCGGCTCGCCGTCCTCGGCAGCGGCTCCACCCGGCGCCTGAAGGGGACGCCCGGGAAGTCGCCGAAGGGCCTCGTTCCGGCGGGACTAGCGGTTGTAGAGCCTTCGCGCCCACAGGTAGCCGATCGCCGCGATGACCGCGCTCCAGGCGACCGCCTGCGCCAGGCTGGAGCCGGCCGGGCGGCCGTCGAGCAGGGCGCGCAGGGTCTCGATGACGGGGGTGAACGGCTGGTTCTCGGCGAACCACCGCAGCCCGGCCGGCATCGACTCGGTCGGGACGAAGCCGCTGCCCAGGAAGGGCAGCATCATCAGCGGCATCGGCAGGTTGCTGGCCGTGGCGACGCTCTTGGAGACCAGGGCGAGCGCGACCGACAGCCAGGTGATGGCGAAGGTGAACAGGGCCAGCACGCCGGCCACGCCGAGCCAGTCCAGCGGAGAGGCGGCCGGGCGGAAGCCGATCAGCAGGGCCGCCAGCGTCGCCACCGCGATCGCGATGAACGTCTGCACCATCGCGCCGAGCACGTGCCCGGTGAGGACCGAGACGCGGGCGATGGCCATGGTCTTGAACCTGGCGATGATGCCCTCGGTCATGTCGGTGGCCACCGAGATCGCGGTGCCCTGGGCGGCGGTCGCGACGGTCATGATCATGATGCCGGGGGTGAGGTAACCGACGTAGGCGGCGCGGTCGCCGCCGAGGCCCGCGCCCATGGTGCCGCCCAGGACGTAGACGAACAGCAGCAGGAACACCACGGGGAGGGCGGCGAACATGATGATCAGCGACGGGTAGCGCCAGATGTGCCTGACCTGGCGGCGCAGCATCGTCGCCGAGTCGGTGATCGCTCTCATCGGGAGGGCTCCTTGGTCAGGGTGAGGAAGACGTCGTCCAGGTCGGGGCCGTGCACGGTGAGCTCGGCTACCTCGACGGCCTGGCTGTCCAGCCGTTCCAGAAGGTTCTTCAGCGTCCTGACGCCGCCCGTGCCGGGGATCTGGACGGTCAGCGTCGCGTCGTTGCGCGAGGTGGCGCCGACGTGCGGGGCCGCCCTGCGATAGCCGTCGGCGTCGGCGAAGCGCACGGAGATGTGGCCGCCGGGGACCAGCCGCTTGAGCTCCTGCGGGGTGCCCTCGGCCACCAGTTCGCCCTGGCTGAGCAGGGCGATGCGGTCGGCGAGTTCGTCGGCCTCCTCCAGGTACTGGGTCGTCAGGAAGATGGTCACGCCGTCCTGCTCGACCAGGTCCCTGACGATCTGCCACATGGTGCGGCGGCTGCGCGGATCCAGTCCGGTGGTCGGCTCGTCGAGGAAGATGAGCCTGGGGGTGCCGACCATGGTCATGGCGAGGTCGAGCCGGCGGCGCATGCCACCCGAGTAGGCGGCGGCCGGCTTGCGCGCGGCGTCGGTGAGGTCGAAGCGCTCCAGCAGTTCGCGGATGCGCGCGCGGCCCGCCGTTCGGCCGAGGTGGAGCAGGTCGGCCATGAGCCGCAGGTTCTCCTCGCCGGTGAGCAGGGAGTCCACGGCGGAGAACTGGCCGGTGACGCCGATCGCGGCGCGTACCTTGTCGGGCTCCTCGGCCAGGTCGTGCCCGGCCACCCGGATCTCGCCGGCGTCGGCCTTGACCAGGGTGGACAGGATCTGCACGGTGGTCGTCTTGCCGGCGCCGTTGGGGCCGAGCAGGGAGAAGACCGTGCCCTGCGGGATGGTGAGGTCGATGCCGTCCAGGACGCGGTGCGAGCCGTACGACTTGCGCAGGCCGGTCACGGAGATGGCGGGGTTCGTGCCGGTCGGCATCGCGCTCAACCCCGGTCCCAGGTGACGGGCAGGGCGGTCACGCCGTAGACCAGCGTGGGGTCGGTGCGCAGCGGCACCTCGTCCGCCGGTACGGCGAGCCGCAGCGTCGGGAACCGGGCGAGCAGCGCGGGGAAGGCGACGCGCATCTCGACGCGGGCCAGTTGCTGGCCGAGGCACTGGTGGATGCCGTGGCCGAAGGCCAGGTGCCCGGTGGCCGAGCGGCGCAGGTCGAGCGTGTCGGGGTCGGGGAACTTCGCCGGGTCCCGGTTGGCGGCGTTGACCGCGACGATGACCGTGTCGCCGGCCTTGAGCCGCCTGCCGCCGAGCTCGACGTCCTCCAGGACCCCGCGCATGCCGAGCGAGGCGATGGACAGGTAGCGCAGCAGCTCCTCCACGGACTTGTCGGCCAGGCCGGGGTCGTGGCGCAGGGCGGCGAGCTGCGCCGGGTTCCGCAGCAGGGCGAAGGTGCCGAGCGCGAGCATGTTGGCGGTGGTGTCGAGCCCGGCGCCGAGCAGGAAGGCGGCCACGCCGCCGAGTTCCTCGTCGGTCAGGTCACCCCCCGTGGCCAGGTCGCTGAGCAGGTCGTCGGTCGGCTCGGCGCGCTTGGCGACGGCGAGGTCGCGCAGGTACGCGCTGAGCTGGGCGAAGGCCTCGTACTGCGCCTGGGCGGCCTCGCCTTCCGACAGCGTCCGCGTCTGCTCCTGGAACCGCTCGCGGTCCTCGTACGGCACGCCGAGCAGCTCGCAGATCATGAGGGCGGGGACGGGCTGGGCGAAGATCTGGACGAGGTCGGCGGGCGGCCCCTGCCGCTCCATCGCGTCGAGCCGCTCGCGGGTGATCTCGGCGACCCGTTCGGTGAGCAGGTTCATCCGCCGGACGGTGAACTTGCCCATCAGCAGCTTGCGGAACCGGGTGTGCTGGGGCGCGTCCATGCCGCTCAGGTCGCCGGCGGGCGCGGGCGGCAGGTGCCCGCCCATCTGCGGGTGGTACTGGGTCTCGTAGCGGGAGCTGAAGCGCGGGTCGGCGAGGATCTGCCGGACCAGCGCGTAATCGGTGATCAGCCAGACGCCGGGAGCGCCTTCGGGCGCGGCCAGGCGGGCGACCGGCTGCCCGGCGCGCAGGGCGGTGACCTCGGGGGCCGGGTCGAAGGGACAGCCGGGCGCGCGGTCCAGGGACGGGGAGACCGTGTCGCGATAGTACGTGTTTGACATGTCATGAAAGCTACGTTGCCTTCAAAATAATTGTCAATCAACTGCCTAATGAAATAGCAGGTCAGCGCCGCAATATTGATGCGTTGACGATGGAGCTGAATGCTCCGAAACGTTGCAACTGGTTGGCGGCGAACGCAATAATGCCGGCATGCCAGGAGGAAGGTTGACCCAGCAGGACCGTCAGCGCATCTCGGCCGGGCTCGCCCAGGGGCTCTCCTATGCCGAGATCGCCAAGCGGCTCGACCGTCCCACCTCGACGATCAGCCGGGAGGTGGGCCGCAACGGCGGCCCCGGCGACTACCGGCCCGACCGGGCGCACCGGGCGGCGGAGCGGCGGGCGCGACGTGGCTCGCCCACTCCCCCGCCCCGGCCGCCCGGCGACATGGCGGGCATGGGGGGCATGGTGGGGAAGGTGGAAGGCGATGTCATCGAGATGGCGGTCGGGATGGGACTGCCGAGGATGATGGCGCGGGTGCTCATCGCCCTGTGGGTGAGCGACGACGGCAGGCTCACCGCGGCCGAGCTGGCACGCCGGCTCGGCGTCAGCCCGGCCTCGGTCTCCACGGCCGTGGCCTATCTGACCCAGCAGGGGCTGATCAGGCGCGAGCGCGATCCGCGGCGGCGGCGCGACATCTACGTGGTCGACGAGGACGCCTGGTACCACTCGGTGGTGACCAGCGCCCGGCAGTCGCTGGAGGCCGCGGAGATCACCAAGGCGTCGGCGGAGACGTTCGGGCTCGGCACGCCCGTGGGGCGCAGGCTGGCCCGGGGCGCGGCGTTCCTGGAGCAGATCAGCCTCGAGATGCTGGAGTCGACCGAACGCTGGCGCCATCTCCTGTCGTGACCAGCCTGTCCCGCCGGGCCGGTCGGCCCGGCCCGGCGGGACGGCGCTTCTAGTCCGGGCCGCCGCGCGGCCGGAAGACCTGCCAGAGGAACCACAGGACGGTCCGGCCCTTGCTGCCGCGCGGGGTGTCCGCCTGCGGCTTCTTGCTGGCCGGGCTGTGGCCGGTGCCCTGGTCGGGGATCAGCTCCGACTCGCGGCGGGCGGCCTGACTGTACGACCTCAGCTCGTCGGGATCGTAGCGCCGCACTCCCATCTGCTCGTCGATCGAGCGTCTCTGCGCGTCGGACAGCCCCTTGCGCTGCTGGACCTGGTTGTTGTTCGACGGGTTGCGCTGGGCCTTGGGCGGGTTCGTCCGCTGTTGTGCCCGGCGTGTGGTGGGCCGGTGGTTCGGTCGCGCGCTGGCCGGTTTCGGCCGTCTGGTGACGGCTCGCCTGACCGCGGCCCTGGCCTTGGCGCGCGCCGCCGAGGCCCTGGCCCGCGCGGCGGCGGCTCTGGCCCGTGCCGCAGCCGCCCGCCGCTTGGCCGCCGCGGCGGCCGCCTTCTTGGCCTTCTCGATGGCCTTGCGCCTGGCCTCGGCCGCGGCCCGCTTCTTGGCCTGCGCGGCCGCCCGCTTCCTGGCCGCCTCCAGGGCCTTGCGCCGGGCGATCTCCGCCGCCTTGCGCCGCGCCGCCTCCAGGGCCTTGCGGCGGGCGATCTCGAGCGCCTTGCGCCGCGCCGCCGCGATGGCCGCCCGCCGGGCCGCCGCCTGCAAGGCGATCCGCAGCGCGATGCCGGCCGCGAACCAGAAGAGCTGCCCGTCTGGGTCGGTCATGGAGGCCGGGTTGTTGTTGGCGTAGGCGTACCCGTTCATCTGCTGCGGGTCGCCCTCGTCGATGACCGGGTCCACCGACAGGAACCGGCCGGTCGACGGGTCGTACTCGCGGGCGCCCAGATGCACGAGCTTGGTCGTCGGGTCCACGGTCCCGCCGACGAAGCCCCGTTCGCCCGGCCACCATGGCGGTGGCGCGCCCCGGTCGGTGCCGAACGGCGTCTGCCTGCGGATCGCCAGCGCGCCGCTGGCGGCGTCGACAGCGGCATGGGCGGTGCCGTGGTGGTCACCGGCGAAGAAGTACACCTTGCCCTCGGACGTACGGATCGCGACCGCGTCGCCGTTGACCGTGTAGTAGCGGGTGCCCGCCACGGTCTGGCCTGCGTGGTCGAGCCGCAGTTCCATGTCGTCGACGTACAGGGTGGTGTCCGTCGGCGTCTTGCGGATCAGCCGGTCGCCGTCGGCGTCGTAGACGAACGACGTGGTCTTGCCGGCCTCGGTCACCGACTCCAGGTTGCCCTCGGCGTCCCAGGTCAGCCGCTGCTCGGAGCCGCCGAGCCGGCGCACGGTCACGTTGCCCGCCGCGTCGTACTCGTAGGAGGACGCCGCCTCGGTCACCGCCCCGGTGGGCGTGACCGAGGCGAGCGCGTGCGGCCGGGCCCCGCCCGCCGCCGGGTAGGCGTAGTCGCGCACGCCTTCCGCGCGGCCGCCGAAGGCGTGGTGGGTCTCCTTCGTGCGGTTGCCGGTGGCGTCGTAGGCGTAGCTGGTGGCGTACGGCGCGGCGCCGCCGATCAGTTCGGAGCGCGGCTGCCCGGCGGCGCAGTCGTCGGTGGCCGTCCACGCCGAGGTCAGGCGGCGCAGGTGGTCGTAGGCGAAGCACTGGGTGTCGGCGTCGCGCCCCCGGTCGGCGATGCGGGTGACGTTGCCCGCGGCGTCGTAGGTGTAGCGCAGGTCCAGGTCGGAGGCGGTGGCGTTGTCCCGGTCCAGTTGCGACCTGATGAGCCTGCGGGTGCCCTCCTCGTGGGTGTAGGTCAGCCAGGTCTTGCGCGTGCCCGTGCTCAGCTCGTACTGCAGCGTCTCGCCCAGCTTGCCGTAGCGGGCGTCGGTGACGTACGAGGACAGGCCCTCGACCTGGCTGGGCTGGCGCAGCGCGTCGTAGCCGTAGGTGACGGTCTCTCCGGGGAGGCCGCCGGCCGCCGGGAACGTGATCGACTGGACCTGGTCGTCCTCGGTGTAGCGGGTGTTGAACGTGTACGTCCCGGCGAGCTTGCCCTCGCGCGCGGGGATCGTGACGCTCTGCCGCAGCGTGCGGTACTCACGGTCGATGGCCTCGATCCTGGCCGAGTACGCCTGGCCGTCCACGTACCGGACGGTCTCGGCCAGGTGCCCCTTGGCCAGGGCGTCGTGCCGCCACTCGGCCAGCAGCGGCCCGGTGGCCGAGCCCTCGCGGGTCGAGGTCTTGCGCCCGAGCGCGTCGTAGGCGTGCACCAGGGTGCGGCCGCGGGCGTCGGTGCTGGACACCTCCTCGCCGACGTCGTTGAACACGCGGGTGGTGACGCCCTTGTCCGGGTCCTCGGTCTTGAACTCGCGGCCCCGCAGGTCGTAGTGGTGGCGCCACACGTTGCCCGCGGAGTCGGTCACCGAGGTGAGCCGCCCCGCCCGGTCGTAGGCGTACCGGGTGGTGTCGTGCTCACCGGCCGGGGTGGCGCCCTTGTACTGGCGCAGCTCCACGATCCGGCCCTCGGCGTCGGAGCGGACGCTCGTGGCGGTCTCGCCGGGCGCCGGGGTCACGTGCGCGGCGTCGGCCGAGCGCCGGACGGAGGTCTTCCACTTCTCCGCGCCCTTGACGCGGAAGCTCTGGGAGACCAGCTCGCCGGTCCCGTCGTAGGCGGACACGACCTGCCCGGCGACGTCGTCGTCGGAGACCGCGAACACGTCCGTCCCCGGGTCGCCGGTGGCGTAGTAGCCCTCGTTGGCCTTGGCCACCTCGCCGATGGAGTTGTGGAAGGTGTCGGTGACGACCCGCCCGCCGCCGGGCGCGGGTTCCTGCGTCTGGCGCGGGCGCAGCAGGCCGTCGTAGAGCTCGTGGCTGACGATGTACTCGCCGTCGGCCGCGAACGTCCTGGTGGTGACGATGTTCGGGCCGTCGGTGCGGATCCGGTAGGCGTACTCGGTGCTGGGCGACTGCCCCGCCGACCTGCTGCGGTCGTGCTGCCACACCTTGGCCAGCCGGCCGAGCGGGTCGTGCTCCAGGTCGGTGCGGCGGCCGTTCTCGTCCTCCTCCGCGACCGGCTCGCCCCAGGCGGGTTCGACGTAGGTGACGTCGGCGTGCCCGAGCGGGTTGACGGTGCGTACCTCGGTCGCCTGCGCGCCCGACGCCGGCACGTACGACGTGGTGGTCGAGCCGCCCGACGCGTCGCTCTCCGCCGTCTCACGGCCGTACGCGTCGTAGGCGTGCGCCGTGGTCAGGACGTAGCGCGGGGTGCCCCCGTCGTAGCCGGCCAGCTCCTCCTCGCGGGTCACGTCGCCGCGCACCGGCGGCTGCCCGAACGCGCGGCCGTCGAAGTGGAAACGCTCGTCCTCCAGCACGTCGGCGGGCCGCTGGGGGGCGGCCGAGCACGGTCTGCCCACCTTCTCGACGCGGCTGGTGAAGTCCAGCATCCAGGCGGCCGGGTCGCGGGCGTAGGTGTAGCGGACGCAGGTGTCGTCGCCGGGGTCGGCCACGTCGCCCAGCTCGCTCACCTGGGTGACGAAGCCGTACTCGTCGTAGGCGCGCTCCTCGGCGGTGCGCCGCCAGGTGCCGTCCTCCTTCAGGTCGCGGGTGGTCATCTTCGCCGGCTGGAGCATGTAGGCCGTCTTGGTCACGCCCTCGAACGTGAACTCGGCCGTCTTGCGCCACCACGGCTCCTCGGCGGTCGCCGACAAGATCTTCCCGCCGTCGCCGTCGTGCACGATCGTCTCCAGGTCCGCGCCGGAGAGCTGGTCGTGGTCCTCGTACGCGCGGCCCTCGCTGTCGGTGACCTTGACGTCCTTGCGGGTCCCGTCGGCCAGCCGGTCGCCGTCCATGCCCCGGTGGAAGCGGTGCTCGGTCATCGTGCGCGGCCCGTCCTGGCCGTCGCCCTGCCGTACGCGGACGCGGGCGTAGCCGCGCCAGTCGGCCCAGGTGCGCTCCTTCGGCTTGACCAGCACGTTCTCGGCGTAGCGCCAGGCGGCTCCGTCGAGATACTCGTAGTCGGTGACCAGCCACGGTGACCGCGCGGTCCGGTCGACCTCCACCGTCTGCGCGACGACGTACTTGTGGAACCAGTCCAGGACCTCCATCTCGTCCTGCGGCGCCCACCGCTGCGGGTAGCAGCGCTTGGTGTTGCGGTCGGCCGCGGGCAGGCCGCCGGGCGCGCACTCCTCGGGCGCGTACGTGACCCGGGTCTCGCCGCCGGCCTCCGTGTTGATCGACTGGATGCGCCACCTGTACAGCGGCGCGCGGCCCTCGTCGGCGTCGACCCGGTTCTTCAGCTGCACCCCGGCGAACGTCACCGCCGGGAGCGTGACGGTGCCGCCGACGTGGCCGGTGTGCTGGATCGACGCCAGCCACAGCGCCGGGCTCAGCCCGTCGCCCGTGGCGGGGAAGGAGTGGGTCAGCGTCCAGGAGTCCACGTCCCGGTATCCGGTGCCGGAACGGACCTGCGTCGTCACCTTCGCCAGCCGCTTGCGCGTCCAGAACGTCGGCGACAGCCGGTCCTTGCACGTCTCGCCCGCGTTGCAGTTGCGGTCGAAGGGGACGTCCGGCCAGTGCTTGGCGGTGTCCTTGGTGAGCTGGCCGGGCTCACAGGTGACGCTGCCGCCGGGCACGCACCGCTCGGCCGTGGTGAACGCGACCCGCGCCGCCGGCGCGCCGGTGAACAGCTCGCCCGAGCGGTAGCCGTAGTCGACGCGGGTCAGGTGGCCGCCGCGCACGTACGGGGTCTCCAGGTCGGGTTTCTCGTTGCGGCCGTAGTGGTTGGTCTCGGTGGCGTACCAGTACGTGACGGCGTTGCCGTGCCGGTCCACCGCGTAGTCGAGGTTCCAGCGCCACGCCTGCTGGCACCAGGCGTTCGCGGGGGTGGCGTTGTGGCACGGCTCGCCCGACTCGTTGCCGAACACGGGCACCGTCCAGGCCGACTTCGTCTCCGCCTTGCCCGACGTCCAGCCGGGCAGCCGGTTCAGGCCGAAGTGGTACTGGGTGCCGTCGGTCGTGGTGAGGCGCCAGTGCTCGCCGTCGTTGTCGCCGTTGGCCGCGCCGGTGAGCAGCTCGATCCGGGTGCCGTCGTCACGCTTGGGCCGCCACTGCTTGGTCGCGGCGTCCTTGACCAGTTCCACGGCCGAGCCGTTCAGCATCAGCGTGGCGTTCTCGTGGTCCCAGCACAGGTCGCCGGTCTTGCGCCCGTCGGCCATGCACGACTTGTACCGCCGCTCGATGAAGCCGCCCGGGGTGAGGTCGAAGCCCTCCCCCGCCCACGACACCTGGTTGTTGGTGGCCGAGGTGCGCCCGTCCACGCTCTGCGCGGAGTAGTTCAGGCTGACCACGGGCTCCTCGCCGCCGATCGACGGCGGCACCCGCATCGGGTGGTTCCAGGTGAAGTCGCCCGACTGCGCGCCCACGCTCCAAGTCGCCGACGGCGACAGCGAGGTGGCGGAGTAGTCGCCGGAGCCTCCCGACGCGGTGGCGGTCAGCGCGAACAGTGACGTGCCGGACGCCGCGACGTCCACCTCGGCCCGCAGCACCCCGGCCTTGACGTCGTTCTCGGCCGGGAGAGGCTTCGGCTCGGGGCACGCCGCCGCCGGGCCGGCGGCTGTCAGCGCGCACTCCGGCAGCTCGACCAGCTTCAGCCGGGCGGCGTAGTCACCGCCGAACGCGTGCCGGAAGCCCGAATAGTCCAGCTCGACCCGGGCCGGGCCGCCGCGGGTCGCGCCCTTGCCCCGGGACAGGCGCAGCGCCACACCCGCCACGCCGGGGGTGCGGGCCCGGTCGAGCACCTCGACCTTGACCCGTTCCGGCGCGGGCTCGGCGCGCCGCGCCTCCGTGCCTGCCGGCGCGGAGATCCCCACCGGCAGCGCGCCGGCGGTGGCGCGGGCCTTGCCGCCCGGCGCCAGCTCGGCCACGCCGGGCTCCGGCCAGGACACGGCCGGGGCCGTCCTGAGCGCGCGCCCCGCCGTGGCGTCCTTGGCCGGGGGCAGCACGGGGACCGCGCGGCCGGGCACCGGCTCCTCCTCTTGCACGCCCGGCCGCTCCCGCGGAGCGGCCTGCGCGGGCATGGCGTACACCAGTGGCACCGTGACCGCCACCGCCATGGCCGCGCAGCCGCGCACGAACCAGCGGAACTTGCGCGGGAACCACTCGAAGATCAGGAAAGTCGAACGTTCGGGCTCCGGGAGCTCCTCGGGGTCGTACATCCTCACCGTCCAGGGTCGGGCATGGGAGTGCGGCCGGGGCCCGGCGGAGCCTGCGTACGGCTCCGCCGGAGAGGGGTCATTCGGCGGCGAGCCGGGCGACGGCCTCGTCGCTCAGCGCGCCCTGGTAGGTGCGTACGTCGTCGACGATCCCGGGCCAGTGCCCGCCGAACACCCCGCCGGCCGGGGCCCGGCCGAGCTGGAGCGGCCCGGTGGCGTTCCAGCCGCTGGAATGGCCGGTCTCGGTGCTGGTCACGAGCCGCCCGCCGACGTAGACGCGCAACTTCTTGGCCAGCGCGTCGTACACGCCCGCGACGTGGGTCCACTCCATCGCGTACGGGACGGCGTCGGAGCGGGTGCGGACCACGGCGGCTCCGTCGGCGTCGGCGTCCGCCATCCCGAACGTCCAGCGCGGGCCCTCGGCCGCGTACCCGAGCGAGAAGCCGCTCGCCCGGGTCCCGCTCTGGGCCACCGCGCTCGCGTCGGCGGCGGGCAGCGAGTCGAGCTGCACCCAGGCCGAGACGGTGAAGCTGTCGTCGGTGCGGACCGCCGCCCGCGCCGCCTGCGCGTGGCCGGAGGTTCCGTCGAGCGCGAGCGCGCCGTCGAGCCAGCCGCCCGTCCAGGCCGTCCCCGGACCGAGGGCGAGCGGGCCCGTCACGTTCGCCGTGTCGGCGGCGGCCGTGCCGGTCTCCTCGTCCAGCCGCCAGTGGCCGGTCAGCGTGGCGGCGTGGTTGACCAGTTTCACCACCTCGTCGGCGGCCAGCGCCCGGTCGTGCACCCGGACCTCGTCCACCTCGCCGGGCCACGGGTCGGTCTGCCTGCCCTGGTAGAGGGCCTGCCCGACCTGCACCGCCGTCGCCGGTCCCGCCCCGCCGTGGTATGGCACCGGCCCGGCGGCCGGCTGCCCGTTCACGTACAGGAACATCGAGCGGGACGCGGAGTCGTACACGCCGGCCAGGTGCGTCCACTCGCCCGCGACGGGGACGAACGCCGGGTTGCGCGCCCAGACGGTGAGCGACGTGCCCCCGGGGTGGTTCATCATGAACGCCCACGATCTGGTGCTGCCGTGATAGCCGAGCCAGACGCCGCTGTTGTCCTGCCCGCTCTGGCTGACGGCGGCCGCGTTGCCTGTGGGCAGTGACGACAGCCGCACCCACGCCGAGACGGCCAGGTTCGCCTCCGTCGGCGCGACGCCGGCGGAGGTGGTGGCGAACTGGCCCGCGCCGCCGAAGCGCAGCGCCTTGCCGGCCCTGCCCTCGCTCCACCCGGCGCCCGTCACGGCCGCCGGATGCGCGCCCGCCTCGTCACCGGCGGTCGCGCCGGAGCCCTCGTCGAGCCGCCAGTAGGCCGCCGGGCCGGTGCCGGCGCGCACGTTGAACACGTAGCTGCGGATCGGGCCCTGCTTGCCGGCGGCGTCCTTGCTGCGCACCGACAGCACGTTCGGCCCCTCCTCCAGCGGGGTGAGCCGGACCGTTGCCGAGCCGCCCGTCGCGTCGGCGGCCACCTCGGTGACCGGGCTGGTGTTCAGCCCGTACAGGAACGCGGTCACGTCGGGCACGCCGTCGGCGCCGAAGGTGAAGTCGCCGGCGCGGCCGAGCCCGTCGCCCCAGGCGTTCTCCGGGTACTGCGGCGAGCTCACCACGGGTTCGCGGCCCGGCGCGGTCATGTCCACGCCGATCTCGCACCAGGGGCTCCACGCGCTGCTGGCCCGCCCGTCCTCGCCGCGCACCCGCCACCGGATCACCGAGCCGTCGGCGTAGAGCCCGGCGGGCACCGTGGCGGTGAACGCGTTGCCCGACGAGGCTGCGGCCGTGACGAACTCGCCCAGCTTCGTCCCGGCGGCGTCGTACCACTCGAAGCGGCCCTTGACCGAGTTGTCGCCGTCGCGCAGCTTGGCCCACAGCTTCGGCGTCCCCGTCCCGACCAGCGGGCGGGCGTCCCCGGCGACGCAGCCGCCGCCCGGGTCCGACCAGGCGTCGGCGGCGACGGGCGCGGTGGGCACGGTGTTGTACTCGACGACCAGGGTGGGGTTGTTGCGGAACTTCTTCCAGCCGTACGTGTCGGTCTCGCTGGAGGCGCGCAGGCCCAGCGTGATGTTCGACCACTTCTTGGCCGAGGCCTGGACCGCAGCCTCGGTCGCGTCGAACTCCACGCCGCCCGCCGGGCAGGCGGTGCTCCAGCCCTTGGCGACCGTCTCGGTGTCGAGCTTCGTCGCCCAGGACGGCTGGTTGTTCCAGGTGGTCGACTTGCTGATCCCGCCGGTCAGCCAGAGCTCCACCGGCTTCTTCGTGCACGACCAGGCCCACGTCTCGTACGTGCGCAGGGTGGCCTTGATGATCTGCTTGCCGTGGATGGCGGTGCCGGTGTTCATCTGGAAGAACGACCGGTTCGTGCCGCCCGTCTGGTTCTCGTGCCCGACGCGCGCCACGTCGCTGGAGTTGAGGTAGTTGGTGGTCGGGTATCGCTTCCAGACCGCGGTCCAGGCACCGCGCGCCGCCGACACCGACGGGTCCAGGTAGACCGGGTAGCGCGTGGCCGGGTCGGCCAGCATGCGGCGGTCGGGGGTCAGGGTCAGCGCCCCGCCGCCCAGGTCCAGGCCCATCTTCTCGTGGCGGGAGCCGGGGTTCGGCCCCTCGCCCGGCCGGTTGGCCAGGGCCATCCGCCTGCCCTGCCGGTCGGCGGGCGAATCCCACATCAGCGGCGTCGGCGCGGCGAACACCTCCGCGCCCGACCGGTCCACGGCCGCCAGGCCGCCGCCGGGGCCCTGCCGCACCGAGACGCCTTCGGCCTTCAGCGCGAACCGCAGCCGGTCGAGGCGTCCGCTCAGCGCCGCCTGCCGGTTCTTCACGACCAGGACGTGCGAGAAGCCGTCCACGTCCGCCGTCACCTGGAGGTCGACGCCGGGCAGCACCTCGGCGTAGGTGGCGGTGGCGCCGTCCAGGGCGGGCTCGGGCAGCCGGTCGGGCCAGGTCAGCGCCAGCGACTTGGCCCCGCGGGCCACCCGGGCCATCGGGGCGTCGCCGCCGCCGGAGAAGCGCAGGTCCACGGCGGTGGCGCCGGGGGCGATGGAGCCGTCGGGCAGGCGGCGCAGGGTGGTGTCGACCGGCGCCCACCTGCCCTCCTGACGCACCCGGATCGGCCGGGCGTGCTGCTCCAGCACGAAACCGCCCTCCGGCGTGGCGTAGACGGTTCGGGTCTCGCCGCGCAGGGAGCCGACCTCGACGCGCTCCCCGCTCTGCCTGGCCGCCGCCAGGGCGCCCGGCTCGGTGGCGGTGTCCGGTGGCTCCTGCCGCTCCTGCCGCTCGGCGGCCGGCGTGCCGGCGTGCGCCGGGGGCACGACCACGGCGGACAAGAGAAAAGCAGCCGCTGCGGCGACTGCTTTGAACGATCTGCTGGTTAAGGGAATGGGGGGTGTACCGGCGAGTCGGCGGCGTGACGACGCACCTGCGCTCCTGACCCGAGCCATCATGCCTCCGAAGGCGCTCCGTAAAGCCGGGGATCAGCGCAAGTGTGTACGCGGCCGTACCGATGATCAAGAGGTTGATCACGGTATGTAAGGAATTTCCAGGAATGGCGGCTTTTTTGACAAATATCGCCAATCCTCCGCCTCGTCAGCCCAGCTTCTCCAGCTTGACGGCCTCTTTGAGGAAGACGATGCCGTCGATCGCACCGAGGTGTGCCGGGTTCAGGGGGAAGTAGGCGAAGTCGTGGGAGATGCGCGGGACGGGCTCCGCGACGGCTCCGGCCAGCCGGCGGGCGTCGACGATCGCGTGCTCCCACGGGAGCGTGGACAGGATGCCCTCGGCGGTGTCAGGCGGCGGGTTGTCGCCGCCGACCGTGCCGAAGGCCGAGGCCAGGAAGGCATACCGGTCGCCCAGGTGCGACGCGGCGATCGCCCCCGCGCTCCACCACTCCAGCACCTGGTCACCGAACGACATCAAGCTCTTGTGCCGCTGCAGATGGAGGTTGGCGGAGAAGACCAGGGCCGGGCCGTGCTCGGCGACGGCACGCAGGTTGGCGGCCATCATCGCGTCCCGCAGTGCCGACAGCCGGGTCCACCGGGCCGGGGACGCGTCGGCCATGCCGTGGTGGTAGCGGAGCAGGCCGAGGGCGGTGCGCCCGTACAGGGCCGCCCGTTCCCCGTCCCCGGCGCTCAGCCCCGGCGACTGCGTGTCGAGCAGCGCCAGCAGTTCGTCGGTGATCAGGCGCAGCCGCTGGGCGTCGGCGGAGCGGCCGATCGACAGCGACGGATCCATGGCGGTGGCCTCGTTCGACCACCGCTCGTCCGGGCCCAGCAGCGCGTCGAGGGTTTCCACCGTGCACGGGTGCGGGCTGTCCAGCAGGGCGTAGAGGGAGGTGAGCGCCTCGCGCGGGCTCGCCGCCCAATACTCCAGCGGGCCGTCGAAGCCGAAGAAGCGGATCTTGTCCTCATGTTCCTCGTTGTAGGCGCGCATCCAGCGCACGAGCTCGCGATTGGCCGCGAACTCGCCGAAGCCATGGCTGAAGCCGCGTTCCATGACGTCGTCGAGCGTGCCCGCCCCCGTCGAGACGTAGTCGTCCACCACGAGGCCCAGGAGACAGTCGCTCTCGGCGGCGAACGACCGGTAGCCCTCGTGCTCGACCAGATGCCGGAAGATCTCGTTGCGCACCTCCCCCAGCTCCCCCACGAAGTGCCTGGCCTCGCCCAGGCCGAGCAGCAGGGGCCGGGCGGGAAGCGACCGCAGGAACGCCGAGACGCCCGCGCCGTCCAGTGGCCGGGCCATGTCCTTGATGTCCATGTCATCAACGGTATCGTTGAACTTTCGGTGTAAACTTTCGCGCGGAAACCCCCACTTCCGGCGCGCCGGACCTTCAATCGGCGAGGTATCCATGAGGCCAGTGGACCTGGCGCGCGAGCACGGCCTGTCCACCCAGGCGATCAGGAACTACGAGGACGCCGGCATCCTGCCCGCCGCCGAACGCTCCGCCCACGGCTACCGCGCCTATTCGCCGCTGCACGCCCACGCACTGCGCGCGTTCCTCGCCCTCGTGCCCGGGCACGGCCACCGGACGGCCACGGCGATCATGCAGGCGGTCAACCGGGGCAACACAGCGGACGCGCTCGGGGTCATCGACGAGAGCCACGGCCGGCTCCTCGACGACCGGCGCACCCTCCAGGCCGTCGAAGCCGCGCTCCGCGACCTGGCGCCCGTCCCGCCGGAGCGCGGCGACACGTTCATCGGCCCCCTGGCCAGGAGGCTCGGCCTGCGCCCCGCCACCTTGCGCAAGTGGGAGCACGCCGGGCTCGTCCAGCCGCGCCGCGACCCGCGGACCGGCTACCGCGTCTACAGCGCGGCCGACGTACGGGACGTCCGGCTGGCCCACCAGCTCAGGCGGGGCGGCTACCTGCTGGAGCAGATCGCCCCGCTGATCGCCCAGGTCCGCTCCGCCGGAGGCGTCGGCCCCCTGGAGTCGACTCTGCGCGACTGGCAGGCCCGCCTGTCCGCCCGGGGCCGCGCCATGCTCACGGGCGCCGCCGGCCTGGACGCCTACCTCCACGTCCGCGACGGCCGGAAAACCGGTTGAGGCTTCCTGCCGCGTTCCCGTAGGTTTCCTGCGGCCTTTCCGCAGTGAAGACAGAGGACAACAACCGCGTGACCCCGCCTGCTCGCCAGATCTGACACCTTCTTCCGCTCTCCTTCAAGCCGGCGCCACCGCCGGCTCCGCCGGGCTGCCCGCGTGCGCCCGGTCCTTCAGCGATTGAGGCCGCGCGCGATCGGCCTCGTGTCAGATCTAGAGAGATCATGTCTTCACAACCTCATACCGTGCTGCCCTGGGTCGTCCGCCGGACCAGGCTGCCCCTGCTGTCGCTGCGGTGCGTGGACTGCCCCTCGGAGTCGGCCACCACCGGCGCCGGCAGGTTCCGCGTCAACGCCAACGGCAAGCTGCTGCACGTGTGGCTGCTGGTCCGCTGCGTGTCGTGCGATCGGACGAGCAAGCTCGCCGTGCACGAGCGGGTGCCGGTCAGAGCCATCGATCCGGCCACGCTCGACGGCTATCACGACAACGATCAGGAGCTGGTGGCGTCCAGGCTGCTGGATCCGCTGATCGCCCGCCGCAACCGCTTCAGCCTGGACTGGACGGGGGCCTGGGAGCTGCACACCCCGCAGGCACGGCTCGACGAGAGATGGCCGGTCCGGGTGGAGGTCGGCTTCGACGATCCGGTGCCGGTCCGCCCGGAGCGGCTCATCGCGCAAGGGCTCGGCTTCAGCAGGAACGAGGTGCTGCGCCGGATCAAGTGCGACGTTCCGCCGCGCCGCACGAGGAGCGCCGGGTTCACCTTCACGGTGATGGCCGTGGACTAGCGGGGACGCAACCCCCGGGTCAGCCGGGCGCCACGGCGATCAGGCATTGTTCGAGCGCCTGGGCGAGCCGGCAGAGATTGGGATTGTCGCGGGCGCTGCGCTGGATCCAGCGCAGCACCGCCAGCTCGTCGCCGGTCATCTCGGCGAACGGGAGGCGCAGGATCGGCTTGATCCGGGGGGAACGGGTCACCCGGGCATAGCGCGTCATCGCGCTGCCGAGACCCAGGACAGGCCCGAACGCGCCCAGCTCGGAGGCGTCGTGGCGCGCCAGGTGGGGCGCGAGCTCCAGCAGGTCGAGGACGGGCAGGCTGAGCAGGTAGGCATGCAGCCGGGGCCCGTCCCGCCACGCCGCCAGGGTCTGGACCACGAAGATCCGGTCCTGCTCGCGCTCGCGGCCGATGATCGCCGCCAGGTCGATGCCGCGCAGCGGGCGCAACGCCCGGCGCATCATGTCGCGCAGGCCCTCGCACCGGTAACAGGCGGCCAGTTGCTGCAGGTCCAGGCGGTTGTATCGGCCGGACAGCAGGTTGAAGAAGGCATGGCCGCGGATGCCGGGCGAGCGCCCGATCCGGGTGCGCAGCGGCTGCGGCAGGCGGGGCGAAAGCAGGGCTCGCACCAGCAGTTCCTGCGCGGTCCCGGCGATGATCTCCTCGGCGGTGTGCCCGGTGAGCGGGCCGCCTCGTGCCTGTAAGTGGTCGAGCAGGTCGTCGGCGGGGTCGGCGAGCCACAGCCGCCACCCGCACGCGCTCGCCTCGGGATCGAGGTCACCGGGGTTGCCGAGCAGCGCGGGCCAGGCCCGGCCGTCGGACAGTGCCTGCTCCCACAGCGCCGTCAGCTCCGCCCCGCGCGCGCCGCGGCATCGCCGCTCGGCCAGTTCCACGATCCCGGGGACCCGGCTGCGCAGGGCCGTCCGCACGACATCGGGCGGCCAGTCGGGTGAGTCCCCACGGGAGTTGGTCCAGGAGTGGAAGCGGCACAAGTACGCGTCGTCACGCTCCACGAGACGACGCAGGAACCACTCCTCCAGCTCCAGCGCCTTGAGGTGTTCGGCGACCCTGAGCGCCTTCCCGTCGGCGCCACGGTGCTGGGCCAGGAGCGCGCCGTCGGGATCGAGGCCCAGGTAGCCGTCACGGTCTCCCACGACCAGCAGGACCCGGGCCTTCAGCACGGGGTCGCCGGGGAGCAGGCCGCGAGCCGTCAGGTCGTGCAGCAGCACGACGGCCTCGGCGTCCGGGCGGTCCCAGCTCACCCTGAAGAGGCTGTCGATCTCCGCCGGGTCGCCCCGCGCGATGATGATCCTCATCGCGGCCGTGCGCACGGTGGCGTCGTACGAGAACGCCGCCGGGACCAGTTCCTCGCCGGCGGCTGGATCGGTGCCGCTCAGCTGGCCGGTACGCGCCAGCAGCTCCCACAGGACCGGGTCCCCGCGCCGGCGCCAGCCCCGCCACAGCCCTCGGATCGCGGCCCGGTTGCCGCGCCGGACCTGCCAGGCGATCCACCAGCGGGCGAATCGGGCCCCGGGGCCCTGACCGCAGGCGCGCGCGACGGTGTCATCGATCATCCGGGTCCAATCGCTCGCCGGTCGGCCACACCCTGATGATGATCCGGAACGATCCGGCAAGGCAACGGGGGCGGCCCGGAAGCCCGGCGACCGCCGCCTGCTGCGACGGTGGAAGGATGCAGGCATGCATGTCTTCGAGGCAGGTGATGCGCAGGCTCCTCCCCTCCTGTTGCTGCACGGTGGCGGCGTCGCGGGATGGATGTGGCGTCCGGCGACCGAGCGGCTCACGACGGACGTTCGCCTGATCATTCCTGACCTCCCCGGCCACGGCCGCAGCGCGGGCGAGGCGTACCGATCGCACGAGGAGACCGCTCGGGCCGTGGCGCGGCTTCTGGAGGAACGCGCGCCGCACGGCGCGAAGGTCGTGGGGTTCTCGCTGGGGGCGCAGCTCGCGATACTCCTCGCCGCCACCCGACCCGACCTGGTCACCAGCGCCGTCATCGTGAGCGCGCAGGCCCGGCCGCTCCGGTTCCCCCAGGCGACCCTCGGGCTCCTCGCCGCCACCGCACCGCTCGCACGACAGCGGTGGTTCGCGAGACTCCAGGCGAAGGAGCTGTTCATCCCGGACGACCTGCTGCCCGACTACCTTCGCGACAGCGCTCGTGTGAGCCGCGAGACCCTTCTCGCCGGCGTCAGCGAGAACATCCGCTTCACCCTCCCCCCGGGCTGGGCCCGTTTCGGGAAGCCGGCGCTGGTGATGGCGGGGAAGCGCGAGCGGAAGTTGATGCACGATTCCGCGCGCACCATCCACGACTCCCTGCCCGGCAGCCGGTTGACCATCGTGCCGGGATGCGGCCATGGCATCCCCCTGCAGCGCCCGGACCTGTTCGCCGGCATCCTGACCGGCGAGGTGTGAGAACGCCGGCCACGACGGCGCATCCTGCAACCCTGGGGTTGCGCCTCAGTAATCGACGTGCAACCATAGAGTTGCGTCCGATGACAGTAAAGGCGGGGGTTCTGATGAGCGAAGACCGGATCGAACGCGACACCTTGATCGAGGCGTCCCTGGAGCGGGTGTGGTCGCTGGTGTCCGTCCCGGGGTTCTGGGTGGCCGAGGAGGCGAGTGTGGCGGGCACCGTGGCCACGGAGGGAGCAACCCTTGTCGCGAAAAATCCCCATCTCGGGGAGGTCTCGGTGCGCGTGGAGAAGGTAGAGCCGCCGACCTACGTGGCCTACCGCTGGGCCAGCGCGTTCCCCGGGGAGGAGTTGCGCGCGGACAACAGCACCCTGGTGGAATTCACGCTGAGCACGGAAGGCGGCAAGACAAGGCTGCGCGTCGTCGAGAGCGGGTTCACGGCACTGCGCCTGCCCGATGACCAGCGCGACCAGACGGTGCGGTGCAACTCCGACGGCTGGCCCCAGGTGTTCGACGCCGTCAAGAACCGTGCCGAACAAGCCGGGTGACCGCAGAGGAACGCCGCGGTCCCGCCGAAGGGGTCGACAGCGTCCTGTCCGCGCTGGCCGACCCGACGCGACGTCAACTCCTTGATCTGCTCGCCGCGCAGGGCGAGGCGACCGCGACCACGCTCGCCGAAGGGCTGCCCGTCTCGCGGCAGGCGGTGGTCAAGCACCTCGCCGTCCTGGAGGCCGCCGGGCTCGTTTCCGGCGCCCGGGTGGGACGGGAGGTGCGCTACGCGGTGCGCCCCGCGGCGCTCGACGCGACGGCGCGGTGGATGTCCTCGCTCGCGGTCGAGTGGGATCGACGGTTGGCGATGATCAAGCGTCTCGCCGAGGCAGCCGAACGCGAAGAAGGCTGATCCCGCCGACCATGCCCCCTGCCGGCGCGTAGGCAGGTCTGGAAATGCGCTCATGGCACACCCCTGACCACAGGGGTGTGCTGAGCGTGCCATGAAGCCGAGCGGAGCACGGCGCGCGGCGCCGGCCTGTGCTGCCCGTCCCCATACCGGGTTCTCAAGAGAGGGGACCGTCCCTTGACCACCGTCACCACCCCGCCGCCGCGCTTCACCGGACGGCAGCGGTTGATCCTGCTGGTCCTGCTCGGCGCCGGATTCATGCTCTCCGTCGACTTCTCCATCCTGAACGTCGCGCTGCCCGAGGTGGGTGAGGGCGTCGGGCTCGAGCAGTCGAAGCTGCCCTGGATCGCCTCCGCCTACGCCTTGCCCGCGGCGGGCTTCACGCTCCTGTCCGGACGGCTGGCCGACCTGTTCGGCCGCCGCCGGCTCTTCCTCGCGGGCATGGTCCTGCTGGCCGTGGCCTCGCTGCTCGGCGGCTTCGCGACCAGTCCCGAGACCCTCCTGGCCGCCCGCGCCCTTCAGGGGTTGTCCACCGCCCTGTCCGTCCCGGCCTCGTTGTCCCTGCTCACCACCACGTTCCAGGAGGGCGCGGCGCGTGATCGGGTCCTGGGCCTGAACGGCGCGCTACTGTCCGGCGGTTTCACCATCGGCGCGCTCCTCGGCGGCACCCTGGTCAGCCTGCTGAGCTGGCGTACGGCGTTCTTCGTCAACGTGCCCGTGGCTGTGATCATCCTCGTCCTCACGCCGTTCCTGATCAGTGAGAGCAAGGCGCCCGGCCGGTTCAAGCTGGACGTGCCGGGCGCGATCACCGTGACCGGCGGCCTGCTGGCCGTCGTCTATGCCGTCGTCGAGCGGAGCGTGCCTGCCGGTGTCGCCGGCATCGTGCTGCTGGCCGCGTTCTGGCTGATCGAACTGCGTTCGGCCGCGCCGCTCGCCCCGCTCCGCATCCTCGGACGGCCGACCGTCAAGTGGGGGAACTACGCCGGTCTCGTGGTGTTCACCATGGAGACAGCGATGATCTTCCTGATGACGCTGTACCTCCAGAACGTCCTCGCCTTCGACCCGCTCGTCACCGGTCTGGTCTTCGGTGTCCCGGGCCTGGCGGCGGTGCTGGCGGGCCCCGTCGCCGGTCGCCTCATCAGCCGGTACGGCTACCGCACGGTGCTGCCGGCCGGCCTGGCCGTCCAAGGGCTGGCCACGGTCCCGCTGATCTTCGTCGGCTCCGACCGTCTGGGCCTGGCCCTGCTGATCCCCGCCCTGTTCATCGGCTTCTTCGGGCACGTGACGTCCATCGTGGCCTACACCGTCACCGCCACGTCCGGCCTGCCGGACGAGGAGCAGGGCCTGGCCACCGGCCTCACCACCATGACGCAGAACGTCGCCATCACGATCGGCATCCCGATCCTCAGTGCTGTCGCCGCCACGCGATCCGCGGAACTGACCGGGATCCATCTGGCGCTGTCCGTGAACGTGATCATCACGTTCGTCAGCGTCGTCCTCATCTGGGTCGGCCTGCGGCCACGCGCCGAGCAACCACCCACCCGTACCGCGGCGCCCGCTGCGGCAGTGAATCACTAGGAGAACATGCCATGGATCTGCAACTGGCCGGCAAGACGGCCGTCGTGACCGGCGGCAGCAAGGGCATCGGCCTGGCTCTCGTCCGCGTCCTGCTCGCCGAGGGGATGCGCGTGGTCACCGGCTCGCGCACGATCACGGCGGAGCTGAAGGAGACCGAGGCGGTGCCCGTGGCCGTCGATCTCTCCACCAGCCACGGGCCGGCCGAGCTCATCGGCAAGGCCGCCCTCGTGCTCGGCGGCATCGACCTGCTGGTCAACAACGTGGGAGTGGGCGATACCGACGACTTCGCCAAGGGCGCCCGGCTGAACTTGCTCGAACTGCCGGACGATGCCTGGGAACACACCTTCGACCTGCACTTCTACAGCGCGCTGCGGGCCAGCCGCGCCGCGCTTCCGTACCTGATCGAGCGCAGGGGCACGATCGTCAACGTCTCCTCGGTCGGGGCGCGGGCCGCCTCCGCCGGTCCCGCCGACTACAACGTCTCCAAGGCGGCGCTCGGCGCCCTGACCAAGCTGATCTCCGAGCAGTTCGGCGGGCAGGGCGTACGTGCCATCACCGTGTCACCCGGGCCGGTGGGCACCGGGGTGTGGACCGACCCGGACGGCTTCGTCGGCCGCCTCGCGAAGGCGCGGGGGCTCCCCCAGGACGTGCTCACGGAGCAGCTGATCAAGGAAAGCGGCGTGACCACCGGCCTCCTCACCGCACCCGAGGAGGTGGCGCGGCTGATCGCCTTCCTGGCCTCGCCCGTCAACATCACCGGCAGCGAACATCTCATCGACGGAGGCATGATCAAGCACGTGTGACCAAAGCCGGCAGTCCGATCGTCCCGCCCTCGTGCTCCCGGTCACCAGGTGACCGGGAGTACGGTCAGGCCGCCGGCCCCGGGGTTGTCAGAGTGAGGCGAGGCCCAGCAGGAGCGGGGCGGTGGAGGCGGCGGTCAGGACCGTGGGCATCACGGTCCCCTTGACGTCCTTGGCCAGCAGGTGCGTGACGGTCGCGCCCGCGAAGTACAGCACGACGCCGACGGCGGCGGCGATGCCCAGGGGACGGTAGAAGATCCCGGCCAGCAGCCCGAGCGCCCCCGCGATCTTCAGCACGGCCAGGAGAGGGAACCAGCGCAACGGCACCCCCAGCTGGGTCATGGTCGCCGTCACCCCCTTCTCCTTGGCCAGCAGGAGACCTGCCGAGGCGATCAGCAGCGGCGACAGCACGGAGACGACGACGAGATAGGCGATGAACATGGGGTTTCCTTCAACGGAGTCATGCATGGGAAGGCGGCGCGGCGCCGCCGGATTCATGCCTGCCACCCTGGCCGGACGGGCGACTCGCAGGGAGTCCGAGCTGAGGATGGCACTGACAGGGCCACGATGAGCGGCCACGCACCCCGCGGCAATCGGTGCCGTCGCCGTTCTGTCCGGACGCCCGTGGTCAGGAGCAGGTGGCCAGGACGATGGAGACGACGGTGCAGGTGGCCGAGGCGCGGTCGTTGGCCGGGTCGGGGTCGGCCGGGGCGCTGCCGGTGCGCGTGGCGGTGACGGTGACCTGGCCCAGCGACAGCAGCGACAGCGGCACCCGGAAGGTCTTGCCGGCGCCGGCTCCCACGGGGATGGCGCCGTAGACGCAGGTGATCGTGGTGCCCGCCGCGGTGCAGCCGGATGACAGGTTGGTCGCCGACGCGCCTGGCGGCAGGATCGCCTGCACCGTGGCGGAGGTGACCGCGTCCGGACCGATGTCGCGGGCGGTCAGCGTGTATCGCAGGTACGGCACCAGGACGTCCAGACGGGGCTGGGCGGCCAGGTCGACGTCGATGTCGGCGCCGGGCGGGGTGACGATGGTGGAGTTCTCGTCGTCGGTGTTGTTGGCCGGGGTGAGGTCGGGCTCGGCGGCGGCGACCGTGGAGGTGGCGGTCAGCGTGCCTGCCGAGGCCGGCGTCACGTTGATCCTGATCGTCGCCGTGGCGTCGGCGGCCAGGTTGCCGAGGGCGCAGGTCACCGTGGGCGGGGCGATCGCGCACGAGCCCTGCGACGGGGTGGCCGCATTGATGGCGCGGGTGACGCCGGACAAGGTGGTCGACGCGCTGACCTCGGTGGCCTGGCCGGGGCCGTTGTTGGTGACGGTCGCCGCGTAGTCGAACGCGGTGCCGGCGGGGACCGGGTCGGCCGAAACGGCCAGCCCCACGAGCAGGTCGGCGGTGGCCGGGGCGCCTGCGGCGGCGACGCCTTGCGCGTGGTCGCCGGCGGCCACGGTGGCGCGTACGGGCGTGACCCACCAGCCGGCCGAGGTCGTGACGGCCAGGAGCAGCGCCAGCGGAGCCGACAGGGCGCGGCGGGCGCGTGAGGTGCGGACGACGGAGTTCACCAGAACCCTTTCCCGGCCTCGGGAACAACTGATCGGTGGTTGAGGCTCCCGCGAAGCGAGAGGCATCCGGACAGGGGTGAACTACGTCACGTAACGGATATTGACCTTATGTAATCACGCCCGGTAGTGGCCTGGTCACTATCGACCGGGTGACAGCCTTCTGCTCAGCTCAGGCGGGTTCGCAGGAGGCAGAACTCGTTGCCTTCCGGGTCGGCCAGGACGTGCCAGGACTCCTCGCCGGTCTGCCCGACGTCGGCCGGGCGCGCCCCGAGCTCCAGGAGGCGTTCGAGTTCGGCGTCCTGGTCGCGGTCGGTGGCGTTGACGTCGATGTGCAGCCGCAGCTTGCCCGTCTTGGGCTCGGCCGTGGGACTGAAGACCAGGGTGGGCTGCAGTCCGCCGAACCCTTCCCGGGGCCCGATCGCCACCGCGCCGTCGTCTTCGATGTCGAGCACGACGAAGCCCAGCACCTCGCACCAGAACGCCGCCAGCCGCTGCGGGTCACGAGAATCGATCACCAGTTCGGAAATACGACAAGCCATAACCCGTACCCTAGCCGCCACGACGGCACGGCGGCATGATCACAGGCGAGCGGTCCACTCGTGGCCCGTGAGGACGTCGGCGCCCCTGGCCGGGAAGACGCGGTTGATCAGGAAGTCGTGCACGTCCGGCTCCCCGTCGGCGCAGGCGTCGCTGAGCACGGTCACGTGGTAGTCGCGGTCGGCGGCGTCGTAGAGCGTGGCGGCGACCATCGCCCCGGTCGCGACGCCGGTCAGCACGATCGAGTCGATGTGCTGGGCGCGCAGGAGGCGATCAAGGTCGGTCGCCGCGAACGCGCTGGCCCTGCGCTTGAGGACGACGGACTCGCCCGGCAACGGCTCGATGCGCGAATGCACGAGCGTCTCGGGAGACTCTTCGTGGAACAGCGTCCCGGCCCCATGCAGGCCCCTGATCAACTGGTTTCCCGCTGCCACGTCAAGTCCTGAGCTCCGGAGCCCGAAACGGATGAAGATCACCGGGATTCCAGCGGCCCTGGCCGCGGGAAGAACCTCTTCCACGACGGGGATCACCTTGGCGGCGAAGGGATAGTTGTCCACGATGCCCGCCTGCAGGTCGCCGACAATGAGCGCGGTGCTGGTCATAAGGTTTCCTTGTCTGTACGGCGCGCCACCGGCCATCCCCCATGGTCGTGCCGGTGGCGCTGTGTCGTCCATCTGGAGTGGCCGGTTCAGCCGGCGAGGCCGCCTTTCACGCCGACCTGACGTCCGATGTCGTCGATCTCGGCGGCAGTCAGGACCACGTGCATCAGCCCGGGAAAGCGCGCCTGCAGATCCTCTCGGCGCAAGGCCACGTAGCAGCGGGTCCCCTCCTGCCGGGTGCGCGTCAGGCCGGCGTCGCGCAGAACCCGCAGGTGATGGCTGAGCGTCGACTTGGCCACCGGCGCCCGCAGCTCTCCCCAGCCGCGTTCGTGTCCGTCGGCCAGCACCCGCACCAGCCCGACCCGGATCGGGTCGCTGAGGGCGGCCATCACCTCCGTCAAGGTGATCTCGGCCTGTTCGGGATGATGCGCCTGCCTCATCCCGCCATGTTACCTTATTCGATGTTTCACGAACATCGAACGTAGGAGTGCGCCTGTGACCGACCAATCCACCAGCCGCCTGCAGGGCAAGGCCGTGATCGTGACCGGAGCCGGCTCCGGGATCGGCCGCGCCACCGCGCTCGCCTGCGCCTCATGGCGCGCAGCCCCCGGCTCCCGGTGATCGGCAAGGCCTTGCGCTCCCTGCGAAACAGCAGCAAGTCCATCCGTGAACGGGAACGGGACATCGCCCACGCCCCGGCACCGAGCGGACGCACCTGACGCCGCAGGCTGTGCGCGGAGTTTCGACGGGGATCGGGTGGCTCCGATCCAGGGTGTTCTACCAGGGGATGGAGCCGAGGCGATCGATGAAGGTCCCGGTCGGCCCGTCGGGGGCGAGCGTCGCGAGCTCGATGATCGGATCGCTGCCCTCGGTGACCGTCAGCTCGCCTGTGTGGATGTTCATGTCGGTGGCGGTGAACTTGCCGTTGGCCACCTCGCCGGGGGTCACGGCGTTGAACTTGATGTCCGGCAGCGCCTGGGCGTACCGGACGGTGATCATGTTCAGCGCCGCCTTCGACGAGGTGTAGGCGAGTTCGTACATCTTCGAGACGGCTTGCGCGGGGTCGGTCACGACGGCGATGGATCCCCCGGCGCCGGTGACCATCACCACCCGCGGGTGGTCGGCCGCCTGCAGCAGCGGCAGGAACGCGTGCGTGACCCGGACCGGGCCGTACACATTGGTGTCGTAGACGGCGTGGATGTCCTTGGCCGTCGCCTCCGCCGGGTTGACACCGCCGCCTGGCGTGCCGGCGTTGTTGATCAGCACGTCGATCCGGTCGGTGTGCTCCCGGACCAGCCGCACGGCCCCGGCCACCGACTCCTCCGAGGTCACGTCCAGCGGAACCATGATGACGTGTGCGCCGTCGGCGGCCAGCTTCTGCGCGGCGGCCCTTCCCCGGCCCGTGTCGCGTGAGCCGAGGAAGACCGTCCAGCCCAGCTCCGCGAGCCTGCGCGCGGTCTCGTAGCCGAGGCCCTTGTTCGCTCCAGTGATCAATGCTGAGGTCATGTTCTCTCCTGACGTGGTTGCACTCATGGCCATGTGACGGTGCCGGCTGCCTTCGCTCGCGGCGGCCGGCGTCCTGACCATGCGGCGTCGGCACCCCGGCCTCTGTGACAGTGCGGCCCTATGACGTGTGTCACTGACCACGGGTGTCACACAACGGTGGGCGCCGGCGCCTTCTGCATGGAGGCTCGTGCCGCGGCCCAGGCACTCCTCAAGATCGTCGACTCCGACGACCCGCCCCCGCGCCGAGCCGGCTCACCACGAGACAGGAGCACTACATGAAGCACCGCATCGTCGTCCTCGGCGCCGGGTATGCCGGGGCCTACGTGGCCGGGAACCTGGCCCGCCGGCTGTCCCCGAAGGACACCGAGATCACTGTCGTCAACGCTGAGCCGGACCTCATCCAACGGCTGAGGCTGCACCAGCTCGCGGCGGGTCACGTGATCGAGGCGCCGAAGCTCGCCGACGTGTTCGCGGGCACGGGCATCCGGTTGCGCCTGGCCCGTGTCACCGCCGTCGACCCCGAGCGCCAGATCGTCACTTTCACCGACACCGGCGAGCTCGGCTACGACACGCTCGTGTACGCGCTCGGCAGCCACGTCGCCGACCACGGCGTCCCCGGTGTGGCCGAGCACGCCTTCCATGTCACCGCCCGGCCCGCGGCGCTGCGCCTGCGCGAGCGTCTGGACAGCCTGGAGGCTGAGCGTGGGCGTGTGGTGGTCGTGGGTGACGGGTTGACGGGCATCGAGACCGCCACCGAGATCGCCGAGGCCCGGCCGGGCCTGTCGGTGGCGCTGATCGCCCGCGGTGAGCTGGGCGCGCGGTTGTCCGCCGGAGCCCGCGGTCATCTGCGCCGGGCCTGCGACCGGCTGGGCGTCACCGTCCTGGAACACACCAGCGTGGAGGCCGTGGAAGCGACGCGGGTGCTGTGTGCCGGCGGCACCGCCCTGGCGTCCGACGCGACCGTGTGGACGGCCGGGTTCGCGGTCGACCCCATCGCCGCCGCCGGCGGGATGAAAGTCACCCAGAACGGTCAGATCATCGTCGATGACACCATGCGCTCGGTCTCACACCCGGACGTCTACGCCGCAGGCGACAGCGCCTACGCCATCGGCGACAACGGCCGGCCACTGCCGATGTCCTGCGCGTCGGCCGGCTCCACCGGCCGGCAGGCCACGGACGCGATCGTGGGCCGCCTGACCGGCCGCAAAATCGCCAAGAGCAAGCTGGACTACCCGGGCAACCACATCAGCCTCGGGCGGCGGGACGGGATCCTGCAGCCGGTCGACGACCAGGCGCTAGCGAGGCCCAAGTACGTGGGCGGCCGCAAGGCGGCGCGGATCAAGACGGGCATCCTCCAGATCTCGCTGTGGGCCACCTCGCACCCGACCTTCGGCCTGCCCACGCGCAGGCGCCGCCTGGCCGACACGCCGAATGCGTCCGCCAAGAAGGCGCTCGCGTAACCGTCCCTCCAGCTCGAAGCACTTCATCGTCAGCGTCCTCGGGGGTTGCCTTGCTCACCCGCACCGCCTTATCTTGGACCGGCCGTTCCAAGATAAGGGGTGAAGTGATGCCCGACGTCAAGCATTTCGAGCCCGACGCCGTGCTGGATCAGGTGGTGCGCCTGTTCTGGGAGCGTGGCGCCGAAGTCACCGGCATCGCCGAGATCGTGCGGGCCACCGGGCTGAGCCGCTCCAGCCTGTATGCGACCTTCGGCGGCAAGGAGCGGCTGCAGGCCGCCGCGCTGCGCCGCTACCTGGAACGGCAGTCCCGGCCGGTCTTCGACGCGCTGGCCGCCGACCAGCGGGGCCTGCCCGCCGTCGACGGCTTCTTCGAGCGGCTCGTGGCGGCACGCTGCACCGGTAAGCACGCCCGCTGGGGCTGCCTGGTCACCAACGCCCACACGGGTGCGGCCCGTGAGGTTCCCGAGATCCGGGAGGTCCTGGACGCGCACCACGGCGCGCTGCGCGCCGCGATGCGCGCCGCACTGCGAAGTGCGCGGGAGCTCGGCCAGACGCGTCCCGGCCTGGACCTGGACGCGTGCTCCGAGAACCTGGCCCTGCTGGCCTACGGCGTCAACCTGCGCTCGCGCGCCGGAGCCGAACCGGCCGAGCTGCTGGCCGGGGTGCGTGCCGTACTGGATGGATTCGCCCACACCGAGGAGAGATGATGATGGATTTCCGTGTGTACGACGAGAGCGACGCCCCCGAGGCGGCCCGCCCCATGCTGGAGGCGGCCAAGAAGCGCATGGGGTTCGTGACCACCCTGAACGGAGTGATGGCCGAGTCGCCCGAGTTGCTGGCCGGGTACAACGCGCTGGCCGAGCAGTTCGCCAAGTCTTCGCTGCCCGGGCCGGCCAAGCACGTCGTGTGGATCACCGCGAGCGTGGAGAACGGCTGCGAGTACTGCGTGGCCGCGCACTCGACCCTCGCGCTGCGCTCACGCGTCCCCGTGGAAGTGGTCGAAGCCCTGCGCGCCGGTGAGCCTTTGCGGGACGAGGCGCTGGAAGCCGCCCGCCGCCTCACCCTGGCCATGGTCGCCGGGCGCGGCTGGGTGGACGACGCCGAGATCGAGGCGTTCCTCGCCGCCGGCCACACCCGCCGCCACGTGCTGGACATCGTGCTCGGCGTCGGGATGAAGACGCTGTCGAACTACACCAACCACATCGCGCACACGCCGCTGGATCCCGCGTGGCAGGGGCAGGAGTGGACCCGCGAGCCCGCCGGCGCCTGAGCACACGCCCAGCAGCCTGCTGATCACCCGGCGGTCATGGACGAGCTGGAGAGCGCCCGGTCGAGGGCGTCCAGTGTGAGGTCGTCCAGCAGCCCGGCACGACCGCCGACGAGATGGCGTTCCACGATCTCGACCACCACCGTCTCGCTCCGGCGGACCTTTTCCATGATGCGCTCCCGCGGGGCGTCACCGCGCAGGTAGGTGACGTCGGCGAAGTACGGCAGCACCCACGGCAGCGAGTTGCGGGTGAAGGAGTCGCCGATGAGCAGGGTCCGGGGCCTGTACAGCGGCGCCCGGTCCGAGGTGTTGGCGGTGCCGAACGACACGGGTGACTCGCGGTCGTCCTGCCGGACCCGCCGCACTCCGTCCCGTACCAGCCGCCACCGGTCGATGGTCTCCTCGACAGGGATGCCCAGCAACCCGCCCAGGTCGCCGTTTCGCGGCACTTGCCCGACTTTCTCCAGCCGGGTGTCGCGGGACAGGCCGGGCTGGAGCGCCAGGGCCAGCTCGGTGCCGTACAGCCCGGCGGAGTGCTCGTCCCAGTGGCTGTCGGTCCGCCAGTACGCGGGCGCGCCGGAGCGCTCCAGCGGGCCCCGCAGGTCTACGTACCCGGGCAGCCGCGCCGCCCGCAGCGCGGCCCAGAACTCCCGCTTGCGCGTGAAGAGGCAGGTCCGGCCGGGGAAACGCGCCGGCAGCCGGTCCGGGCGAATCGTGGTCTTGTCCGGGGCCACGGTGAGCACGAACCGCCTGCCGGACCCCCGCACGATCCCGGCCAGCCGGTGCAGCCGTTCCAGCGTTTCGGCGATGGACCGGCGCGGACGGCACGCCTCGGTCACGTCGTCGCCGAAGTAGAGCCAGCCGTCACGTCCCTGGATCACCCGCGGATAGTCCGTGGCGCCCGCCGTGCCGTAGGACGGCGCCTCCTTGAACAGGAACTCCGACAGGGCGGCGTTCCCCCGGACCGCGTACTGCCGGAACGGCAGGTGAGCCGTCGCCCACGCTTCCACCTCCGGGACGATCTCCCAGCCGCGTGACACCGCCGGGAACTCCGGCAGGCGCCGGTTCTCGATCGCCGCCGCCCGCACGCCCGCGGTGTAGGCCAGCGCGGGCCCGGCGAAGAACAGCATCGCGGCCAGCAAGGTGGTGGGTGTCCTCATGAGTGACCTCGTCAGAACTGGTAGTAGAGGAAAGGGCTGAAGGTGCCGGCGGCGACGAGCAGTGCCGCGTAGGGAGCGGCCACCCACGTCACCGCGGCACGCCCCAGTCGTGCGAGCGCGGGTCGCCGCCCCTGTCGCGTGGCCGGCAGCAGCACCACGGTCAGCGCCAGCGCGAAGACGAGCAGCCGCTGGCCGGTGGCGGCGTACGCGGCGAACTCGTCCAGCGGGCCCGGCCGCCAGGTGAACATCGCCCGCAGCATGTCCCCCGCCTCGGCCATGCTCTTGGCCCGGAAGAACACCCAGCCCACCACGACCAGCAGGAACGTGACGCCGCGGCGCAGTGCCATACCCCAGGCGGTGCCGGGCGGACGATCCCAGCCCAGCAGCCGCTCCGCAACCAGCAGGGCCCCGTGGTACAGGCCCCACACCAGGAACGTCCACCCGGCGCCGTGCCACAGACCGCAGAGCACGAAGATGATCAGCAGGTTGCGGTAGGTCCTCGGCGCGCCGCCGCGGTTGCCGCCCAGGGGGATGTAGACGTAGTCACGGAACCAGCGGGACAGCGACATGTGCCAGCGCCGCCAGAAGTCGGTGACCGAGTACGACGAGTAAGGCCGGTCGAAGTTCTCCGGAAGCCGGAACCCGAACATCGTCCCCAGCCCGACGGCCATGTCCGAGTAGCCGGAGAAGTCGAAGTAGATCTGCAGCGTGTAGGCGAGCGCTCCCAGCCAGGCGGTCGGCGTGTTGATCTCGCCACCGGCGTGCGCGAAGGCGGCGTCCGCCACGGGCGCCAGCGAGTCGGCGACGATCACCTTCTTGGCCAGGCCCAGAGCGAAGCGGGGAAAGCCGGCGGCGAGGTCGCCCGATCGGTCCCGGGGCGCGGCCCCGAGCTGCCCGGCGAGCTCGTGGTAGCGGACGATCGGCCCGGCGATGAGCTGGGGAAACATGGCGATGTAGGTGATGAACCGGACAGGGTTGCGCTGAGCCGGGGTGCTGCGGCGGTAGACGTCCACCACGTACGACAGGTGATGGAAGGTGTAGAACGAGATCCCGATCGGCAGGGCCAGGCTCACGATCGGGCTGCGGCCCAGCCCCAGCGCGTCGGTCAGGGCGTCGATCTGCACGCTGGCGAAACCCGCGTACTTCCACACCGCGAGCACCGACAGATCCCAGCCGGCGGTCGCCAGCAGCACCGCGCGGCGCGCTCCCGGCCGATCCCGCAGCCGCGCCGAGTCGAGCGCGAGTCCGGCGCCGTAGTTGACGGCGATCGCCGACAGCAGCAGCAGCGTGGACGGCCCGGCTCCCCAGGCGTAGAAGAGCAGGCTCGCGCCGGCGACGACCGCGTCGCGGTGGCGCCGGGGCAGAATCCAGTAGATCAGCAGCACGGCAGGCATGAAGAGCCACAGGAACAATGGAGAAGCGAACGACATCGGTGTCCCGAGGATTTCCAGGAGTCATGAAGGACACGACGCAGTGCAGCAACCGGCCCATAAGGCGGTCGCCACCGGATGTGGTTATGCCGGTATTACCTCGCCGCTGTCAGGCTGCGGCGGGTGCGAACCCCGAAAGGACATGGGAGGCAGCGATGCGGATCCTGGTCGCAGAGGACGAGCGCGTGCTCGCCGACTCGATCGCGGCCGGCCTTCGCAAAGAGGCGCTGGCCGTGGACGTCGCCTACAACGGCGCGGCGGCCCTGGAACGCCTCGCCGGCCACGACTACGACGTCCTCGTCCTGGACCGCGACCTTCCCGGGCTGCACGGCGACGAGGTCTGCAGGAGGACGGTCGAGGCGGGCGGGCTGGTCCGGATCCTCATGCTGACCGCCGCCGGCACCGTGCGGGATCGCGTGGCGGGCCTGTCCCTCGGCGCCGACGACTACCTGCCCAAGCCGTTCGCCTTCGCGGAACTGCTGGCCCGGGTGCGCGCGCTCAGCCGCCGGGCGACCCCCGCCGAGCCGCCGATCCTGCACCACGCGGGCATCAGCCTCGACTCGACGCACCAGCAGGTCTTCCGCGGCGGCCGTTACGTCCCGCTGGCTCCCAAGGAGTACGGCGTGCTCGCCGTCCTGCTGCGGGCCCGCGGCACCGTGGTGTCGGCCGAGGACCTGCTGGACAAGGTGTGGGACGAGCGGATCGACCCGTTCACCAACACGGTCAGGACCACGATGGTGAAACTGCGCAGGAAACTCGGCGAGCCCGAGGTCATCAAGACCGTCCTGGGGGTTGGGTACCGGATCCCATGAGAACGACGATGCGGATGAGGTTCGCCCTGCTGTGCGGCGTCATGGCGTTCCTGATCGGCGCCTTGCTGCTGGCGGTGATCATGCTCATCGTCGGTCAGCGGCTGCAGGCGCCGGATCTGGGTGCCCCGGTGGTCGAAACCGGCGCCGGCGAGTTCGTGGTGATGATGGACCGGCGCCTGGTGGCCCGCGAATCGGCGCGGGTGAAGGGCTACCTGCACGACACCGTGCGCGACCTGCGTGGCTGGGGAGCGCTCGCCCTGCTCGGACCGACCGCGATCGCCACCGGAGCGGGGTGGTGGGCGGCCGGGCTGGTGCTTCGCCCCGCCAGGAAGGTGACGTTCGCCGCCCGGCGCGTGGCGCAGAGTCACGACCTGACCGACCGGATCGGCTACGACGGCCCGCCCGACGAGATCAAGGAGCTGGCCGACATCATCGACGGCATGCTCGCACGGCAGGCCCGCGTGCTGGACGGGCAGCGCCGCTTCATCGCCAACGCCTCGCACGAGCTGCGCACCCCGCTCGCCGTCAACCGCACGCTGGTGGACGTGGCGATGCACGGCTCCGACGTCACCCCGGAGCTCAGAGGTCTGGGCGAGTCGCTGCTCCTGGTCAACGCCAGACACCAGCGGCTGATCGACGGCCTGCTCGCGCTGGCCGAGGGTGAGCAGCGGATCCCCGATCCGAGCCGGTTCGACCTGGCCGACGTGGTGGAGCATGTCGTGAACCAGACAGGGCCGGAGGCCGCGGACCGGGGCGTCACCCTGCACCGCGCGCCGCACAGCGCGCCGACCGCGGGTGAACCGGCGCTGGTGGAACGGCTGGTGCAGAACCTCGTCGAGAACGCGATCAGGCACAACGTCCCTGATGGAGAGGTGTGGGTGTCCAGCCGGCGGTCCGCTGACACGGTGGAGCTGACGGTCGCGAACACCGGCCCCGTCGTGCCGCCGTACGAGATCGAGACGATCTTCCAGCCGTTCCGGCGGCTGAACGGCGATCGGCTGGACTCCGCGCACGGCAGTGGGCTCGGCCTGTCGATCGTCCGGGCCATCGCCGTCGCGCACGACGGCACCGTCGCCGCCCGGCCACGCGACCAAGGCGGCCTCACGGTCACGGTGCGCCTGCCGTACGAGGACGCGCCCGGGCCGCAGTCGCCCGCCTAGACATCAATGCGACGCCACGCGACGTCACGGCTAACTCCCAGGTCGCAGCGGACGCTACAGCCATGGCGTCGAGCCGAGCTTGTCGTGACGCCATAGTGATGCCATAGTGGCGTCATGGACCTTTCGCCATACGTCGATCAGCTCCGCCGCGAGCTCGCCCTTGCCGCCGGGGCGGGCGGCGAGGAAGCTCGCGCGCTGGCCGAGCGCCTGGCCGCGACGCTGGAGTCGGCCGCCCGGCTCGCCCTGCTGGAGGCCCTGTCCGCCGCCGCGGACGAGATCACCCAGGAGCTCGCACCCGGCTCGGTCGAGGTACGCCTGCGCGGCCGCGACCCCGGCTTCGTCGTGACGCCACCGGCCGGCCGGCCGTTCGGGGAAGAGGGCGAGATCGAGCGCTACGAGCGGCCGCCCGCCCCTCCCCCACCCCCGGACGTCGACGAGGGCGGGACCTCCCGGATCTCGCTCCGGGTCCCCGAGCACCTCAAGCCGCGCATCGAGGAGGCGGCCGCCCGGGACGGGCTGTCGGTCAACGCCTGGCTGGTCCGCGCCGTCGCCGCCGCGCTCGACCCGGGTGACGCCGCCCGCCGCCCCGCCCGGCGCGCCACCCAGCAGACCGGTAATCGCTACAGCGGCTGGGTGCGCTGATGGCCACGCCAACTCGTAAGAAGAGGACCGCAATGCCGACCTTCGACAGTCCGGAACCGATTCTCGCCCTCGTCGACGTGGCGGTCGCGCACATCTGGATCAACGCGAGCGACCGCGCCGACACCGTCGTCGAGATCCGGCCGGGCGACCAGCACAACGAGGCCGACGTGGAGGCCGCCGAGCACATCCACGTCGAGTACACCGACGGCAGGCTCGTGGTGCGGGCGGCCACGGACCGGACCGCTTCGGCGTCCGCCTGGGGCCTCTCGCTGGACAAACTGGTGGAGTCGCCCTCCAACTGGGCGCGCTCACTGCTGCACGGCTGGAGTGGTTCGGTCGACGTGTCGATCGACCTGCCGACCGGCTCCCGCGTCGACGCGAGGACGGCGGCGGGGCTCCGCTGCCGGGGCGCGCTCGCCGAGGTGAGCTTCACCACCTCCTACGGCGACATCCAGGTGGAGCAGGCCCGCCGGCTACGGCTGAAATCCACCCACGGCGACATCTCGGTCACCCGCTCGACCGGGCATGCCGAGGTCACCAACACCAACGGTGACATCCGCATCGGCGAGATCGACGGCACGGCGGTGGTCAAGACGGCGCACGGCGAGATCCGGCTGCGCGAGGTGACCGGCGAGCTGCGCCTGAGCTCAGCCCACGGCGACAGCGTCGTCGATCGCGCCCTGGGCGACATCGCCGTCAAGACCGCCTACGGCAGCGTCCGGATCGGCGACGTGGCGTCCGGCTCGGTCGTCATGGAGACCACCGGCGGCGGGCTGGAGCTCGGGGTCCGGGAGGGCTCCGCCGCATGGCTGGACCTGAGCTCGAAGTACGGCACCGTCGACGTCTCCCTGGACCCCGCGGACGACCCCGGTCCATCCGGTCCGGTCGTCGAGGTGCGGGCGCACACCGTCCACGGCGACATCGACATCCACCGTTCCTGACAACCGAAGGAGTTCCCATGGCAGACGCGATCGTGGCCTAGGGACTGGTCAAGAAGTACGGCGACGTGGTGGCCCTCGACGGGATGGAGCTGGCCGTCCCCGAAGGGACGGTGTTCGGGCTCCTCGGCCCGAACGGGGCCGGCAAGACCACCACCGTGCGCATCCTGACCACGCTGCTGAAGCCCGACGCCGGGCACGCCAGGGTGGCCGGGCTGGACGTCGTCCGCGACGCGCACCGGCTGCGCGCCCACATCGGGGCGTCGGGCCAGTACGCCGCCGTCGACGACCACCTCACCGGCGCCGAGAACCTGGAGATGGTCGGCCGCCTCTACCACCTGGGCATCAAACGCGCCAAGCAGCGCGCCCGGGAACTGCTGGAGCGCTTCGACCTGACGGAGGCGGCCGACCGCCCGGTGCAGGGCTACTCCGGAGGCATGCGACGGCGGCTCGACCTGGCCGGCGCGCTGGTCGTCAACCCGCCGGTGCTGTTCCTCGACGAGCCCACGACCGGTCTCGACCCACGGGCCAGGGCGAGCCTGTGGGACGTCATCGCCGAGCTCGTCACGACGGGCACGACGGTGCTCCTCACCACTCAATACATGGAGGAGGCCGACCGGCTCGCCGACCGCATCGGAGTGGTCGACCACGGCCACGTGATCGCGCTCGGCACCGCCGACGAGCTCAAGGACCAGGTGGGCGGCGACCGGATCGAGCTGTCGGTGACGAGCGCGACCGACCTGGAGACGGCCAGGCGGACGCTGGCGCCCCTGGCCGTCGGCGACATGCAGATCGACGCCACCGCCCTGCGGGTCACGGTCCCGGTCACCAGCGGCGCCGCCGCGCTGACCACGGCCCTCGGCCACCTGGCAGCCGAGCGGATCACCGTACGCGACGCCGGGCTGCGCCGGCCGACCCTGGACGACGTGTTCCTGACCCTCACGGGACGTGAGGCCGACGAGAAGACCCAGGAGACCGTGCGATGAACACCCTGCAGATGGCAGTCGCTGACGGCCTGACCATCACCAAGCGCAACGCGCTGAAGATCAAGCGAGCACCCGACATGCTCGGCGGCGTGGTGCTGCTGCCGATCGTGCTCGTGCTGCTGTTCGCGTACGTCTTCGGCAGCATGATCGAACTGCCCGGCCTGTCCTACACGGAGTACCTGCTCCCGGGCATCTTCGTCATGACGATCACCACCAGTGCGCAGATCACCGGCTACACCCTCACGCTGGACCTGCAGAAGGGCGTCTTCGACCGGTTCCGCACCCTGCCGATGTCGCCTTCGGCGGTGCTGACCGGCCAGACCTTCAGCGACCTCATCACGAACGTGACCAGCATCGTGACCATGGCGCTCGTCGGGCTGCTCGTCGGATGGCGCATCCACACCTCGCCGCTCGAAGCGGCCCTGGGGTTCCTGGTGCTGCTGCTGTTCGCGTACGCCTTCTCCTGGGTGACGGCGACGGTCGCGCTGGCCCTGCGCACGCCGGAGGTCTTCAACAACGTGGCCACCATCGTGTCGCTGCCGCTGATCTTCCTGTCCAACGCCTTCGTCGACAGCGCGCGCCTGCCCGGGCCGCTGAAGGTGGTCGCCGAGTGGAGCCCGATCTCCACGCTCATCCAGGGCACGCGCGAGCTGTTCGGCAACACCAGCCCGGCCATGCCCGTGCCCGGCGCCTGGCCGCTGCAGCACGCGGTGGCCGCGTCGATCCTGTGGTCGCTGGTGCTCCTCGTCGTGTTCGTGCCGCTGGCCACGCGGCTGTACAAGAGGGCCGTCAGTCAGTGAGCACGCGCCAGGCGGGGGCGGCACGCGTCTCCGACGACGATCGCGACACGTCCGTCCAACTGCTGCAGGACAGTTTCGCCGACGGCCGCCTCACCGCCGCTGAGCTGGAGCGGCGACTCGAAGGCGCGCTCACCGCGCGCTCCCGCGACGACCTGCTCGCGATGGTCTCCGACCTGCCGGTCGACGTGGTCCACCTGACGCCCGGAAGCGGACGTATCCGGAGAGAGGGCGACTGGCGGGTCCCCCGCCTGCTGCGGATCGACTCCGTGTACGACAGGGTACGCCTCGACCTGTCCCGCGCCCTCGTCCGCCACTCCCAGGTGGACATCGAGCTCCGGCTCACCTACGGCTCCGCCACGATCGTCCTGCCGGCCGGCGCGAGCGCGGACGTCGACGGGGTGCGGACCGAATGGGGCGGCATGACCAGCAAGGCAGCCGCTTACGCACGGCCCGGCGAGCTGCACGTCCGCGTCGCCGGGGAGCTCACCCACGGCCGCCTGACCGTCCGCAACTCCCGCAGGTAGACGGCCGTCAGAACCAGAGCCCGCAGTGGTGGGCGACCTTCATGTTGATCGGTCGTACGGCCTCCGGAGCGAGTACGAGCGCGCGGTCGGCGGGGCCGAGACGCGGCCAGGCGGCGCTGCCCGCCCCGTTGGGGTCGCCGGTCCGGACGAACCGGGTCCAGTAGCCGGCCATCCGATCGGCCAGGCGGCGCTGGCCGGCGCTGAGCCCCGGGCTGTCGGGGAAGTCGAACAGGTAGAAGGTCTCGGCCCCGTGCGCGGTGGCGGGCCGGACGTGGGCGGGCAGGGGCTGTCCGCCCGGGGTGGGCGCCGACGGGTCGGCGAAGACGTAGGCGTAGGTGGGCGCCTTCCGGGCGTGTTCGCGGCCCGACTTCCACGAGGGGCAGATCCAGCCGCTGTCGGTGAAGACCCGGCCGGCCGCCGCGGTGGGCGAGGGGAACCGCCGGGCCCGGTAGTGCCGTCCGACGCGGGGCGCGGCCGCGCCGAAGGCGGTCTTCAGCAGGGCCGCGTACCGGGCGGCGGTGACACCCTGCGGGTAGACGGCCAGGGTGAACTCCACGTGCTCGTCACGGGTGTTGCCCTGCAGCAGCGGCACGGCGGCCTGCCGGCCGGCGGCGAACACCCGGGCCGGCTCGTGCGGGACGAGCTCGGTCCCGTAGGCGAGCAGCGGGAACCGGGCGGTGTACGGCAGCAGCTCCGCCGCGCTCTTCCGTCGCAGGCACGCCACGTCGGCGCAGGCCAGCTGCCCGGCCAGCGCCTTGCCGGCCCCCTGGATCGTCTCGATCGGATGCCAGGACGAGATCGCCGGCATGCCCTCGCCCATCGCCCCGGCGGGGTGGCTGGTCCGGCACGATCCGCTCTGCACGATCGCCCGGTGGAACAGGCCCCGGGCGGCCGGTGAGGTCATGAGCGTGCAGGCGCTCATCGCGCCGGCCGAGGCCCCGGCGAGCGTGACCTCGCCGGGGTCGCCGCCGAACGCGGCGATGTTGGCGCGCACCCAGCGCAGCGCCGCCACCTGGTCCCGCAGGCCGAAGTTGCTGCTGTGGCCGAGCTCGGGGTGGGCGAAGAAGCCGAACACGCCGAGCCGGTAGCTGACCGTCACGACCACGATGTCCCCGTCCCTGACCAGCCGTGCCGGGTCGTAGATCGAGCCCGCGCCGGTGATGAAGCCGCCGCCGGGGACCCAGACCATGACCGGCCGCTTCTTGCCGGGCCTGGCGGGCGTGGTCACCTCCAGGGTCAGGCAGTCCTCGCTTTGCGGGATGCCCGCCGGCATGTCGGGCGCCTCCGGCTGGACGCACGCCGGCCCGGCCTTCGTCGCGTCGCGGATGCCGGTCCAGGGGGTCGCGGGCCGGGGCGGCCGCCAGCGCCACTCCCCCGTCGGCGGGGCGGCGTACGGGATGCCGCGAAAGCGGTGGACGCCGTCCTGGTCCATGCCCCGCACCTGCCCCGACGCCGTCTCGTCGACCGGGCCGGAGATCTCCCGGGCATGGGCGGGTGGGCTGCCCATCATGAGCATCGATACCGCGAGAAGGGTGCAGGCGGCCTTCATGTGTCTCCCGTCGCCAAGTTTATGGTGCGATCGAACCATAACACTCGTATTGGTTCGATCGCACCACGTTCCTCAGGGCCTGGGCGCCTAGATGGGATAGCCGTAGTTGCCGCCGAAAATCGGGCGGATATCGCTGGGCGGCCGGTTGGCCGTGCCGATCAAGTGCTCGCCTGGAGCATGGCGAAGTCGGCATGGGCCTGCTCCACGGCCTCGGGATACGCCTGCCGCTTCTGGTGCTCGGCCAGCGCCCGGTAGATGCTCGCCAAGCTAGGGTGCTGTCCCTTGCGCTTGCCGGTGGGGATGATCAGGTCCGGGCGGATGTCTTTCACCGACTCGCCGTTCGCGTGGCGGCGCAGCACGGTGTGCAGCATGTCGTCGGTGATCACCGACGGGCGTCCACCGTGGTTTCCCTTGCGCGCGGCGGCATTCAAGCCTTCCAGGGTGGCCTCGCGGATGTTCTCGCGTTCGGTCTCGGCCATCGCGGCGAAGAATGCGAACAGCACCCGCCCGGTGCCGGACGGGTCGTAGATCCCGGTCAGCGGCCCGGCGAGCAGCTCCAGGGCGATGCCGTGCGCGGTGAGATGGTCGGCCGGCGCGGTCAGCTCGGCCGAGTCCCGGCCCAGCCGCTTCATCTCGTACACGGTTCGTACACGGTGAGGATGACCCGGCAGTGCGGGGCGTGCGCCTTGATCTCGCGGCAGGCCTCCAGGGCGGCTTCGAACTTCGGGCGGACCCGCACGCGGGTGGATACCTTCTCGGCGAAGATCTTCTCGCGCGGGATGCCGTGTGCGGCCAGCGCGTCCAGCTGAAACTGAAGTTCCTGGGTGAGGTGGGAGCAGCGGGCGTAGGCGACGCGGATGTCCGTGGCCGGGGTGTCCGGCCGCCACAGCCGCCCCGGCCCGCGGTCGGTCGGGGTCGGCACGCACAGTAGCTTCGCCAGCCGGGGGACTTTGGTGAACCGCCCGGTGTGGTAGGTCGCGGCAACGGTGCCGGAGCGCGATCGACACGGCGAGCCGGGCTCGACCAGGCAGCGCGGGCACGGGTGCCGCTCGATCTCATCGGCGTCGGACGTGGCGGTGATTTCCCGGCTTACTCACCCTGGAATCGTCTCACGAACATCTCGCAGAACACCCTGTACCTCGGTTCACGTGAGAACGGGTTCCGAGATGAAATCGGGCCTCGTCGTTCCCCGTCAACGCCTTGTTGATCTTGATCTCAGAATGGATCGTTTCTGCGAGCCGCAGTCCCGTCACCGCTGTCACGCAGAGCTGCTTTGCGGCTGGCGGTGCGGGCCGAGTTGACGAAGATCGTGGGCCGATAATACCCTTTTACTATTCTACTAGGAAAAGGGTATTGCGGTGATCAAGCTTCGCCTCGACCCAAGCTCTGGTGTGGCGACATATCTGCAACTGGTGCATCAGGTCAAACACGCCTTGCGGCTCGGTGTGCTCATGCCGGGCGATCGGCTGCCGACGATCAAAGAGGTCGTCAGCGACCTCGCGATCAACCCGAACACAGTGGCCAAGGCCTACCGCGAACTGGAGCACGAGGGCCTCGTCGTCGGTCGGCCCGGGCTGGGCACGTTCGTGCAGCGGTCCCTGGGCGGCGGATCCACGGCCGATCACACCCGGCTCTGCCGCGACCTCGCCCGGTGGGTACACGACTGCCGCGAAGCGGGGCTCGACCAAGGAGATATGGAGGCGCTGTTCGCCTCGGTGCTCGCCGACTCCGCCCAGGAGGGGATCGCATGACAGCGGATCGGACAGTGAGGATGTTCGGCGGATCCGGTGAGCTCACCGCCCCCGAACAGAGCCCGACAGCTCTGGAGGCCATAGGGCTCGCCAAGCGGTATCGGGGCACATGGGCGTTGCGCGACTGCACGATGTCCGTCCCCGCCGGCCGGGTCATCGCACTCGTCGGACCGAACGGCGCGGGCAAGTCCACGTTCCTGCACCTGGTCGCCGGGCTGATCACCCCCACCCGGGGCAGCGTGCGCGTCTTCGGCGAACCGGTCGGCCAGCGGGCGGAGGCCCTCGCGCGGGTGGCGTTCCTGGCCCAGGACAAACCCCTCTACGACAGCTTCACCGTCGCCGAGATGCTCCGCTTCGGACACCATCTCAATCCGGGATGGGACGACGCCCTGGCCCGACAGCGGCTGGCGGAACTGGACATCCCGCTGAACCGCAAGGTCGGCAAGCTTTCCGGAGGCCAGCAGGCACAGGTCGCGCTGACCATCGCCGTGGCCAAGCAGCCGGATCTGCTGGTCATGGACGAGCCGCTGGCCAACCTCGACCCCGTGGCCCGGCACGACGTCATGCGCTCCCTGATGGCGGCGGTGGCCGAGACTCAGATGACCGTGGTGCTGTCCTCCCATGTGGTGTCCGACCTGACCAACGCCTGCGACTGGCTGGTGGTGCTCAACCGCGGCCAGGTCCAGATCAGCGGCGAGGTCGACGAACTGCTCGCCACCCACCGGATGCTGTCCGGTCCGGCCGAACTGGCCGACGGGGTGGCGGCCCGGATGCCGATGATCAGCGACAGCCGCAGCGAACGGCAGGCCGACCTGCTGGCCCGCACCGGCCCGGGAACGCCGTTGCTCGACCCGCGGTGGAAAGCGTCCAGCGTGAGCCTGGAAGAGCTGGTGCTGGCCTACCTGCGCCGCCCCGACACCACCTCACTGCCTCATCCGACCTTGACCATTTCTGACCGCTAAGGAGACCTGGAAGTGTTGTGGCTTACCTGGCGGCAGCACCGTATGCAGGTGCTCGTCACCACGGCGCTGCTGGCCGTCCTCGGCGCGGTTCTGCTCATCAGCGGTCTGGGCGCGGCCGATTTCGCCGCCCAGAGCGCTCCGGCGGCCGACTGCGTGGCGGACACGCCCGAGTGCGGCGCTTACCGCGGGGAGATGAACGAGCGCATACGGCTGGTGGGTGAACTCCTCGGCTGGCTTCCGCTGCTGGCCCCGGCGATGATCGGCGCCTTCTGGGGCGCTCCGCTCCTGGCCCGGGAGTTCGAGCAGGGCACGCACCAGCTGACCTGGACCCAGTCGGTGACGCGGCGGCGCTGGTTGGCGGCCAAGATCGTCGGGCTCGGTGCCGCGGTCACGCTCGGCGGGCTGGTGCTGGCCGGCATCGTGGAGCCGTGGCTGGCCGCCTTCGACGTCCCCCCCTACAACGTTGACCGCTTCGACATGAGTTGGTTCCGCCTTGTCGGCATCATGCCGGCGGCGTGGTGGCTGTCCGCGTTCGTGCTCGGCATGGCCGCCGGCGCGCTGTTCCGGCGGACTCTGCCGGCGATGGCGGTGACCCTGGCGGTGTGCGCGTTGGCATTCTTCGGACTCCTCAGGTCGCCGTCCTCCTACGCGCCGCCGGAACGAGCCGTGCAGGCCGAGGTCATCGACGAACTCGAACCGGAAGGCTCCCTACATGTGACCAGCTACTGGATCGACAGGAGCGGCGTGAAGTACACCTCTCAGGAGGCAGAGCTCGCGCTCGCCGGCCCCTGCGGGACAGACGAGACGACCAAGAAGTACGCCAAGTGCTCTTTCAGCCACGGCTATCGACGAGTGGCAGAATTCCACCGCGCGAGCAGGTTCTGGCAGTTCCAATGGACCGAAGCGGGAATCCTGCTCATCCCCGCTCTCGCATTGGGCGGTGTCGCCGTCCGGCGCACCCTTCGGCCCCGCATCTGAAACCAATTATCGCCTCATCACGGTGACGGGACGGCCTGGCGCAGGACCGTCACCGCCTTCTGCAAGGCGTCCAGTAGAGGGCGAGCAGTGGATCATGTAGGACCGAGAGCAACGAGTTCTGCGTGGCGCAGGTCGGCCCGCTGCCTGCCCGTCCTGATCAAACTGCCCGACTTCTCCGTCAAGGGCCTCCGCTCCCGAACGTGTCCCCAACCGCCAGGTAGAGGTCGTGGTCATATTCCAACGAGACTTCTCGATAAGCGCTGATCCGCAGGTCAGCGGGGTTCGTCTCGGGTGGTCCAGCTGTGTTTGGTGATGAGCTCGGCCCGGGCGGTCTGCTGATCGCCGATGAGACCGGCTTCGTCAAGAAAGGCACCCGCTCGGCCGGGGCGCAGCGGCAATACAACGGCACCGCGGGTCGGATCGAGAACCACCAGATCGGGGTGTTCCTGGCCTACACCACCCCACGTGGCCGGGCCCTGCTGGATCGGCGGCTCTACCTGCCCGAGCACCGCAGATCCGAACCATGATCGCGAAGTGCCACTGGAGTACTAAGAGGCGCTCCAGCGGGGGTCGCGGCCGAGGTAACGCAGGAGGACCGCCACGTCGTCGTCGCCCTGCTCGAGGGCCAGGGCGGCGGCGTACGCGCCGCGGGGGCGCAGCGGCTCGACGATCTCCCTGGCGACCTTGAGGAGGGGGCGGACCAACTCGGGCGTGAGCGGCGACGGCCGGCCCGTTGCCAGGGCGATGTCCCAGGCGTGGACCGCTGCGTCCAGCCCGCACGCCGCCGAGCCGGACCACGGGGACATCTTGTGCGGCGGTGCCCGTGATCACGCGGCAGCCGGGGCTTGCCCTGTTCACGTGCCGACCGCAGGCGCGGCCAGCCGATCCGCTCGCCCCGGATCAGGCCACCGATCTGCTCATCGTCGAGGCCCAGGTCGAAGATGATGTCCAGCAGGTCGTCCAGCAGCGCCTGCCGGTCCTCCCCGGCCTTGCCTCGCTCGGCCAGCGCGTCCCGCATCTTGCGTTCAGCCTTGCTCTCCCGCGCCGAGACCGCCTGATCGAACAGCTGCACGACCTCGTCGAGCACATCGGTCGCCGACTGCGCCGGTAGCGTGAGCAGGATCGGATAGCGGCGCTGCGGATCGCGCCGCTCCAGCGCCTGCGCGGTCAACCGGCGCCCGACCGTGGCCAGGAACCGGCGCCGCTCAGCGGGCAGCACCGACAGATCTAGGCTGTCCGCATCCGTCGAGCGCAGGAATTCCAGCTTGGCGACCTCGGCCTTCACCGCGGCTGGGGACGTCTCGACCGGGCCGGTGGACAGCCACCGCAGCCGGGTCGTGCGGATCTCGGGGTCGGTCACCAGCAGCCCGTCCAGCGTGGTGCACCGCTGCTCGGTGAACTCATGCGCGAGCCGGTCGAACGTCTCCCGCTGCGCCTCGGCGCGGGCGTGGGCGACCCTCTCGACCGCGGTCACCGGGCCGGGGCGGATCACCCGCGCCGAGATCAGGTACTCGCACGCCAGTCGGAACAGCAGCGTCGGCGAGTCGTGCTTCAACGCCCGCGCCAGCAGGAACTCGTCCAGCTCCTTGAGCTCCAGCGTGGTCGGCAGCCGCCACCCCAGGTACTTCGCCACCAGCCGCAGATGCTCGGTTCGCGTCTTCGCCCGCCGCCCGTAGGACCGCAGTTCGGCTGGGTCGACGGCAAGCTGGTCGGCCAGCCTGGCCACCGCCACCGGCGGCGCCGCCGACACTTTGTCCGGCACGAATCCGAACCACGGCAACGTGGACAGGGCTACGGCCAGCCCCGCCGATCGGCCGGACCTCGGCCCCGGCCGGGATCGACGAACGCGACATCAGCTGATGTCAGGGGTGAAGAGCCGGAATAGCTCGTCTCGACCGATCTCCGGGAATCCCCGCAGCCGCTCCAGCTCCTCATCCGCGAACACCTGCGTCGCCAAGAACGACCTCCAGCCAGCCCCACAGACACCAAGCTCAGAAGCCTACTCAGCTATATCCGCCCGAATTTCGGCCTTTACTACTGGGACCCCTAGATGTGTGCCGCTCCGGTGTCCCGGGTGATCCCTAGGAACGAACACGCCGACGAAACCCCAGCTCAGGCATGGTTCGGCGGCTCGTCGCGCGCGTCCCGACCGGCGCTCCCGCTTGCTCGTCGCGCCCTAGGGAGTGGCCCGACACGGTCACACATAGGGATTTTTCCCAATGTGTGACCGTGCGGTCGGCGCATACGGTCGCTGTCATGAGTTCGCGCCCGGACCGAGCCGGGCGCTGTCGAGGGGAATCGGTGAACGACTCGTGACGCTGGGCGATGCCCGCCGGCCGTCTTGGTGGTGATGAACAGCCGGCCGGTCACCAGCCGCCGGGATCGGCCCGCCTGGCCGCCGGTCAAGCTCGGCTCCGCGTCCGGCGAACTCCACTGTCGCCAACGGGTCGCGCATCCGCCTGCCGATCAGATTTTCCACTAAGGAGCCGACTGTGATCACCTTGTGCGCTGCCTCGATCAGGGCGGAGGCATCGTGAAGGAGGAACGCCGGACCCCGGACGGTTCGCATCTGGCCCCCCGGTCGATGTTCTCCCGGCGGCTGGAGGACCGGCTCACCCATTGGTCGTCGCGGACGGGCATCGCCGTGGAGGTGTGGGCCCTGCCCAGTCAGCCGCTGCCCGGCGAGGTCGCCGATCTCGTCCAGGCCGTCATCGTGGACACCCTTGATCACGTGGAGCGGCACGTGCCGACCGCGCGTTCCCTCAGCGTCGCACTCACCGTGGCGCCCAGCGGGCTACGGCTGACGCTCGGCGTCGAGCACGCCGCGACCGCCGGCACCAGGCTCGACGCGGTGCTGCTCCGGCGGCGGGTCATGGTGGCCGAGCTGGGCGGCTCCCTCGCCGTCAACACCGTAGACCCTCCCGCCTTCCTGCCCGGCGAGCCCCTGGGCGGCACCACGGTCGGCGCCTGGCTTCCCGCCGAAGCCCTCCGCCGATGAGGGCGGCAGGTCCCGAGCACCACGCGGGATACTCAAGGAGAACTGAGTAGCCGGGCTCTCGCGGCACGCGCCGCCCGGGCAGCAGGCTGAAACGCATGAAATGGTGGCTGCTTCTCGCATCCCTGCTCGTCACGCTGCTCACCGCCTGGCTGGTCCTGTACGCGGACGTGCCCCTGTCCACGTTGCTGTCGCTGGGCGCCGGGGCGATCGCCCTGCTCTGGCTGGTCGTCGTGCTGACCGTCCCCTGGAACCTGCTCTTCGCGGCCCGCCAGGTGGTCCACGACATCGAGGTGTCCAGGGAGGCCGGCATCGACGTGACCCAGCGGCGCGAGGACGAGGCCAGGAGCATCGCCCGGCGCATGCTCGTGCTCGCGATCTCCGGCCACGTCGTGTCCGCAGTGGTGATCGCGGTCGTCACGTACTTCTCCGGGGCCCAGGTGGGCTACTACTTCGCCGGGTTCTACCTGCTGGCGACCTGTTTCCGGCCGGCCGGGGCGTACACGTCGCACCTGCGCGACCGGGTCAGGACGCTGGGGGTGGAGGTCCGCTACCCGCGCGTGGACGTGCTCGCCCTGCGCGAGCAGGTGAAGGCGCTGGACACCGCGGCGGAGCGGCTGCGGCGGGACGTCGACGAGGTCGCGGCCGGCCTGGCCGGCGCCCGCCGGGAGCTGGAGACGGCCGACCACGACCTGGGCCGCAGGATCACGCTGATGGCCCGCCGCTTCGACGAGACGGTGGACGGGCTGGCCGACAACCAGGAAGTGATCACCGGCCTGAAGGCGTTCCTGCGGCTGGTCAGGTCCGACCCCGCGTAGCACGATGGCGTCCAGGGTTCAGGATCGGCCGCAGGTCCCGGCGCAGAACTCGACCTCCGGGTGGAGCGGCGACGGCTCGTCCAGCAGCGGCTGCCGCTTGCCCCGCAGGTGCTGATCGAGGAAGGCCGCCACGTACGCGCGGGTGAGCTCGGTGGAGCGCGCCGCGGGCAGGACGCCGCGGACGGGCCTGATGCCGAGGGCGCCCGCCAGCACCGGGGCGTCGGTGAAGGACTGGTGCTCCGCGCCCGTCAGCACGATCCAGCGTTTCCACCCGGTGAGCAGCTTCCAGTCCCGGTCCCACGAACCGTCGCGGCCGCCCGGCAGGTGCTCCGGCGTGCCGAGGAACATGAACGGCCGGGAGAACCCGCTCCTGGGGATCCTGGCGTAGGTGGTGCCGTCCATGTCGATCCCGGCGCGTACCCGGGGGTCCTTCACCATGGCCGCCATGGCCGCGGCCCCGCCGATCGACTGGCCCACCATCGCGATCCTGGCGCGGTCGGCCAGGCCGGCGTCTTCCAGGTGGTCGAGCACGAAGGAGACGTCGGCGGCCCGGCCACGGACCACGGCGGTGCCGAAGCCCGGGTCCGTGTCGCTGTCGCAGGCCAGGCACTCCGCCACCCGCCCGCCGGGGAAGGTCGTGGCGTAGCTCTCGTGGGTGTGGTCGATCCCCGCCACCAGGTACCCCCGGCTGGCCAGGTCCTCCGCCAGCGACGTGAGCATGCTGACCGGCTTGGTGAAACCGGGTGACAGCACCACCAGCGGCAGCTTCCGCCCCGAGGGCTCGGCGTCCGCGACGGCGTTCGTCCGCGTCCTGCTCAGCGTGTCGTACGGCACGCCCGCGATCCTGCCGCCCTTCAGGTTGAGCTCCGACTCCTTCGGTGTCATGTACGGCGCCCGCTCCCCGTCCCGCTGCTTCGTGGGATACCACAGGGTGACCTTGAGCTCCCGGGCTTCGGCGCCGGAGTCCCAGGGATCGGGGCGGGAGGCGTCCTTCAGATGCAGGGCGGTGGTGCCGACCGGGTGGGGGCCTGTCTCTTATACACATTCTCCGAGCCCACTAGTCTTGATTAGATCTTGTATTCCGTCTTCTGCTTGAAAAAAAAAAATAAAAAATTACAGAGATAGA
>NZ_LAVL01000001.1:0-231607 GCF_001083785.1 Nonomuraea sp. SBT364
GGGCGCGGGGCGCCGGGCCAGGGGGCGGCGACGGCAGCGGACGGTGCTGTCGGCGCTGGTGCTGGCGGCCGTGCTGGCGGGCGCGATCCTCGCCTGGCTCAAGCTGGGCGGCGGCGGCCCGGAACTGGCCGTGTCGAAGGTGGCGGTGAGCGTGCCGAAGAAGACCCAGGGCTGCGACAGCGTCGTGACCGTCACCGGCACGATCACCACCAACGGCGCCCCGGGCGAGATCCGCTACGAGTGGCACCAGAACCTGGAGAAGAAGACCCAGCAGGGCACCCTGCGCACCCGCGCCGACACGACGACGTACCCGCTGACCCTGCGCTGGGAGCTGCAGGGCGAGAGCACGGTGAAGGCGACCGCGACGCTGCGGGTGCTGTCGCCGGGCCCGGCCCGCAGCGGCAAGGCGAGCTTCACCTACAAGTGCTGAACCAGGTGCTGAACCAGGTGCTGAACCAAGTGCTGACGCCGCAACAATGCATCTCAAAGCCGTTCTTACTACTCTGACGGGCATGACCCAGCAGACCCCCGCGGGCTGGTACCCGGACCCCTACGGATCCCCGCAACTGCGGTGGTGGGACGGCAACCAGTGGACCGACGCCACCCACCCCCTGGAGCAGGGCTCCCAGCAGCAGCCCGCCTCCGGCCCGCAGCAGCCCCAGAGCCGGCCCGGCTGGTCGTCGGCCCCGGCGAACCCCACCCTCGCCTACGGCCAGCAGCCGCAGTTCTCCCAGGGCCAGCCGCAGGCCCAGCCGCAGAGCCAGCCGCAGAGCCAGCCGGCGCAGCAGCAGACGCCCGGTCAGTGGGGCGGCACGCCGCTGCCCGGTCCCGGCTACGGCCCGCCGCCCAAGCAGGGCAACCCGCTGCCGTGGGTGTTCGGCGGCCTGGCGGCGCTGGTGGTGATCGCGTTGATCGCGGTGGCCGGCATCTATCTGGCCAACAGCTCCTCGCCGGTGGCCGCGCCCACCGACACGCCGTCGCAGACGCTGCCGGAGACGGAGGAGCCGCTGCCCAGCGATCCGCCCACCGGCCCGCCCAGCGATCCGCCCACGGACCAGCCGACGGCCCCGGCCGAGCTGCCGCAGCCGCAGGACGGCACGGTGACCGACACCACCGCGGGCGTCTCGTACAAGGTGCCCGAGGGGTGGACGGTTCCCAAGTCAAGCTCCATCAACGGCTCCAACCCGGCCGAACAGCGATGGACGAGCGCCGTGCACAAGATCTCGCACGAGAAGTTCGACGGCCAGGGCGACTGGGTCGGCAACGTGAACACGGGTGTGCTGCACCAGCGCTACCCGTACGCCGGCGTCGCCGGTCTCGGCGCCACGGCCAAGCTGTTCCTGGCGGACCTCGGCCGCTTCTACGACCTCCCCCACGAATCCAAGATCGTCGCGGACAAGGCCATGAAGATCGGCGACCACGACGCCTGGCTGCTGCAGTTCGACCTCGACTTCACCAAGGTGTCGGAGGAGAAGGGCTACAAGTGGAAGAAGGAGAGCGGCGCGGTCGTGCTCATGGACCGGGGCGCGGACGAACGTCCGGCGCTGATCCACATCTCGGTCCCGGACAACCTCGGCACCGACGTGCTCAGTGACGTGCTGAGCTCTATCAAGCCCGCGTGACCGGTGGCACTAGGCTGGTGGGGTAGGCAAGCGGGGCGGGTCACTCCGGGCCGCTGCGGCGAGGAGAACGTATGAGTGACTTGCTGGTCTGGATCGACTGCGAGATGACCGGGCTCGATCTCGGGCGCGACGCGCTCGTGGAGGTGGCGTGCATCGTCACCGACAGTGAGCTCAACCAGCTCGACGAAGGCGTCGACGTGGTCATCAAGCCGCCGCCGGAGTCGCTGGAGCAGATGTCGCAGGTGGTCAGGGAGATGCACACGGCCTCGGGGCTGCTGCCGGAGCTGGCCGGCGGGGTGACGCTGGCCGAGGCCGAGTCGATGGTGCTCGACTACATGCGCCGCCACATCCCCGAGCCGAAGAAGGCTCCGCTGTGCGGCAACTCGATCGGGACCGACCGCACGTTCCTGTCGCGCGACATGCCGACGGTCGACGCCTACCTGCACTATCGGATGATCGACGTGTCGTCGATCAAGGAGCTGGTCCGCCGGTGGTATCCGCGCGTCTACTTCGCCGCGCCCGAGAAGCAGGGCGGCCACCGGGCGCTGGCCGACATCACCGAGAGCATCCGGGAGCTGCGCTACTACCGCGCCGCCGTGTTCGTGGGTCAGCCGGGGCCCGATTCGGCGACGGCGCGGACGCTCGCCGAGCGTGTCAGCGGTTAATGGGTGGCGTGAAGACTCCCGAACACCGCTACACTTTTGCTGTGCCGTTCTCACGGGCGGCGCATGGTGGGTGTAGCTCAGTTGGCAGAGCGCCAGGTTGTGGTCCTGGATGTCGAGGGTTCAAGTCCCTTCACTCACCCTGACGCGAACGGCCGGTCCGCCAGGACCGGCCGTTGCCGTTTTCTTCCGGCATTGTCCCCAAATCATGACTTTGCGAGTTATGCTCGCTGTCTACCGCCAACGCCGGAAGCTCGGGGGCCCTCGGCGACCTGACCGTCTGCGCGCCCCGGAGGCCGGATGAGAGTCGACGACGCAGCGTTCGAGAGCGTGTTCACGTCATTGAGCAAACGCGAAGCCGAAGTCATGGACCTGATCGCGAAGGGCGAGTCCAACGGCCAGATCGCACAACGGCTGTTCCTCAGCGAGAAGACGGTCAAGAACCACGTCAACCGCATCTACGCCAAGCTCGGCGTCGACTCGCGCGTCACCGCGATCGGCCTGTGGCTGTCGCGTGAGTGACTGACCGCTCCAGAGTCGTGGCCAGCGCGCCGAGCCCGTGCTCCAGGTCCTGCTCGGAGATGTTCAGGGCCGGACGCAGCCGCACCGAACGGGTGCCGCACGGCAGCACCAGCACGCCCGCGTCCTCGCGCAGCGCGGTGACCATCGCGTCGCGCGCCGCCGCGCCGGGCAGGTCGAAGGCGGCCATCAGGCCCCGGCCGCGCACGTTCGCGACGGTCTCGGGATGCTCGGCCTCCAGCTTGGTGAGGCGTTCGAGGATGAGCGAGCCGAGGGTGGCCGCGCGCGGGATGAGCCCGTCGCGTTCGATGATCTCCAGCAGGCCGCGGCTGCGCACCATGTCGACCAGCCCGCCACCCCAGGTGGAGTTGATCCGGCCGCTGCGCCGGAACACGTTGCCGTCGACCTCGTTCACCCGCCGGCCCGCCATGATCCCGCCCACCTGCACCTTCTTGGCGAAGGCCACGATGTCGGGCTCCAGGCCGAGCTGCTGGTAGGCCCACGGGGTGCCGGTCGTGCCACCGCCGGTCTGGACCTCGTCCAGGATGAACAGCGCGTCGTGCTCGTGGCAGAGCCGCTGCATGGCCTGCAGGAACTCGGCCCGCATGTGGTTGTCGCCGCCCTCGCCCTGGATGGGCTCGGCGATGAAGCAGGCGATGTCGTGCGGGTGCCGCTCGAAGGCGGCGCGGGCCTGGGCGAGGGCGCGCTCCTCGGCCGCCTCGACGTCGCCGAAGTGGATGGCGGGCACGTCCACGCGCGGCCAGTCGAAGACCGGGAAGCGCTCGGTCTTGACCGGGTCGGTGTTGGTCAGGCTCAGCGTGTAGCCGCTGCGGCCGTGGAAGGCCTTGGTGAGGTGCAGGACGCGGGCGCCCAGGGCGGGTGAGCGGCCGGCGGCCTCGTTGCGGCGGCTCTTGTAGTCGAAGGCCGCCTTCAGCGCGTTCTCGACGGCCAGCGCGCCGCCCTCCACGAAGAACAGGTGGGGCAGCTCCGGGTCGCCGAGCACACGGGTGAAGGTGTCGACGAAGTCCGCCAGGTGCTCGGTGTACATGTCGGGATTGGCGGGTTTGTTGCGCGCGACCTGGCCCAGCAGGCGGGTGAAGTCCGGATCGAAGGGTGGGTTCACGCCGAGCGGCGCGGACGCGAAGAAGGTGTAGAAGTCCAGGTAGCGGCGGCCGTCACGGGCGTCGACCAGCCAGGAGCCCTGGCTGAGCTCCAGGTCCAGGACGAGCCGGTAACCGTCGACGAGTAGGTGGCGGGCGAGGCGGGCGTGTACGTCCATGTCTCCTCCACATTGAGCCGGACATGCAGTACATTTCCCGCCTTGATGCCGATATATACGTAAAATTTACGGGTTATGGGCCTTTGGTACGAGGTTCTTCACGCGGAACGCCAGCGCCACCATCGCGATGCCGTACACGATCGCGAAGATCCCGATCAGCCAGGCGAGCGTGAGCATGCCCGCGCCCGGCCAGACGAGCAGCAGGATGCCGAAGATCACCGACAGGACGCCGCCGAGGATGAGCATCCACTCGTTGTCGATCACCTTGCGGAGCTGGACGCCGTCCACGATCTCGGCGACCCCGTGGAAGATCGCCCAGAACGCGACCACGTACAGCAGGGCCAGCGAGGTGATCCCTGGCCAGACGAGGGCCACGATGCCCGCCAGGACGCTGACGACGCCGATGAAGATCGGCCAAGCCCGTGACCGGGCCCCGTGCCGGAAGGCCGAGAAGACCGAGAAGATCCCGTCGACGATCGCGTACGCGCCGAAGAAGACCACCAGCACCAGCAGCGTGATGCCCGGCCAGATCAGCGCGAGGATGCCGAAGAGGATGGCCGCGATGCCGCGGATGAGCACCAGCCACCAGGTGCTTGCGAGTCTCTCCATTCCGCACTGCTGTCCGGAATCGCCTCCCGCATATCCCCCGGAGCGGTCAAATCACTGGGAGTAGACGACGATCGACACGGCGATGTACTGCACCAGGTAGGCCGCCAGGGTGAAGGCGTGGAAGACCTCGTGGTAGCCGAACCAGCGCGGCGACGGGTCGGGGCGCCGGAGCCCGTACACGACGGCGCCGGCGCTGTAGAAGACGCCGCCGACGGCGACCAACACCACGGCGGCCACCCCGGCGCCCTCCAGGAGCTGCGGCATCACGAAGATCGCGGTCCAGCCGAGCGCCAGGTAGAGCACGGTGTAGAGCCAGCGCGGCGCGCCCATCCACAGCACCCTGAACAGCACCCCGGCCAGCGCCCCGCCCCAGATCACGCTCAGCACCGCCACGCGGGCGGCCCCGTCGAGCGCCAGCAGCGCGAAGGGCGTGTAGGTGCCCGCGATGATCAGATAGATGTTGGCGTGGTCGCAGCGCCGCAGCACCTCGGCCAGCCGGGGGCCGAGCGTGCTGCGGTGATACGTGGCCGAGATGCCGAAGAGCAGGCCCGAGGTGATCGCGTAGACGGCGGCGGCGAGGCGAGCCTGGAGCGTGGGGCCGAGCGCCACCAGCGTGAAGCCGGCCAGGAGGGTCACGGGCACGGCTCCGGCGTGCAACCAACCGCGCAACCTGGGCTTTACGGTGATCGTCGTCATATAACCTACGGTACCGTAGGTTAGAGTCCGTTGAGAAAGCGGACCGCGATCGGCACCGCCGCCGACCTGCCCGAGCCGCCGTTCCTGACGAAGACGCAGAAGGCCAGCTCGTCGTCGAAGCCGATGAACCAGCCGTGCGGCCGCTGGCCCCGCACCTCGGCCGTCCCGGTCTTGCCCGCCACGCCGTCGGGCAGCCCGGCGTCACCGGCCGTGCCGTGGTCCACGACGGCGCGCATCATCACCCGCAGCCCGGCCACGACCTTCGAGTCCAGCGGCACCGGCGGATGCGGCCGGCCGTCGATCTGGCGCACCTCCTCCTCGGCGAGCAGCCGGGGCGAGCGCAGGGTGCCGTCCTGCACGGCGGCGGCGACCGCGGCCATGCACAGCGGCGACGCCTGCACCTTGCCCTGGCCGATGATGTTCGCGCCGGCGTCGTCGGGGGTCTCCGGGTCCTCGATCGAGCCGCAGACGCCCTGCGCGCCGGTCGGCATGCCGCGCCCGAACCCCCACTCCAGCGCCGTCTCACGCAGCTCCTCGGCGCCGATCCTGGTCGTGGCCTGCTGCACGAAGGTGGTGTTGCAGGAGTGGGCCAGCGCGTCGGCGAAGGAGATCATGCCCCGGTCCGTCCCGCCGTCGTTGTCGAAGCCCCGGTGGCCGGGAATCGCGTACGTGGCCGGGCACGGTACCTGGGAGCCCGGTTCGAGCCCGGACTTCAGCAGGGCGGCGGCGACGATCGTCTTGAACGTGGAGCCGGGCGGGAACATGTCGTGGAAGGCGCTGTAGGCGTCCTTGAGCCGGTCGGCCACCGCCAGCACCTCCCCGGTCCCGGGCCGCAGCACGATGATCGAGGAGTTCTCCACGCCGTCCAGCGCCCGCGCGGCCGCCGCCTGGACGCGGCGCGAGAGCGTGAGGCGCACGACGTTCTTCTTCGGCTCGGCGGTCAGCAGCCGCTGCTCGGCCCGGCCCGGGCCCTTGGCCACCAGGGCCAGCCCCAGGTTGACGTCCGCGTACTCGGGCCGAAGCCTGGCCAGGTAGGACTCGGCGTAGCTGTCGCGCGGGATCGGCTCGCCCTCGCTGGTGACCAGCTCGGCCGCCGGTCCCTCGAACTCGGTCAGCTCGATCGTGCCGCCGTCCTTGAGCAGCGGGTGCAGCGTCTCCGGGGCCCACACCACCTTCCACTCCCGCTCGCGCACGGCCAGCCGCAGCACCCCGTCGAACGGCCACGCGCCGAGCTCGTCGAGGGTGCGCACACCGCTGAAGGGCACCTCGGCGCTGTCCTCGCCGGTGCTCCTGACCGGCGCGGGCCGTAACTCGAGGTCCTCGACGCCGAGCTCGCCGTCCATCGCCCGGTGGCGGGCGCGGAAGTCCTCCGGCGGCCGGTCGACCAGGCGGCTCATCGCGCCGACGTCGCCCTCGCGCCACGCCTTGAAGTACGCCTCCGCCGTCGCGCCCGCGCTGCCCTTGACCCCGCCGGCCGCCGCGACCGCGAAGGCCACGGCTGCCATGACCACGAAAACCGCACCAACGAGCACAATCAACCTTCTGCGTCGCATACGGTTCTCCCAGGAGGGACCAACGTGGCACGTGGACAGCAGCGGGAGCCGACTCCCGGCCAGTATTCGGTGACGTTCGGCGAGGTCGAACTACTCCGGGACCTGGACAGGCAGGACGGCTGGATGCTGTCCAAGGATGGCGTACCTCAGTCGTATGTTGACCTACAAGACCCGACTTTTCTGGAATTCGAGTACGTACGCCTCATGGCGGATGTCATCGACCTCCTCCCGGAAGGGCCGCTGAGCTCCGTGCACGTGGGCGGCGGTGCGTGCACGATCGCCCGCTACGTCACGGCCACCCGCCCCGGCTCCCGGCACATCGTCATCGAGCCCGACGGCCTGCTGGTCAACCTGGTGCGCGAGCAGCTCGGCCTGCGCTCGGTGCCGCGCCTGAAGGTCATCGTGGCCGGCGGCCGCGAGGGCACCGCCAAGATCTGGGACGACACGGCCGACCTGCTGGTCCTGGACGCCTTCAGCGGCGCCACGATGCCGGTCGAGCTGGCCACCGAGGAATACCTGGGCGACATCGCCCGGGTGCTGCGCCCGGCGGGCACGCTGCTGGTCAACCTGGCCGACGGCAAGGGGCTGTCGTTCGCCAGGCGGCTGCTGGCCACCGTCACCGGCACGTTCCGGCACGTGGCGCTGCTGGCCGAGCCGGGCGTCATGCGCGGGCGCCGCTTCGGCAACCTCATCGTCGCGGCCTCCCGTACCGAGCTGCCCCTCGACCTGCTCACCCGCCGGGCCGCCGGCGGCCTCACCCAGGCCCGGTGCGTGCACGGCGAGGCCCTGGTCAACTTCATCGCGGGGGCCGCCCCGATCAGGGACGGGGACGCGGTGCTCGCCCCGGTGCCGCCCCCGGCGGTGTTCGGCTAAGCCTCGGGGTCCGCCGCGGGGCCACCGCCCGCGATGAGGGCGTCACCGAGCTCCGAGCGCAGATACAGGACAGAGCGGCCGTGGCGGGCGCTGGTCAGCAGGCCCGCGTCGCGCAGCGCTCGAAGGTGCTGGTTGACGGCCGAGGTGGTGACGTCGAGGCGGCCGGCCAGTTCGGTCGACGACGCCGGCGTGGCGAGCGCCGAGAGCAGGCCCGCGCGCGTCGCGCCGATCAGTTCGGTGAGCGCCGCCGGGGATCGGCGGGCCTCGGTCTGCCAGAGCGTTCCGGCGCCGCGGGTGCCGTACATGATCAGGGGAGGCTCCTCCGGCGAGATCGGGGCGGTCACACCCCTGCTGAAGAGCGTCGGCATCAGGGTGAGCCCGTCCCCGCCGGTGGAGCGCCGGTAGCCGGTGCTGGTCATCAGGCGGACGCGCACGACGCCCTCGTCGAGCGAGACCCGCTCGCTGAGGTCGGCGAACATCGTCGCCAGGCCGTGCGCGGACATGACCTGCCCGCGGAAGATCACGTCGGCCTGCAGCACCGTCCGCATCCTCGGCCACCACGGCGCGAAACAGGTGCGCCAGTAGGCCCGCAACGCCTCGGTGATGCGGGCGCGTACGGCCGCCGGATCGCCGCTCAGCGGCGCCGGGAGCCCGCGCGGGTGGATGGCGCGCAGGTCGTCGAGCATGCGCTCCAGGGGCACCGCGGCGACGGCGGCGAGTTCGTCGTCGATCCGGGTGAGGGGCGCGTACGGCCGGGGCGTCAGGTAGTCGGGCGACCACATCGCCTCGTTGGTGAGGGCGCGCAGCAGGGGGACGTCGAGCTCGGCCCGGACCCGCTCGGTGCGCCGCAGCCAGGGCAGGTGCACGGGGTAGCGGCCGGGGTCGCGGAAGGTGCGCAGCGACAGCGTGAGCTCGTTGACGGGCGAGACGGCGAAGCGCACGTCGGCGACGTCCATGCCGGCGAGCTCGTACTCGATCCGCCCCATGACCATGTAGCCATACGCTACATCAATAGGTTGACCGGCCCTGATGCGGGAGAAAAGGGACGTGATCCGAACCTTCTTCCCCGAAGACCGCGTCGGGCGCTCCCTGACGCTCAGCACGATGGCGTACGCGCTCTCCAGCGGCGTCTTCTACACCGTCAGCACGCTGTACTTCACGCTGGTCATCGGGCTCGGCGCCACGACGGTGGGCCTCGGGCTGGGCATCGCGGGCGGCGCCGGGGTGCTGTCCTCGTACGCGTCGGGGCGGCTCGCGGACCGGCTCGGCGCGCACCGCGTCCAGACGGCGGCGACCGCGCTCAACGGCGTGGCGATGCTCGCCTACACGCTCACCTCGGACGCCGTCATGTTCACCCTGATCGCCTGCCTGACCGTGGCCATGCGCTCGGCGAGCGGCACGTCGAAGCAGGCGATGCTGGCACGGTGGTACACCGGCCCGGAACGGGTCGAGGTCCGGGCGCGGATGCGCGTGGTCACGAACGTCTTCATCGGCCTGGGCACGCTGGCCGCCGCCGCGGCGCTCCTGGCCGGGACCGCCGTGGCCTACCAGGCAGCGATCGTCGCCTGCGGCGTCCTGCTGCTGACGGCCGCCGTGCCGCTGGCGCGCCTCGGACGCCAGGTGCCGGAGCTGCCGGGCCGGATGACCGCCCCGGCCGGCCCGGCGGCGGACGGCGCCGCCAAGGGGCCGTCGCCGCTCAAGGACCGCACGTACGTGGCGAGCGTGGCGTGCAACGCCGTGGTGGCGCTGCAGTTCGGCCTGATGACCGTCGGCGTCCCCCTCTGGGTCGCCTCCACCGGCGCCCCCACCGCCCTCGTGTCGGTGCTGCTCGTCCTCAACACCGTGGTGGTGGCCGTGCTCCAGGTGCGCGTCTCGCGTGGCGTCCACGACGTGCGCCGCGCCGGGATCGCCGTCCGGCGCGCGTCGTGGCTGATCGCGCTCGCGTGCGGGCTGTACGCGCTGGCCGGGTACGGGAACGCGGTCATCGCCTGTGCCCTGCTCATCATGGCCGCGCTCGCCCACACCCTCGGCGAGATCCTGGGCGAGGCGGGCGGCTGGGGCATGGCCTTCGAACTGGCCGACCAGCGCAGCGCAGGCGCCTACCAGGGCCTCAGCCAGACCGGCTACGCGATCGCCGCCATGGTCTCACCGGTGCTCGTGACCTCCACCGCCGTCGAGCACGGAACCGTGGGCTGGCTGGCCCTGGCCGCGCTGTTCGTCGCCGGCGGCACCGGGGCCGCGATGGTCGCCCGCAGGCACCGCCCCCGGGAGACGGCCGCTGCCGCCGGCCCCGTACCGGCCGCCAAGGCGGGCTGACCCGGCGGGGTCCGGTCAGGGGCGCAGGTAGGCCAGCACCGCCGCCACCCTGCGGTGCACGTCGCCGCTGTTCTCCAGGCCGAGCTTGGTGAAGATGGCGTTGACGTTCTTCTCCACCGACGACACCGACAGGTGCAGCGCCCTGGCGATGGCGCCGTTGGACCTGCCGTGGGCCATCTCGCGCAGCACGTCGCGTTCGCGCGGGGTGAGCGACTCCGGTTCGCCGCGCACGTCGTGCCTGGCCATCAGGCCCTCGACGACCTTCGGGTCGATGACCGAGCCGCCGGCGGCGACCGCCCTGATCGCGCCGAGCAGCTCGTCGAGGTCGCCGACCCGGTCCTTCAGCAGGTAGGCGAGCCCCTCGGTGCCGTGCTTGAACAGCTCCAGCGCGAACAGCGCGTCGGAATACTGCGAAAGCACCACGATGCCGACGCCCGGATGCCCGGCGCGTACGTGGTGGGCGGCGTCGATGCCCTCGAAGCCCTGCCGCCAGGCCCCGCCGGGCATCCGGATGTCGGTGACGACCACGTCCGGCCGCAGCCTGCGCACGGCGTCGAGCAGCTGGTCGGCGTCGCCTACCGTGGTGACGACCGTGACCTCGCCGGAGGTCTCCAGCAGCTGCCGGGTGCCCTCGCGCACCAGGTAGTGGTCGTCGGCCAGCACCGCCCTGATCGTGTCACCCATCGACCGGCACCCAGGCGTCCACCCGTGTCCCCTTCCCGCGCTCGCTCTCGACCCGCAGGCCGCCGCCCAGCGCGGTGAGCCGGTCGGTCAGCGTGCCGAGGACTCCCGGCCGCACCTCGAACCCCCTGCCGTCGTCGGACACCGTCACGCCGAGCCTCCCCACGTCCCTGGCCAGCCGCACCTCGATCCTGGCCGCCGCCGCGTGCTTGAGGGCGTTGGCCACGGCCTCGCTCACGGTGAAGTACATCGCGCCCTCGATCTCGTCGGGGAAGCGCTCGGCCCGCAGCTCCCGGCCGGCGAACACCTGGACGGGCACGGGCAGCCGGGCGCAGCGCTCCTCGACGGCGTTGACCAGGCCGCCCTGGCCGAGCGCCGACGGATGGATGCCCGCCGCGAGCTCCCGCAGGTCGGCGAGGGTCTGGCGGGCCTGCTCGCGCAGGTGGCCGAGCGTCCCGGCGCCGCCGCCGGTGGCCCGGGCCAGCTCGATCCCGGCGATGAGGGCGACGAGCTGCTGCTGGACGCCGTCGTGGATGTTGCGCTCGATGCGCCGCCGCTCGGCCTCCTGCGCGTTGACCAGGCGGGTGGCCAGCCCGGCGCTCTGGATGGCCAGCCCGGCGGGCACGGCCAGGGCCTCCAGGAAGCGCCGGTCCTCCCTGGACAGGCGGCCGGAGACGCGCGGCCCGCATTCGAGGCTCCCCTGCCCGCCTCGTACCGGCAGGGTGAGCGCCGCGGGGCCGTCCTCCGCCCCGGACACCACCCGCCTGCCGTCGGCGAGCGTGACGGCCGCCCAGCGGGTCTCCAGGCCGGTGCGGACGGCGGTGGCGAGCCTGCCGAGCTGTTCGACGGGCTCGGGGCTGTCCTCCAGCTTCGGGGCGAGGCTGGACAGCACCTCCCCCACGGTCGGCCGTACGTCGAACACCAGCAGCAGGCGCGAGCCGCGCAGGCCGATCCGGATGTCGAGCAGGCGGTGCCGCGCGACCGCGACCACGATCGCGCCGGGCAGCGCCCCCAGCACGGCCACCATCCCGATCACGCCCACGGCCTGGCCCTGCTGCCCGGCGAGGAAGAGGTAGCCCAGCACGATCCCCGCCTGGTTGGCCGTGGCTCCCGCCACCATCCAGCCGTACTGGGCCCGCTCCGGCGGCTCGCTGCGCCGCAGGCGCAGCACCAGCCCGCCGAGGACCGCGTAGCCGAGGACCCAGACCGTGAACTGACCGGCGGCGGAGGCGAAGACGCCGGCCCACTGGACCGGGCCGTTCACCTCGAAGGGCCGGCCGGGCAGGAAGGGCACCAGCAGGTTGCCCGTCGCGTGCAGGGTGATGGCGATGCCGGCGAGCCAGGCGACGGGCCGCCAGCGCCGGGACGGCAGCCGCCCCTCCGGGAACAGCAGGGGGATGTACACCCAGCTCAGCCCGTAGAAGGCGACCATCGCGACCAGGGCCGCGGCGGCGAGCCCGGGCGCGACCCTCGTCAGGCCGGCGCCGCAGACGCCGACGCCGAAGCAGACGGCGGCGGCCAGCAGCAGCCAGCCGTAGGGCAGGTCCGGGCGGCGGGCGGCGAGCAGCCGGCCCAGCACCGGCAGGATCAGCCCGACGGCGATGAACGCCGCCTGCGAGAGCACCGGGCCACCCGCCGTGACGGTCCCCGCCACCAGCCCCGCGGTCGCGATCGCGGCCAGCAGAGCTGCCAGCAGATTCGTACGCATCACCGGCCATCGTCACAAACGCGTCGGAACCACGTCTATGAGGTTGACCGCACACTTCCTGCGGCCAACCCCACCCGCCGGAACGGTGGCCCGCACGGTGGGCCGGGCGATCCGGCCGGGCTTTGCTGGAGGTCCGTCGAGCGGAAGGACCCTTCATGAAGAAGCCGGTACGTCCCCTGGCAGCCGCCTGCGCCCTCCTGCTGGCCGCCTGCGCGGGGCTGACCACGACCGCCCCTGCCGCCGCCGCGCGGGCGCCCGGCGGCGTCACCGCCGCAACCGGGGCAGGCGTCGAGATCCCGGACACGCCGCTGGGCGACGCGCTGCGCTGGGTGCTGGACGCCTCCGGCCGGGCGCCGATCGGCGAGAGCGAGCTGGCCGGGCACTTCAGCCCCGAGTTCCTGGCCGCGGTCCCCGCCGGGCAGATCAACCAGGTGCTGGCCGCCTACCGCGACATGCGGGTGCTCGCCGTGAGCGTCCAGCACGCCGCCGCGCTCGTGGCCTCGGTGGAGACCGGCGGGCGACGGTACCTGCTGACGGTCGGCGTGGACGGCGCGGGCCTGATCAACGGGCTGCGGATCACCGAGCCGCCCGAGCCACGGCCGGCGCCCGCGAGCTGGGACGAGCTGGAGCGGCGGCTGCGCGCGGCCGCGCCGCGGGCCGGGTTCGTCGCCGCCGAGGTCACCGGCCGGTCCTGCCGCCCGGTGCGGGGCGTCGCGGCGGACGTGCGCCGCCCGCTCGGGTCGATGTTCAAGCTGTTCGTGCTCGGTACGGTGGCCGCGCAGATCAAGCGGGGCGCCTACGGCTGGGACACCGAGCTGACGATCACGCCCGAGCTGAAGAGCCTGCCGAGCGGCCGGCTGCAGGATCGGCCCGACGGCAGCAAGGTGACGGTGCTGGAGGCCGCCGAGCTGATGATCTCCATCAGCGACAACACCGCCACCGACCTGCTCGTGCACCGGGCGGGCCGGCGGGCGGTCGAGCGCACGATGCGGGCCTGGACCAAGGGGCACGAGCGGCGCAACGAGCCGCTGCTGACCACCAGGGAGCTGTTCGTGCTCAAGGGCGCGCGCTATCCGGAGCTGGCCGAGCGCTACCTGGCCGAGGACACCCGGGGCAGGCGCGCCTATCTGGCGGACGTCGTGGCCAAGGAGCCGCTCTCCGGCATCACGGGCTGGCAGGAGCCGCGCGAGCTCGGCACGATCGAGTGGTTCGCCTCCCCGATGGACGTCTGCCGCGCCTACGCCGGGCTGGCGAAGCTGGACGACGGGCGGATCGCCGGCATCATGTCCGCCAACGACGCCGGGATCGGGCTGCCGGAGGACCGCTGGTCGCCGGCGTGGTTCAAGGGCGGCTCCGAGCCGGGGGTGTTCGACCTGAGCTTCCGGGCGCGCACCTCCGGCGGCAGGACGTACGTCGTGACGCTCATGGGCGTCAACCCGGACGCGCCGTTCGACGACGGCAGGACGGGCCAGGAGTTCCTGGCGCTCGCCCGGGGGGCGTTCGGGCTCGCGGTGGAATAGTTGAAAAATAAACTGGGTTGACCGGAGCAGAATCCCCGGCCATAAGGAGCCCGAGATGCCCGCCGTGACCGTTGACAACCTCCTCACCCTCCCCCGCCTGCCGGAGCCCGCGGCCGGTACGCCGCAGCGCAAGGTGCTGGCCGTCGAGACGGCGCCCAGCGGCTTCGAGGGCGAGGGGTTCCCGGTGCGCCGGGCGCTGGCCGCGATCAAGCCCGCCTACCTGGACCCGTTCGTCATGATGGACCAGATGGGCGAGGTCGACTACGCGGCCGGGGAGCCCAAGGGCACGCCCTGGCACCCGCACCGCGGCTTCGAGACGGTCACGTACATGATCGACGGCGTGATCGAGCATCTCGACTCCAACGGCGGCGGCGGCACGATCACCGACGGCGACACGCAGTGGATGACCGCCGGGTCCGGGATCCTGCACAAGGAGGCGCCGCCGGAGTGGCTCGTGCGGCAGGGCGGGCTGTTCCACGGCATCCAGCTCTGGGTCAACCTGCCCGGCGCCAAGAAGATGACCGCGCCGAAGTATCAGGACATCGGCAGCTCCTCCGTCGTGCTGCTCAGCAGTCACGACGGGAGCTCGCTGGTGCGCCTGATCGCGGGCGACCTGGCCGGTCACGCCGGGCCGGGCAGCACGCAGACCCCGATCACGCTGCTGCACGCCACCATCAGCCCCGGCGGCCGCCTCACGCTGCCGTGGCGCAAGGACTTCAACGCGCTGGCCTACGTCCTGTCGGGACGCGGCACGGCAGGAGCCGACCGGCGGCCCCTGCACGCCGGGCAGCTCGCGGTCTTCAACGGCTTCGGCGACCGGCCCGGCCTCACCACCGACGGCGAGAGCATCACACTGGCCGCCAAGGACACGCTGGAGGTCATCGTCCTGGGCGGCGCCCCCATCGGCGAGCCGGTCGCCCACTACGGTCCGTTCGTCATGAACACCCGCGCCGAGCTCGTCCAGGCCTTCGAGGACTTCCAGGCGGGCCGCCTCGGCACCATCCCCGCCGGCCACGCCTGACCCGCCTGACCCGCCGCGCTCCGGTCAGCCGTTCGCAGGTGGCTTCCAAGCGCCGGACGCCAGAGTGTCCGGCGTGGCATATACGGAACAAATCACGACCCGGACGGTCGCCGGGCGGATGCTGGGGCTGCTGATCCCGGGGGCCCTGCTGGTCTGGCTGGCGGCCACGGTCGTCCTGGTCGCCCTGCCGGAGCTGAAGGTGGCGCTCGGCCACGCCGGGACGCCCGGCACCGCGACGGTCGTGTCGTGCGACGCTCTCGGTCACGGACGCTTCGACTGCCGGGCGTCCTTCGAGTTCGACGACCGGTTCAGCGGGCCGATCGTCGTCGGCACGGTGCCGGACGTGGAGGTGGGCGAGGTGTTCCCGGCCGCGCTGACGCCGGCGGGCGACCGGGTGCTGCCGACCGGGGCGCGCGGCGTGTGGAGACAGGCGCTGGTGCTCGGCGCGCTGCCGCTCGGCGTGGCCGTCATCGCCCTGCTCACGGTCGTGGTGAAGCGCTCCAGGAAGTGACGGCTCACTTGAGCGTCAGGCAGGCCAGCCGGTCGCCGGCCGCGCCGGCGTCGGGGCCGGAGCTGGTGGTGTGGCGGGCGTGGATCACCAGGGAGCCGGGCAGGGCGCCCGGCTCGAGCCGCCAGGCGTTGCGGGCCGTGGCGCGGCCGGCGCCGGAGGCGTCGGTGGTGAAGTCGAGCCACACCTCGTTGCGGACGCTGGCCTGGCCGGGCTCGTGCTGGTAGTGGGGGCCGGCGGCCTCACCGGTGCCGCCGCACGGCTTGGTGTGCAGGTGGGCACCGTAGGGGCGGGTCGGCAGGAGCCCTTCGACCACGAGCGAGGTGAGGGTCTGCCCGGCGTCGGACTCGGCGGTGACGCTGGCCTGGGCGCCGGGCGGGACGAGCTTGCGGTCGTAGGCGATGGCGGTCGTGTCGCCGTCGGTGAACTCGCCGCCGCCGGTGAGGCGCACGTCGCCGGGGTCGGGGGCGTGGGCCAGCTGCGCCGGGGAGCCGGCGCAACCGGCCGCGAGCAGGGCGAGCAGGAGTGCGGGCACGCGCATGGGAATCCCCCGGTCCAGGAGCCCGTACGGCCCGGGCTCGGCGAGGGCACCACTCTAACCAGTAGCCACTCGGCTACGCACCGTGTTTCGCGGCGATGTCGTCGATCAGGGCGGCCAGGGTGAAGTCGAGGTCGGTGAGGCCGCCCTGATCGTGCGTGGTCAGCGCCAGGTGCAGGTCGCGCCACCGGATGTCGATGTCGGGGTGGTGGTTGTGCTCCTCCGCCCGGACCGCGATCTCGTCGACGATCCGGATGGCCGTGGGAAAGTCGGGGGCGCTGACCGTGCGCCGGATCTCGTCGCCTTCGCGCCGCCACCGGGGCAGCTCGCGCAGCTTCTGCTCGATGTCCACGAGGCCACGCTACTTCAACGCTCCCGCGCCGAGACCGGACTGGATCTGGCGCTGGAAGATGACGTAGACGACGAGCACCGGCAGGATCGTCATGCTCAGCGCGGCGAACAGGCTGGGCCAGTCGGCGTCGGCGCCGGCCAGCGTGGAGATGCTGGCGATGCCTTGGGTGATGACCCAGTCCTCCTCGTCGCGGGCGACCAGCACGAGCGGCAGCAGATACTGGTTCCACTGGCCGAGCACGTTGAAGATGGTGATGCTGACCAGGCCGGGTTTGGCCATCGGCACCATGATCTGGAAGAACGTGCGGGTGTGGGAGGCGCCGTCGATGCGGGCCGCCTCGGCCACCGATTCCGGCAGCGATCGGAAGAACGCGGCCAGGAAGAAGACCGTGAACGGCAGCGAGTACGCGATGTAGACCAGCACCAGCCCCGCGTGCGTGTAGAGCAGCCCCACCTGCTGCACCACGAAGAACAGCGGCCCCAGCGCCAGGAACACCGGGAACGCCATGCCCGCCACGAAGAAGTAGTAGATCAGCCGGTTGCCGGGGAATCGGTAGCGCGCCAGCACGTAGGCCGCCATCGACCCGGACACCATCGTGCCCAGCGTGCTGAAGAAGACCACGATCACCGTGTTGAGCAGGTAGCGCCCGACGTGGGCCTTGTCCCAGGCCCGCGCCCACGAGTCGAACCGCAGCGCGCCCGGCAGTTGCAGCGCGTCGCCGAAGATCTCGGCGTTGTTCTTGAAGGAGGCCAGGAACGTCCACAGCAGGGGCAGGATGATCAGCAGCGCCCAGATGATCAGCGCGACGTGGGACAGCCCGCTGAGCAGGCTGGGCCGGGGCCTGGACGGGCGACGACGCGTGGCCATCAGTACTCGATCCTTTCGCGCCGGGTGGTGCGCAGGGTCAGCACCGCGAAGGTGACGGTGAGGAAGAACAGCGCCACGCCCATCGCCGACGCGTACCCGTACTCGCTGTAGTTGAAGGCGGTCTTCCAGATCTGCACGGGCAGCACGTGCGTGGTGCCGTCGGGCTCGCCCTTGTCGCCCGCCAGCACCTGGATCAGGGCGAAGCCGTCGAAGGCGGCGATGCCCAGATAGACCCAGCCGACCTGGACGGTGTCGCGCAGCAGGGGCAGCGTGATGGAGAAGAACAGCCGGAACCGTCCAGCCCCGTCGAGCGCGGCCGCCTCGAAGTAGTCCTTGGGGATGGCCGCCATCCCCGCCGAGAACAGCACCACGTAGAAGCCGACGGCCTGCCAGATCATCACCGCGATGACCGCCCAGAGGGCCAGGCCCGGCTCGACGAGCCAGCCCACCGGGTCGAGGCCCAGCTTGATCAGCGCCCCGTTGACGACCCCGTACTCGTCGGGCCGGTAGATGGCCTTGAACAGCACCCCGACCACCGCCACGGCCAGCACCTGGGGGAAGAAGAACACCACACGGTAGAACTTCGACCCCCAGATGCCGCGCATGCCCGCGCCGTTCGATCCCCCGCCCAGGTTGATGAGGAAGGAGAAGAACAGCGCGATGACGATGGTGGCGAGCGGCAGCACCAGCAGCAGGATCCCGTGGTTGCGCAGGGCCTGCCAGAACGCGTCGTCGTCGAAGAGCTTGGCGAAGTTCTCCAGTCCGACGTAGTTCAGGTTCGCCGCGTAACCGTCCCAGTCGGTCAGCGAGATCTGGAACGCCTGGATGTACGGGCTGATCACGAAGACCGAGTAGAGGATGACCGGGACGGCGAGGAACCCGGCGATGAATCCGTACTTGCGCAGCCGCTCCATCGACTATTCGCTCCGCGTCTGCTTGGAGACCTTCGAGTCCTTCTTGATCTCGTCGGCCTTCTTCTGGACGTTGGCGCAGAACTCCTCGGGGGTGCTGCGCCCGGCCATGACCACGTTGATCTGCTCGGTGGCGTAGTCGAAGAGCTCCTTGTACCAGCCTTCGAACCGGGCGTCGGTGATGATGTTCTGACCGGCGGCGTCCTGGGCCTTGGCGGCGCTCCGGAGCGCGGCGGGCAGGTCGACGCCCTCGGCCGCGCCGTTGACGACGGTGAGGTTCTGGGTCTTCTCGGTGAAGCCCTTGGCGCCTTCCTTCGACAGCATGATGCGCAGGTATTCGAGGCCGCCCTGGGGGTTCTTGCCCTTGGCGCCGACGACGAAGTTCTCGCCCACGCCGACCTGGATGGCCCCGTACGGCATGGCGTCGGTGGGGGTCACGTCGGGGATGGGGGCGATGGCGTACTCGAAGTCGTCCGGGATGTCCTTGACCATCTCGTTCTCGATCCACGAGCCGGTCGGGTAGAAGAGCAGCTTGTTCTGGAGCTGCTTGACCTGGGTCTGCGTGTGATCAAGACCGAAGTACGCCTTGTCGCCATATTTCGTCTGGACGTCCACCCAGGCGGCGACCGCCTTCTTCACCGGGTCTGCGAGCCAGGCGTTGTCGACCAGATTGTCGATGTCGATGATGACCTGGTTGCCGCCGATCTTGGCGGCCGTGTAGAGCACGTTCCAGGTCTGGTAGTACGGGCCGACCTGCCCCGGGTAGGCGAACAGGAGGATGCCCTCCTTCTTGGCCAGTTCGCCCAGCGCGGTGAACTCGGCCCAGGTCTTCGGCACGGTCCAGCCCTTCTGCTCGAAGAGCCGGGCGTTGTACCACAGGGCCCGGTGCGACACCGTGTAGTTGAGCACGAGGTCCTTGCCGTCGATCTTGGCGTTGGTGATCACGGCCGGGGTGACCGTGTCGCGGACCTTCTTGCCCGGGTCGTCGTAGGAGGGCGCGTCGAACAGCACCGACAGGTCGGCCAGGTGCCCCTGCCCGGCCAGCGCCACCAGGTCCATCGACTCGGGGCCGGAGTTGTTGACCACGTCCGGCGCGTCGCCGCTGACGAAGCGCGGGCGGAGCTGGATGCCGATCTGCTGGGTGGCGTTGTGCTTGATGCTCGCGCCGGGGAACGCCTTCTTGTACATCGGCTCATGGATGTCCTTGGCGTACGCGTCGGTGTAGCCGCCGCTGAAAATCGTTACCTCGAGCGGCTTGTTCGGGTCGACGCCGAAGGGGTTCTTCGGGTCGGCCGAGGCCGCCAGCGTCGTGGCGGGGGCCGCCGAAGACGGCGTTCCGCCCCCGCCGGCCGTCGCGCAGGCGCTCAGCAGTCCCGCGCCGGGACCTGCGACGAACGCGGTGAGGCCGATCCGGCGCAGAAGCTGACGCCGCGTGATCTCTCCCGGGTGGGTCATGGGGGGCTCCTGAAGAGAAGGGACCGAATTAGGAAAGTTTCCTAAACGTGCGCCCGAACGTACGAACGCCTGAGGATACGCGTCAAGAGGGTGCAATCGAGACGTGACCTTGCCGTGATCCCTTGCCTAGAACCGAATTCTAGAAGCAGAGTGGTCCGCATGATTGAGGAGTACGCGGACCGCGTGTGGAACGGCGAGGCCGACGACAGCATCGTGGACACGGGAATGACGGGCCGGGGGGTCGTCGGCATAGGCGACGGCCTGGGATGGTGGTCCGGCTTCGGCAACGTGATCACCTTCGAGACCGAGGGCTCGCTGGCGCTGTTCGACACCAGCAGCCCGTTCTCGGCGGGCAAACTGCACGAGGACGTGCGGGCATGGAGCCGGGCGCCGCTCGACGCCGCCTTCTACTCGCACGGGCACATCGACCACGTCTTCGGAACCGGGCCTTTCGAGGAGTCGGGCCGCAGGGCGACCGTGTACGCCCACGAGGCGGTGGTGGACCGCTTCCAACGATATTTGCTGACAAACGGTTACAATTCGGTCATCAATCAGCGGCAGTTCCAGGCCGACAACCTCCGCTGGCCCACCAGCTACCGCCACCCCGACGTCACCTACCGTGACGCCCTCACCGTACGGCTCGGCGGGCTGACCTTCGAGCTGTTCCACGCCAAGGGCGAGACCGACGACGCCACGGTCGCGTACGTGCCCGAGCACAAGCTGCTGCTGCCCGGCGACCTGTTCATCTGGGTGACGCCCAACTGCGGCAACCCGCAGAAGGTGCAGCGCTACCCGCGCGAATGGGTGCACGCGCTGCGCCGGATGGCCGCGCTGGACGCCGAGATCATGCTGCCCAGCCACGGCGCGCCGATCTTCGGCCGCAACCGGATCCGGCAGGCGCTGCTGGAGACCGCCGAGTGGCTGGAGTCGCTCGTCACCCAGACGCTCGACCTGCTCAACGCGGGCGCCCGGCTGGACGAGATCGTCCACACCGTACGGCCCGCGGCCCACCTGGCGGACCGGCCGTATCTGCGGGCCCGGTACGACGAGCCGGAGTTCGTGGTGCGCAACCTGTGGCGGCTCTACGGCGGCTGGTACGACGGCAACCCGGCCCACCTCAAACCCGCCCCCGACGCCGTCCTGGCGAAGGCCGTGGCGGAGCTGTCCGGCGGCCCTCAGGCGCTCGCGGACGCCGCCCTGAAGGCCCTCTCGGACGGCGACGACCGCCTGGCCGGCCACCTGGCCGAGATGGCCGCTTCGGCGGCCCCGGACGACGCGGGCGTGCACCGGGTGCGGGCCGAGGTCTTCTCGGCCCGCGCGGCCCGGGAGGCGTCGCTGATGGCCAAGGGCGTGTTCACCTGGGCCGCCTCGGAGTCGGCCCGCCGGACCGGCTAGCCCCGGTCAGCCCAGGTGGGCGCGGGTCTCGGCGAACGCCAGGTCCGTGCCTTCCAGGGCGCGGGCCACGTCGTCCGCGGTGTGGGCGGCCGACATGAACCAGTTGTGCCACGGGTGGATGTAGACCCCGTGGCGCAGGCAGGCGTCGCTCCAGTACAGGGCCGTGGACAGGTCGGCGTCGCCGTCGAAGCTCAGCCACGGGATCGTCACCGGCCCCGTCTGGTTCACGGTGAACCCGTGCGCCTCGGCCTGGGCGTACAGCCCCTCGCGCAGCTGCGTCCCGGCCCGTTCCATGGTGGCGATCCCGCCGGTGTCGCGCAGCGTCTCGATGGTGGCCTTGGCCGCCGCCATGGCCACGGCCGAGAACCAGAACGAGCCCGTCGTGTACAGCGACTGCGCGGGCCCGCGCAACGCATCGGTCCCGGTGACGGCGGCGATCGGGTAGCCGTTGGCCATGGCCTTGGACCAGGCCGTCAGATCGGGGCGGACCCCGTACGGCTCCCACGACCCGCGCAGGTCGACGCGGAAGCCGGCGCGCACGTCGTCGATCACCAGCGCGGCCCCGAGCCGGTCGGCCAGCGCCCGGGCGCCGCGCGCGAAGGCGGGCTCCACCAGCTCCTGGTCCTCGAACGAGTCGTGCTTGAACGGCGTCACGATGATCGCCGCCACGTCGCCCTCGACGGTGGCCGCGGCCGCCTCCAGCGACTCCAGCGAGTTGTAGGCGAACTCGACCAGGTCGGCCCGCTCGTTCGGGGTCGTGCCCGCGGTGGACGGCGTGCACCACGGGTCGGCGCCGTGGTAGGCGCCGTGCGCCATGAGCACCTTGGTGCGGCCGGTGGCGGCCCTGGCGACCATGAGCGCCTGGGTCGTGGCGTCGGTGCCGTTCTTGGAGAACATCGCCCAGTCGGCGCTCGGCACGGTGTCGACCAGCAGCTCGGCCAGCTCCACCATGATCGGCCCGGGCCCGTTGAGGCAGTCGCCGAGTGCGAGCTGGCGCGCCGCGGCCTCCTCCACGCGCGGGTGCCGGTGCCCCAGCACGACGGGGCCCCAGCTGCACATGAAGTCGATGTACTCGCGCCCGTCGGCGTCCCACTGCCGGCAGCCCTCGCCGCGCTCGAAGAACTGCGGGTAGCCGGGGGCGAAGATGGCCGCGTTGAGGTGCCCGTACATGCCTCCGGGTACGACCTTCAGCGCCCGCTGCCGGAGTTCGGCGTCTGTCATGAGAGCTTCTTTCAGGTGAGGAGGGCCAGGGTGGAGTCGAGGTCCTTCAGGCCGGCGTCGGAGCCGAGGCCGGTCGCGACGCACCCGGCCGCGGCGGTGCCCCAGCGGGCCGCCGTCGTCACGTCCTGCCCGTGCAGGAGGCCGGTGATGAAGCCGGCGCAGTAGGCGTCGCCGCAGCCCGTGGTGTCGGCCACGGGCGTGTCGAGGGCCGGGACGAGCTCGTCGCCCTCGTGCGTGACGACGAGGCTGCCCAGCGCCCCGAGGGTCACCAGGACGCCGCGCGGCCCGTCGGCGAGCAGCTCGGCCGCGGCGGCCCGGACGTCCTGCTCGCCGGTCATGAGCAGCGCCTGGGTGTCGTTGGGCAGCACGTAGTCGACGTGCGGCAGGAACGCCCGCGCCATGCCCAGCAGGTCGGGCATCTCCGACAGCAGGTCCATCGTGACGAGCGTGCCGGCGGCGCGGACCTCGTCGAGCAGCGCGAAGAACGCCGGGTCGCCCAGGCCGAACGTGACGTCCACGCCGCCGAGGTGGATCGCGCGGGCGCCGCGCAGCACCTCGGCGTCGAGGTCGGCGGGCGTGACACCGAGGTTGGCGCCCGGGACGTGGAAGCTGGGCCGGCCGCCGTCGGGCCTGATCGGCAGGATGGAGGCGGCCGTCTGCTCGCCGGCGCGGCGCACCAGCCGGGTGACGTCCACGCCGCGCCTGGTCATGGTCGCGACCAGGAAGTCGCCGAGCTCGTCGTCGCCGGCGGCGCCCATGGAGACGACCTCGTTGCCCAGCTTGACCAGGTCGACGGCGGTCCCGGCGGCGGCGCCCGCCGCGGTCAGCCTGATCTGGTCGACCAGGACGGTGTCCTGCCCGTCGGGGATGCGCTCGACGGGCCTGGCGAGGATGTCGACGATGTGCACGCCGACCGTGACGACGGTCATGGTCTAAATAGACAGACGTCCGAATAAAAAGTCAATATGCTGGGGACGGAAGAGAGGAAGGCGCCCATGCCGAAGATCGTCGACCACGAGGAGCGCCGCCGCGAGGTCCTGTCGGCCGCCCGCCGGGTGATCGTCAGAGACGGCATCGACGCCGCCACCACCCGGGCGATCGCCAAGGAGGCGGGCTACTCCAACGGCGTCCTGGCGCACTACTTCACCGACAAGGACGAGATCCTGCTCTCGGCGCTGCGCCAGTCGCACCAGCGCATCCGCGAGCGCCTGACGCGCAAGGTCGAGGGCGTGTCGGGCCTGGCCGCGCTGCGTGAGCTGCTGCTCGACAACCTGCCGCTGGACGCCGAGCGCACCCAGGAGACGCGCCTGGAGGTGAGCTTCTGGAGCCGCAGCCTGACCTCCGAGCTCCTGGCCGAGGTGCAGCGGGCCGAGGCGGCCGAGTTGCGCACCGCCGTGCGCGCGCTGCTCGCCCAGGCCAAACTGGCCGGCGAGCTGACCACCGACGCCGGCCTGGACGACGTGACCGAGCAGTTGCTGGCCCTGGTCGACGGCCTCAGCCTGCACCTGCTGCTCTACCCTGAGCGGCTGCGCCGGGTGGATCTGGAGCGGCTGATCCTGCAGTTCGTCGACCGGCTCTAGCCGTAATTCGGACGACCGACTATGTTGCCGGGCATGAATTTCCGCGAGGAGCTGTGCGCCTACGGCCGCAAGGCCGTCGAGCTCGGCCTGGTCATCGGCACGTCGGGCAACCTGAGCGTGCGCGACGGCGACCGCGTGGCGGTCACGCCGTCGGGAGCGGCGCTCGACCGGCTGACCCCGCAGATGTGCCCGGTCGTCGACGTCGAGGGCTTCCTGCTTGAGGGCGAGCTCCAGCCGTCCTCCGAGACGCCCATGCACCTGGCGATCTACCGGACGACCGACGCGCGGGCCGTCGTCCACACGCACTCGGTGTTCGGCACCGTGGTGGCCACGACGATGACCGAGCTGCCGCCGGTCCACTACAACGCGCTGCTGCTCGGCGGCACGGTCAAGGTCGCCGAGTACGCCACCTACGGTACCCCGGAGCTGGCCGGCAACGTCCGGGAGGCGCTGGCGGGCAAGCGGGCCGCGCTGATGGCCAACCACGGCGGGGTGACCATCGGCGCGACGCTGGAGCAGGCGTTCGAGGCGACCCGCCTGCTGGAGTGGCTGTGCGAGGTGTACGTGCGCGGCCTCGGCGTGGGCAGCCCCGCGATCCTCTCCGAGGAGCAGCTCGCCGCCGTGGTCGAGCGCGCGCTCAACCCGCCGGAGTTCCCGCGCCGTTGACCGCGATCTCCGCCAGCCCGAGCGGGAGCCCGCCGGAGCCGGCGATCCGGTCGTGGAAGGACTTCGGCGACCCCCGGTACGACTCCCGGATGCGGTCGATCTCGATGGCCCCCGTCAGGTACGACGGCGCCTGCGTGGGCCAGGCGCAGTAGCGGTTGACCTCGCCCTGGGCGGTGCCTGGCGACAGCGACGCCTTGGTGGACATGAACGTCTCGGCCTGCTCGATCGTCATGTCGTCGCAGTGCAGCGCGGTGTCGACCACGATGCGCGCGGCGCGGAAGATCCGGCAGTCGAGGTGGGCCAGCTCGGTGGCGGGCGTGTCGAAGTAGCCCTGCTCGTGCAGCAGCTTCTCGACGTAGAGCGCCCAGCCCTCGCTGAAGTACGGGGTCCTGAACACCTTGCGCACCGCACGCGGATTGGCCGCCATGTGCGACAGGTGCCAGTGATGCCCGGGGTACGCCTCGTGCACGGCGATCGACGGCATCTGGGCCCGGCAGTTGGTCCGCAGGCGCTGCCGTACCTGCTCGGGGGTGAACCCGTCCGGCGTGTACGGGACGAAGAAGACGCCGGTGCGTGAGCTGGTGAGCGGCGGCGGCGCCAGGTAGTGGGCCACCGACAGGACGGGCCGGCTGTAGACGGCCGACGGCAGGACCAGGCACTCCTCCCCGTCGGGGAAGGTGACCAGGTCGCGGTCACGGACGAAGTCGCGGGCGCGCAGCGTCTCGGCCTCGTACTCGGTGCGCATCTCCGCCAGGGTCGCCGGGTGGTCGTCCATCAGCGTCTCCATGGCGGCCCGCCAGTCCTGGGAGCCGTTGACGCGCACCGACACCTCGCGCATCCGCGCGTCCAGGGAGTCCCAGGCGGCCCTGCCCTTCTCGTGCAGCTCGGCGGCGCCGTACCCGAGCAGCTCGCGCTCGCGCAGAAGCGTGCTGTAGAGGTGCTCGCCCATCCGCCAGGTGCCGCCGCAGGAGAAGCCGTCGAGGAAGGTGACGAGCTCGTCGAAGGCGTCGGCGGCCGGGGCGGCGGCGTCGGCCAGCCGGGCGGCCAGCGCCGGGTCCGACACCATGCCGGGGACGGTCTCGGTGAGGAAGGCGCGGCCGGTGCGCGCCTGCTTGAGGCCGCGCTCGACCAGGAGGGGCGCGGCCAGGACGGGGTCGAGGTTGGCGCGGCAGGCGGCGAGCACGCCGGGCACCTCGGCCAGCCGGGAGATGGCGGCGGCCACCAGCTCGGGCTCCGGCTTGAGCCGCTGCTGGAACGGCGTGAAGAAGGCGGTGAAGACGGGCCCGAGGTAGGCGGCGGGGTCGCGGCGCCACTCGGCCCAGTTCGCCAGCGCGATGGAGCCTCTCAGGTGGGACAGGACCAGGTCGCGGTCGATGGCGTCGTCCGGCGTGGCCGCCTCGCGGGCGGACAGGCGCTCCAGCCAGAGCACCTCCTCGCGTTCGCGGGCGGTGAAGGATTCGGCGGTGAAGTCGCCGAGCGTGTGGTCGTAGCCGTCTGCCCCGAGTGTGCTGGCGACGACCGGACGTCCGGAAAAGTACCACTTGAGAAAGTCGTCCACCGACGCACAATATCCTGTGCAAATGCCCCTTCAGATCACCGGCGCGCTAGGCGATCCCGACCTGATCAGGCTCCCCTGGGAGCTCCCCCTCGAACAGTGGCCCCAGCACCATCTCGTCGATCTTCCGCGCGGCATCTCGCGGCACGTGGTCCGCTTCGCCAGGCTCTCCGGCAAGGTGTACGCGATCAAGGAGATCAGCGAGCGTTACGCCAGGCGGGAGTACCAGCTCCTGTGGGACCTGGCCAGGCTGGACGCCCCCGCCGTGGAGCCGGTCGCCTACGTCACCGGCCGGGACGAAGGGCTCGACGCCGCGCTGATCACCCGGCACCTGCAGTTCTCGCTCCCCTACCGGGCCGTCATGTCGGGCACGCTGCGGCCCGACACGCTCACCCGGCTGCTGGACGCGCTCGCGGTGCTGCTGGTGCGGCTGCACCTCAACGGGTTCTTCTGGGGCGACTGCTCGCTGTCGAACACGCTGTTCCGCCGGGACGCGGGGGCGTTCGCCGCCTACCTGGTCGACGCGGAGACCGGCGAGATGCACCCGATGATCAGCGAGGGGCAGCGGCTCGGCGACATCGACGCCGCGCACACGAACATCTTCGGCGAGATGCTCGACCTGGAGGCCGGCGGGCTGCTGCACCCCTCGATCGACCCGATGCAGACCGCCGAGGACGTGGTCAACCGCTACCACCGGCTGTGGGCGGAGATCACCCAGGACGAGATCATCGAGGAGGTCGACTGGCACCGGGTCGAGCAGCGCATCCGGCGGCTCAACCTGCTCGGCTTCGACGTGGCCGAGATGATGGTGCGGCGCAAGGTCGGCACCGGGCGGCTCATCGTCCGGCCCAAGGTCGTCGACGCCGGCCACCACCAGCGGCGGCTGCTCCGGCTGACCGGCCTGGACGCCGAGGAGAACCAGGCGCGGCGGCTGCTCAACGACCTCGACGGGTTCCGGGTGGCCAAGGGGCTGCGCCACGAGGACGAGGCCATCGTCGCGCACCGGTGGCTGGCCGAGGTGTTCCAGCCCACGCTCGCGGCCATCCCCGCCGACCTGCGCGGCAAGCTGGAGACCGCCCAGCTCTTCCACGAGATCCTGGACCACCGGTGGTACCTGTCGGAGTCGGCCGGGGGCGACGTCGGGCTGGCGGCGGCGGCCAAGTCGTACGTGGACAAGGTGCTGGTGTTCAAGCCGGACGAGAAGGCGCTCCTGCCGGACGAGCCGCCGGAGGTGAACTGACGGGACGGCGACGGCCGGCGGGCAGGAGCCACCGTCAGGACCGGGACGTGGTGAGCCGCGTCACGGCGGCGACGATCTCGGGCCACAGCGGGCGGGGAAGGTCGTGCCCCATGCCGGGGAACGTCAGCAGTTCCGCCCCGGGGACGGCCGCCGCCGTGGCGCGGCCGCCCTCGACGGGCACGAGCGGGTCGTCCTCGCCGTGCACGACCAGCGTGGGCACCTTGACGCCCGCCAGCCCTTCGGCGCGGTCGCCGGAAGCCATGATGGCGGCGAGCTGACGGGCGGTGCCCGGCGGGTCGAAGCAGCGGTCGAAGGCCAGGCCGGCCAGCCGCTGGACGCGCTCGCGGTCCATCTCGAAGCCGGGCGAGCCGATCACGGACCAGGTCTTGAGCGCCTGTTCCAGGACCGCCTCCCGGTCGGCCGGCGGCGCGCCGAACAGCACCGCGCCCGCGGCCTCGCTCGGCGGCGCGACCGCGGGGCCGGTGGTGGACATGATCGAGGTCAGGGTGAGCACCCGTTCCGGGTGGCGGATCGCCAGCGTCTGGGCGATCATGCCGCCCATCGACGCGCCCATCACGTGCGCGGCGGGCCAGCCGAGCGCGTCCATGAGCCCGGCGGCGTCGTCGGCCATGTCGTTCAGCAGGTACGGCGCGGTCCCGCGGAAGTCGGGCACGCCGGCCTCGTGGAAGTGCGTGGACAGGCCCGCGTCCCGGTTGTCGAACCTGACGACGTGATGCCCCTGGTCGGCCAGGGCCGTGCAGAGGTCGTCGTCCCAGTGAATGAGCTGGGCGCCCAGCCCCATGATGAGCAGGAGCGGGCGCCCGTCGGGTGAGCCGAAGCTCTCGTAGGCGAGGTCGATGCCGTTCGCCGAGGCAAGGGTGGTCACGGATACTAGAATTACCTTCTAATTCCCGCCACGTAAAGCAGGCCCGGCGGGCTCAGCCCGCCTCAGCCGGGATCAGCGGCCCAGGAGCTTGCGCAGGCGGTCGCGGCCGAGCACCACGCCGCCGCCGGCCAGGGCGAGGCCGCCGGCCAGCACGGCGCCGCCGACGCCGCTCGACTCCTCGCCGGAAGCCGCGGCGGCCGGCTTGGTGCCGCCGCCCGCGGGACGCTCGCTCGCCGCGACGGCGGCGGGCGCGGCGGCGCCGCCACTGCCGGGAGCCTCGACCTCGGGCTTCTTCTCGGTCTTCTTCTCCGCCAGGATGGTCGGCGGCTTGGCCGGGTTGCGGTCCACGCGGGACCAGGCACCGGTCGAGAAGGCCACGGGGTGGTTCTTCTTGCCCACGCCGTCGCCCCACTTGGTGATGACGTACTGGATGTCGATGTGGCCCTTGCCGCCGTTGCCGTCGACCATCAGCGTGCCGGAGTTGAACTTCCCTCCGGTCAGCTCGGCGAACGTCTTGGCGTCCAGGTCGAGCATGACGCCGTTGTTGGACGGGTTGCCGGGGCCGCGGTCACCCACGAAGAAGGGCATCTTCTTGCCCTTGTAGACGACGTAACCCTCGGTCATCAGCGGCCAGCTCGGGCTGGCGGCCAGGCCCTTCTGCATGGGCTTGCCACTGGCGGGCAGACCGGTGTCACCGGCGCGGCCGGAGGAGTCGTCCCAGAAGTAGGAGGCCGTGGTCGAGCCCTTCAGCAGCGCCTTCTGGCCCTCGTCGACGTCGGCGTGAGCGGCGCCGGCCCCGAAGGCCAGGGCGCCGGCGGCGGTGGCGGTGAGCACGGCGAAGGAACGCATGCGAATACGAGCAGACATGAAAAAGTAAAGTCCTCTGTTAGGCAATGGGGAATAGCGCTCACTCAGAAGGGCGTAGCCGGGCAGAACGCCAAACGGTCGCTACGCGGAGCGCGAGAAGTTTCGGGGATTGCCGCTCAGTGGGCGCTGGCTGGGGGTACGACGCAGCGGTACTTCACAGGTAGAGTGTCCTCTCCATCTCGCCTACCGGGTTAGCTGACGGGTTCGGGCGTGGAGATGCCCTACCGGCCGCGAGGGCCGGATTCACCCCAGAAGTTGGGTCCCCGGTTCCCGTGAGGGATTCGGCGCCAGGCGGCCGCCTCTTCCTGATGAAGGGCCAGGTCACCGCCTGGTAACGCCACCCAATGTATATGCCAAACCGGACAAACGCAAAGCTAAGCCCATGAATCGGGCGAAGATCTACCTAAGAGGGTCAAGAAAAGGGGGGCACGGCATTGCCGTACCCCCCTGAAACGCCCGGATCTCAGCCGCCGCTCTTGCGCCTGAAAGATCGCTTGCTGGCAGCCGGCCCGTGTGCCCCGTGAATCTTGGCGGCGTCGGCGCCCCTGCCACCAGCGCCCGTGTCCGCGTGCTGGTTGCGCTTGCGCTCCAGCGCCTCGCGGAACTTGCGCTTCATCTCGTCCTCGGGAGTCTCGCTGACTTCCGGCTCCGGTGTTTCCGCCATGGAGGACCTCCTGGTGTTGAGGGACGTACACAGCTTCGCACGACGGCCCACACAGCGCGAAACCGGGACGCCGGGCCGGAGGTTAGGGTGAGGCTGTGCGCGCACGTGATCTCGTCAGCGACTTCCCCACCGTGACGCTCGACACCCGTACGGCCGAGGCCGCCCGGCTGCTCGCCGAGCACGGCCTGCCCGGACTCATCGTGGTCGACGGCGAGGGCCGGCCGTGCACGATCCTGCCGGGCACGCAGGTGCTGCGGCTGGCCGTCCCCCGCTACTGCCTGGACGACCCGGCCCTGGCCAGGGTCGTCGACGAGCAGCACGCCGACCTGTTCATGCGCGAGCTCGGCGACCGCACGGTCCGCCAGAGCCTGCCCGAGCAGCCGCGTGAGCTGCCCATCGCCGACGGCGACGCCACGCTGCTGGAGCTGGCCTCGCTCATGGCCCGCACGCACAGCCCGCTGGTGGCCGTGGTCGAGGACGGCACGCTGCTCGGCGGCGTCACCCTCCAGGCGCTCGTGGGCCACTCACTGCCACATTAGGTTCTTGGTGTTGCCTTGACCTGATCACGGGCAGATTCCGGACATGGAGCGCCCGCTCGGCCGGGATCTCGCGGTCGACCTCGGTACGGCCAGCACGCAGATTCATGCGCGTGGCCGGGGCATCGTGCTCAACGAGCCCTCGGCCGTCGCCCGCGATCCGGAGACGGGCCGGGCCGTCAGGTTCGGCACCCAGGCCCTGGAAGGCGGCGGCACCTGCTGGCCGGTGCGCGCGGGCATGCCGGGCGACCTGGAGCTGGCCCGGCTGCTCGTCCGGCACTTCGTGCGCAGGGTCCACCGGTTCACCAGGCCGCGCCTGGTCATGGCGCTCCCCGACGGCTGCTCACCGGTCGTCGCGCGGACGCTGAGCGACCTGGCGTACGAGGCGGACGCGCGCGGGGTGGTGCTCGTGCCGCACGCGCTGGCTGTGGCGCTCGGGGCGGGGGTGACGCTGGACGAGCCCGCGGGCACCATGGTCGTCGACATCGGCCCCGGCCTGACCAGGATCGCCGTCCTGGCCGGCGGCGAGGTGGTGGCGGCCACGTCCACCGGCGTGGGCGGCGACGACATGAACCGGGCCATCGCCCGCCTGATCGAGCGCGAGCACGGGCTGCTGATCGGCGGGCGCGAGGCCGAGGCGGTCAAGCGCCACGCGGGCACCGCGTGGAAACCGCTGGACCGGCAGGTCCTCGTACACGGCCGGGACCCGGAGACCGGGCGCGAGCGCGTGGTCCCGATCGCGGTGCACGAGCTCTACGAGGCGACCAGGCAGCCGGTCGACGCGATCGTCCGGGCCGCCGTACGCGCCGTGGCGCACTGCCCGGCGGAACTGGCGGCGGACCTCGGCGAACGCGGCGCCACGCTCGCGGGCGGCGGCTCGCTGCTGCGCGGGCTCGGCAGACGGCTGAGCACCGCCATGGGCATCCCGGTCCGGCGGGCCGAGCAGCCCGTGGAAACGGTGGCCCTGGGCCTCGCCCGATATGTCGATCGCCGACTATTGCCATAAAGATCCATAAATCCCCAGAAACTCGTACGATTCGCATAGGCCAAGCGAAGAGGCGAGGACATGTCAGCGGATGACTTTGCTCAGCAAATCAACCCGAACGTGCCGAGCGTGGCCAGGATGTACGACTATTACCTGGGCGGCAAGGACAATTTCCCCGCCGATCGCGAGGCCGCCGAGCGGATTGTCAGGCTGGCCCGCGAATCGGGATCGGACATCCGCGAGGTCGCCCGGGCCAACCGCGGCTTCCTGATCCGGGGCGTGCGGCATCTGGCCGAGGCGGGCGTGCGGCAGTTCCTCGACATCGGTACCGGACTGCCGACCCAGGACAACGTCCACCAGGTGGTGCAGCGGGTGACGCCCGAAGCCAAAGTGGTCTATGTGGACAACGACCCCATCGTGCTGTCCCACGCGCGGGCGTTGCTGGCCGACAACCCGGGCACCGTGATCGTGGCCGGCGACCTGCGCGAGCCCGGCTACGTCCTGAAGGAGGCGGCCGGCCATCTGGACTTCTCCCGGCCGGTCGCCGTGGTGGTCGCGGCGGTGCTCCACTTCGTGCAGGACGACGCCGAGGCCGAGCGGATCGTGCGGGCCCTGCGCGGCCCGCTGGTCCCCGGCAGCCACCTGATGATCTCGCACGCCTACATCGAGCCTGGCCAGGGCGAGGCGGACCGGGCGGACGAGGTGCGCGGCGTCTACCGGCGCAGCACGTCGGGCGCCCTCGCCTGGCGCGACCGCGAGACCGTCCGCGCCTACTTCGACGGCCTCGACCTGCTCGACCCGGGCGTGGTGCCGGCCCAGCGGTGGCGCGACGACGACCCCGGCGACTGGCCCGGCCTGGCCAAGGGCGGCGTCCTGGCGGGCATCGCCCGCGTGCCGTGAGGTTCCGTCGCGGCTCAAGTCCTCCGACAGTTCGTGGGCCGGCCTCTGCCGCCCTGCTGCTCAACCGCCCCCTTCGCTCCCGACTCGCGCACGTTGGGCGCCGTGAGCCCGAGCTCTTTCGCGGGGATGCCGGTGGCCAGGGCCTCGAACCCGGTCACCCCTGCGACGCCGTCCGCAGCGCCCGGTACAGCAGGCGCGGGTCGCCCAGGTGGTGGCGGAGCAGCTTCTCCAGGCCGCCGATCGGGACGAGGTTCTGCGGGGCGCGTGGATCCTTGTAGTCGACGCCCGCCAGCGGGGGCAGCGCCAGCGTCAGCTCGTCCGCCAGCCGGACCACCTGGGCGGGCTCCAGCTCGGCGCTCGCCTCGCAGCGCGCGATGCCCGCCCACGGGGTCGACGACCGTACGGGCAGCCGGACGTACCAGGCGTGCCGCCGCCAGCTCGTGCCCATGAGGAACACCGGCGTGCGCTCCCCCGGCGCGAGCGCCGAGACGACCGCCGACTGCGGCGGCGGCAGGTAGGCGGTGTGGTGGGTCTTGATGTAGCCGACCGTGTTCGGCAGGTGGGTGCGGCCGCGCAGCGGGCCGTCCACCAGCAGCAGGTCGCCCGTCGTGGCGCGGTGCCTGACGGCCAGGTCCACCTCCAGCTGGGTGACCTGCCGCTGGAGCGCCAGGGACAGCTCCTCCATGCTGGAGTCGGCGGCCCGGCCCGGCCGGTAGGTGGCGTGCGTGGTCTTGACCTCCGGCGCGTACGGTGACGCGCTGATCAGCGAACGGGCGACCTCGATCTCCGCCAGATCGGCGCCGCCCGGCCCGCAGCGGACGATGCCCGCCGCGAAGGAGGCGGCGATGCCGGGCAGCGGCATGGGCGAGTCGGCGTCGGCCACCCAGACGCGCGCGTCGATGCGGCGCACGCCGTCGGCGACCAGCAGCGTTTCAGGGGGGTCCACGCCGGGGCCCGGCCGGACCGGCTTCCAGTCGGCGGCCGGGCGTTCGACGTCCAGGATCAGCTCGGCGCTGGTGGCGCCCAGCTCGGACAGCGCCTCGGCGGCCAGCGCGGCGGCGTAGCCCGGGTCCCACGGGTCGACGGTGAAGCCGGTCACGGGCCCACCCGGCGCACGTGGGAGCCCTCGGTGTCGCGGCTGACCTCGAACCGTACGGGGACGCGTTCGGCCAGCGCCGGGACGTGCGTGACGACTCCGACCATGCGTTCCTGGCCTGAGGCGAGGCGTTCGAGCGTGGTGGCCACCGTGTCGAGGGTGGCCGGGTCCAGGGTGCCGAAGCCCTCGTCCAGGAAGATCGACTCCAGTCCCCGGGCGACGGTCCCCGACAGCGCCAGCGCCAGGGCCAGGGCGGCCTGGAACGTCTCGCCGCCCGACAGGGTGCGGGCGCTGCGCCGCATCCCGGCCTCGGCGTGGTCGATGACCTCGATCTCGCTGCGGCTGCCGAGGACGAGCTCGTACTGCCCGTCGGACAGCTCACGCAGCGTGTCGGAGGCGGTGGCGACGAGCAGGGCCAGCGCCTCGGCGCACAGCCAGCGCTCGAACGCGTTGGCGCGCAGCCGCAGGTCCAGCTCGTGCGCGACCTGGGCGGCCTGGTCACGTTCGGCCACCTCGGCGGTCAGCTCGGTGACCTTGGCGCGATCGTCGCGGATCCGCTCCAGCGCCGCCTCCGAACGCGTCACGGCCGCCGCCACGGCGGCGGCGATCTGGTCGGGCCCGCCGGTATCGCCCCCACCGGCCCCGGGGATGGGGACGCCGTGGCCGGTGAGTCGGCCGAGGAGGCCGGTGCGTTCCGCGTCGCGCCGGGCCACCAGCTCGGCGAGGGCCCGCTCGGTCTCGTCGACGACGGCGCGGGTGGCGATGCCCGCCTGGTTGCGCCACTCGATCAGGTCGCTCCAGGCGTGGTGCAGGTCGGCCCGGTCGACGGGCGGCGGCCCCTCGGCGTGCCCGCCGAGGGTGAGCAGCCGGTCCCGGGCGGCCTCCAGGGCGCGCCAGGCGTCCTCCCCCTGCCGCGCGGCCCGCACCGCGCGGGCCCGCGCCTGCTCCAGCCGGGTGCGGCAGCCGCGAGCCGCGGTCCGGGCCTCGGCGGCCACCTTCTCGGCCTTCGCCATGTCGGCCAGCCGCGCCTCGATCGCCCCACGCGCCACGGCGCCGTCGACGGCGCCCGTCCCCGCGCCGAACGGCGGCAAGGAGCTGAGGGCGGTGGTGCAGGCGGCGCGGTGGCGGGTCAGGTCCGCGTCGAGGCGGGCGGCCTGGTCGGCGAGCATCGCGGCGGACGTCTCGGCCTTGCCGTGCTCGGCCCGCGCCTGGTCGGCCTCGCCCCGGGCGATCGACACCGCGCGCTCGGCCGTACCGAGGTCGGAGAGGGCGCCGTGGCCGGGCGGGCCGGCGACGGGGCGCAGGCACACCGGGCAGGGGTCGCCGGCCGCCAGGCGGGCGGCGAGGTCGGCGCCGGCGTGCGCGTCGCGGAGCCGGTCACGCTCGGCCTCGGCGGCCGTGAGCCGGTCGCGGGCCTCGGTGAGGCGGGCGGCGAGCGCGGGGACGCGGGCGGCCGTCTCGGCGGCGGTGGCGCGGGCGGCGGCCGCGGCCTGCTCGGCCCGGTCCCGGGCGTCGAGCGCGGCCAGCGCGGCGACGAACGCGGCCCGGTCGCCCAGCTCGGCGAGCGCCGTCTCGGCGGCGTGCTCGTCGGCGGCGAGCGTGGCGGCCTCCGCCTCCAGCGCGGTCACCGCGTCGGCGGCCTCGCGGGCGGTGGCGGCGAGGGTGGGCACCTCGGGCGGCATGGTGAGCGAGCGCAGCGCGGTGATGCGGCCGGTCAGCGCCGCCAGCGCCTCCTGGGTGCGCCGGTGCTCGGCGTCACGGGCGCGCAGCAGCTCCAGGTCGGCGCCGATGCCCTCGGCCAGCGCGCGCAGCGCCAGGACGCGCTCGTCCGCCTCGCGCTCGGCCTCCTCGGTGGCGCCGGACAGCTTGGCGAGCTGGTTGCGGGCGAAGGTGGCGGCCTGCCTGGCCTGCTCCTCCTCGGCCGCCGCGCGCTGCCTGATCCGGTCGTAGACGTCGGCGTCGAGCAGCTGCACGAGCAGGTCCTGGCGTTCGCGCGGGGCTGCGTGCAGGAACTCGGCGAAGCGGCCCTGCGGCAGCACCACGCACTGGGTGAAGAACCGGTATTCCAGCCCGGTCACCCGCTGGACCTCGATGGTGACGTTCTCGCCTTCGGCGACGGGCCTGGCGACCTCGTCGAAGCCGGCCGCGCCGGGCGTCAGCTCGTCGAGGCGCGCCTCCTTGGTGCGCACGGTGCCCTTGCTGTCGCGGACCAGCGCGCGCACCACGCCGTAGCGCCGGCCGCCGCTGTCGAAGACCAGCCCGACCTTGCCCGCGGCGGCGGAGGGGGCGAGCGCGTGCGCGATCACGTTCTCCTTGCCCCAGCGCGGGACCGTCCCGTACAGGGCGAAGCAGAGCGCGTCGATGATCGTGCTCTTGCCCGCGCCGGTGGGGCCGATCAGGGCGAAGTATTCGGTGTCGGCGAAGGAGATCTCCGTCGCCGAGCGGAAGCTGCCGAAGCCCTCCACGTGCAGCAGCAGGGGTCGCATCAGCCGGTCACCTCGTCATGCAGCCGGTCGAACAGGGTGGCGACGCGGTCGTCGTCGCGGCCGGAGTCGGCCAGGTAGGCGCGGAACAGCTCACGCGGGGTGCGGCCGGCGGAGCCCGGCCGGCGGACCGCCTGCACGGGCCGGAACCGTTCGTCGATCACCACGTCGACGGTGCCGGGCAGCAGCTCGCGCACCTGGTCGGCGAGGCCGACGCGGGGTTTCTCCTCGACGACCACCTTGAGCCAGTCGTCGCCCGCCTCGACGGTCTCCAGCTGCTCCAGCGTGCCGCGTACGGTGCGCAGGCGGCGCGCGCCGGCGAACGTGACCTCGCGCACCACGGCCGGGCGGCCGGGGGCGACGTCGACCAGCAGCGCGCCAGGCTCGTTGCCCTCCTCGCCGAAGTCGACGGCGATGGGCGAGCCGCTGTACCAGATCGGGCAGGGGCCGGGGATCTGCTGGCGGCGGTGCAGGTGGCCGAGGGCGGCGTACTGGGTGGCGGGCGGGAAGGCGGTCGGCTCGAAGTAGTAGGAGAAGATCGACTGGGCCTCGCGCTCGCCGCCGCCGAACCGGCCGCCGGGCAGTGTGCCGTGGGTGGTGATCAGGTTGACGGTGTCGCCCGCGAAGCCGGCGGTGAGCGCGCCGATCAGCTCGCCGATGCGGGCCGCGTAGTCGCGGTTGTGCTCGGCGGCGGTGCCGGTCAGCACCTCGGCGGCGCGCACCACGTAGCGGTGCGACAGGAACGGCAGCACGGCCAGGCGGACCGGCTCGCCGGAGCGCGCGGTGAAGGCGAGCGTGCCGCCCGCGTCGGGGCGGCGGAAGGCGCCCACGACGTGCAGGCCGAGCGCGCCGAGCACCGGCCGGTAGACCTCGAACAGCGGCGCGCTGTCGTGGTTGCCGGCCAGCACCACCACGTCGCGGCCGTCCTCGCGCAGCGCCATGAGGGCGGGCAGCACCAGTGACTGCGCCTCGGGGGTGGGCGCGGAGGTGTCGAACAGGTCGCCTGCCACGATGACGGCGTCGACGTCCTCGGCCCGCGCGGTGGCGACCAGCTCGCGCAGCACCCGGCGGTGCTCGTCGGCGCGCGAGCGGCCCTTGAGCACCTTGCCCACGTGCCAGTCGGCGGTGTGCAGGATCTTCACGTGGTCACCTCCTCCTCAGAACGGCGGGATGTCGTCTTCCGCGCCCGGCAGCCCCTGGAACGGATCCGCCGACGCCTTGGCCTGCGCCACCGCCTCGGACGGCCGGGTGGCCCACGCGGGGAACGGGAACGCGACGGCCAGCGGCACCGGGATCTCCGGCTGCGCCACGAACATGGTGCCGGGCTTGGCGATCGTGGCCCGCTCGCGCACGGCCGGGGGCAGCCAGCCGTACTCGGACCTGGCGGCCTCGGCGGAGTCGAGGCGGCCGGCGACGCGCACGGCGCTGTTGGCGACGATGCGGCGCTCGACCTCGGAGGCGGTCTGCTGGGCGCCGATGAGGATGACGCCGAGGCTGCGGCCCCGCTCGGCGACGTCGAGCAGGATCTCCTTGATGGGCGAGTCGCCCTCGCGCGGGGCGTACTTGTTGAGCTCGTCGAGCACCACGAACAGCAGCGGCTTGGCGGTGCCGGCCGACTCCTTGCGGTGGAACTCGCCGCGCAGCACCACGCCGACCACGAACCGCTGCGCCCGCTCCGGCAGGTTGTGCAGGTCGACGATGGAGACCTGGGCGTCGGAGGTGCGGATGGTGTGGGCGCGGAAGAACGGCAGGTCGCCGCGGACGATCGGCGACAGGGGCCGCACGGCGCTGCGGAGCCGGCGCAGGAAGGCGTTGACGGTGCCGAGCGGGGTCTGCGCGCCGGTCCACTCGTGCCGCGAGGCCTCGTCCTGGAGCTGGTCGGACAGCAGCTCGACCAGGTCGGAGAAGGTGCGGCAGGCGGTGCCTCGGATGCGGACCGCGCCGCCGTCGCCGACCGGCTCGGCCCACGCCTGCAGCCGGGCGGCGACCTGGCCGACCAGCAGCGAGTAGCCGGCGCGCTCGTCGTCGGCGTCGGCGAAGACGAACCGCAGCAGCTCCTCCTGGCAGAACTCCACCAGCGTCCAGAAGAACGAGCTGACCCCCTGGGTGCGGGCGGAGACGTGCGGGACGCCGTTGGGGTCGTTGGGCCGGGGCGGGGCGAAGACGTGCACGCTGGAGAACGGCGTGGCGGGCAGCCCGAGCCGCCCGTAGACGCTCCTGGCGGACTCGTCGAGCCGGCTGTTGTCGTGGTCGAGGAAGAGCAGGTCCTCACCCTTGACCGAGAAGATCAGCGCCTTGGTGTTGGCCGCCTCGCCGCCCAGCACGCCCGAGTTGAAGATCGAGTAGAGCAGGAAGGTGGCGAACGAGGTCTTGGTCGCCACGCCCGACACGCCGGAGATCGACACGTGCGCGCCCCGGGTGCCGTCGAGGAAGTCGAAGTTGACGTACAGCGGCTGCCCGTCGCGGCCGGTGCCGATGGGGATGCGCCGGTCCATCACGTCGAAGTAGAGCGCCTGGTCGCGGTCGCCGGCGCCGGCGAGGTAGACCTGCGCGCCGGGCAGCGGCGGCACGAACACCTCCGGCTCGACGCGGGTGACGCGCACCTCGGCCACCTCGACCACGGCGGCGGGCAGCGCGCCGTCGGCGATGAGGAACACGTCGGAGTCGTAGGCGGCGCCCTCGTGGCGGGCCTCGACGGTGGCGACCACACCCGCCATCAGCACCGGCCCGTATCCCGGCACCTCGCGCCTGGTCACCACCACGTCGTCGAGCTGGACGACCTTGCCCGGCGCCAGCCCGATCCAGAACGACAGCGGCGAGGCCGACTGCGTGCCGAGCACCCGGCCGACCGCCTCGCCCGCCGGGACCGCCACCGCGGCGCTCGTCACCCCGTTGACCGTCACGTGTCTCTCCACCCCCACCGTCGTCATCCACCGCAGCGTAACCGGCGCCACCGACTATGACTGACAGACGCAGCCATCGGCATGCTGGTCCACGTCGCGGACGCCAAGGGCGGCATCCGGCCGGGAGGACGCGACGAAGGCCGACGTGACGATCAAGGAGCTGTACGTCAGCCGCTGATCAGGGCCTTGGCGGTGAGCGTCTCCTCCCCCGCCGGGCCGGTCAGGCGGATCGACACGTCCCACACGCCCGACATGGTGAACAGCTCGCCCTCGGCCACGAACCGGCCCGGCTCGCGCTCCGCCGCCGCGAGCTCGGGCATGGCGTGCCCCATGTCGGGCATCACCGCCGACAACGCCATGCCGTCCGCGTCACCCGAGGTCACCCGCGTGTCCACGACGATGGCGCCGGTCCTGGGCGGGTCGATCAGGACGGTCACGGTGTAGCGGGAGCCGGCGATGGTCAGGGTCAGCGGCTCGGCGCCCGAGGTCCGGCCGGCGACGAAGAGCGCGGCCGCGGCCACCAGCAGCGCGGCGAGCGCAATCAGGCGTTTCATCCGGCCGGCTCCGCCACGTCGACGGTGAAGGGCATGGTCACGATGCGGCCGTCCGTGGCGTGCTGGGCCCAGGCCAGATACCGTCCCGGGCGGGGGAAGCTGAAGGTGAAGCGCAGCCGGGTCCCGTTCGTCCCCATCTCGTGGACGTGGCCGAGGAACGACCCGTCCTGGCTCCGTACGATCAGGTGGCCGGCCATGCCGAGCCACGGCCGCACCGCGCCGTCGGCGGGGAGCTCGATCGTCGCCGGGCGGCCCGCGACGGGGACGGCCGGCCGCAGCTCGGGGACGGCGGCGGGAAGGTCGGCGGTCGCGGCGCCGGCCGGGTCGCCGTCGACGGCGAACTCGCCGGTGAGGAGCTGGCCGCCGGAGTCCTCGCGTTCCAGCTCGGCGTAGACCAGGTAGCGGCCCGGACGGTCGGCGCGCAGCCTGACCTCCAGGCGGCCGGCGGCGGTGCGCAGCGGGTGCACGTGGCGGAAGTAGCGGCCGTCCTCACTGGTGACGACCACGTGGGCGAGCGCCTCGTGGTGGGAGACCAGATCGTCCACCGGCCTTCCGGTGGAGCCGTCGGTGAGGTCGACGCGCAGCGTGAACTCCTGTCCGGGCGCCGGGCCGGCCGGGGCCGTCTCCATCCGCGCCTGCGCGAACGGCCGCCCGCCGGCGGGCTGGGTCTGCGCCGTGGGCGCGGCGCCGTCGGGCGGGCCGGGCGGCAGCATCGGCTCGAAGACGACGACCATGGCCGCGACCGTGACCCCCGCCGCGGCGCCGGCGGCCAGCATCATGGCCGGGCCGCGCCGGGAGACCGCGCCGGTGAGCAGGCCACCCACCAGCAACAGCCCCGCCGCGAACAATCCGCCATAGATCAGGAAATCGCCCGCCGAGCCGCGATCCACCAGGACGCGGAAGGGCACCACGGCGACCTCGTCGCCGGCCCGCAGCGTGAGCTGGTGCGGGCCGGTCTCCTCCACCCTGAGCTCGGCGTATTCGGGATCGGCGGCGGCCCGCGCGACGCCCTTGACCGTGCGGCCGCCGGTCAGCGAGCGGACCTCCAGGCTCACGGGCAGGCCCGCGGCGCGTTCGAAGGCGACGACGCCGATCCGCAACGGCCCGGGCACCCGCGACGTGCCCTTGATCACCAGGGTGACCTCGGCGCCCGCGATCGTCTGCGCGATCCGCAGATCCGCTCCGGCCGTGACATTGTGCGCGGCGGCCGGAGCGGCGAACATCACCACCAGGACGGCGGCGAGGAGGAGCGCCCGGATCATCCGTCGTCGGAGGCGTTGGGCAGGAAGAGCGCCCCGAGCGCCAGGCCGACCAGCCCGGCGACGATCGGCGCGCCGGTCCACAGCTCGGGCACGGCGGGCAGCGCGCCGGCCGCCGCCGACGCCACCCCGATGTACAGCGACCAGGTGACGAACGCCGACAGCCCGGCGAAGGCCCAGTAGGCGCCCCGCCGCTTCCCCGAGGGACGCAGCCAGCGGATCAGCAGGTCGCTGACCAGCCCCGCCGCCACGAACGTCAGCAGGATCGGCATGTTGCGGAAGGCCGTCTGCGCCCCCGGCATCAGGACGCCGATCGTGTACATGAGCGTCACGCTACCGAACGGCAGCTCCCACCGGCGCACCAGCAACAGCACCGGGGCGAGGATGATCACGTTCGTCATGACCATGGCCGTGGCCAGCCTGTCGGATCCGTCCAGGCTGGAGAACACCTCCACGATGCTCCCCGCTCCCCACTGCATCGCGTCGCCGTACGACAGGAACAGCGACACCAGCGTGGTCGCGAACGCCAGCCCGACCAGCGCGGGCAGCAGCCGCCCGAGCGACGGCCGGGCCCCCACGTCGGGCGCCTTCCAGGCCGAGCGGAGCGGCGTGGTGATGATGAGCAGCATCGTCACGATGAGGCCGAGGTGCGAGGGGCTGAACAGGATGTCGATGGACGTCTCGATGCCGAGCACCGTGTGCCACACCATGTCGGCGAACCCGAAGGCCGCGAACGCGGGGATCGCCACCAGCCCGGCCAGATAGCCCATGGGCACCGCGGCCAGCCCCTGCCGCCCGGTGCGGACGTTGCGCAGCACCTGCCAGATGAGCCAGGCCGAGACCGCCGCGAACCCCGAGTAGAACACCGCGTGCCAGGGGGTGAAGAACGTCTCCAGTTCGGCCGACAGGTTGGTGTGCGCCCACGCGTCGATCATCAGCCCGATGCCGAACCACACGCCGAGCAGTGCCGTGACGAGGTCCGTCCGGGGTGACACCCACCCGCGAGCCTCCCCCGAGTCCGCCAGTAATCGCCGTAGACCGGCGTTCGTCGTGACCATCCCAGCCTCCCTTCTCCGGCCCAAGATCATGTCAGACGGGAGATCAGCCTGCTATAAAGCCCCAGGTCCCGGGGCTTTTGAGCTGGGCCGGAATGACCAATCGGTAGGGTGCGCGGCGTGAGGGCCCTGTAACGGGAGCTGTATCAGACCCTCAGCAGTTCGTCCGGCCAGCCCGGCCGATCGGCGGCCTCACGGATCGAATCCAGCAGCATCGACTCGGCGGCGCCGTAGTCGTGGGCCACCTTGGCGCGTTCGCAGGAGAACGCCAGCGCCGCGATGTCCCCCTCAGCCCTGAGGGCGTGGGGGGCAGCATGTAGTGACGCCGCGGGTCACAGGGACCGGTGGTATTGAAGTACTTCACAGAGGGTGTCCACACGATCACAGTCCGCCAGTGTTCGCGGCCGCCGAGGGACCGTGGCCGTCGCCGATCCTGATGAAATTCGAGAGTGGAGCGAAAGTCATTGCGACACTCGCTGTCGCGGCGAGCGCGCTCGTTCTCGCCCCCAGCCCGGCGCAGGCCGCCCTTCCCGGTGTGAAGCTTTCAAGACCGAACAGGCCGCACATTTGACTGGCGCAACGCCCAGACCATCGCTTGCAGGTCTGGGCGTTGCGCGTATCGGAGGAGTGAAGGACACCGGCGATCCCGAAGGTCGTCCGAGGGTCAGGACGGGGCCGGGGCCGCCGTGCCGGACGTCAGTGCCGCCTGGACGATGCGGAGCGCCTCGCCCGTGTCGATGCCGGCGCCGGCGACGACGGCCGCGTAGTCGGCGGCGGCCCGGCGGGCCCGTTCCCGGCCTTCCTCGCCGGCGGCCGAAACGAACGAGCCCGCCCGGCCGCGCGTCTCGATCAGCCCCGCCTCCTCCAGCTCGCGGTAGGCCCGGCCGACCGTGTTGACGGCCAGGCCGAGGTCGGCCGCGAGGTGGCGGATGGTCGGCAGCCGGGCGCCCACGGCCAGCGTGCGGTCCTGGATCTGCCGGGCGAGCTGGGCGCGTAGCTGTTCGAACGGCGGCACCGGCGAGGCCGCGTCGATGACGATCATCGGACGCTCATGGCCTGCCGGGCCACCGTCGCGCTCGACGGTGTCCTGGCCTGGAGCGCGATGCACGCGAGCAGGCCGACGATCAGGTAGGCGATCGAGGCGGCGCTCCACCAGGCGGGGGCGGTGCCGAACAGCAGCACCACGGGCAGCGACCATTGCACGCTCGGGGTGGTGAGCTCGCGGGCGTCCTCGACGCGCATGATGACGTCGGCGGTCAGCGACTCCTCGTCTTCCGCCACGACCGGGTGCCTGAGCAGGTGGCGCAGTTGCATGACGACGATGGCCGCCACGCCGAGCAGGCCGATCATCAGGACGACGGCCAGTTGCCGCACGGTGGGGTCGGGGACGGCCAGGGCGCTGCCGGCCAGCACCATCGCACCGGCGAACGTGGCGAGCAGGAAGACGGCGTACGGCCGGCCGAGCACGGCCCGCCAGCCGGGCGGGGTCAGGTGGGCGGCCCTGCGCGACAGCGTCGCGCCCACCCGCTGGTCGACGCGCCGCACCCACCGGTCGAGCAGCGCCTGTGCCAGCAGCAGCCCGGCGACCAGCGCGGTCAGGGCCGGCAGCGAGCGATGCGGCGGGAGGCCGCCGACGGCGGGATGGGCGAGCGCGCTGGCCAGGATCAGCACGGCCAGGATGACATGAGCGGCCAGGCGGGCGCGTCTGCGGACCGCCAGGCGGCCGGCCAGCAGCGCGGTCGGGCGGGCCTCGGCGAGGTCGTGCCGGGCCAGCCACGCGCCCGCCATGCGCAGATCTGCCGCACGTGCCGGCGGGCCGGCGTCCGGCAGCGGTTCATGGGTCACGGCGCCTCCTTTGTCGCAAGCTTTGTGGCAACATAGTGCGACAAACATTGCGACAAAGTCAACGGGCCAGGAGGGCGGCCCTGTCAGGCGGCTGGTTCTGATCAGTCGCTCTCCACAGTGAGCAGGCCGCGCCGGAAGGCCACGGCGACGGCCGCCGCCCGGTCGTTCACGCCGAGTTTGGCGTAGATGTGCAGCACGTGGCTCTTGACCGTGGCCTCGCTGATGAACAGGCTGCGGGCCGCCTCGCGGTTGGTGGCGCCCCGCGCGATGAGGCGGAGCACCTCCAGCTCGCGCGCGCTCAGCGGATCGGCGGGAGCGCGTACCTGGCCGAGAAGGCGGGTGGCGACCGACGGGGAGAGCACGGCTTCGCCCCGCGCCGCCGTACGGACCGACCGTACGAGATCTTCGCGCCCGGTGTCCTTCAGGAGGTAGCCGGTGGCGCCCGCCTCGATGGCGGGCAGGACGTCCTTGTCGGTGTCGTACGTGGTGAGGACGAGGACGCGGGCGGGCAGGCCCAGCCTGGCGAGCTCCTTGATGGCGGTGACGCCGTCCATCACGGGCATGCGCAGGTCCATGAGGATCACGTCGGGGTTCAGCACGCGCGCGAGGTCGACGGCCTGCGCCCCGTCGCCGGCCTCGCCGAGCACCTCGAAGGCCGGGTCGCCGGCGAACATGCCGCGGATGCCGTCGCGGACGATGGGGTGGTCGTCGGCTATGAGCAGCCGGATGGGCGTCTCAGCCATGTGCGCTCTCCCGCGCGATGGCGGGCACGCTCGCGGAGATCGCGGTGCCGCCTCCGGGCTCCGACTCGATCTCCAGGGTGCCCGCCAGGCGGCTCACGCGCTTGCGCATCGACGTCAGGCCGAAGCCGCCGCCGCCGGTGACGCGTTCGGGGTCGAATCCGGCGCCGTCGTCACACACGTCCAGGGTGACCACGTCGTCCATGTACGACAGGGTCAGCCCGACCCGGCCGGCACCGGCGTGCTTGGCGGCGTTGGCCAGGGCTTCCTGGGCTGTGCGCAGCAACGTCTCCTCGACCTCGGGATGCATGGGACGGACCGTACCAGTTGTGGTGAAGTCAGCACGGGTCGCGTTGAGCTCGGCCCATTGGGTGACCACGGCCTCCAGCGCCTCGGGCAGGGGCGCGGCTTCCAGCTGGCCGGGGCCGACCGCGTGCACGGAGCGCCGGGCCTCGGCGAGGCTCTCGCGGGCCAGCCGTACGGCGTTGCCCACGTTGCGCCGCCAGTCTTCGGCCTGCTCCGCCGCCTGGAGCTGGGTGATGATGCCGGTCAGTCCCTGGGCGAGGGTGTCGTGGATCTCGGCCGCCATGCGCTGGCGTTCGTCGTGCACGCCCGCCTCCCGCGCCTGGAGGAGCAGCTGGGCGTGCAGGCCCTCGTTCTCCCGCATCGTCTCCTCAAGCTGGATCACCATCCGGCTGCGCTCGGCGCTGCGCTCGGCCGTGATCTCACCGACGAAGCTGAAAAGGCTGACCGCCAGCACGATGGCGGCCGTGAAGAACAGGAAGGCCAGAATCCCGGAGGGGGTGAGCTCGGGCGGCTCGCCGTTGTAGGCCATGACGCTGATCGCCGCCGTGGCGGTCACCCCGGCGAGTCTCGCCTTGCCCCGCAGATACTGCGACGAATGGAGGAACCCGGTGAAGCCGAAGAAACTCGCGAACCACATCCCCCGCGTACTGAGCACCGCGATGAGGACGACCAGCCCGGCGACGTAGAGACCTTTCCTGTCGCCGCGCGACATCACCCAGATCCAGGCCGCGGCCAGCAGGACCAGGCCGAGCGTGCTGAATCGGTGGCTCCACGCCCGCTCCCCGGTGACCCAGACGAGCCCGGCCGAGAGGGCCAGCAGGACGTACGGCGCGGCGGCCATCTGACGCGCCAGACGCCTCTCCCAGATGTCCAGACGCCCGTTCACCGAGGTCACTTTCTACTCCCATCGGAAAAGCCTGGCGGCGGCCGCACTGAGGATCACCGCGTACGCGGCCAGGACCCCCCACAGGAGGAGGCTGGGCGAGCCGCCCGCCCAGACGTCCTGCAGCGCCTGCCTGAACGCTCCGAGAGGGGTGTATCGGCCGATGGACGCCAAGATAACGGGCATCTGGTCCGCGGGCTGCATCAGCCCGGCGAGGAAGGCCATCGGGAAGTACAGCAGGACGCCGATCCCGTTGGCGGCCCGCCCGTTGGGGGCCAGGGCCGCGATGAGCAGGCCGACCGCGAACATCGCCGCCGTGCCGAGCAGGAACGTCACCACGACCGGCAGCGCCGCGCCGGGCAGACGGGCGCCCAGGACGGTGCCCGCGACCGTCAGGAGCAGCCCGCAGGCCACCACCACGAGGACGAGCTGCAGGATCAACTGCACCACCAGCATGCTGCCCGGCCGTACCGGAGTGGTGGACAGCCTGCGCAGGATGCCGCGTTCGCGATAGGTCGCCAGGGTGGTGGGCATCAGATAGAGCCCCACCAGTCCGACGGCGATGGCCAGCGACATCGGCAGGAGCACGGTGTCCCCCGGCTCGATCGAGCTTCCGAAGACCACCAGGATGAACAGCGGGATGAGGAGCGCGAACATCGCCCCCGGCTCCCTGACCAGCAGCTTCAGTTCGACGGACGTGAGTTTGGCGAGAGCGGTCATCAGGGGTTCTCCGTCAGTTGTCAGGGGTGAACGAGCGGCCGGTGAGTGCGAGGAAGGCGTCGTCGAGCGTGCGCTTGTCGATGCGCAGGTCGCTGACGAGGACGTGGTGCCGGGCCAGCCGGGCGGTGACGGCGGTGGCGAAGTCACCCCGGCCCGAGACCACCACCCGGTTGCCCGTCCTGCTCACGCCGGAGACGCCGGGCACGCCGTCGAACAGACCGGCCAGGTCGGCGACGTTCTCCGTCATCACCGTGAACCGCATCTGGTGCTCGGCGTCGATCCCCTCGATCAGCCCCGCCGGGGTGTCGATCGCGACGACGGAGCCCCGGTCGAAGACGGCGACCCGGTCGCACAGCTCCTCCACCTCGTCCATGAAGTGGCTCACCAGCACCACGGTCACGCCGCTCGCCCGGACCCGCTTGATCAGCTCCCAGGTCGTCCGGCGGGCCTGCGGGTCGAGCCCCGTGGTCAGCTCGTCGAGAAACGCCACCCGGGGGTTGCCGACCAGCGCCAGCGCGATGAACAACCGCTGCTTCTGACCGCCGGACAGCTTGCCGAAGCGGGCGTTCCGCTTGTCGGCCAGCCCCCACTCCTCCAGCAGCTCACGCCAGTCACGCGGCTCGGCGTAGAAGGAGGCGTACAGGTCGAGCGCCTCCCAGACCTTCAGATTCTCCGGCAGCTGCGTGTGCTGGAGCTGCACCCCGATCTGCTCGCGCAGCGCCCGGCCGTCCTTGACCGGGTCGAGCCCGAGCACCCGGATCGACCCGGCGTCCGGCCGCCGCAGCCCTTCCACGCACTCCACGGTCGTGGTCTTGCCGGTGCCGTTGGGGCCCAGGATGCCGAAGATCTCGCCGTCCTCCACCGAGAACGACACTCCGTCGAGAACCGTCAGGTCCGCGTACTTCTTGGTGAGGTTGCTGACTTCGATGACTGCCATGCCTCAAGCATCTTTTACCTGCTCAGCAGGCGAATCGACCGCGCGGCCACGATCGGGCGCGGATGCGGCTGACGCGGAAATCAGCCGTTCGGTCGATGCGCGATCGCGCCGCCACCCCTCTCCGGCGGATCAGGCGCTCTGGAGAGATTGCCGGGGGAAGGCGACTCCCGTCAGCTCTTCGGAGGCCTCCCACAGGCGGCGTGCCGCCTCGGCGTCCCGCGCCCTCGCCGAGCGGCCGACCAGCTTCGGCGCGCCGCGCCCCTCCAGCAAGCCGCTCGGGCCCGCGTAGCTGTCGCCCGGAATGCCCGCCACCGCCGCGTACAGCGTCGGCAGCGCGCCGTCGTCGTCGCTCTGCGCCACGAGGCTGACCACCGCCTGCTGGACGCGGTGCAGCATGCCGGACTGTCCGTCGGACCACAGCAGGTTCGTGGCCGCGATGCCGGGGTGCGCGGCGGTGGCGATCACAGGTGAGCCGGCGTGGGCGAGCCGGCGCTGGAGCTCTGAGGTGAACAGCAGGTTGGCGAGCTTGGACTGCGCGTATGCGGGCATCGGCCGGTACGGCTTGCGCTCCCAGTTGAGGTCGCCGAAGTCGATCGAGCCCAGCTTGTGGGCGCTGGACGAGACGGTCACGACCCGCTCCCGGATCCGGGGCAGGAGCAGGTTCGTGAGCGCGAAGTGCCCCAGATGGTTGGTGCCGAACTGCAGCTCGAAGCCGTCGGCCGTGCGCGTGAGCGGCGGGATCATGACGCCCGCGTTGTTGATGAGCACGTCGACGGGCTCGGGCAGATCTTCGGCGAATGCCCGGACCGAGGAGAGGTCGGCGAGGTCGAGCCGCCGGACCTCGACGCGGCCGGTCATCGCGGCAGCCGCCTCGCGCCCTTTGCCGAGGTTGCGCACGGCGAGCACGACACGCGCGTCCATGGCCGCGAGAACGCGGGCGGCCGCGCGGCCGATCCCGCTGCTCGCGCCGGTGACCACGACCGTGCGACCAGCCATGGGAGGGAGGTCCGAGACAGAAAATGTTGTCATGGACTACAAAGTAGACGACGCCAACAAAGTAGTCAACGAAAACATGATCTGATACCGTGGGGCCATGCCAGACGCGACCGATGAGCGGCCCTACCATCACGGAAACCTCCGGGCCACACTGCTCGACGCGGCCGAGCGCGGCCTGCGGGAGCGTGGCGCGGACCAGTTGTCGCTGCGCGATCTGGCCCGGGAGGCCGGCGTCAGCCACGCCGCGCCGCGCCGGCACTTCGCAGACCGTCAGGCCCTGCTCGACGCGCTCGCCGAGGCGGGGTTCGCCCGGCTGGACACAGCGCTGCGCGCCGCGCTGGCGGGCGCGGGCGAAGGTTTCCCCTCGCGCGTACGGGCCGCCATGATGGCCTACACCCGCTTCGCCACCGAGAACGCCGCGCTCCTCGAACTGATGTACACCAGCAAGCATCGGCCCGGTGCGACGCGGATCGTCAAGGCGGCCGAAGCGCCGTTCGGCCTGATGAGCGAGCTGATCACGCAGGGGCAGGAGCAGGGGGCGCTCCAGGCGGGCGACCCGGAGCGGATCGGGATCGTCCTGTTCGCGACGCTCCAGGGCATCGCCTCGATCATCAACGGCAACCTCGTCAAACCGGAACTGCTCGACGAACTCGTCGACACCGCAGCCGAACAGTTCTTGCAAGGCGCCGGCCGGTGAGCGCCGCGCGCCGCGCGCCTCGTCCCGGTCCCCGTCAGCCCAGCCCGACGAGCAGGGCCAGCACCGCCAGCACGGCTGACACCGGCGCCATCGTGTAGCGCTCCGGCTTGCTCCGCGAGATCGCGTTCATGCCGACGCCGAGCACGAAGTAGCCGAACACCACCCACGTCGCCACCGTCGAGAACGAGCCGGGGAACACGTCCACCTGTCCCGCGCGATCCAGGACGATCAGCGCGATGAGCGCGTAGATCGCGATCGAGACGGCGCTCCCCACCCGGAGCTTGGGAGGCAGCACGCGATGCTCGCCTCCCCACGCGAAGCGCCCGAGCGGGGCGCCGAACACCAGGCCCAGCTGGAAGAGAGCCAGCAAGGCCAGCAGTAACGCGAGAAGCAGAGCGGGGACCATGTCTGCAGCGTATGAGACCGCAGGCCGATCCGGGCGTCAGCCCCCGTCCTGCTCGGAGCGGCGCGGCCGGCCCGCCGCGTGGCCCAACGCCCGGCACGGGGCTCACCATCGCTCCCAGTGCAGGACCTCCTCGCGTGGGATGCGGGGCGCGGGCCTGAAGCCGGTGCCGAGGGTGAAGGCCAGCGGGACGAACGCCGCCAGCATGACCTCCTCGTACGGCACGCCGAGCACCTGGGCCAGCTCGTGTTCGAGCGGCCCCTGGGCGGTGGTCCACACCGTGCCCAGGCCGCGAGCGCGGGCGGCCAGCATGAAACTCCACACGGCCGGGAGGATCGATCCCCACGCTCCCGCCTGCACGGCCACCGGGGCGCGGTCGGTGCGCCCCTCCACACCCGGGATGACGAACGCGGGCACCCGGTGGATGTTGTCTGCCAGGTGGCGCAGGCCGTCGAAGACCCGCTCGGTGGAGGCGGAATGGTGGTTCATCCGCCGGACGTCGTGCCGGGTCAGCGGTTGCCCGGTGGCCAGGGGCAGGGCGCGCAGGAAGATGTCGGCCACGGCCCGGCGCCGCTCGGCCTCGGTCACGACCATGAAGTGCCAGCGCTGCCGGTTGCGCCCGGTCGGCGCCTGCACGGCCAGGTCCACGCACTCCTCGATCAGCTCGCGCGGCACCGGACGGGTGAGGTCCAGGCGTTTGCGTACGGCGCGGGTCGTGCTCAGCAGTTCGTCCGGGGTGAGGTCCAGCGTCATGATGCGTGTCTCCTTCAGGCGGTCGGGGCGGGAACGGGTGCGGCGCGGTGGGGGCGCAGGCCGAGGGCGGCGACGAGGGCGCCGAGCAGGGAGAAGCCGCCCGCCGTCAGGAAGGCGATCCGGTATCCGGCCAGCGCGGAGCCGCCGAGCGTCATCGCCGCCGCCAGCACCGCCACGCCGATTCCGGCGCCGATCTGGACGGCGGAGGTGACCAGGCCCGAGGCGAGCCCCTGCCGCTCGTCGGGCAGGCCGGCGACGGCGGCGATGTTGAGGCTAGGGAAGGACAGCCCGTTGCCGATGCCATGCACGACCAGCGCGGGCAGCAGCACCGTGACGTAGTCGCCGGTGGCCCCGGCCCGCAGGAACAACAGGATGCCCGCGCCCTGGACCAGCATCCCGGCCGCGGCCACCCGCCCCAGACCCCATCGGCTGATCAGATGACCCGCCAGGTTGGCGGCGATGACGATGGCCAGGCCCATCGGGACGATCCCGAGCCCGGTGGCCAGCGCGCCGTAGCCGAGCACCTGCTGCAGATACAGCACCGCGACGAACTGCCAGCCGATCGTCGCACCCGCCCAGGCCAGGGCCGCGAGATTGGCAGCGCCCACGGTGCCGGACCTGAACACCTCCAGCGGGACGAGCGGCGCGCGTCGCCGGCGCTCGATGACGACGAAGGCCCCCAGCAGCAGCACGGCCACGGCACCGGCCGGCCGGCTCCTCTCGGTCAGCGCGAACACCAGCAGCAGCACGCCGCCGGTGACCGCGGCCGCGCCGGCGACGTCGAACCCCTCGCGCGCCCCGGGCGGCCGAATGCCGCTTGGCAGCACGAGCGGCGCCGCGGCCAGCACCAGCAGGGCGATCGGGACCGGCAGGAAGAACACCAGCCGCCAGCTGATCTCGGTCAGCAGGCCGGAGGCGATCAGCCCGGCGGTGTAGCCGGTCGCCCCGGCCAGCGAATAGATCCCCAGCGCCCGGTTGCGCTGCGGCCCCTCGATGAAGGTGGTGGTGATGAGCGACAGCGCCGCCGGGGCGGTGAGCGCGGCCGCCACTCCCTTGATCACCCGGGTGGCCACCAGCGGCCATCCCTCTGACAGCAGCCCGCCGGCCAGGCTCGCCGCCGCGAACACCGCCAGCGACAGCAGGAACACCCGGCGGCGGCCGAACAGGTCGGCGATGCGGCCGCCGAGCAGCAGGAAACCGCCGTAGGCGACCGCGTAGCCGGACATCAGCCACTGCAGGGTGCTCTCCGGCAGCGCCAGATCGCGCCCGATGGCGGGCAGGGCCACCCCCATCAGCGACAGGTCCATCGAGTCCAGGAAAACCGCGGCGCACAACACCACCAGGGCCACCTGCCGGCGGCCGTCGGGTCGGGTCACGATCACTCTCCATCTGCGTGCAAACAATTGGTGGACAGACGGTTTGGACCGTATGCCTGCAAATCATCTGCTGTCAAACAGTCTGTTCGTAGATGGATGTGCGATAGGCTGTCGGCTGGACGCACGAGGGAGAGCGATGGCGACAACGACCAGAACGACGGACCGCGGGACGGCGTACTTTCCCCGGCTCGCCGCCGAGCGGCTCGACATCGCGCTGTGCCGGGCGTCGGCCGCCGTGGCCCGCGCCGCCGACGCGCATGCCACCGAGGAAGGGCTCGGGGTCGGGCAGCACCTCGTGCTCCAGATGCTCGACGCCGTCGGCCCCTGCTCCCAGCAGACGCTCAGCGAAGAGCTCCGGATCGACCGCAGCGTCATGGTCGGCGTCTGCGACGACCTGGAACAGGCGGGCCACGTCCGCAGGGAACGCAACCCCCGCGACCGGCGCTCCTACGCCGTCACCATCACCGACTCGGGCCGCCGGCGGCTCGCCCGGGCCCAGGCCCTGATCCCGGCCTTCCTCGACGACACCTTCAAGGTCCTCACCTCCGACGAGCGCGGCCAGCTGAGCGCGATCCTCGCCAAACTCCTGCAGGCCGGCGTCGGCGGCCCTCGCTGACTCCACCGAGGAGCGGCGCCGTGACGACGACCGTGGTGGGCCTCAGCAGTCCCGACACCAGGTTCAGCGGCGTGGACGTGCCTGCCCCGTGTGGCCCGACCAGCGCGGCCCTGGCCCCGGCGGGCACCGCGATGCGGCCGAGCGCGACGCCCAGCGCTACTGGTAGCGCTTGCCCGGCCCGCTGGTCTCCAGCGCGTTCACCGCTCCTCCCCGCCGGTCAGCTCGCGCATGCGGCGCAGCAGCGCCGCCCGCCGGGCATGAGCGCGCACCGTCAGCACCAGGGCCACCGCGACGAACAGGCTCCCGGCCGCCAGGGCGAGCCCCCAGCCGGTGCCTCGCTGCACGGCCACGACGGTGACGACCGTCGTGGTGGCCAGCGAGGCGGCCAGGCCGATCCAGGCGGCGATCACCTGATCGGTGGCGAACAGCGCGACCCGGCGCGCCAGCAGCCACCCGCCGTAGACGGCCCAGGCCAGGCAGAACACGGTGAACAACGCGAACGCCAGATGAGTGCGGCCGGGCAGCGGGCCGGGCTCCGACGACCACAACGTGCCCACGAACACCGCCCCGGCCACGCCGGCCGGCAGCGCCGTCACCGCCCGGATCCGCGTTCTCCGCGACAGCGCCGGCTCCAGCTGTTCGATCATGTCCTGCGCCGTCAGGCGCGGCTCTTCGGTCATGGTCTGTATCCCTTCTCCTCCAGGTGCTCACGCAGCAGCCGACGGGCGCGGTTGAGCCGGGACTTGACCGTCCCGGCCGGGACCCGGCAGATGTCCGCGCACACCTCCACCGGCAGGTCCTCCAGGTAGAACAGGACGAGGATCTCCCGTTCCGGCACCGGCAGAGCCGACAGCACGCTCACCAGAACGGCGCGATCCACCATCGCCTCGGCCGGGTCTTCGACGACCACCTCGCCGACTCCGGACCTCTCCCCGGCCTGGGCGTACTCGCCCCGCAGCCGATCGGTGACCGACCGCCGGGCGATCGTGAACAGCCACGGCGCGAACCTGCCCGGGTCCTTCAGCCTGGGCAGGCCGCGGACCACGGACAGCCAGATCTCCTGTGTCACGTCGTCGGCCCGGTCGGCATCCAGCATGCGGCGCACATAGGTCCACACCGGCGTCCGCCACCGGGCCAGCAACTCGGCCAGCGCCGCGCGCTCACCCAGCTGAGCACGCACCACCAGCAGCTCATCGGTCATCTCGTCCTCCTGTCACCCAGCACAGTCGGGCGAGAAGCCGGAAGGGTTCACGATTCTCAGTCGTTGGGCTCCGGGCCCACGAACAGGATGGCCTGGTTCTCCGAGCCGACCAGACCTTCGTGGACGTACCAGTCGGGATCGACCTTGTCGGCGGGGATGCCGTGCGGGTACGGCTGGTCCGAACCCCGGTATTGGTAGCGGTACTCGACGGCCACGCCACGTGCGCGCAGGATCGCGACCGCCTCCGTCACGGTGTAATCGTCGATGCCGGGCAGGCCGATGCCCTCGCCCGGCTCGTCGCCCGGCCCCGTGGCGTACATCTCCCCCTGCTCTGCCGCACGGCCGAAGACGATGCTGGCGTAGGAACGGTAGTTCTCCGGCACCTTGACGGCCACCGAGCACGCGTGCTCCCCGCACGAGCCCTCGACGGCTTCGATCCGGCCGGCCGGATCGTCGCCGTCCTCCATGAACAGGACCTGGCCTGCCTTGTCCGGGCTGGTGGGGGCCAGTTTGAGGTTGATGTTCAGCCCTCGCTGCCGGAACTCCTCCCGGTAACGCTCGGGATCGGCCTCCGGGTCCTGCACCCGGACGACGAGGTAGCCGCCCTCGCGCTGGAAGGAGAGTGCCGCCGCTTCGGCGGGCTGCGGCCCCGCCCAGCCGGACGAGAACGCGACCACCGCGGCGGCCGTCACCGCCCCCACGAGCGGAATGCCGACGATCAGGCGCCGCCGCCGCCGGGACCGGGGCTCGGGCTCTGGGACGGTCCCGGTGATGTGCTCCGCCAGTTCGTCCCTCGACTGCGTGCTCACCAGCCTGGCGATCTCGTCGTCGGTGACGGGATTGAGGCGGCCTACGGTGATCCTGGTCATGCGGGGTCTCCTTCCTGTACGCGGGCGCGGGCCGCAGGTCGTGGCGGGTGGTCTTCCGAAAGGGCGCGGGCCAGGCGGCGCCCGGCCCGGTGCAGGCGGATCCGTACGGCGTTGACCGAGCACCCGAGCACGACCGAGATCTCGGCGGCGGACAGGCCCTCCCAGTCGGCCAGCGACAGCACCTCCCGGTAGTCGTCGGGCAGTTCCGCGAACGCCCTGGTCAGGATGTCCGCGCCGGCCGCCTCCTCCCCCGGCCGCTGGATCGCCCTCAGCTCGGAGGCCAGCCGGGCGGTCAGCGCCGTGTGCCGCCGTGCGCCGCGATGGTGGTTCGCGAGCACCCGCCGCGCGACCCCGAACAGCCATGGGCGTGCCTTCTCACCCACCGGCACGTCGTCCAGCCGCCGCCATACGGTCAGGAAGGTCTCGGCGAAGACATCCGCCGCGTCATGGCCGTTGGCCGTCCGCCGTACCACGTACCCGAGCACCGGATCATGATTGGCCCGGTACAGCTCCTCGAAACGGCGACGCCTGTCGTCAGGTGGTCGCACGAACTCACGTCCTCTCTCCACGGGACCGGGTGGGTCCTACGCCCCACACGTGTCCCGCAGACAGCGGATGATTTCAGTGGCCCGGAAATCTCCGTGTCGTAGCCGTCGCCCCCGGCTGGCCTGATCCCCGCAGCCTGGACGAGCTGGTCGTGCTCGAGGCCATCGTCGGGGGTGCGGCCGTCGGTGTCGCCGCCGTACAGGCCCGCGAGATCCCCGGCCGCCGGCACACCGCGCGTGCGGCTCAGCCGCGCCGGCGCTCCTCCCGCTGCCGGAGCAGCTCCTCGACCGGGCTCGGCAGGGTCGTCTCGAAGTCGATCAGCTTCGCCCACGTCGGGGTCACCACGATCCGGACCATGCCGTCGTGGTAGAGCGAACGCACCTCCGCCTCCCACTCGACGCGCTGCTCGGGCGTCATCTCGTAGGTCGTGGTGGTCTGGAGGTACTCGTCCGGGATGCCGTCGACGAAGTCCAGCTCGGCCCGGCCCCGGATGAGCAGGATCTTCGGCGGGTGCACCTCGGTGTCGATCGTCAGGGCGACCATCGGGTTCTCGCTCAGCGCCCGGAGTTTCGGAGCGTTCTTCGGAGTGCACATGACGATCTCCGAGCCGTTCCAGGCGAAGATGATCGGCACGTTGCGCGGTGTGCCGTCCTTGGCGACGTAGGCCAGGCGGGTCATGTCGCGGGCCAGCAGTTCCCGGCTGAGCGGCCGGTTCAGCACCTCGGTGACCTCGTTCGGATCCACAGTCATCCCTCCCATGATCTTTCCCGACCCGCCCGGTTCGCGGGATCGGGGGCGGTTGCCTGGTCGCGCTCATGCCCCGGATTTCGCCGGCTACCGTGCCGCTGCCGCCCGGCGCTTGACCTCAACTGTGGTCGAGGTCACAGAATCGCTCACGATCACATCTCATCCCGACCATGGAGAGGTTGTCATGACCAAAGTCGTCGTCGTAGGGGCCACCGGCAAGCAGGGAGGCGCGGTCGCGGACCTGCTCCTGGAACGCGGTCACGAGGTGGTGGCGTACGTCCGCTCGGCGGAGTCGCCGGCCGCGAAGGCCCTGTCGGGCCGGGGAGCACGACTCGCCGTCGGCGACCTCGCCGATCCCGGCGCGCTCCAGAAGGCCTGCGCCGGCGCCGACGCGGTCTTCGGCCTGTCGGTGCCGTTCGGCGAGGGTGGCAAGGACGCGGAGGTCGCGCAGGGACGCCTGCTCGTCGACACCGCCGCCCGCCTCGACGTCCACCTGGTGTACTCCTCCGTGCGGGGCGGCGACCGGCAGGTGGCCACCGACATCGACCATGCCGACAGCAAGCAGCTCATCGAGGCCCAGGTGCGCGAGCTGCCGGTGCGCGCGACCGTGCTCGGCCCGGTGTACTTCATGGAGAACGTGCTCAACCTCGGCTTCAGCCGGCTCGGTGACGGCGTGCTCGCCAACCCGCTGACACCCGGCAAGCCGCTCGACCAGGTGAGCGTCCTGGACATCGCCGGTATGGCCGTACATGCCGTCGAGAACCCCGGCGAGTTCGTGGGCGAGCGGATCGACCTCGCCTCCGATCGCGTCACCGGGCAGGAGGCGGCCCGCATTCTGAGCGAGGTGCTCGGCCGGGAGATCCCCTACCAGCAGATGCCGCTCGACCTGGTACGCCAGTGGGCGGGTGAGGAGGTGGCCACGATGTTCGAGAACTTCGAGAACAACACCGACTTCCTCGACATCGAGGCCCTGCATGCCAGATACCCCGCCGTACGGTGGCACAGCTACGCCGAGTGGGCCAAGACGGTGGACTGGGACAAGATCCTCACGGGACAGGACAGCTAGATCAGGGCATCCGGAGGCCGGGGCTCCGCTCCAGCCCGAGGATGCCGAGCAGGTGGTCCATCATGTGCTCGAACAGCGGCACCGGGTCGTCGAAGGCGAACTGGTGATGCCCGTACACGGCCATGCAGAGCAGCCCGTAGATCTGCCGCCAGCAGATGACCATGAGCAGGACCACGCCGATCGGGAAGTCCAGGCCCACGTGCGTCCGATAGGTCCGTAGTTGTCCCGCCAGCGCGGGATCGATGTCCTCGTCGGCGTCGATGGTCAGCCGCCCTTCGCGCCACAGCCGCGCGAAGGGCACCCCGAAGAAGCCCCCCAGCTCGCGCGCGATGACCTTCGGGATGCCTTCCTCCGATTCGGCGATCTTGGGGTAGGCGGCGCCCATGAGCAGGTCGAACTCCACCTTGTTGGCCAGTGACCAGTCGAGCACCGCCCGGGTGGCGGCGTGCAGCTGGGCGCTGATGTCGTCGGGGTCCTGGCGGTGCAGGGCCCGGGCGACGTTGTCCATGAACTCCGCCGTGACGTCGTCGTAGACGGCGCGCACGAGCCCGGCCCGGCCGTTGAAGTAGCGGTAGAGGGCGGGAGGCGTCACCCCGACGGCGCGGGCCACGGCGGCCACGGTCAGGCCCTCGACGCCCTCCTCCGCCGCGATCCGCCGCGCGGCGGCCTTGGCGTCGCGTTCGAGCTCGGCCCGCAGTCGCTCCCGTCGCGTCAACGCTGTCACAGGCCCATCTTCGCGGTTCCCGGCCGCTGCTGCCACTTGCGGTGAATGGGCGGCACATGGTTAATAGTATTCACTCTTTTATGGATCATCACTGAATGGAGATCTGGATGGGCACGCCCAGAGGCGGCCGGACGGCGGCGGCCGTCGCGATCCTCCTGGCCGGCACCGCTTGTTCGGCGCCACTCGGTCCCGCCACCGCGTCCCCGCCACCGGCCCCGAGCACCCCCGTCACCCCGGATCCCAGGAAGGCGGCCCTGGCCGAGGCGGCGAAGAGCCTGCCCGCCCTCCTTGCCGCCGAAGGACCGGTGGCCTGCTCGTGGACCGACGGGCACTGGCGGGTCACGGCGTACGACGACGCCTTCCGAACCCGTACCGCGAGCTTCTCCGAAGCCACGCTCGAACCCCTCCTGACCGAGGTCGCCACCGAGGCGGGCGGGGAGGAGGCGGTCGTCCGCAGCCCGTGCGGCGAGACGGGCGATCCCGGCGTCAGCCCCGTGTCGCCCGACGGCCGCCGGGTCGCCGTCCAGGTGAACGGGACGTCCGAGGGCGAGACGACGCACGTCGGCTGGCTCGACCTGGGCACCGGGGCGTTCACCGACCTCACCGAGAAGTCGGGCAGGACGGGATACGTCACGCAGACGTTCTCGGACAACAGCCCCGGATTCGCGCCCGATGGCTCGTTCTGGTTCCGGCGCGGGCTGCGGTACTTCTCGGCGGGCCCGGACGGCAGGCCGGCCCCGCGCCGGCTCAGCCTGGCCTGCATCAAGCACCGAAGCGACGAGGTCTACTACCGCGTCGTCCGGTCGATCGCCGTCGTGTGCCCCGGCACCGTCCACCCATCCGGGAAGTTCGCGGCCGACTCCACGACCGTGGTCAAGGGACTGACGTCGGTGCAGGGCGCCGAGCTCGACCTCGTGGACGCCACGATCGAGGGACACGGCGATGAGCCGATGCGCAAGCCGTTCGGCATGGAGATCGCCGTACGCGACGACGGCCGGCTACGCGGGTGCCGCCCCACGGCCTGGCTCGGCACCACGGACCTGCTCTGCGCGGGCGGGGGCAACGACTTCTACGTCGCGGAGGTCGACCCCGGGCTCGCCCGGGACGACATCGAGTACGCGCAGCACACCGAGGTGAAGGTGAAGGCCGAGATCGCCCCGGCGACCGAGTCGTCGATCATCTCGACGGCCCTCTCCCGGGACCGCCGCTCGCTGATCATCGCCTCCAGCGCGAACGACGGCACCGACGCCGCCAAGCTCTACCGCGTCAGCCTGGAGTCGCCTTCGGACCCTGTGGAGCTCGGCCCGATCCCGCAGGACGCCCGAGATCACTTCACGCTGCTGAACCACTTCCAGCACCCCGTCGATCCACCACGGTGACGATCGGCGGCGTCGGATGCGGGGTGAGGGTCACGTCCGGGAGGGCGACGTCTGCGAGAGGAGGTGGTGGCGGTTCAGCCAGCCGGCGACGGCTCGGCCGATGGCGTGCGGCTGGTCCTCGGGGGCCTGGTGGCCGGCAGGTCCGATCCCTTCGACTTCGAGGGCGGCGATGTTCCGGCGGGCCCAGTCCACGATCTCCGGCGAGGCGATACCGACGCCGTCCTCGACCGTGAGGAGCAGTTTCGGTACCTGGGGGCTGGTGGCGAGCCATTCGCCGTAGGCGTCCATGCGCTCGGCCACATCGGCCGGTTCGCGGTCGTAGGGAATCTCGCGCGGCCACTGCAGGAGGGGGCGGCGCGACGCCGGGTCGGTGTAGGGCGCGCGGTAGACGTCGTGGTCCTCCGGGCTGAGGCCCGTCTTGACGGCGAAGGGGTGGGGCAGGGCGTACTCGATGGCGGCGTTCTCCTCCAGCAGCAGCCGCTCGCCGAGCCCAGGGGTGCGCAACGCCCGGGAATGCTCGGCCACGTCCCGCGGCAGCTCCGCCCACGTCTGCGGCCGCAGGAACGTCTCCAGGAGGGCGACGCCGCGCACTTGGCCGGGGTGGCGAGCGGCACGGTCCAGGGCCAGCGCGCCGCCCCAGTCGTGGCCGACCAGGACGGCCTCCTCCAGCCCCATCGCTTCGAACCACGCGTCCAGGTAGCGGGCATGGTCGGCGAAGCGGTAACCGATGTCGGGCTTTCCGGAGGCGCCCATCCCGATCAGGTCCGGGGCCAGGATCCTGGCGCGATCGGCGACATGCGGGATGACGTTGCGCCAGATGTGGGACGAGGTGGGGCTGCCGTGCAGGAACACCACGGTTGACTCCCCCTGCCCGGTCTCTGTGTAGGCGAGATGGGAATCCATGACGGCGACAGTGTGCATGATCGTAACCCTTCGACGAGTCGGCGCCTGGACTCTAAATCGACACTCTCCAACTGTCAACGTCCCAACTAATTTCTTCACAACCATCATCTGCAGAACGATTCGCCTGCTAGCATCACGCCCGGAGGTGAGGCTTGTGTCCGACCAGGCAAGAGACGCCGTCGTCGACGACGAATCCGGGCCGCTGCACGCGACCACCGGCCACCTGATGCGCCGCGTGTTCACCACCGTCACCGCTCAGGCCGTGCAGGACGGGCCACAGTCGCGCGAGTTCGTGGTGCTCGACATCCTCGCCGACGAGGACGCCCCCTCCCAGCAGGACCTCGCCCATCGGCTCGGCATCAACCGCACGATCATGGTCAGGCTGCTCGATCGCCTCCAGGAGGCGGGCCATGTCGTCCGCACCCGCAATCCGGCCAACCGCCGCACCCATGTGCTCTCGCTGACCGAAGCGGGCCGCAACGCACTGGACGGCATGCGCCACGCCGTCGCCGACCGCGACGCCCGGCTCACCGGCGCGCTCACCGAGCCCGAACGACTGCGCCTCACCGCGCTGCTGACCAAGCTCGTCGCCGACGACGGGCCATCCGCCATCCACAGCATCGAGCACCTGATCGCCCAGGCCCACTACCGGTTGCGCCGTCTCGGGGATCATCGGCTCGCGGCGTACGGCCTGCGCACCCGCCACTTCGCCTTGCTGCCCGCCCTGGACCGGCTCGCCCCCTGCCCGCAAGAGCAACTGGCCCGATACCTGCACCTGACCGAACCGGCCACCGCATCACTCATCGAGGAACTGGTGAAGGCCGGCATCGTCTCCCGAGGCCAGGACCCGGACGACCGGCGCCGCTACGCCCTGCAGCTCACCGACCTCGGCCGCTCTCGCATCCCCGCGGTGCGTGAAGCGCTGGAGAGCATAGAACTCGACCTCGACGACATCCTCGGCCCGGACGGCGCCCAAGAACTTCGCACCCTTCTCACCAAGCTCTTGCCGTAGGGCGCATCGACACGCCGGCCGGGACCTCGCCCGCGGCCACCCCTCCCGCCTCCCCTGATGTCCGTTCCGGGCCGACGACCCAGGTACGACGCTCGGCGATCTTGCTGTCGCGCGTGACGAACACCTCGGCCACGGACATGCGCATCTCGCCGCCCGCGGCTCGTCTCACCGTCCCGGTGAGCTCCGCCATGACGACATCGCCCTGCTCGACCATGCGCACGACCTCCAGGCGGGGAGGGTCGACGAGTTCGGGCGGGCCGCCGATGGCGACGTCGTCAGTCAGGCAGGACAGGATCTGCTGGTGATCGTTGTTGCGGAAACCGTCCAGGTAGGTGGTGACGGTCTCGATGTCAGCGCGGCGCCGGTGGGCCGGAGGGAGCGGCGTACTGCGCCACCCCGTCGCCGAACGACCAGTCGATCGGCTCGTTCTCGGTCAAGGTGATGAACACGTTGCGCGGCTCCGTCCCCGCGTACTCGTGGGCCAGTTCGGCGATCCGCCGGTAGAGCGCCTGCTTCCGCTCGGGTGTACGCCCGGAGCGCATCGTGATCGCGACATACACGATGTCGTCGTCGCGGCGGATGCCGGGGAAGCCGCCGTAGCGCAGTGTGCTCGCGCTGCCGTCGTGGCCGGTCAGGACCTGGAAGAGGTCGTCGGGCGGGATGCCGATCGTCTCGACGAGGGCGTCGTGGACGGCGCGGCCGAGCGCGCCGAGCCGGTCGCCGTCGGCCGTCAGCGCGTCGATGCGGATGAAGGGCATGTCAGTGGTTCTCCTCGGGGTGGGACGAACGGGCGGCGAGCAGGCCGAGGGCGCCGTCGACGGCGCGGGCGTACACCTCGGCCGAGCCGGCGGCGCGGGCCAGCACGTAGGCGCCCTGCAGCATCGCGACCAGCGCGGTGGCCGTGGCGACGGGATCCAGCCCGGCGTGCGCGCGGTCTTCCGCCAGCAGGCCGGCCATCCGGCCGGTGAGCCAGGCGAACGTCTCCTCGATCGGCGCGCGCAGCCGAGGGTCCGCCATCACGTCCGGATCCTGGGTGAGGCGGCCGACCGGGCAGCCCTTCAGCGCCTCCCGCTCCCGCCGCAGGTAGGCGGCGATTCGTTCCGTAGCGGTGCCGGGAGCGGTGAACGCGGCCTCCGCCCGGTCCCGCAACTCCCCGGCGCTACGGCCGATCGCGGCGAGCGCGAGGTCGGGCTTGCCGCGGAAGTGGTGGTACATGCTGCCCTGGCCCGCTCCGGACCGCTCCTGGATGGCCTTCGGGCTGGTGCCCACGTAGCCGCGCTCCCACAGCAGCTCGCGGGCGCTCTCGATGAGCCGCTCCCTCGTGTCCATGCCGTCAGTTTACATACTAGTAGGTACAGAAGATCTGTCGGATGTTCGCCTGACAGAACGGGCGTTCAGCTAACCGTAGAGTCAGGACCACCCACATGCCGGTTGAAGAACGTACGCAAGTAGCCGTGATGCGAATCCCCCTCATCCTCCTCCTCATGGCCACGCTGGCCGCCTGCACCGTCACTCCTCCGGCGGTCAGCCCGACGCCCGCGCCCGAGCGGTTACGGTCCGTCACCGGGCCCCAGATCTGCGCGGCCCTGCCCGAGCCGCTCCGGGTGTCCCTGGCCCTCGGCGCCAAGCTCGGCCACGGGGCGACGTGGGGCAACAATGTCGCCACCGCCACCGCCGCGGAGGGGAGGTGCCAGTGGTACGACGGCGCCCCACGTTCACTGAAGGTATGGGTCGAGGCCTACGGAAGTGCCACCCGGACCGCGACCGACCACGCGAAGCAGGAGTTCGCCGAGCTCAGAGCGTTCGCCGTGGAACTGTCCGAAAGACCGGACGACGACCTCCGCTCCTACGCCCTTCCCGTGGCGGCCGATCACGGCGACGCGGCGTTCAGCCAGACGTCGACCAAGGCCCGCAAGCCCAAGCGGCCCGGCTCCCGCAAGGTCCAGATCATCCTCCGGCAGGGGCCCTGGCTGGTCAAGATCGAATATCGCGGCACGGAGGAGGACGGCGAACTGCCCGCCGAAGCCGAACTCCGCCGCGGCGCGGACCAGGTCGCACGGGTCTTCAGCGCGGAAATGGCCAGGGACCCCGGCACCGTCGCCCCCGTCGACAGCGGGGTGTGCGGCGCCCTCTCGATCGCGGACGTGGCCTCGGCCTTCTACCCGTCCGTCACGGAGATGAGCAGCAGCGGCGACGCTGACGAAACCCTCTGCACCTGGACGATCCGGGACGAGGACCGGCGGGCGCCCGAGGTACCGGGAGGCGGCTACTGCGGCGGCGGAAAGATCACCCCGGAGGTCTTCGTCCCCCGCTGCGGCGACCTACGCGTCCACGTCATCGACCTCGGAGAGTCCGGCCGTCAGAACCATGAGACCTGGTTCGGCGACAGGTCCGAGAAGTACGACCACCACGCGTCTTTCCGGCGCCTCACCGGCATCGGGGACCGGGCGTTCGTCGTCGGCGACCAAGCTCATGTCCTGACCGGAGACCACCTCCTCGAGTTCGACTACTGGGGCGAGAACATCGGCGGCGGCAGCCGCGACGCCCTGGGCTTCCGGGAGCCGAGCCTCGACGAAGCCGCCCTCCGCAAGTCCTTGATCCGGCTTGCCCCGATCTTCGTGTCCGGCTTGTCCGCCCGCGCGTGAGGCGTCCCTTGCTCCTCGTCGTGGCCCCGCGCGGGACGGCCGGCTCGTCGGAACCCGCTGCCGGTGACGATCGTGACCTGAGCGCGGGTTCACACGCCCGAGCGATGACGGCTCGGCGACACTCCGTGGGCGCGCTTGAAGGCCACGCTCAGCGAGAAGGGATTGGCGTAGCCGACGCGCTGGGCGACCACGTCGATCGTGGCGTCGGAGGAGCGCAGCAGATCGGCGGCGAGCGCCATGCGCCAGCCGGTGAGGTAGGTCATGGGCGGCTCCCCCACGAGCGTGGCGAACCGGCGGGCGAACGCCGCCCGTGAGGCGCCCACCCTGCTCGCCAGCAGAGCCACCGTCCAGGGGTGGGCCGGGTCGCCGTGGATCAGCCCCAGCGCCGGGCCGATCAGCGGATCGCTCTGCGCCCGGTACCAGCCGGGCGCGTGGGCGTCGGGGCGCGAGAACCAGGCGCGCAGCGTCGCGATCAGCGCCAGGTCCAGAAGCCTGTCGAGGACGACCTGCTGTCCGGGCCCTTCGCCGTCGACCTCCTGCGCCAGCAGTTCCATGATCGGGGACCGTACGCTCGACCGGGGCACGAGCACGATCTCCGGCAGCGCGTTCAGGAGCCGCTCGCTCACCTCCCCGACGACGTTGTACGTGCCGCTGGCCACGATCGCCGACCCGCTGGAACTGTATCCGCTCGTACGCGGCCCGAGCCGTAGCTGGTCGGTGACGTCGAGGCCGTCCATCGTGGTCAGGCGGTTGCCCGGCCTGACGATGATCTCCGGCGGGGTCGCCGGGTCGTCGCCGATCGTGTACGGCTCCGGCCCTTTGATGATGGTCACGTCACCGGTGCGCATCAGCACCGGCTCTCCCACGTCGGGCACGATCCAGGCGTGCCCGCGCATGGCGGTGGCCAGGGCGAGCGTGGACTCGTCGGCGATCCGGAGCGACCACGGTGGTTCGAGGACGGCCTGGCAGAACGCCGCGCTGCGGGCACGGACACCGTCGAGGAGATCGGCGAGCGGGTCCACGCCACCAGAGTAGACGAACAGAAATGCCAACGAGCGGACGGAATATGGATCGTCTTTCCGCGGGCGCTTTTACTGAGTGGTGACTCACCTCGACGGATCACCGGGAAGGAATCTGATGTACGCGATAACCGGAGTGACAGGCCACGTCGGCGGCGCGGCGGCCCGGGAACTTCTGGCCAGGGGAGCAGCGGTGCGGGCCGTGGTCCGCGACGAGGCCAAGGGCGCAGCCTGGTCGCGGGCCGGCGCCGAGATCGCCGTCGCGGACTTCGGCGACAGGGCGGCGCTCGCGGAGGCGTTCCGCGGCTGCCGCGCGGCGTTCGTCATGCTGCCGACCGACCCGGCACTGGCCGACGCCGACGCCGGCCACCGGCGGCTGGCCGACTCGATCGCCGGAGCGGTGCTCGGCAGCGGGGTCCCGCACGTGGTCATGCTCTCGTCGATCGGGGCGGAGCTGGCCGAGGGCACGGGCCCGATCCGCTGGCTCCACCACCTGGAGAACCGGCTGCGGAAGACGGGCGTGACCCTGACCGCGATCCGGCCGCCGCACTTCCAGGAGAAGGTCGAGACCGTGCTCGGCGCCGCCCGCGAGCTCGGCGTCTATCCGGTCTTCGCCGACTCGGCCGACGTGCCCACCCCGATGGTCGCGACGCGCGACGTCGGCGCGGTGGTCGCCGAGGCGCTGTCGGCGCCGTCCCCGGTCGAGGAGGTCATCGGCCTGGACGGCCATCACTACACCGAGCGGCAGGTGGCCGAGGAGCTGGGGAACGTGCTCGGCAGGCCGCTGGAGGTGGTCACCGTCCCGCGGCCGGAATGGGCCGGTCTGATGGCGCGGGCCGGAGTCCCGCCCGAGTTCGCCGAGGAGCTCGCCGCCCTGTACGACGCCGAGGGGCGCGGCATCCTCCGGCCCGGTGGCGACAGGCGGGTCACGTGCGCGACCGAGCTGGGCGAGACGCTGCGCCGGCTGGTGAAGACCGCCTCCTGACGGCGCACCGGCTGCCGCCGGCGCAGCAGGCGTACGGCCGCAGGTCACGATTCGATATCGCCCGTAACCGTCGGCCTTGACGGGTTCCTCCCGGAGGAGCGATCGTCTAGGACATCGTTGAACCGGTTCGCCACCGACGCCGAGACCAAGTGCATCGCGCACAGCCGGACACCTGCCGATCTTGGCCTGCCATGGAGCGATCCCGGCACATCTGTCGAACCGGTTCGAAACTTTGGAGGTGGGAGTGGCGACGATCGGGGACGTGGCCCGGGAGGCCGGGGTCAGCCGCAGCACGGCGTCGTACGCGCTGTCCGGCAAGCGCCGCATCTCGGAGGAGGTCCGGCAGCGGGTGCTGGCGGCGGCCGAGGCCCTGGCGTACACGCCGAACGCGGGCGCCCGCGCGCTGGCCACCGCCCAGACCAAGGTCCTCGGCCTGCTCGCCCAGTTCCACGAGGACGAGTTCGCGCCCGCGATGATGCAGTACATCCTGGGGGTCACGAACACCGCCCGCGACCTGGGCTACGACACGCTGCTGGTCACGGAGGCCGACGGGGTGCGGGCGCTGCGCCGCGTCACCGACTCGCGGATGGTGGACGGCGTGGTGCTGATGAACATCGCGCACGACGACGCCCGCCTGCCCATCCTGCGGGCCGCGCCGCAGCCGGGCGCGCTGGTGGGCCTGCCCGGCGACTGTTCGGGGCTGGACGTGTTCGACCTCGACTTCGAGGAGGCCGGCCGGCTCATGGTCGACCACCTGCACCGGCTCGGCCACCGTGAGCTCATCCTCGTCTCGCAGCCCGAGCACGTGGTGGAGCGGGGCGGCGCGTACGTGTGGCGCCTGCGCGACGCCGCGCTCGAACGCGCCCGCCAGCGCGGCGTCGTCCTGCACGCCGTCTACGGCGAGTCCCGGCAGCCGGCCGTGGGACGCCTGCTCAACCACCTGCTCGACATCCATCCCGAAGCCACCGGCCTGCTGATCAACAATGAGGCGGCCGCGGCCGCGCTGCCCTCCGTGACCCATGCGCGGGGGCTGCGGGTGCCCGAGGACCTGTCGGTCATCGGGCGCTATTCCGCCGAGTTCGCCGCGACGTTCTCCCTGCCCTACTCCCACATCGAGAGCGCGCCCGACCGCCTGGGCGCCATGGCGGTGCGCCACCTCGTGCGCCGCGTGGAGTCCCAGGCGGCGCACGAGGAGCCGTTCGTCGTGCGCTTCATCTCTCCCGAACTGGCCTCGCCCGGCAGTACCGCACCCCCGCTCCCCCGCTGACCCCGGGGAAGACAGCCCTGCCCGTTCCACAGCAATCAATGTGAGCGCTAACAATGGAGAATCGGATGAAACACCCGTCCGCGAAGGCCACCCTGCTCGGTGCCGCCGCTCTGGCGCTGGCCGCCTGTGCCTCCACGCCGCCGCAGGGCGGCACGAGCGCCGCCGGGACCGAGGGCGGCGCCTACACCTGGTGGGACCCGTACCCGCAGCATGATTCGAGCTCCGCGTGGGCCAAGCGGGTGGGCGCCTGCGGGCAGGAGGCCGGCGTCACCATCGAGCGCACCGCCTACGACACCACCGCGCTGACCAACCAGGCCCTGCTGGCCGGCCAGGAGGGCAACGCGCCCGACGTCATCCTCCTCGACAACCCGGCCGTCTCGACCCTGGCGGACGCCGGCATGCTGACCGCGATGGCCGACTTCGGCCTTGAGGTGAACCGGTTCGACAAGAACCTCGTCGCCGCCGGCGAGCTGGACGGCAATACGTACGGCATCCCCATCGGCGCCAACACGCTCGCCCTCTACTACAACAAGAAGATCCTCGACGACGCGGGCGTGGATCCCGCGACGATCAAGGACTGGGCGTCGCTGGACGCGGCCCTGAAGAAGGTCAAGGCCGCGGGCAAGAAGCCGATCACGTTCGCCGCGATCGGCACCGAGGAGGGCTCGTTCCAGTTCCTGCCCTGGTTCTGGGGCGCCGGAGCGCAGCTCACCCAGCTCGACTCGCCGCAGGCCGTCGAGGCCCTCCAACTGTGGAGCTCCTGGCTCAAGGACGGGCTCGCGCCCAACTCGGTCATCAGCAACTCCCAGAACACCACCTGGGAGGAGTTCCTGACCGGCGAGTTCGCCTTCGCCGAGAACGGCACCTGGCAGATCAACAGTGCCGCCGAGGCGGACTTCCCGACGGGCATCGTGCAGATCCCCGGCAAGGACGGCGGGACCGCGCCCACGCCCACGGGCGGCGAGTTCATCACCGTCCCGGTGCAGAAGGACACCCAGCGGTACGCCGTCACCAAGAAGATCCTGGAGTGCATGACCACGCCGGAGGGACTGGTCGAGACCGGCACGACCTTCGCGTACTACATCCCCTCCACCGCCGACGGCCAGCAGGCGATCCTGGCCAAGGAGCCGAGCCTGAAGCCGTGGGTGACGGCGGTGCAGTCGGCCAAGGGCCGTACCAGTGACAACCTCGGGACTGACTACCCCAAGATCTCCGAGGCCCTGTGGACCGGCGTGCAGAAGGCGCTGAGTGGCGCGGCGAGCCCGGCCGACGCGCTCAAGGACGCCCAGGCGCAGGTCGAGCAGGCCACCGGCGACTGATCGGAAACTCCATGGGTGCAACTCGCACGGCCGGGGTGCTCTCGCCCCCCGCGCACCGGGCGGCGCGGCGGCCCCTCCGGTGGACGACACCGGCCTTCCTCGCGCCGCTGATCGTCTACCTGCTGCTGTTCTACGCCTATCCGCTCTACCGCAACATCGAGCTCAGTCTCCACGACTACACGCCCCGCGCCTTCATCCAGGGCAACCCGGAGTTCACCGGCCTGGAGAGCTACGCCAAGATCCTTTCCGACGACGCGTTCCTGCGCGCGCTGGGCAACACGGCACTGTTCACGCTCGGCTCCATCGCCGTGCAGTACGCGCTCGGCCTGGCCCTGGCGGTCTTCTTCCACCGGAGCTTCCGGCTGTCGGCGGTGCTGCGCGCGATGTTCCTGGTGCCGTGGCTGCTGCCGCTGATCGTGTCCGCCTCGACGTGGTCGTGGATGCTCAACAGCGAGAACGGGATCGTCAACGCGGCCCTGCAGGCGTTCGGGATCGGCCAGATCAATTGGCTGACCTCGCCGGACACCTCGCTGCTGGCGGTCACGATCGCCAACATCTGGCTCGGCATCCCGTTCAACCTGGTCATCCTGTACGCGGGGCTGCAGAACATCCCGGCACCCCTGTACGAGGCCGCCGGGCTGGACGGCGCGACCGCCTGGCAGCAGTTCTGGCGCATCACGTTCCCGCTGCTGCGCCCGGTGTCGGCGATCACGCTGCTGCTCGGCCTGATCTACACGCTCAAGGTCGTCGACATCATCTGGATCATGACCAGGGGCGGCCCGGCCGACGCCTCGACGACCCTGGCGATCTGGTCCTACCGGGAGGCGTTCGGCACCGGGCAGCCCGACTTCTCTCCCGCGGCGGCGGTCGGCAACCTGCTCATCCTCATCGCCTTCGCCGCCGGGCTCGTGCACGTACGCCTGCAACGCGGGGAGGAGCGGTCATGAGGACCCGGTGGAAGACCGCGCTCGGCGTCGTCCTGGTGGCCGTGATGCTCTTCCCGGTCTACTGGATGGTCAACGTCTCGCTCACCCGGACGAGCGACATGCGGGCCGACCCGCCTCACTGGTTCCCCTGGAACCCCACGTTCGAGGGGTACGCCGCGGCCTTCGGCCAGCAACTGCCGGCCCTGGCCACCAGCCTGTTCATCGGGCTCGGCACGGTCGTGCTCACGCTGGCGGTCTCCCTGCCCGCCGGCTACGCGCTGGCCAAGCTCCGCCCGCGCGGCGGCCGGGCGATCGACTTCCTGCTGCTGGTCGCGCAGATGATCCCCGCGGTCGTCATGGCCATGGGCTTCTACGCGATCTACATCAGGCTCGGCCTGCTCAACACCGTCCCCGGGCTCATCGTGGCCGACTCGACGCTCGCCGTGCCGTTCGGGGTGCTGCTGTTCCGGGCGTTCATGGCGGGCATCCCGGGTGAGCTGCTGTCGGCGGCGCAGATCGACGGGGCGAGCACGTGGCGGACGTTCCGCTCGATCATCCTGCCGCTGAGCCGCAACTCGGCGATCACCGTGTCGCTGTTCACGTTCCTGTGGGCCTGGTCGGACTTCATCTTCGCCTCGACGCTCAACCGCAACAGCGACGTCATCCCCATCACGCTCAGCATCTTCCGCTACATCGGCAACAACACCACGCAATGGAACTCGATCATGGCGACCGCCGTGATCGCGTCCATCCCCGCGGCCTTCCTGCTGATCCTCGCGCAGCGCTACATCGCCGCCGGGGTCACCGCGGGCGCCGTGAAGGACTGACAGAAAGGTTTCGCCCTATGAGCAGCCCTGTGCTGCCCACCCGCGGCCGGGTGCGCCCGCTCGGGCTCGCCCGGGTGTCCCTCACCGGCGGCTTCTGGCACGAGCGGCAGGCCGTGAACGCGACGGCCACGCTCGCCCACTGCGAAGCGTGGATGGAGCGCCTCGGCTGGCTGGCCAACTTCGACCGGGTGGCGGCCGGGAGCACCGGCCCCGACCGGCCCGGCTGGCCGTTCTCCGACTCCGAGGTCTACAAGCTGCTGGAAGCCCTTGCCTGGGAGGCCGCGCGGACCGGCGCCCCGGAGGCCGAGGCCGCGATCAAGCGGCTCACGGCCCGCGTCGCCCGCGCCCAGGACCCGGACGGCTATCTGAACACCTGTTTCGGGCACGGCGACCAGCCGTCCCGCTACAGCGATCTGGAGAACGGGCACGAGCTCTACAACACCGGCCACCTGCTCCAGGCCGCCGTCGCCCGGCTGCGCACGCACGGCGAGGACGACCTGGTACGCGTCGCGCGCCGGGCCGCCGACCACGTCTGCCGCACCTTCGGCGCCGACGGCCGGGCCGGGATCTGCGGCCATCCGGAGATCGAGGTCGGCCTGGCCGAGCTGGGCCGCGCCCTGGGCGAGGACCGCTATGTCGAGCAGGCCCGCCTGTTCCTCGACCGGCGCGGTCACGGGACGCTTCGTGACATCCCGCTCGGCCGCGCCTACTTCCAGGACGACATCCCCATCAGGCAGGCGCAGGTGTGGCGCGGCCACGCCGTCCGGGCCCTCTACCTCACCGCTGCCGCCGTGGACGTGGCGGTCGAGCGCAGTGACGACGAGTTGCTGCACGCGGTGGAACGGCAGTGGGAGCGCTCGGTCGCGCGCCGCACGTACATCACCGGCGGCATGGGCTCGCGGCACCAGGACGAGGGCTTCGGCGAGGACTGGGAGCTGCCGCCGGACCGGGCCTACTGCGAGACCTGCGCCGGCGTCGCCTCGATCATGGTGTCCTGGCGGCTCCTGCTGGCCACCGGGAACGCGCGCTACGCCGACCTGATCGAGCGCACGCTCTACAACGTCATCGCCGCCTCGCCGAGCCCCGACGGCCGGGCCTTCTTCTACGCCAACCCCCTCCACCAGCGCACGCCCGGCACGTCCGCCGACCCGGACGAGGTGAGCCCGCGCGCCGAAGGCGGCACCCGGGCCGCCTGGTTCGACGTCTCCTGCTGCCCCACCAACGTCGCCCGCACCCTGGCCTCCCTGCACGGCTACCTCGCCACCGGCGACGACGACGGCCTCCAGCTCCACCAGTACGTCCCCTGCGCGATCAGCGCCGAGCTCCCGGACGGCGGCCGGCAGGCGGCCGTGGAGGTCGAGACCGGCTACCCGCGGACCGGGACCGTCCGCGTGCGGATCGCCTCCGACGCCGCGGCGCCCTGGACGCTGACCCTGCGCGTCCCCGCCTGGGCCGCCGGGGCCACCCTGACCGACGAAGGCCGCACCCGCGAGGTCACCCCAGGTGTGGCCGAGATCCGGCGGGCCTTCCGCGCGGGGGAGATCATTACGCTCGACCTGCCGGTGGCGCCCCGCTTCACCTGGCCCGACCCACGCATCGACGCGGTACGCGGCTGCGTCGCCGTCGAACGCGGGCCCGAGGTCCTCTGCGCCGAGTCCCGCGACCTGCCCGATCCCGCCGCGCTCGACGCCCTCGTGATCGACACCCGCGCCGGGCTCAAGGACGGTGACGACACGACCCTCGTCCGCGCCCTGCTCCCCGCCCACCCGCGGGGAGCCTGGCCCTATCTGCCCCATCGGGCGGCCCCTGAGGGCGACGCCGGATGGCTCAATCTCCCGCTGCGGCCCTACCGCTCCTGGGCTCAGCGGGGCCCGACGGGCATGCGCGTCTGGCTGCCCGTCTCCACCCCCCACCCAGAAGGAGAGTGACATGCGTCCACGCGTCCGAGCGCTCCTGTTAGCGCTCACAACCGCCACTGCCTCCACAACGGCCGCCTCGCCCGCCGCCACCGCAGCCGCCGGCGCCACGCTCACCGTCAACGTCGGCCAGCCGATCCGCCCCGTCACCCACGCCGCCTCCGGCGGGCTGTACGGCCTGGCGGAGAACTCCCGCCCCGCCGACTCCACGCTGCTGCCCCTCAAGGTGAACTCGCTGACGCAGCCCGCCCCCGGCGTCGGCCAGAAGCCCAACGGCCAGCCCCCGGGCGGCGACTCCCTTCTGATCGCCCCGCAGGCCACCCGCGTCGGGGCGGGCCAGTACATCCGGATGCCGGACATCTACCCCGACTTCCCCTACCGGTGGGTGAGCTGGAACGACTGGCTGGCCAAGGTGGACACCATGGTCCGCGCCCGGCTCAACGCCACCACCGTGACCAACGTCATCGGCTGGGAGCTGTGGAACGAGCCCGACTGGACCTGGAACACCGCCGCCGCGGGCGGCTTCAACGACGGCTGGGTGCGTACCTACCGGGCCGTCCGCGCGCTCGACGCGCAGACCCCGATCGTCGGCCCGAGCACGGCCGTCTACAACCGCTCCTGGATGCAGTCGTTCCTCATCCGCGCCCGGGACACCGGCACCCTGCCCGACATCATCTGCTGGCACGAGCTGGAGAACCCGGCCAGGATCGCCGGCGACATCGCCGACTACCGCAACCTGGAGGCGTCGCTGGGCATCAGCCCGCGCCGCATCTCCATCAACGAGTACGCCGCCCCCGCCGAGGTGGACGTGCCCGGCCGGATCGCCGGCTACGTCGCCAAGCTGGAGCGCGGCGGCGTCGAGTCGGCCCACCGGGCCTTCTGGTACGAGTACGGCACCATGAACGGCCTGGTCGTGAACAACAACCAGCCGACGGGCACCTGGTGGCTGTACAAGTGGTACGGCGACATGGCCGGCAACATGGTCAGCACCACGCCGGGAGGCCAGAGCGGCCTGGACGGCTTCGCCTCCTACGACCCCACCCGCAAGATCGTCAACGTCGTGTTCGGTGACGAGGCCGGCACCAACACGGTGAACCTGACCGGCCTCGGCGCGCTCGGCTCCAGCGTCCGCGTCACGCTCCTGTCCACCCCCTCCAGGGGCCGCTTCACCGCCGTGACCGCCCCCACCACCGTCTCCGCCGGCACCCGCACGATCAGCGACGGCCGGCTCAGCGTCTCCGTGCCGGACATGGTGGCGACCAGCGCCTACCAGCTCGTCGTGGAACCCGCCTCCGGCGTGCCCGCCTACCAGCAGCGTTACGAGGCCGAGAACGCCTCGGTCTTCCGCGCCCAGCGGCTGAGCAGCACGAGCGCGTCCGGCGGCGGATACGTCGGCCGCATCGACAACTCCGGCACCCCGCGCACCGACAGCTATGTCGACTTCGTGGTCAACGTTCCCGCGGCCCGCGCGTACACGATGACGATCGGCTACGCCAACGCCACCGGCGCGACCGCGACCCAGGGCCTGGCCTACAACGGCGGCGCCTGGAGCACGGTCAGCTACCCGCCGACGGCCGCCTGGGGCCAGTTCGGCGCCACGGTCAGCACGACCGTCAGCCTGCGCGCCGGGTACAACGTGATTCGCCTGGCCAAGGGCTCGCCGTTCTTCGCGGGCGGCACCGGTTACGCCGAACTGGACTACATCCAGCTCACCTGACAGCAAGCGGATGGTCCGCCCGGGTGGGCTCGCGCCTTCGCAACGGCGGCGAGCCCGCCCGGTCACCGGCTTCTTCCTCATCTTCTCGATGGCCGCGAGGTTCCGGAGCCCGGCTTCGACTCATCAGCAATGGTCGAAGTAGCGTTTGTTGACGATGCGTTCGCGAACCCGATTCCGAGCGTGCTCCGCGGAGCTGGAGGAATTCGATATCGCCGTCACCGTGAAATGAATCCTGGAGAAGCTCCCGGGGTTGTAGCTTGTCTGCGCCGGAGCGTACGACACCTCCACCATGGTGGTGCCGTTGCTGCCGAGAACGGCATTCGGCGGCGTGTATGCCGTGCGGTAGCCGTGCTGGTTCAGAGCGCTGGTGGCGAACGAGCGGGCGTCCTTGTAGCACATCTCCTTGACGAACCATCCTGAGTGCCACGACAGCGGGGCGGCCGATTTCGTCTCGGTCACGACGCCGCCGGCGGTCAGAGTGGCGATCGCGGTGGCCGTGAGCGCCGCACATGCCTTTTTCCTGATCTCCATCGTTACCCCTCCTCTTCAAGGAGTTCGGCGGTACGCGCCTTGGGTGTGTTCACTCACCTCACGACTTCCGCGTTGACCTGGATCCAGACGACGGGCGACAGGCGGGTGCACTTGGACCGGCCTCCCCAGCTGCCTCGATTGCAGGCTTGGACCGTGATTCCGTAGGCTCGCGGATCGGAGCCTGAGACGCGGAAGGTGGTCACCCGCCTCGCGCCACCGGGCACATCGCGCTGCTTTCCGTACCCGCCGATGTTGTAATGGGTCGAGGTATATCCTCCGTAGTACACCTTGATGGTGCCGGCGCATGAGTCGTAGAGGACTCCCAGATACGGGCTGTCGCCGTACCGGTACCGCGGGGGGTAACCCCCGGTGTTCTGTCCTCCCGCCCCGTAGGGAGGACTGCCCACATTGACGTAGCAGTCGGCCGGCCTGAGCGGGGAAGACGTATGAGCCGCATACTCGGCGGACGCCGCGCTCGGCGGAATGCCCGCTACCGAGAGAATGCCTGACAGTATCACCATCGCGCCGCGATGGCACTGACGGAGATTCGACATGTCCGCATCACGCTCCCTGTCTTCACGAGCCGAACGAGAGACTCGATGAATTGTGGAGACCGAAATGTCCTTTCTCTTGATTAAGCGTCCTGCCATTGGAGATCGTCAAGCGGGGTCCGGCAAAATGAAATTCAATCGAGGTTCCGACCGGATCGGCATTCCTTTTCCACCCGGCACCTCCATGGCCGATGCAGAGTCCCCTCCCGAAAGCATCGCGTGAGAGCAAGAGCGCGAGAATTCGCCGCGGATTCCTCCTCGTCGCAGGGCTAATCGAGCGGGTCGGGGGCGCGACCGGCGAGTCCCGCGGCGTACATCTCTTCGTTCAGACGCGTCAACGCGCTACGCACGCCCACGCCGTTCGCGGCGGCGCGCGACGGGAGAGTTCTCGAAGGCGTGAAGGCGGCGAGTTCTCCTGACTGCGGTGACACGGGCGGGGCCATGGCCTGCCCGGTCGAGCCGAAGGCGGCGATGAGTTGTTCCAGGAGCACACGGACGTCGACCGGCGGTGTCAGGCCGGTGACGACAGGCCCCAGAGCGCGCAGGGCATCCGGTATCCCGGCACCGGTCCGATGCGGGTCGCCGAGGTCGAGTTTCGTGCAACTCGCTCTGAGAATCTCGAACAGCCGGTCCACCCGGCGCGCGTCGCGGCCTCGGAACTCGTCGAGGAACTCCTGGCGGTGGGCGAGCACAAGAGCGGCCAGGCCGGCGACGTGAGGAGCCGCCATCGAGGTTCCGTCCCAGGCCGCGTAGCCGCCGTCCGGCACAGACGAGAGAATCGCCACGCCCGGCGCGCACACATCGATCTCAGGACCATGGCAACTGAATTTCGCGGCGAAGAAGCCATCCTGGGTCGCCGGCCCCAGAGCCTCTCCGCCATGAGAGCTCTCAGGATGGTAGGTGTCGAGCCTGCCGACGGCTGCCACGGTCAGGACCGTCGGCAAGGTGCCGGGGAAGTTGACCGGGCCTCCGGTGTTGCCGGCGGCCACGATGCACGCCACACCTGCCTCGCGTGCTTCGTTGATCTTGTCCTCGACGAAGGCGCCCGGCTCCAGGGTGCCCAGGCTGAGGTTGACGACATCGATCTGCTGGGCGATGCAGTAGTCGAGCGCCACGATGAGGTCGCTGAACCAGCCGCCCGGAAATATCTTGCAGGCGTGTACCTCGGCTTCGGTGGCGAAGCCGAGGATGCCCACGCCATTGTCGGCTCCCGTGATGACCCCGCCGCAGTGCGAGCCGTGCCGTACCGTGTCGACGGTCCAGCCGTTGTCGGCGGCGTCGACGAGATCAACGCCCTGGGTTATCTGGCCGCGAAGGTCGGGATGGCTGGTGTCGGCGCCCGAGTCGATGATGGCGATCTTGACGCCCTTCCCGCGCATGGTCGGGGCTACTCGATCCAGCGACATCGCCCGCTGACCCCACCCGAAAATCTGCTGCTCCGGGAAATCGGGAAAGACGTCGGACAGCTTCCTCAGCCTGGCCACGTTGTCGCGGCCGAGCTCGAGGGCAGGCAGGTCCAGCTTCAGGTTCCAGTGGCCGGAGGGCGGGTCGAACAACACCGACTGGACCATTTCCGGGGCTTCCCCGATCAGCGTCACCGTAGCTCGTCCGTCGCGTCCGGTGATTCCCTGGGCGTAGCCCCGGCTTCCCGTGACCGTGATGGTCACGCCCGGGAACGGCTCCGCGTCGGCATCCTGGACGAGAAAGCCGAAGGCGGATTGCTGGCTCAGCGGCTGCACGAATCCGGCGGTGGCAGGTTGTTTCGGCACCGGCGTCGCCCTGGCGTAGGTGAGCGGCCGGTCCCGTTCGATGCGCACCTGCGGGAGGGATCGGCGCAGGACCTTGGCGTGCTCGATGTCCATATCAGCGACCAGAATCTCCGGTACGAGCGCGCCGGCCGAGCTGAAGGGCGTTACCCGCGATGACACCAGGCGGCGCCGTACTTCCACACGCGGGTCGTTCTCGAGCATGCCCAGTACGGTGGCGGGGCTGAGAGGAGGCATGCTGACGCCCATCGCCATCAGCTGCGTCGGCGGCAGAGCGGCGACCATGTACCGCTGAGGGCGAGCCGCCACCTCTACCTGGTGAGGCTGTGAGGACGGCTTCGCCCGCCCGCGGGCCGGGGATTTCGGTTTCTCTTTGTCGGACTTTCCTTTGTTGTCGCTCACGGCGATGTGCCTTCCTGAGGATGTCTGATGTCGGGGCCACGCTCGAGCGGGTTCAATGGCAGATCCCGCTCGATGGTGACCTGTGGTCCCAGGAGCTCGCGCAGCTCTTCCGCGTGCACGGGGGACGTCTCCACGACGAACAGGCTCGGCGCATTTCGGCTCCCCAGTTCGCGTACGACCTCTACTTCCGGATCAGCGGAAAGGACCTCGGCAAGCTGAGCGCCAAGGGCGGGATCCTTGCCGCCGATGAGGTGCGGAACGCGTCCGGACGGATCCTGACCCGATCCGGACGCGTCTGTGGCTTCGCTCATCGTGGCGCGGGAACCGGATAGCCGACGCGTTCCAGTATGTCCATCGCCTTTTGCGACTGGTCCATCGATGCCTGGTATTGGCCGGCACGGTAGAGCTGCAGAGCCTCGCACACCACCGGGATGATGCGGCTGATCTGCGGCTCCCGGGGAGCGGTAACCTGCAACCAATCGTTGAGGTTCTCGAGAAGAGCGCGACTCCGGTCCTGAGGTGATTCTTGGGACAGCACCGGGTCAGCATCTGACCTGCCGGACGCACTCCGGGATGTGGGTGTTTGCATGGCTATTCGCACCATTTTCGCTTCAGCGGCCTGATTCAGTAGCGCCCGTTGACCTGCCGGCCACCCTGCTGCTTCTGGAACAGGTCGAAGAAGTCCTCGACCAGACCGGGACCGTACTCGACACCCAGGTTGATCAGCGACCCCACCAGGTTGGCCGGAATCATCTGACCCTGCTGACCCTGACCCTGACCCGGAGCACCCGCCGACATCGGCCGAACCGACTGAGGCCGAGCCTGCTGACCACCCTGCTGCTTCTGGAACAGATCGAAGAAGTCCTCGACCAGACCGGGACCGTACTCGACACCCAGGTTGATCAGCGACCCCACCAGGTTGGCCGGAATCATCTGACCCTGCTGACCCTGACCCTGACCCGGAGCACCCGCCGACATCGGCCGAACCGACTGAGGCCGAGCCTGCTGACCACCCTGCTGCTTCTGGAACAGATCGAGAAGTCCCTCAGCGATCGAAGGGCCGAAGGTGACACCGAGCCCGACCAGTGTGCTGATCAGTTCTGCGGGCACCATCTGGCCTTCACCGGGCTGCCCCGGCTTGCCTCCGTGACCAGCGGCGGCAGCAGACGGCGCGCCGGCCGCGATCGTTGCGCTACTCATATTTCCCCCTGAGTGAACCGCCAGAACATATGTCATGCCCCGGCTTCAGAAAGTCCCGCGGCGAGATGAACGCGGAACTCGATTACTTGAGTGTGTTGTCGGCGCGCATGTCGAGATGCAGCATTTCCTTTTGAGCCGGTACCCCGGCATGCGCTCCGGCGCCACCCCAGCAGCTTCCCCCCTCGGGCTCCACCTTGTCGCATATCGGCTCGGAACCGCAAGGACACGTCTTTCGTATGAAAAGGCATCCTAGGAAAGACATTCATAGACGACCCTCCGAAGGAAAGCCGAGCAAGGATGCGACAATCGCGTTGTGCATCACAAGAAGGACGGCAGTGGTCGCGGTCCGCTAGGAGACTTTCTCGTTGCCCGGCGGTCCTCGCTCAGCGCGGCCGAGGCCGGACTGCCCGAAACCGGACAAGCTCGACGCGTACCAGGCTTGCGCTGCGAAGAGGTAGCAGTACTGGCCAGGATCAGCACCGACTACTACCGCCGCCTGGAGCAAGGGCGCGTGCGCACCGCCTCACGCACTGTGGTGAACTCCCTCGGGCAGGCGCTCCAACTGAATGGGGATCAGCAGCGCTACCTCGCCCGACTCGCCAACGTCGAGGTGGGCGAAGACAACGGAGGCGCGGACCTGGACCAGCACATCAGGCCGCAGGTCGCCCGGTTGTTGACCAGGCTCGCCGATACCCCAGCGTTGGTCACAACCCCATATCTGGACATCCTGGCCTGGAATCGCCTGGCTGCGGCACTGCTGGGAGACCTTGCCGCGATGAAACCGCAGCAGCGTAATTATGTCCGGATGGTCTTCCTTGATCCGCATATAAGGTCGCTACTGGTGGACTGGAAAGTACGCGCGCAGGAGGCCGTGTCCCGGTTCCGGCTGGCCATCGGCGCAGCCCCCAGGCACGCCAGAATACGAGAGTTGATCAACGAGCTCACGGCCTGCGATGGCGACTTCCGAACATGGTGGAATCAGCATCTGATCACTACCCGCACCTGGGGGCGGAGCCGCCTCAATCATCCGATAGCCGGGCAGTTCAGTGTGGACTGGTACGTGCTTGCGAATGTCGATGACAACGAACAGGACGTCTTGCTGCTCAGCGCACCCGAGGGAACTTCGTCGCATGCCGCCATTCGGCGCCTGGACGCCTGGGCGGCAGAACAGGGCCTTGCGCACAGCGTTGACTCGCACCAGTGAGAGGGCCTGCGTCTCGACGCGCTCTTCGCCACCCGGCCGACTCGGGGGTTCTCTCACCGGGTGCGCCTGTTCATCAATTCCGTTGGAGCAACAATGGAGCTTTCCTTGACGGCTCGTAGATTCATCAAACGCTCTGGCAAGCTTTTCGGCGCGCGGATTCGATCGTCCTCCATAGGGGACGAATCGGGGAGTGGCTGACGTGCCGTAGATTTCGCGGCCGCCCTGGCGCGGCCCTCGCGCGACTTGACCAACGAATACTGAGAGGTAACGACTATGTCCAGAGAACTATTGTTCTACCGTTCCGGTGACGGGGGAATCTCAACGGCCAGGGTCGACGACCAGGGCACCTTCACCGGCCTCAAGGACGGCCGAGTCAACCCCAACTGGACCCACATCATCCCCACCAACAACAACCTCCTCTTCTACCGATCCAACGACGGAGGAATCTCCACCGCCAAAATCGACGACCAAGGCACCTTCACCGGCCTCAAAGACGGCCGAGTCAACCCCAACTGGACCCACATCATCCCCACCAACAACAACCTCCTCTTCTACCGATCCAACGACGGAGGAATCTCCACCGCCAAAATCGACGACCAAGGCACCTTCACCGGCCTCAAAGACGGCCGAGTCAACCCCAACTGGACCCACATCATCCCCACCAACAACAACCTCCTCTTCTACCGATCCAACGACGGAGGAATCTCCACCGCCAAAATCGACGACCAAGGCACCTTCACCGGCCTCAAAGACGGCCGAGTCAACCCCGACTGGACCCACATCATTTCCGCCTAGTGATACGCGGGCCACGGCATGCCCGCCCTGCAGATCCTCCGGCCGGGGATGCGCAGCCGGAACACGCGTCCGCCCGGCCGACGACGGCTGTGGCTCGGCACGTTGAGCATGCCGAGGTGATCGAGCCGTCCGTGGCCGGCGGAGGTACGCAAACATGTCATCCATGCCGCCCCCCCAGCATGTGCCCGGAACCGCCTCGTCGGACGAGTCCGGACGTTCACCAAGAGCTCGCCGGATCGGCTGCCTGCTCTGGGCGCTGGCGCCGTTGGTCCTGCTAGGAGCGATCGTCATGTCTCCTACCTGGATCGACGACTATCGGCTGGCGCGCATGGCGGAGCGCATCCGGGAGTATCCACTGCCGGACGGAGCACAGTTCGGGCTGTTCGAGCCGCAGGCCGAAACGTATGGCGGTGACTCCGGCGACTGCTGGTACACGATTCGTTTCCCGCTCTCCACCGACCGGCCCGTCCACGAGGTGCTCGGCCACTACCGCCAAGCCGAGATCGAAGACCCTGACGGAGAGCTCGGCGACTTCTCCGTCACGGCCTGGGTGACGACCGGGCAGACGGGACCACGACCACAGGTCCGGTGATCATCGATGTGAGCGGCACCTACTCCGGCGCCTTCCTGGACGGTCGCTGCTGGTGAAAGGGGGAACGAGGTTCGCCCCGGTGCCCCGCGTGGGGAGGGAGGCGACCGTCAGGGCCAGATATCCGGGTTCCCCTGTGACCAGCAATCCTCCCGCATGTTGATGCGGATGGGGACGGTCTGTTCCACGGTCCCGTCCGAGGCCCACAGTTCGGCGACGTACACGGCCGGCGGGGCCGGTGCGATGGATATGTGGACGAACCCGAGAATGGCGTTGCCGTGATTCTCCCCGGGCCAGATCGCGCCGCCGTCGCTGTACGAGCCGGCAGGCAGGTTCCGAATCCCGAGCGTGATCTTGTTCTCCCACTTCCCGAAGACAGGACCGACGAAGTACGTACTGGGATGGCCGCCGGGCGCGCACATGCGCTGCCCGTAGTCGCGCAGCTCCCACGTCGCCCCGGTCGTGGCCGCCGAGGCCGGTAAGGCGGACAGCGTCAGCGCCAGGCCGGCGGCGACGCCCAGCAGCAGCCTGACAGCACGTCGGACAGATTTCATCGAACCTCCCGATCATAGATGCGAAGGCGCTCGACACCTTGTCCGATCATTGTCATTCGAATGGTTGCAAATTCAAGAGTTGAAGTTTTGTCGATCCCCGCGGCCGGCGGGTGGTCTGGCCTTTCACCCGCGCGCTCGTGAAAGTTTCAACTCCGGGCAGGCTGGCGGCCGTGCGGCAAGAGGATCAGGAGAAGCGGCGGCCCTCGTCGCGGCGGTAGGCCCAGGCCGCGGCGGCCGCGGCGAGGACGATCCAGCCGGCGAAGGCGGCCAGGGAGACGGGGGACGGGGTGCGGCCCGCCACCGCGGCCCACATGAGCTCGATCGCGCCCCGGCTCGGCACGAACGGCGCCAGCGACTGCACGAAACCCGGCATGACCTCCAGCGGCACCAGCAGCCCGCCCAGCGCGGCGATCGGGAAGTACGCCACCTGCGACACCGCGATCGCCGCCTTGGGCGACGCCGCGTACCCGATGAACAGCCCCAGCAGCATGAACGGCACCGAGCCCACCAGCAGCGCGCCGATGCCCAGCGCCAGGCGGAGCGGGGAGATGGCGGCGGCGGTGAGGAAGGCCGAGATGAGCAGGACCGGCACCACCGACAGCAGCATGCCGGCCATCGTGGTCAGGATGCGGCCGGCGAAGCGCGGCAGCGGGCCGGCGGGCAGCGTGCGCAGGTAGGGGTCCCAGGGCTGCTCACGGTCCTGTGCCACGTTGATGCTCAGCCCGATCAGCGCCGCCGACATGGCGCCGAACAGCATCATCCCGGCCGTCGCCGACGTGGCGCTCGCCGGATCGGATCCGGCGAAGGGCACCACGAGCGCCAGCATCGCCGCCGCGGGGAAGAACGCGCTCGCCACCAGCGCGATCGGGACGCGCAACTGCTCCAGGAACTGGTAGCGGGTGTGGACGAGAATGAGATCAAACACGAGCCTCCTCCTCGGAGGTGATGGTGATGAAGGCCTCTTCCAGCGAGGTCGGCCGCACCTCCAGGTCGGCGAAGGCCGTCCCGGCGCGTACCAGCTCGGTGACCAGCAGGTCGGAGTCGGTGGTGAGCAGGTGCACCCGGCCGTCCTCGACCGAGCTCCGCAGGATCCCGGGCAGGTCGGGTACGGCCGGCGCCGCGAAGGAGACCCGGCGCACGCCCACCACGTCGCGCACCTCCCGTACCGTGCCGTCAGCCAGCACCCGGCCCCGGCCGATCACCACCACCCGCTGCGCCAGCGCCTCGATCTCCTCCAGGTAGTGGCTGGTCAGCACCACCGTGCCGCCGTCGGCGTGGAAGCTCCTGATCCCCTCCCACAGAGTTCGCCTGGCCTCCACGTCCAGGCCGGTGGTGGGCTCGTCGAGGAACACCAGCCTCGGCCGGCCCGCGAAGGCCAGCGCCACGGCCAGCCGCCGCCGCTGCCCGCCGGACAGTCCCCCGACCTGCCGCCTGACCAGGTCGCCGAGGCCGACCCTGGCCAGCAGCTCCGCCGTACCGTAGCGCTCGGGGAAGTGCGCGGAGACGAAGTCGACGATCTCGCCGACGCGCAGCGACTCCGGCAGCCCGGTCTCCTGGGGGGTCACGCCGATGCCCCGCCGTACGGCAGGGTCGGAAGGCGAGCCGCCGAACAGCTCCACCGTGCCCGACGTCGGCCGGCGCAGCCCGACCAGGAGGTTCATCAGGGTGGACTTGCCGGCGCCGTTCGGGCCGAGCAGCCCGACCAGCTCGCCCGCCCCGATGTCGAGCGAGACGCGGTCGAGCGCGAGCACGTCACCGTAGCGGCGGGTGGCCTCGATCGCTCTGGCGAGGACAGGGGGGTTCATCGCCGCGCCAGCCCCGGGACGAGCACGGCGCCGACGACCAGGTGCATCAGGACCAGCACCAGCGTCGTGGCGATTCCGACGGCGCTGCCGAGCGGCCCGAGCAGGGACAGGACGAGTACGGTCAGGGCGACGACCGTCCAGATCCGGCCGGGCCGGGACGCGAACCGCTCCAGGACGGCCAGCAGCGCCCAGCCCGCCAGCCCGACCAGCAGGCTGACCACCAGGACCGATCCCGGTTCGATCGGCTGCGTGCCGGCGCCCATGCGGACGGTCAGAGTGGTTCCGGCGACCGGCACGGCCACGGCCCAGACGGCCAGGGCGGCCGCGGAGGCGCCGGCGACGGTGAGGATTCGTTCGGCTGAGGTGTTCATGCCGCTCAGCTTGGCCCGGTCCCCCCAGCCGCCACATCGGGCGCGCGGTCGCTCCGCGTTCTCCCCCGGTGGGGTACGGGTCCTCCTTTGGTAGGTGATGGCGCCCGCGAACCGGCGATTACCCTGACCCGGTGAACAAGACCCGAGCCCCGTATCCGATCGCGGTGGCCATGGTGGTCCTCGGGGCGGGCGGCCTGAGCGCCCTGACGCTGTGGAGCCTGGCCGACGGGCCCATGTGGGGCCTGGACGTCGTCGTCGCGGCGGTGAGCCTGGTGGCGGCGATCGCCCAGCTGTGGTGGCCGGCGCCGGGAGCGCTGGCCGCCACCCTCCTGGCCACCCTCTCCCCCGCGGCCACTCCGGCGGCGACGATGGGGGCGCTGCAGGTGGCCCAGCGCAGGCGCTTCCCCGTCGCGGCGGCGGTGGCGGCCGCGGGCGTCGCGGCGCACGTGGTCCAGGGGCTGTGGCGGCCGAATTCCGGCATCTCCCAGCAATGGTGGTTGCTGCTGATCTGCGCCTCCTACGGCGCACTGCTCGGCTGGGGCGCGCTGGCCCGCTCGCGCCGCGCCCTGCTCATCTCCCTGCACGAACGTGCCAACCGCGCCGAGGCCGAGCAGGGCAGGCGGGTCGCAGAGGCCCGCATGGCCGAACGCCGCCGGCTCGCCATGGAGATGCACGACGTGCTGGCCCACCGCCTGTCCCTGGTGGCCACCCACGCCGGAGCGCTGGAATACCGCCCGGACTCCTCCCCCGAGCAGCTCACCCGGGCCGCCGGGGTGGTCCGCACCGGGGTCCACCAGGCGCTGGAGGAGCTCCGCCAGGTGATCGGCCTGCTGCGCGAGCAGGACGACGACCAGTTGGACGAGCTGGAGCCCCGGCCGGCGCTGGCCGACCTGCCCGGCCTGATCGCCGACGCACGGGAGGCCGGCCAGGAGGTACGGCTCCGCGACGAGGTCACCGACGACGGCGCCTTGCCGCAGGCCGCGTCCCGGACCGCCTATCGCGTCGTCCAGGAGGGGCTCACCAACGCCCGCAAACACGCCCCCGGCCGGCCCGTGGACGTGCTGCTGCGCGGCGCTCCCGGCACGCCCCTGCTGATCGACATCCGCAACCCGCTGGCCCCGGCGGGCACCGCCCCACTCACGCCCGGCAGCGGCCTCGGCCTGGTCGGGCTCACCGAGCGGGTACGGCTGGCCGGCGGGCAACTGGACCACCACGGTGCCGAAGGAGAGTTCCGGCTCCGGGCCCGGCTACCATGGCCCGCGTGATCCGCGTGTTACTGGTCGACGACGATGCCCTCGTCCGCGCAGGGCTGTCCATGATGCTGGACGGCGCTGCCGGCATCACGGTCGTCGGTGAGGCGGCCGACGGCCAGGAGGCGATCACGGCCACCGACGCCCACGCCCCTGACGTCGTCCTGATGGACCTGCGGATGCCACGTGTCGACGGCATCACCGCCACCCGCCGGCTGCGCGCCCGTGCCCGCCCGCCCGAGGTGATCGTGCTGACCACGTTCGACACCGACGAGAACGTCCTGCACGCCCTCCGCGCGGGAGCCGCCGGGTTCCTGCTGAAGGACACCCCGCCGCCGCAGATCGTGGAGGCGGTCACCCGGGTCGCCGCGGGCGATCCGATCCTGTCCCCGCGCATCACCCGGCGGCTGATGGAGCGCACCGTCGCGCAGGCCGGCGCCTACGAGCGGGCCCGTGCCGCGCTGGCCGCCCTCACCCCTCGCGAGCACGAGGTCGCCCTGGCGATCGCGCGCGGCCGGACGAACGCCGACATCGCCGCGGACCTGGCCATGGGCATCACGACCGTGAAAGCGCACGTCTCCAGCATTCTCACCAAGCTCGACATGGACAACCGCACCCAGATCGCCATCCTCGCCCACGACGCCGGTCTGGCCTGACCAGCCCGGAGCCCGCCCTGCGGGAAGACGGTCCGGGCGCTCGGCGAAGGACTCACGCGCGACGGCCGGCGCTGGTCGTCGATCCTGAGACCGCTCAGGCGACGCGCACCGCCTGTCTCTGCGGCAATGACGGAGGCGTGCCGCCGAGCACAGAAGGCATCTGGGACCAGCCTCCCCGATAGGGCGTACACCGGCCCTCTGGACAGAATATGCAGACCGGTCTATTTTAGCTTGGCGAGCACCAAAATATATAGATCGGTCTAGATAGGAACGTGTGATGCGGCAGAACGCGACCGGCGCACCGGACACCCTGATCTTCGGCGCAACCGGCTTCCTCGGCAGATGGACCCTGCTGCACCTGCTCGAACAGGGCCGCGACGTCGCGGCAGTGGTCCGCGACCCCACCCGCGACCACGAACTACGCGCCTGGCTCCGGGAGCACGGGACACCGGCCGAGCAACTCACGGTCCTGGGCGGTGACCTCACGAGCGGGCGCGGCGTCGGGCTGAGCCCCGCGGACGACGAGCGACTCGCAGGCGTACGCGATGTGTTCAACACCGCGGCCCTCTACCGGTTCGGCCTCCGGCGTGAGGAGGCCAGAGCGGTCAACGTCGAGGGCGCACTCAACGTGCTGCGCTGGGCCGCCACCCGGCCCGCCCTGCGCAGGCTCGTGCACGTGACGGGCTACCGGGCGGGGCTCGAACCGCACCCGCGCCATCCCCTGCCGGAGGCCGAGCTGGTGGAGCTCTACCGCGACAAGGGAGCCTACGAAGGATCGAAGATCGAGGGGGACGCGGCCCTGCGGGTCGTCGCCGCGCAACTGGGAACCCCGCTGACCGTGGTCAACCCGAGCAGCGTGATCGGCCACTCGGCCACGGGAGAGGCAGGTCAGTACATCGGCCTGGCCGAACTGGTCCGCGATCTGTGGCAGGGCGGACTGCCCGTCCTGCCCGGGACCGCCCGCACCTTCGTGCCCGTGGTGAGCGTGGATCACTTCGCGAAGTTCATGGCCTCGCTCCCCGAGCACGACCCCGAACCCGGCGGCCTGCACTGGGTCCTCGACCGGAACACTCCGGACCTGCCCGACCTGCTCCGGCTGCTCGCCGGCCACCTCGGCGTCCGCGCACCGAGAACCCACGTACCCGTGAGCCTGATCCGCCGCCTCCCCACCGCGCTCACCGGGGCCAACCCCGAAACGCTCACCTTCCTGACCGAGGACCGCTACGACACGGCCTCGGCCGAAAGGGTCGCCGAAACCGCCGGCCTCCGCCCGCCTCCCGTACAGACCGCGCTACGCCGCTGGGCCGACCGCCTGGTGGCGGACCGGTTCGGGGCAGCCCCGGCCACGTTCCCCGGCGGCTTCCACGGCATCGGAGGGTCCCGGACCTACCTCGCCGGCGACCGCACTTCGCCCGATTTCGTCCTCCTGCACGGCATCCCCCTCGACGGCGAGTCCTGGCAGCCCCTGCTCAGCGAACTGAACGCGCCCGCCCTCGTCGCCGACCTGCCGGGGCTCGGCCGCTCGACCCCCTCCGACGGCACTCCTCTGGACTGGCTCACCCAGTTGCTCGCCCCCGTACGCACCCGGCCCGTCATCGTCGCCCATTCAGCGGCCGCCGCACCGGCGCTCCGCTACGCCGCCGCCCACCCCGGCCGCGTCGCGGGCCTGCTGCTGATCTCTCCCTACTTCCTCCAGAAGCCGGCGCCACGGCTGCTCCGCACGCCACGGCTCGCCGCGCCCCTGCTCGCGAAGGTTTCCGCCGAACGTCTCGCGACCTCACTTCTCGGCCCGGACAGCCACCTGTGCCCGAACGCGGCCCGCGACGCCGTCGAGAGCGCCGCCGCCCAGCTGCGCCGCCCCCGCGTCGCCCACCGCACGGCCACGTGGCTCCGGGCCGCCAACCGCCCTGCCGAACGCGCCGCCCTCCGAGCCCTGCTCAGCGAGGCCGCCTCGGTCCCGGTCCCCCTCCACCTCGTCGCCGGGCAACTGGACCCGCTGATCGCCGACCCTGGCCCGGCCACCGTCACGACCATCCCCGGCACCGGACACCACCCCCACCTCACCCACCCGTCCGCCATCGCCGACCTCATGACCGGCGGCCCGTTCAACGCGCCGGCCCTGAGGACGACGCCGTAGCCACTGCCGGCGACAGCCCCGCGTCCTGATCAACCTGGAGAACGCGGGGTTCCACGGCCGTCTCGGGCTGCTGGAGCAGCGGTGTGGACGTCGACGCGATGCCGCCAGTCCCGGGCGACCTGGCGGAGGTCCGGGCGGCCGGCGAGGTCGGGGGCGAAGGTACCGGTCAGCGGGTGGTTGGCGCCGTTCATGATGAACCGCACGCCCTCGCCCAACGCGCGGAACTTGCCGATGACCAGCTTCACTGTCAAGTACGGCACGTGCCGTACCGATAAGGTGACGGCATGACCGACACACCTCACCGTCGCGGCGCCGACCGGACCGAGGCCATCATGCGGGCCACGCTGGAGCTGGGCCAGGAGATCGGCTACGCCAAACTCAGCATCGAAGCCGTCGCGGCCCGCGCCGGCGCGGGCAAGCACACCGTCTACCGGCGATGGTCATCCAAGGGAGCCCTGCTGCTCGACTCGCTCCTGTCGCTGAACGAGCCCGGCCTGGGCTATCCCGACACCGGCGACATCGTCGCCGATCTGCGCGTACAGATCTACGCGGCCGTCGACCTGCTCACCCGGCCACCGTTCGGCCCGTTGTTCCAGGCCCTGATCGGCGAGGCCCAGCACGCCCCCCAGGTCGCCACCGCACTCAACGAGCGCTTCATCGCCCCGCAGACGGCCAGGACCGTCGCCCGCCTGGAGGCGGCCCGCGACCAGGGCCAGCTCTCGCCTGACTTCGACCTCGACCTGGCCATGTCGATCTTGTCCGGCCCGCTGTACTTCCAGCTCCTGATCACTCAGGAACCACTGACCCACGAGTATGTCGACCGGATACTCGACGCCCTCTTCACGGGGATGGGCCCCGGCCACCGCTGAGCTCATCGGGCCGGCCTGTTCAGGTGCGACCGCCCGCACCTGAAAGTTTCAGCCTTGACGTGCGCGGATGCCTGACCGTACCCCCGGCGCTGGGCGCTCCGGTCCGCCCGGTCGTATGGTGACGATCTCGAACCTCCGGCCTCCCGCGAGAGGGACACCATGGCACTCAGCGTTCGTCATCCTGCCCGGGTCTTGCGCCTTGCCCTCGTCCTCGCGCTGGCGCTGACCGCCGGCGCGGCGCTGTCCGCTCCCCCCGCGCTCGCCGCCACCTACCGTTCGGCCACCTCCTCGGGATGGGGTCCCAGCCCGCAGGCGGGGAAGACGGCCGCCGAAGGCAACGCCCGCACCGCGCTGAACCAGCAGGCCGCCGCGGCGGGCGAGGTCTGCTCGGGCGTGTCCGTCACCACCAGGCACCTCTACACCGCGCCCGACGGTTCGGCGTGGATCTATGAGGCGACCGCGTCGGGCTATTGCGTGGCCCCGGCGCCGCTGTAGTGCACCGGGACCCTCGGGGCATCGGTCAACGGCTGTTCAGCCGGCTCAGCGCAACTCGCCCGTGAGGATCCACAGGTGGCCGAACGGGTCACGGATGCGGCCCGAGCGCTTGCCGTAGGGCCGGTTCTCGATCGGCACGACCACCTCAGCGCCGTGCGCGATCATGCGTTCGCCGACCGCGTCCGGATCGTCCACCTCGACCTCCAGGAGGACCGCGGATCCGCCGAGATCATCGGGTGACAGCCACCCCCACGAGGAGACGGCCGGCGAGACCCGGAAGGCCGATCCGCCGACGCGAAGATCGACGACGCTGGGCCGGCCATCGTCGTTCCGGGGCGCGCTGAACACCCTCTCGGCGCCGAGGGCGACCTGGTAGAACGCCGACGCACGGTCCGGGTCGGGCACGATGAGACGGGGGCGAAGATGAATTTCAGGCGTCATGGCCCCATCGTCCGGCCCGACGGCGGCAGGGGTCTTGAAGATATGGGAACGCTTGCGCCGTCAGCCGGACGCCGGTGGCCTGTCGCCGGCTGATCGCCCCCAAGCAGCCGGTCCTTCGGCACGTAGCCACTCGGTAGGCGTACACCCGGCCATGGCCCGCCATTCCCGGGTGAGGTGCGCCTGGTCGGCGAATCCCGACGCCGCGGCCACTGCCGCCAGACTGCCCGTCCCCGCGCGGGCGGCGGCCACGAGCCCGCCGCGGGCGGCCTCGAACCGAAGGAGCCGCTGGTACTCCTTCGGCGTCACCCCCAACGCGGTGCGGACCGTACCGCTCAGGTGACGCCGGGAGCAGCCGAGAAGCCGAGCCGCCTCCTGCACCCGATCGGCCCGGGACAGTGCCGCCAGCGTGGCCCGCAGTTCCTGGCCTCCGATGTTCTTCTCGTGCCGGGCCCGGCCGGCGACCAGGGCGTCTTCGACGAGAGCTCGCCGTTGCGGCCAGGACCGGCAGGCCGCCAGCCGCTCCGGCAGGTCCGCCATCGCCGGGGCCACGTCGGCGAGATCGGCGACCTGCCCGGACAGCGCCGACGCCGGGACCCCCAGCAGCGCGCCGGCACCCAGCGGGCTGAGCGTCAACCACACGCCGCGCGTGCCGCCCTCCTGCCTCAACTCGGCCGCGTCCAGGTGAAGCCCGGCGACGACGGCCCGGAACCGTTTCGGCGCGCCGGGCCGCCCGAGCCACGCGATCTCCATCGAGTCCGCCTCCGGGATCGTGATCGACACCGTGGACGAGGGCAGCCCGCGATGAACGCCGACCGGACCCGGGCCGAGCTCGTACGCGCTCAGTGTCGCCACGAAGGGCGCCAGAGCCGCGGACCTCTGATGAGCAGGCACGATGGTCACCCCTCCACAGTACGGCGGCCCTGCAAGCCGACCGGCGTCCCGGCCGTGCGGGTGCCGCCGGGTACTCCTGGGCGTTCAGCGCAACATGAGGAGTTTTCACTACAAGTAGCAGCACGATAACAAACAGTGGCCAGGTGGGCGGCGAATTCCCCGCTTCATGGAGGATCGCCCCCCGTCATCCCTAGCGGTGCGTGCATGTGCATTCCGATCGGAAAGGCGCACACTCATGAGAAACCTCTCCCGTCCTCTGGCCGCGCTGTCCCTCGCCCTGGCCGTGACCGGCGCGGCCTCGACCATGGCGGCCCCGGCCCTCGCGGCTTCGAACGCGTCGGGCACGTTCTACTACACCGACCTGATCGGCGGCAGCCAGCAGATCCACAACCCCACCCTCGGCCCCTGTCACCTGGTCTCCACCGTGGGCACCAGCGCCAACAACCTGACCGACGCCACCGCGGTCCTCTACACGGACCTCAGCTGCGCGCTGCTCGCCAACCCGGTGCCGCCGGGCAGCAACATCACCTTCGTCTTCAAGTCCTTCCGCTTCATCCAGTGACCCTGCTGAGGGCAGGATGGGGGTGACCGCGTCCTGATTCGCCGCAGTGAGAGGCCCGCTGGTGTCGACCATCTACACGCTCCATCTCCCGGCCAGTGTCGGAGTCACCGCGCCCATGGAATTCGTCACCGCGGCGCTCGGGACGCGGCGGACGGGACTGATCTTCTGGGAGGACGACCTCGACGAGCGCGACATCCAGGACAGTGCCGAAGACGACGTGTTCTACGACATCAACGAGAGCCTGGTGGGCGAGCGGCTGACCGTAGGAGTGACGTTCCAGCTCAAGGGTGGCGGCGCCCGGCGCGACTTCCCGGACATGATCGCCACGTCTCTGGCGTTCCTGACCACGCACCCTGACGTGCCCGGCTTCTTCGCCTTCAACGGCGAGGTCATCCTGTTCCAGCGCCTGCCCGGCGGCGAGCTGATGCTGGACGAGAGCTGGCGTGAGTACGCGGCAGAGGACGACGACCCCGATCTCGACGCGGTCGCCGGCGCGCTCCCGGTCCGCCGGCTGGAGCAGGCCTGGCTGTAAAGAGATGATCGATCGACCACGGACGTTAACCAGCCATCGGCGGTTCAAGGACGAGCGGGAACCCTGGAGGCCATGGCGGGCCGGAACGGTGCGGCGGCTCTCCTGCTCGCCCGGATAGGCGAGCAGGCCCGCCTCGGCGTTACCGTTGTGGCTCCCGTCTGAAGGTGACGTTCGAGCTGTAGCCGAACCCGCCACCCCGGACTGTGTTCGCGTAGACCGCGACATCGCTGACCGGGAGCTGGGCGTTGGTGGCATTCACCCCGATCGCGGGACGGGTCGACCCGTCGACCAGCGTGACGTCGTTGCCCATGATGTCGACCGTCTCGTTCGGATTCGGGTTGATCGACTTCACGTAGACGCCGCCCCAGCACGCCCTGATCGTGTTCTCGCGGATGACGACCCGGGAGGTGTTCATCGGGCCGATCGCGTCCCACTTCGCGTGCTCGATCAGGTTGCGTTCGATCCACACATCGCTGTGCACCGCGCCGGCAGCGCCGGTGTGCGAGCCGGTGAGCTTGCCCCAGCCCGGATGGTCCCGCGACGGTCCGCAGTAGTTGTCGATGATCCGGATGTCGGTGGTCGGGGTGTTGTCGGCGACCCCGCCCCAGGTGATGCCGGCGAAGGCCAGGTCGAGCTGGATCGCCTCGCCGTGCCACAGCCCGGCCGTCGGCGCCTCGACCCAGCCTTCGAACCGGCATTCGCTGACGGTCGCCGTGCGGACGGCGTTCAGCTCGACCCCGTGCCACCATTTGACGTTGCGTACGGTGACTCCGGACAGCTCGACGTGGTGGGTGTGTTCGAAGGTGATCGCGTTCATCGGCGGCGCGGCCGTCGCCCGGGCGCGATCATCACCGGCCGCGTTCCGTACGAAGTGCGCCGTCGGGTCCCAGATGCCGCCCTCCAGCCGGATGTTGCCGGCCGCCTGGTGGCCGGTGCAGTCGTCGGGCACGTCGTTGATCAGTAACGTTGCCTCGCGGGAGTTCACCACCCCGACGCTGACGAACGAATCCGGGTAGGTAGGCTCCGGGGAGTGCTGGTTCTTGTCCTTGTGGTACGTCTGCGGCTTGACCGCCACGTCGGAGGTGAAGGTGGCGCCGTCCGCCCGCAGCGTGGTGTTCCCGCCGATCACCAGGGGCCGTTTCAGCACGTGGACGCCCGCCGGGGCGATCACGACACAACGCCCACCGGCGTCGCGTTCCAGGCTCCGGTCGCCGCGGGCGGCGAGGTTGAGCAGCCGGCGCAGCTTGCGCACGCTGTCGGACTCGCCCGCTACCGCCGGGTTCGGGTCGCGCCCGCTCGGTGCGGCCTGCGCCGCCGAGGCGCCGCCGGTCGTCAACACCGTGGCTCCGCCCAGTACACCGGCCGCGAGCGCGGCCCGTCGACTCACTGGCATGTCGTTCCCCTTCTGAGGTTGAGAAATGGCGGTGGTCAGCTCCGCTTCAGCTGCTCCTGGAACTCCCTGCGGATCTGGTCGCCTCCCTGGCCGCGCCAGGCCTGGCGGTACTTCTCGATGTCGCTCAGCGGCCTGGAGCCGACCACGATCTGGTTGATGTAGGTGGTGAAGAGCTGATCGAGCTGGGCGCCGCGCGCGCTCTGGGTCTCCGACTGAAGCCCTTCGACCGGGCTGGCGACGGACTGGCGGACCATCTGGGAGTTGATCTCCACGCAGTCCTCGGCGGCCGGGAAGATCCAGCTCTGCGGTGTCAGCCCGTAGGCGATGGCTCCCTTGTCCGCGTCGAGGTTGGTGCCCTCGACCGGGACCGGCTCCCCGTCGGCCCCACGGGTGAAGTAGTCGCCGTCGGCTCCCCAGCCCTGGTAGTACCACTCCTCACTGCCCACGGGGCCGCGCCGCCAGTTGAACAGCCGCAGGATCTCGGCCAGCCGATCCTTGTCCTGGGCGGCCTTGGCCGAGATCGCGTTGATGCCGAAGGCCCCGGCCGTCCTGCGGAAGACCGCCTTGGCCGCCCCGTCGTGACCGGGCGGGACGAACGCGGCGAAGGCGCCGTCCAGCTTGGCGACCACCTTGCCGAACTGGGAGTTCGGACGGTAGAAGTTCGCCGCCGAGTCCACCGCCATGCCGACCTGGCCTTGTACGACGAAGGCCCGGTAACGGTCGGTCTGGCTGCCCAGCGCCAGCGCGTCGGGATGCATCCCGCCGTTCTTCCACAGCTTGACCAGCCAGGCGATCGCCGCCTCGAACTGCGGGGTCTCGAAGGCATGGGTGAGCGTGCCGCCTTCGTACGCCCAGTTGTTGGGCACGCCGAACATGCCGTAGGCCAGGTCAAGGGCCATCCCCGGAAACGCCGTCAGTCCCCAGGTCTTCTTGGCCCCCTCCGGCGCCCCCTTCGTCATCGCGACCAGGAGCTCAGCCGTCTCGTCGGCGTCGGCAGGCGGCTTGGGGAAGCCGAGCTTCTCCGCCCAGTCCTTTCGATACCGGAACTCGAGCAGCTCAACGGGTACGTCGATCGGGACGCCCCACAACCCGCCGTTGATGGTGCAGGCCCGCCACTGCTCGGTACGGACGTTGGCCAGGTTGGCGTACTCCAGCACCTTGTCGCCGGACAGGATCTCGCTCAGGTCGGCGAACGCGCCCTGTTTGATGGCTTTCAGGCAGCCCGCGGAGAAGATCTCGCCGTACCGGCCGCCCGCGAGCTGGACCACCTCGGGCAGGTCGCCGCCGGCCAGCATGGTGGCGAACTTCGCGTCGTAGTTGCCGGCCGACGCCTCCGTCACCTTGAAGTCGACGCCGAGACGTTCGTTGAGCCCCTGCCACCACCGGTTGCCGTCGAGCGGGGTCGCCGGCGGCCCCCAGGTCAGGTGGAAATGCCGGACGGTGCCGCCTCGGCCGGGTATCTCGGCGACGGTCCTGGTCAGCTTCTCCGGCATCGACGGATAGGCCGTCGGGACACCGGGCACGTCCGGGACGATGGCCCCCGGATAGACCGGCGGCGCGACGTACTTCGGTGGCGGCACCGCTGCCTTCTTCGCGCCGGACGGTGCGGCGCCACCGGACGCGCAGCCGGTCAGGGCGGCCCCGGCGACGGCGCCCAGCCCGAGGCCGAGCGCGGCCCGCCGGCTCATCATGGGGACGCCACCTCCGGCGCGCGGGAACTTGAACTGTGCGGACATGCTGAACTCCCAACAAGTCGGTCAGGGGCACGAACTGGCGGCAGGTGACAGCAGCGCTGCGGGTGGTCAGCCCTTGACGGCGCCGGTCAGCACACCCTTGGTGAAGTACTTCTGCAGGAACGGGTAGACGATCAGGATCGGGACCGTGGCCATCACGACAACCGCCATCTGCACGGACTGGCTGGAGGGCAGGTTGTACATCTCGGTGTTGTTCATCGAGCTCATCGACGCCCCCTGGAGGACGTACGAGTTCAGCACGAGCTGAATCGGCCACTTCGAGGAGTCGTTGAGGTAGAGCATCGCGTTGAAGAACGAGTTCCAGTAGGACACGGCGTAGAACAGGCCGATCACGGCCAGCACCGCCTTGGACAGCGGCAGCACGATCTTGATGAAGATGCTCAACTCCCCCGCGCCGTCCATCCGCGCGGCCTCGAAGAGCTCCCGCGGCAACTGCATGAAGAAGTTGCGCATGACCACGACGTTGAAGGCCGACGCCAGCACGGGGATGATCAGCGCCCAGTAGGAGTCGAGCAGTCCGAACGCCTTCACCACCAGGTAGTTCGGGATGATGCCGGCGCTGAAGATCATCGTCAGCAGGACCAGGTAGAGGGCCGCCCGGACCCCCGGGACCTGCCGGGTCTTGGTGAGCCCGTAGGCGAGGGTCGCGGTGACGGCCAGCGACAGCGCCGTGCCGACCAGCGTGATCAGAGTGGAGACGATCAGCGACCGCAGTACGATCCCACCCTCGAAGATCGTGCTGTAGGACGAGAAGCTCCACTCGCTCGGGATCAGGCCGGCCGTCGTCGTGGCGTCCGGGCCGGCGAACGAGTTCAGGATCACGTAGGCCAACGGGTAGATCATGACCAGCAGGATCAGGCCGATCAGGATCCCCTTGATCGTCGTCACGAAACGGTTCGGCGGTTCGACCCAGGCCGGCCGAGTGGATGACGTCATCAGAACAGTCCTTCGCTGCCGGCGCGCCGCGCGATCCGATTCGCGGCGACGATCATCAGGGTGCCGATGGCGCCTTTGAGCAGGCCGGCGGCCGCGCCGATGCCCCAGTCGCCGCCGAGCACCCCGCGGTAGTAGACGAACGTGTCCAGCACCTGCGCCGCTTCGGCTCCGACGGAGGGCTGTTGCAACAGGATCTGCTCGAACCCGACGGACAGAACGTCGCCCAGTTTGAGGATGAGCAGCAGCACCATCACCGGCAGGATCCCCGGAAGGGTGATGTGCCAGGTGCGGCGCAGGGATCCCGCCCCGTCCACGGCGGCCGACTCGTACAACTGAGGGGGGATCGAGGCGATGGCGGCGAAGAAGATGATCGTCCCCCACCCCACGTCCTTCCAGATCACCTGTGAGGTCAGCAGGATCTTGAACGTGTCGGCGTTCGCCATCACGTTGACGCTGCCGAGCCCCAGTTGCTGGAACAGATCGGCCAAGGCGCCCGCACCGCCCAGAACCTGTTGCCAGACGGCGATCACGATCACCCAGGACAGGAAGTGCGGCAGGTACACGACGGTCTGCACCATGCGCTTGATCCGCTCGCTGAGCAGCGAGTTGAGCAGCAGCGCCAGCACGATCGGCGCGGGGAAGGCGAACGCGATCTGCAGGAACGAAATGATCAGGGTGTTGCGGACGGTGCTGACGAACTCCGGATCGCCGAACAGCTTGGCGAAGTTGTCCAGCCCGGACCACGTCGAGCCGCTCAGCCCCAGGAACGGCGAGTAGTCCATGAAGGCGATCGAGACGCCGGCCAACGGAAGGTAGTGAAAGGCCAGGAAGTAGAGCATTCCCGGCAACAGCAGCAGGTAGATCACCTTGTGCCGTCGCAGGGCCCGCGCAAGTCGTCGCATCCGTCCGGAGGGCGGGGACGACCGCGGGTTCGGACGGATCGGGGGCGTCGCGCCGGGATGAGCGACGACGGCCGCACGGTCCATCCTGTCCCTCCCCTGAATGGACGTCACGGCATCATCCTCTGTCTCGACCACCACGTACTTCAACGTTACAGTTGGCACGTTAACACCGGCCGGACGAGCCGTAAATAACAGTTTCGGCAAGACGGAGGCGTACGTGACAGATCGAGCCGTGGTCGAGGTCGTTCGGCGGAGCGGGGCGCAGGACGAGCGCGTGTTGCAGCAGGCACTGGACGAGATGGCCAGGTCCGCAGGTGGGCGGGTGATCGTCGGCCCCGGGGAGTGGCAGCTCCGCGAGGCGCCGTTGCGGGTGCACGCCGGCACTCGTCTGACGCTCACACCCGCGACGCGCCTCGTGCGGACCGGACCGATCGAGACGATGCTGACCAACGGCCCGTACGGCTCCGGCCGGACCGTCGGCGCTCATGACGGGCCCGGGAACATCGTGGTCGAGGGCGGCATCTGGGATGTGAACGGCTTCGACAATCCCCTGCCGTCCTTCGGCATGGTGTTCAACCACGCGAGGGACGTCCAGGTTCGCGATCTGGAGATCCGGAACATGCCCGAGTGGCACGCCATCGAGACGAACTCGACCTGCAACGTGACGATCTCCGGCTGTCGCTTCGTCACCGGCATCGCTCGCCGGCCGCACGCCTACCAGACGGAGGCGGTGAGCCTCGATCTGGCCGCCCCGGGGCTGACGGCCTGGGGCGCCGAGGACGACACCCACAGCAGTCACGTCCGTGTGATCGACAACTTCTGCTCCGGCTATCCGACCTTCGTCGGCTGTCACACGGGGCATCCGGGTCTCCAGCACAGTTCGGTCGTGATCGCGAACAACACCGCCACCGACCTGTCGTGCTGGGCGGTCAACCTGACCAACACCAGCACCGTTTCGATCACCGCGAACGCCTTCACCGGTACCGCCGCCGGGATCCGGATCAGGACCGGCGGTGACCGGCGGGTGACCGGCGTCGCGATCACCGGCAACGTGGTGAGCTGCACCAGCGGGCCTGCGGTCCACCTGGACGCCGCGATCGGCGGGAAGATCGCGGCGACGGTCGTCAGCGGCAACTCGCTCAGCTCGCCGACGCTGCCGATCATCGAGCGCAGTGGCACAATAGAAGCCGTGCTGGGACCCAACGCGGGAGACTCCAACGCCGACGAGGGCGAGCCGATGGCGAGCCGGGGCGCCTGATGCCCAGGATGTCCAGCGGTCCGACCCTCAAGGGGCTGGCGGCGATCATCGGCATCAGCCCGACCGCGGTCAGCATGGCCCTCAACGGGCGCCCCGGGGTGAGTGACGAGCTTCGGGAGCGCGTGCGAGCGGTCGCCGAGGAGCAGGGCTACCGGCCGAACTTCGCCGCGCGCGCGCTCCGGGTCGAGCGCTCCAACATGCTCGGACTGATCAGCCGCAACCTGAGCAACCCCGGCTATCTGCGCCTGATCGACGGCTTCAGCGGTGCGGCCGAGGAGCGCGGCTATCAGGTCCTGGTCGGCACCTCGGACCTCGACCGGTCACGCGAGATCAGCATGATCAGGGCCATGACGAACCGGCAGCTCGACGGGCTGGCGATCGCGCCGATCGACGGCGAGGCCGTGCTGGCGACCTGGCAGGGCGAATCCGACCGTCCCATGGTGCTGGTCAACTCGGCACGCAGCGCCAGGTCGTCGGCGGTGATGAGCATCAGCGGCAACGCGTCCCAGGCGGTCCGGTCGGCCGTTGACCATCTTCTCGGACTCGGGCATCGCCGGATCGGTCTGCTCACCAATCCGGGACTGTCGTCGGCATCGGAACGGGTGTCCCTGTTCCGTCGGATGATGAGGACCGCGGGGCTTCCGTCTCGGGTCATCTCCGGCAGCACCGCCGACGAAACGGTCGAGCGAGTGGTGCGCGCACTCGCCAGAGATGATCGTCCGACCGCCGTCTTCACCGACAGCGACCTGCTGGCGCACTACGTCTACGATGCCGCGATCGAAGCCGGGCTCCGGATCCCGCACGACCTCAGCGTCGTCGGTCATGACGATCTGCCGACGTCGCACCTGCTCGGCCCGGCGCTGACGACAGTCGCGGTCGATCGGTTCGAGATCGGACGGCAGGCGGCGACGATGCTGATCGGCGCCCTGAACGGGGACGAGATCGAGCGACCCCATCGAGAGCTCCCGGTCGAGCTCAAGATCCGGAAGTCAACGGCCCAGCCGGCCGGCTGATCCCGCCGGACAGACAAGACCTCACAGCACCAGCCGCGTCGCGACAGACGCAGGCTGTTCGAGTCACGCGCCGGCACGACAGGAGAAGCAGCCTCGATGCGCATCGCCCACATCACCGACATACATCTCCGAAGCCATATCCCTGGACATCCCACGCTGCCGGTCCGGCGGAGTCGTACGGCTCCCGAGCTGCTGGCAGCCGCGCTCGACGACGCCCGCCGTCGTGGCGCCGAGCTGATCGTGATCACCGGTGACGTGGTGGACGTGCCGGGATACCTGTTCGATCCCGAGCGTGACGCCGCCCGGGACGCGCTGGTCTGGCAACGGGTACGAGCGGACTATCGCCTCGTGCGACGGATGCTGGACGATTGCGGCCTCGAGTGGATCGCCGTTCCCGGCAACCACGACAGCTATCGCGTCCACGCCGAGGAACTGGGAGCCGGCCCCTTCGTCCGTGACGTCGGCGGGCTACGCCTCGTCAGCTTCTGGGATCGCGAGTCGACCGGCAATGTGCCTCGTCGCACGCTGACCGAACGGGAGCGGTTCGACTCGTCGTTACTCGACCCGGGCACACGTCCGCAGGTCCATCTCCAGCACTTCGTCATCACGCCACGGCTGGACGAGGACTACCCGCACACCTACGCGGAAGGTGAAGAGCTCCAGCGGCGGACCAGCGACTCCGGCCGGGTCGTGCTGTCCCTGTCCGGGCACTACCACCCGGGGGCCGGGCCGACCACGATCGGGCCCACCACCTTCAGTGTCACGCCGGCACTCGTCGAGCACCCCCACCCGTACCGGATCTTCGACATCGCGCTCGACGGCGGTCGGGGCGAGGCGGTCCGGCACACACAGGTCGATCTCGCAGGTGACGCCCCCGCCCGCAAGGCGGTGTTCCTGGATCGGGACGGTTGCATCAACACGCTTCCGACCTACCGGCACGGTCCGGAGGCGATGCAACTGCTGCCGGCCGCGGCACCCGCGCTCCGGCTCCTGCGTGATCACGGTTACGCCCTGGTGGTCGTGACGAACCAATCCTGCGTCGGCCTCGGCTACGCGGAGCCGGGAACCCTGGACGAGGTGCACGATCGCATGTCCGAGCTGCTGGCCGACGAGGGCGTCAGCGTGGATGCGATCTACAGCAGTCCGCTGGCCGGGGAGCACGCGATCTCCGATCGGTACAACCTGGGTGACGCGCCGAAGCCCAGCCCGGCCATGATCAGACGCGCGGCGGCCGAGCTGAACCTCGACCTGTCCAGGAGCTGTCTGATCGGCGACCGGTCATCGGACATCGCGGCCGCGCAGGCCGCCGGCGTTCGGCCGATCCTGGTTCGCACCGGCGACGGGCGGGCCACGGAGCAGTCCTGGGGCGCCGATCCTGTCTGCTCCGTCGCCGACGATCTCGTAGCCGCGGCCGCCGAGGTGGTCGGCGGCTGACCTCATCCGCCTGCCGGGCGCAGCGCGGCGGCCGCTCACTCCCGCGTCTGTACGGCGAGGACACCGGCCAGCAGCGTGTCGTCGTGCTCGGCCGGCACCGAACGCAGGTCGAGCAGGCATCGGTCGTTCTCCACGCGGGCGAGGACGGGCGGCTCCGCCCGGCGTAGCGCGGCGGCCATCCGCCTGTCCAGCGCCACGGCGGCGCTCGGCAGGGACACCCCGGGCGCCCCGCCGCCGCCGACCACGCTCCGGCTGCCGACGGCCTCGGCGTCGATCCCCTTGTCACGCATCCGCGCCGCCAGGCTCTCGGCGCGGGACCTCAGCGTCTCCTGATCGGCGTGCAGGCTCTCCCAGGTCGGGGTGCGCGGGCCGGCGACGGTGGCCTCCAGAGCCGCCAACGTGACCTTGTCCACCCGAAGCGCACGTGCGAGGGGATGGCGACGCAGCCGGTCCACGAGGTCGGCGCGGCCGAACAGCAGTCCGCATTGAGGGCCGCCGAGTAGTTTGTCCCCGCTGGTGGTGACGAGGTCCGCACCGTCGTTCAACCAGCTCGTGACGTCGGGCTCGCGGGGCAGCAGCGGCTCGGGACTCAGCAGTCCCGACCCGGCATCGCCGACGAGAGGGACGTCACGCTCACGGCACAGCGCCGACAAACGCGCCACCGAGACGTCATCCGTGAACCCCTCGATCCGGTAGTTGGAAGGGTGCACCTTCAACACCATGCCTGTCCGCGGCCCGATCGCGTCGGCGTAGTCGGCGATGGCGGTGCGATTGGTCATGCCGACCTCCCGCAGCCGCGCCCCCGTGGAGACGAGCAGGTCGGGCAGCCGGAAACCGTCACCGATCTCGATGAGCTCGCCGCGGCTGATCACGATCTCGCCTCCCGCCGCCAGCGCGGTGGCCGCCAGCGCGAGCGCGGCGGCGTTGTTGTTCACCACGTGAACCGCCTCGGCGGAGGGCACCGCGGCGGCCAGCGCGGCCAGCGCGGTACGTCCCCGGCGGCCACGGCCACCCGTGTCGAGGTCGAGCTCGACGTCGGTGACCCCGGCGGCCAGCTCCACTGCCTGGCGGGCGGCGGCCGAGAGCGGAGCGCGGCCCAGATTGGTGTGGAGCAGCACGCCGGTGGCGTTGATCACCGGGCGGAGGCCGGAAGCGGAGGCGGGCAGCGCCGCCAGCACGGCGGTCAGCACTTCCTTCGGTGGGAGGTCTCCCTCTCTGGCACGCCGCTGCGCCGCGACGATCGCGGCCTTGACCTGCGCGTGGCCGAGCCGCCGCCGCGCCTCGGCCAGCCGGGGGTCGGCGAGCAACGTGTCCGTGCGCGGGATGGTCCGACGATGGTCTGCCACGCTAAGGACGTCCGATCAGCGTGAGGAGCAAGGGTTCTCCAGGTCTCGTCCGGGGCTGATCACGCATCATATGATCATGGGCCTTCGGCGGCATAGAGGGTCACCGGCCGTCGCGGAGCCCCGGCGGGGAAGGGGGATCGACCATGACAGGCCCTTCGCCGCCCTAAAGTATGATCATGAAAAGGCTCACACAGTATGCCCAGGGCGGCGGCTGCGCCTGCAAGATCCCCGCGGAAGACCTGGAACTGCTCCTGGGCGGGTCGGAGATGCCTTTCCCGCGAACTTCCGAAGCTGAGCTCCTGGTGGGGCTGGAATCCGGCGACGACGCCGCCGTGGTCCGCACACAGGACGGAACCGTGATCATCAGCACGGCCGACTTCTTCACCCCGGTGGTCGACGACCCCTACGACTGGGGCCGGATCGCCGCGGCCAACGCCCTCTCCGACGTCTACGCCATGGGCGGGCGTCCTGTGGTCGCGCTCAACCTGCTGTGCTGGCCTCCCGACCGCTTGCCGTACGAGCTGGCCTCCGAGGTGCTGCGGGGCGGCGCGGAGGTGGCCTCGCGGGCCGGATGTCATCTGGCCGGCGGGCACAGCGTCATCGACGCCGAACCCAAGTACGGGCTGGCCGTCACCGGCATCGCCGACCCCGGCCGGCTGCTCCGGAACGACACCGGCCGCCCCGGCCTGCCGCTGTCCCTGACCAAGCCGCTCGGCCTGGGAGTGCTCAACAATCGGCACAAGAGCACCGGTGAGATGTTCCCGCATGCCGTGGAGACCATGACGCGGCTCAACGCGGACGCCTCACGCGAAGCCCTGGCCGCCGGGATACGGTGCGCCACCGACGTCACCGGTTTCGGCCTGCTGGGCCACCTGCACAAACTCGCCCGCGCCTCCGGTGTCACCGCCGTGATCAACGCCTCGGCCGTTCCGATGCTGGACGGCGCGGCGCGGGCCGTACAGGAAGGGTTCGTCCCGGGGGGCTCCCGGCGCAATCTCGACTGGGTGGCTCCCCACCTCGACCGCGGCGACGTCCCGGAGGAGACCTTGCTGCTCCTCGCCGACGCTCAGACCTCCGGGGGCCTGCTCGTCGCCGGGGAGATCCCCGGCGCCCCGGTGATCGGTGAGCTCGTCGCGCACACCGGGCACACCGTGGTCGTCCGCCGCTGAACGGGCTTGAGCCCCGCCGGTGACGGCGCTGCCGGCGCCGTATCGCGGCTATTCGGTGCCGTTCACAGGTCTATGATCTCTTTCGGAGGCGTTTGGGAGTCTGGTGACCCTCCTGGTCTTCAAAACCAGTGGCGCCGAGCATCTCGGCGCGGCGGGTTCGATTCCCGTCCGCCTCCGCTGATCAGCCGAATCGGGGAATCGTTTGCGAGTGGATCGACGCAGACCCGGGCCGACGGCCGCCGTGGAGCGCGTGTGCACGTGATCGCGACCGCCGGTCACGTGGACCACGGCAAGTCGACGCTGGTCCGGGCGCTGACCGGCATGGAGCCCGACCGCTGGGCCGAGGAGCGCCGCCGCGGCATGACGATCGACCTCGGGTTCGCCTGGACGACGCTGGGGTCGGGTGAGCGGATCGCGTTCGTCGACGTCCCCGGGCACGAGCGGTTCGTCACCAACATGCTGGCCGGCGTGGGGCCGTGCCCGGCGGCGATGATCGTCGTGGCCGCCGACCAGGGCTGGCAGGCCCAGTCGGCCGAGCACCTGGCCGCGCTCGACGCCCTGGGCGTACGGCACGGCCTCGCGGTCGTCACCCGGGCCGACCTCGCGGACCCCGAGCCCGCCCTGAAGCAGGTGCACGGCCACCTCCGGGAGACCGGCCTGGCGGGGATCGACGTCGTGGTCGCCAGCGGCCGGACCCGGCAGGGGCTCGACGAACTGGAGGCCGCCCTGGCCCGGCTCGCCGCCACGCTTGCCGAACCGGACGCCGAAGCTGCCGTCCGGTTGTGGATCGACCGGGTGTTCACCATCACGGGGGCCGGGACCGTCGTCACGGGAACGCTGACCGGAGGGACGCTCCGCGTCGGCGACGAACTGGAGGCGGACGGTAACCGGGTCAGGATCCGGGGGCTCCAGACACTCGGCGAGAAGGCGGACCAGGTCTCCGCGACCGCCCGCGTCGCCGTCAACCTCCGGGGCGCCGAGCGCGACGACCTGTCTCGCGGCATGGCGCTGGTGACGCCGAAAGCCTGGATGCCGGCCCACGTCATCGACGTACGGCTGAGTCCCGCCGCGAGTCCTCCCGGGGGGACGGCGATTCTCCACCTGGGATCGGCGGCCGTTCCCGTCAGGATCCGCCCGCTGGGCGCGGACACCGCCAGGGTCACCCTCAGCCGCCCCCTGCCCCTCAGGACGGGAGACCGGGGCCTGCTCCGCGACCCCGGCAGGCGGGAGATCGTCGCCGGGCTGCGCGTGCTGGACGTCCGTCCCGCCCCGTTACGGCGCCGGGGTGCCGCGGCGGCCAGGGCGGCGGCGCTCGACGAGGTGTCCCTGCCGGACTCCGCGGCCCTGCTGCGCTGGCACGGCCTGCTGACGGGAAGCGAGCTCAGGGCGATGGGCTGCCCTCCCGGCACGGCGCCGGTGACGGGCGACTGGTACGCCGACCCCGGATACTGGTCGTCGCTGTCGCGCCGTCTGGCCGGCCACGTCTCACGACGGCCCCCGCTCGATCCGGGGATCACCGTGGACGCCGCTGCCCAACTGCTCGGGCTGCCCGATCGGCGGCTGGCCGAGGCACTGGTCGCACCGCCGCTGGTGATCGAGGGCGGGCGGATCCTGCCCGCCGGCCGATCGCTGCCTCCCGCCATCGCCAGGGCGGTCTCGGAGCTGGCCGCCGACCTCGCCGAACGCCCCTTCGACGCGCCCACCGCCGAACGCCTGGACGAACTCGGCCTCACGGGCAAGGCGCTCGCGGCCGCGCTCCGTACGGGCGCGGTGATGTCGATCGGCAAGAACGTCGTGCTCCTGCCCGACGCGCTGGACAAGGCCGCCGGCGCGCTCGCAGGACTTCCCTCACCTTTCACCGTCAGCGACGCGCGGGTCGCCCTGGCCACCAGCCGGCGCGTCGCCCTGCCTGTCTTGGAGTGTCTCGATGTCCGGGGAATCACCCAGCGTGTCGACAATGACCGGCGAGTGTTCCGCGCGCGCGGCTGAGGTCGACCGGCTGCTGGCCAAGGCTCGCACGGGACTCCCGCGCCTGCGGCCCGTGGAGGCGTGGGCCGCCGCGGGCCGTGGCGCGAGGATCGTCGACACCCGGCCCGAGCATCAGCGCAGGGCCGCGGGCGAGATCGCCGGAGCCGTCGTGGTCGAACGCAATCACCTGGAGTGGCGGCTCGATCCCACCTGCGGGTCCCGCATCCCCGAGGCGGACTCCCCCCACATCGAGTGGATCGTGATCTGCGCCGAGGGGTATTCATCCTCGCTGGCCGCGGCGGCGCTGCGGGAGCTCGGGTTGTACAACGCCACCGATGTCATCGGCGGCTTCGACGCCTGGGTGGAGGCCGGGCTGCCGACGGTCCACCCGGCCCGGCCCACGGCTCCGCGCGGGCCGGGAGAGTGAGACCCCTCGGCGGGATCCGGACTCAGCTGCAGTGCTCCCAGCCGCTCAGCGTCTGGAAGGTCTGGCCGGTGTAGTCGGAGAACCTGCCACCCCACTGCACACACTTGTTGTTGGCGTACACCCGCACCGGCCCGGCGTAGCTCTTGTACTGGCCGCTGTCACGGTGGATGGTGGACGACCCCGCCACCTGGATGCGCGCCTCGGTGAACGTCGAGCTGCCCGCTCCCCTGTCCTTCATCGCGACGACGCAGTTGTGACCGTTGCTGCCGTTGTAGAGCAGGTAGTACGTGCCCCAGGGCGAATCCGTCATCCGGTCGATGATCCGGTAGCCGGACCCGCAGACGCTCTCAGGGCTGGCCGCGCTGGCAGGCAGGGCCGGGGCCGCGAAGACCGCGCCGAGCGCGGTCACCATGGCGGCACGGACCAAGACACGGGAAACAGTCATGACAAAGAAACCTTTCGGGTTCATCCACAGTGGGGGCGGTGGGCGACGTGCCGGTGTGCGTCTGTGCTGGCGCTCGTCAGGCCGGGTCGCCGGGCTGAGGTGAGCGTAGCCGAGTTGATCTCTGTTCGGTAGAGGGGTGAAGGGTCGTGTCAGAGCGCGACGCGAGCCTCCTGACCGCGAGGGCGGCACAACTCACAGAAGATCCATTGTTCGGCGACGCCTCCTATGTTTAACTGTTGATCAGTACCTCGGCTCGCCGAGCCCGTGGGGCCCTCGACTTCACCTATCGATTAATTCCTGTGCCGCACCATGGCATATCCGATTAGCGAAAAGCCGAGCGGAGTCGTATGAACACAGTGCAACAAGGCCAACCGATCGGAACCCTCCGGGTCCGCCGTGCGCGAAAGCTCACGGAATTGACCACCCGGCTGAACGCGGACACCGCGGAGCCCGTGACCACCGTCGTCACCAGATACGCCCCCGAATTACTCCTCCAGATACAGGTCGCCGCGCCGGCCCTGGCGGACGTGCTCAAGACCTGGCACGCAGAGACGCCGCAGAAGACCAAGACCGTCACCCGCGCGCAGAACTCGGCGGCGCCCCCCGAGGTGGACCGCTACGCGAGCCCCGGGGCCTCCTACCGGGCCGGCGACGTGGTCCTGTGCACCGGACCCGACGGGGAGTTGCCGGCCGACCCGCAGCTCGCCGTCTTCCTCACCGACGTCGCCGGCATCCAGCCCGAGGCGCCGGTCGTCGGCCACATCGACGATCTCACCACGCTCCGCCGGGTCGCCGAGGTCGTCGCGGCGCAACCGGCGGCCGACGAACTGCTCACCACGCAGGTCACCACGACCCTCGTCGTCCTCTGACGCGGGGCCCGATGACCTCTTATCTGCTCGCCGTGCTGGCGTGCGCCCCGCTGGTCGCCTCCACCCTCGCCAAGAGCTGGGACTGGGTGTGGGGTGAACGCCCCCGCGGCATCCTGTCCGCGCCCGTCGACCACACGCTGACCGTCGTACAGGCGCTGGCCTGCCTCGCCTTCGTCCTGTCGGGCACGCCCGCCGCCCTGTACGCGATCTCCGGTCTGTACGCGGTGATGGGCCTCGCCGTCCTGTGGCTGCGGGCACGGCGCGGCCGGGCCGACTGCGGATGCTGGGGCCGGTCCCGGTCGGGGCGGCTCGGATTCCCCCTCGGTTTCGCCAACCTGGCTCTCGCCGCGTACGCGGGCGGCGTGGCCTACACCGCCGCGGCCTCCCCCGGCCTGGCGGCGCGGGTCTTCGTCTTCGGCGCGGTGGCGATCGTGCTCTTCCACACAATGGTGATCATGCCCGTCTACCGGCCCGTCCTGCGGACGTACCGGCTGCGGGCCGACCGCTATCGGCCATGGTTCCAGGGCTTTCCCGACCTGAGACCCGCCGACGGCGACGCGTGAGAGGAACCAGCGAGACATGTCGACCCTGGGCATAGTGATCGTCGCGGTCTGCCTGATCGTGACCGCCGTGAACCTGATCCTCACCGCGGTGCTGTTCCGGCAGCTCGGGCTGATGGTCATGGGCAGCGCCAGAGGCGCCGACGACAGCGGCATCTCCATCGGCAGGAAGCTGCCGGCACTCGACCTGATCGACGCGCGTACCGGCGCCACGGTGAACGTCCACGACCAACGGCGAGCCCAGCTCGTCTTCTTCGGGTCCACCACCTGCCACGAGTGCGCGGAGATCTACCCGGACATCCGATACCTCGAAGACCACTACGACCTGCGAGTCGTCAACTTCCTGTTCGGCTCGGACCTCGCGGACGTCGTCAGCTACGCGGGCGAGCGCGGGATCAAGGGGCCCGTCGTCGTGGCGACGGAGGACCTGGCCACGACGTTCGACGTCGAGGTCAGCCCCTTCGCGTTCGTCGTCGACCAGCGCGGGCTCATCGTCTCGAAGGGGCTGCTCAACAGCCGCGGACGACTCATCGACATGCTCGCCCCGGTCCAGGGGGTCGACTTCGACAAGGAGACGGTAAGTGAAAACGTCGCGTGACGAGAAGTTCCAGCTGGGGGCCGGGAAGGCCACCAGACGGATCGGCCGGCGCAAGTTCCTCGGCAAGTCGGGAGCCGTGGCGGCGGCCGTGGCCAGCATCGTCATGGGGGTGAACGCGCGCCCCGCCTTCGCCCACGGCACCTGCTACCCGCCGTACGGCCGGTACTGCTCGGGGTGCGGCGCGAGCTCCTCCTGCCCCAGCGGCAAGGTCACCTGTACGCCCAGCTACGACCGCGGCTGCAACGTCTGCCCGTACAGCACCGGCTGGTGGTACACCGGCACCAGCCCGAACCGGCACAGGTGCCGGGACTGCATCTCCAACATCTACGGCCCCATCGCCTGTAACGGCACTTATGTCTGCGGCTGCAAGTCGACGACCCACTACTGATCAGGCCCGGTCCGCGGAAAGGCGCCCATGACGTATTTCACGATTCTTCTCGCCGGTGTCGCCGGAATTCTCTCCTTCGCCACCGCTTGAGGAATGAACGCGGCCGGCACGCTGTACGCGTCGCCACGTAACACCATTCCCCGATTCGTCGGCGGATTGGCCATCGGTTCCGGAATGCTAGCCGTCGTGGTCGTTTCTCTTTCCGCCCTGTCGTGGCTGCTGCCGCTGGATCACGGCACGCGGAATGTGGCATTGGCCGTCGTTCTCGGCGCCTTCACGTTCAGCGAATGGGTGGGCGGCTTCCACCGGAGGATGTCTTTCCGGTGGCTGGTCCCGACCGAGTTCGTCAACATGAACAACGCCGACGCGGTGACGCGGTGGGGAAGGGCTCTCGGCTTCGGGTTCCTGACCGACGCCCCGTACGGGGTGTTTCATGTCGCCCTGGCCATTCCGATGGTGCTCGGGGACGTGTTCCTCGCTCTCGTGACGGTCCTGGCGTTCGTGAGCGCGCGGGCGGTCCCGTACCTGGTGGCGCCGATCGGCCGTAACGCGGCGGAGATCAGCGACTTCGCGATCCGGGGACGAAGTGTGATCTTCCAGGCGGCGCGGGTGCTGTCGCTCGCCGCTGTGTCCGTGGCGTTCGTCCGGGTGCTGATGGCATGAGCAAGCCGGCGCCGATGAAGGCCGTGGTGGCCGCCGTGGTGGCCGCCATGGTGGCCACCTCGGCCCTCGCCGGCTGTGCCTCCGGCCAGGCCCCTACGCCGGCGGCCCTGCCCTCCGTCGCCCCGGGGGGTGACTGCCCGGTCACCCGTGCCGTGACGCGGCCGACAGCGCGCGGCGGCGACACGCTCGGGGAGGGCCCGGCCCGGCCGGTCATGGGGCCCGTGCTGGAGTACACGGCGGCCGAGCCCGGCACGCTGTTCGCGGACAGCGGCTGGGGCGGCGCGAAGGTGCTCTGGTTCGCCGCGCCCGGCCTGCGCGACCCCGTCGTCATCAAGGGACGGCGGCTGGACGGCGACAGTCCCGTCGCGTTCGACGGCACGCAGGGAGAGCCGCTCAAGAACGAGATCGTCATCCCGCCCGACCCGGTGGCCGGGGACTGGCGCGACCGTCCCAGCTACGTCCGGTTGAAGGCGCCCGGCTGTTACGCCTTCCAGGTCGACACCCCGGACAGTTCCACCGTCCTGGTCTTCGAGGCCGTCGGCGCCACCGTGTCCTGAACCCGCGTCTGCTACGACGACAGGCCGTCCAGATGGAGGCGCGCGGTCTCCGCGAACGACCGGAGCTGCTCGTCGGAGACGGTGCCGCCGAGGACGCCGCCGAGGACGACGAACCTGTCCTTCGACATCGCCGCCACCTCCAACTCGCCGTCGTGGCGCGCGACGTTCTTGGGGCCGGCCATCGAGTCGACACTGCCGACCGCGCCGCATTCCGCGTAGAAGCGCTTGAACGCGTCCATGGCGTCCACGTCCTCCACCACGACCTGCGTCACCATGGCCCCGTCCGCCGCGGTGAAGGACCGCCACTGGACCGGGGCCGCCACCGGCGCGATGTCGCGGTTCCCGCAGGGCACCAGATCCGCGTCCAGGTCGCGCCAGGTCCCGTGCGAGGTGCCCGCCACCGTCCAGGTGCGGCCGTCCTTGAGCTGGTCCGGGCTCAGGAGCGGCGACGGAGGATCGGCCTTCTGCGCCGTCGCCGCGCCGCAGGCGGTGCACAGCAGCACGGCGATGATCGCGATCGTGCGGTTCATGTCTCGTCCTCCCGGGGGTCGTCGGAATGGTTACTGCCCGTGGACCGCGGAGGTTCCCCGGAGGTCGGCCACCTTGCCCGCGACGACCAGGAACCCCGCCATGAAGGCGGCCAGCCCGCAGGCGGCCAGCCGCGCGCCCGTCTCGGCCGGTATCGGCGGCCAGCCGGCCGTGAGCGGCGCCGTCGCCAGAGCCAGCAGCACGGCGCGGCCGACCTTGACCGGTGACGCCGGGCTGGTCTCGTCCAGGCATCCGCACGGCACCCTGCCCTTACGCCGCAGCAGGACGGCCAGGTAGCCGGCCAGCGCCAGATACCAGAGCGCCACCGCGAAGGCGGCGAACCGCAGCAGCACCGCTTCCCCGCTCACCCAACCGGCCAGTACGGCGGCACCGGCCAGGCCCTCGGCGGGGCCGATCAGCGGCGCGAGCCGTACCGAGAACGCGGGAAGCAGGCCGTGCGCTTCGATCACCGCCGTCAGGTCGCCGCGGCGGCTCACCGCGGCGACCACCAGCAGCACCGCGCCCGTCAGCGCGAAGCAGGCGGGAAGCGTGTCATAGACGGTCATTTACCACCAGATGAGCGCGAGAGACAGCAGGAACCCGGTGGCGCACAGGCGACCCACCCAGGCCGTCGAGGCCAGCAACCTCGTGTCCCACCGGCGCGGATCGCCGCTGAGCGCACGGGAGAGCGGCATGAGCGTCCTGCCCACGCCGAAGCCCAGCCCGGCCAGCAAGCCCGGCCCCAGTCCCCCGGCCAGCACGATGACCAGGACGAGCAGCTGAGGCAACGCCGTCGGGGTGAAGGTACGCACGCCCGTGCCCATCTCGAAGCCGAACTGCAGGGGCCCCGCGAAGTCCGCGCGAGGGATGACGTCCTGCGGCACGAGCCGGCGGTTCTGCGGCAGCGACAGCGGCCGCCCGGCCAGTTCGAACAGCATGACGACGGCGACGACCGGCGTGAGCGTCCACAACCGCACCGCTTCCGGGATGATCGAGGCCAGCCCGCCGAGCGCCCCGGTGATGAGCCCGGCCAGCAGCGCGCCGAGCATGAGTCCGGTGCTGAACACCGGCAACTTGCCTCGCCAGACCGACGAGGTCAGCAGGTCCGCTGAGTTGAGGCTTCAAACGGAGCCGGACAGCGAGAACCCGGCCGTCACCCCCATCAGCGTCCAGGCGAGCAGGGCGAACGACGGGGTCCAGACCTGGTGAGCGGCCACCACCAGGGCCGTGCTCAGCGCGATGCCGAGCGCGACCCGGGTGGCGGCGAAGGTGTTGCCCATCCTGTCCTACAGAGCCCAGGAGCAGATGTAGAAGGTGGTTCCGCCGCAGGTGGCGACGTTTCCGTCGGCACAGCGGTAGCTCCTGCCGCTGTGCGTCCACCGCCAGGCGTTCCTGTCGGCCAGGCTGCCCGCACCGCACGCCTTGATCGCGTAGCTGTTGTAGCAGGTGCCGGAGGAGCGCAGGAACCAGCCGTCGGAGCCGCAGTAGCTCCTGGAGTAGGGGGCGCCCACGCAGACCTTGGTGTTGTTGTTGTAGCCGGAGTAGTTCCCGTAGCCGGCGCAGTTGGTGTACTCGCTGCCCACCGCGGCCTGGGCGCTGTTGTTCCTGCCCGGCAGGGCGGACAGCACGTTCAGGGCCAAGGCGCCGCCCAGCACACCGATGCTCTTGAAGACGGTCCGGCGAGAGGGAGCCGGCCGTGACGGGCGGCGCCCGCCGGTGTCGGGCTCGTCCTCCACGGAAGGCACGTCGGCCCAGTAACGGTCGACATCGACTGTCATGCGCTTAACCTCTCTGAGGGGCTGATGGCGAGGAAGGCGTCGAGGTCGTCGTCGGAGCCGACGACCCTGCGCCATTCCTCTGTCCCGTCGGCGGAATACTTGACCAGCGTCGGGGTCGCCCCGACGGCGACCGTGCCGAGAAGCGCCGCGTCGATGACGGGCTCGACCTGACTATCGGCCACCCACTCGGCGCAACGGTCGGCGGAGGCCAGCAGCACGGCGTGCCCGGCCAGGCCGGGCCCGGCCACGGCGGCGAGGCGCCGCGACCGCTCCTGGCAGTTGGGGCAGCGCTCGGACACCACCAGGACGAACGTGGGCAGGCCGTCCTCGGAACCGAACCTGGCCACCGATCTGACCGCGGGCGCCGCGGGAGCGGCCGCCTGCGCCTGCAACAGCTTTGCCTGCAGCTCGCGAATCATGTTCAGCAGCGCGGCGAAGGCGAACAACAGCAGCACCGTCCCCAGGAAGGACAGAACCGCCAGCGAATCCAGGAACGCCCTCATCGTGCTAGCTCAGCCTGCACGAGATGGACTCGACGACGTCGATGAATCGCGCGTCGTCCGGGCGGGCGGCGACGACCGTCGTCGCCGCGGTGTCGTTGACCATGAAGACCGAGCGGGTCTGCACGCCGCCGGCCTCGTTCCGCTCGTCGACACGCCACATCGCGCCACCGCGCACGCGCTTGCCCGACGAGCGGGGGATCGACTCCGACGCCTCCGCGACCGGCTTGACCTGGACGTTGCAGACCTGGTCGATGGTGTTGACCGCCAGCAGGTTGCCGAGCGTCAGGCCCGAACCCGCCCTCGGCAACATGGTCAGGCCCTCGGGGGTGTCCTGGATGTCGAACTTGGCCAGGAGGTCCATGAACGTCTCGAAGGGCACACCCGTGCCGTTGAAGAAGGTGGCGACCTCGTTGTGCGGTCCCACCCACACCATGTTGGTGGTGCCGTGCTCCGGGTCCTCCATGGACAGGATGCGGCCGCCGTTCCACTGGGCCTCACGCACGGTGAAACGCGACCAGTCGCCCAGTTCCTTGGAGACGACCTCGGCGGATCCCGCCGGTGTGACCTGGAAGCGGGTGCCCCCGGTGGGGCCGTGCGCCCAGATGAGATAGGCCCAGCCGCCGATGAAAGGCTGGGAATTGCCGTCGACGACGAGACTCTGTCCGTTCGGTGCACGCACTTGCATGTCGTTGCCTTCCGCGGGGGGAGCGGGCACGCCAAAATGGCGCCTACCTGGGGCTTTGTGTTGGGAGAAGGGTGTACGCGCCGGACGACTCGCCTGGCACCATCAAGATCGATCGGAATATCTCACGGCGCCCTACAAACGGTCAAGATCTTGCTCAAGTGGTGGATCGGGGGTAATTTCCGGACATGTGATTGAGGCGAAAACGGGCTTCGGCGGCGGCGCCGAGCGAGAAGCTGGGCGTCCCAGGATCCAGGAGTCCCCGGTCAGGGTGTAGCCGCGAACTCCTGGACCGCCGCCCGGTGGCATTCCGCCGGGCTTCGCCCCCAGAGCTCCTGACCTGATCGCCGCCACCAATGAGGACGGTGACCTCAACCGCGGTCACCCGCGGCCACACCGTCATCCGGCCGGACCGGTGAACCGGAGGTGTGCCGTCTGCACCTGGTCGTCCCCCAGGTGTCCGAGTGCGGCGAGCCAGCTCGCTGCGCCCGGGCCGTTCTGAGCGGTGCCGAGGCTGGTCACCACCGGTAAGGCCGGTACGGGGTCGGGTCCGGTCAACAACCGCAGGACCGCTCGGCGGACCGGGCCGTCGTTGGCCAGGACGCCGCCTGCCACCACGATCGGCCCTGCGCGGTGCACCCGGCAGGCCAGGGCCACCAGGCGTTCCGCGGCCTCGCGGACGATCGCGAGCGCGCGTGGGTCGCCCAGGTCGGCCGCGTGCCCGACCAGAGGGGCGCCGGCCGCCAGCATCATCCTGTCCGCCTGGGCAACCCTGACGATGTGCTCGGCTCGCCGTCGTGGCGAACCGGACGCGCCGAAGCGCTCGCAGACGAGCTCGATCAGGGGGCCGCACGGCGAGCCGGCGTCCAGGGCGCGGACGGCGGCCCGTACTCCCGCCCGGCCGATCCAGAAGCCGCCTCCCTCGTCGCCCAGCAGCCAGCCGAGCCCGTCGGCGACGCCGTCGATCTGCCGTGCCGCGAACCGGGCCGCGGCGGCCCCCGTCCCGGCGAGCAACAGCGTGCCGGACAGGGCGGGTGTGCCGGCGGCGTAGGCGATCGTCAGATCGCTGATCAGCCTGGGCTGGTGGGTCAGGCCGTGCTCGGCCTAGATCCGGCACAGAACGGGGGCGAACGTGTCGTCGGCGCCGGCGACGCCGGCCACAGACGCGGTGACCGTGGCGGCGGGGAGGCCGTCGATCGCCCGGCGCAGGGCCGAGGCGATCGCCTCGGCCGCCGCGGCGGGCCCTTGGGCGGCCGGGTTGCCCCGGCGCGCCGTGCCGTAGCCGACCCTGGCGCCGGAGGCGGTGTGCACGGCGACGCGGGTAGAGGTGCCACCCGCGTCGACGCCTGCGAAGAGCATCAGGATTCCAGGCGTAGCAGCCGTGCGGCACCGGGATCGAGGGTGAAGGCCGAGGGGCACGGGTCGTACGACCGGGTGGCGGGGTCGAAGGCGGCGGCCCGGGCGGCGAGCGTGACGTCGGTGGCGGCGTCGTGGCGGGCGTTGCACACGAACAGGTGCCGCTCGCCGTACCGGCCCGCCACGACCTCGCCTGAGACGACGAGGCCGTGCTGCAGGGGGCGTGCTCCGTCGGGAACCGGGCCCGTGTGCCCCGCCGAGCCCCACGGCCGGGACTTCAGTTCCTCGCCCACCGGACGCAGCCAGCGGGTGTTCAGCTCGCGTACGGCGTCGTAGCGTTCGGTGGGCAGCCCGTCGTCGATCAGGGCGGGCCGGAAGCCTTCGCCGCGCGAGGGGTCGGGTGTCCAGTAGGTGAAGTACTGGATGCCGGTGTAGCCGTAGGCCAGCGCGGTGTTGACCTGCCAGGCCAGTTCCGCGGCCGTGGGCGTGCGGTGCCCGTCGTAGGCGAGCGTCTGGACGTACATCCAGGCCGGCACCTCGGCCTCGGCGGCGTGGGCGCGGATCGTGGCCAGATCGGCGAAGTAGCCGGCGTCCTCACCGGAGGAGAGAAACGGATAGCGGTCGAAGGAGAGCAGCGCGGGCCGGACGATCGACACGAAGTCGCGCACGTACTCGTCGTAAGGGCCGGTGGCATGGCTCGGGAGGAGGTTGACGTACGGGAGGTAGCCGTGCGACCGCACGGCGGACACGCCGGTCGCCAGACGCTCGAAGCGGTCGGGCAGCGGCTCGTCCATCAGGCTGATGCCGCGGAAGGAACGGTGGGCGCGGTAGTCGCCGATCACCCGGCCGATCAGCGCCACGGTCTGCTCCTCGCCGGGGTCGAGGTCGCGCATGAGCACGTCGATGCGCGGGTCGGAGGCCACCAGCACGTCGAGCCCGGCCTCGTCGGCGCGGCGAAGCGCGTGCTTGACGGCGACCGGGTCGTTGACGTAGTTGCCGGTGATGACCAGGTCGATGCCGGCGTCCGCGATCTGCCGGTAGCGTGCCTCGGTGGTCTCGTGCGGTGGCGGCGGCCAGAAGGCCGCGATGGTCAGGGTCACAGCGCGCCGATCCTGATCCGTCCGGCGTACCGGGCCTGCAGGGCGTCGTTGTGCGCGTCGGCGCCGGGAATGTTGGCCGACAGGTAGGTGGGCGGGACCATCCCCGCCGCACTCAGCAGGCCGATCGCCTCGGCGACCATCAGTTGGACGGCCAGGGCCGAAGTGATCGAGGAGATGCCGCACACCGGACCGTGCTCGGTCTCCAGCACTGCGTCACCGTACGGCGCGAGGTTGTCGATCACGACGTCGGCCAGTTCGAACAGCCGCTCGCCTGACGGGTGGCGTGAGGTGATCGCGCTCGTGTGCGCCATCGACGTGATCGCGATGAGCGGCAGCCCGCGCTGCTTGACCAGCTTCGCCATCTCCACGGTCGAGCCGTTGCCACCGGAATTGGAAGCGATCATGAAAACGTCGTGCGGGCCGATCGTGTGCAGGGCCAGCACGTGGTGAGCGGTCTTCGGATCGCGCTCGGCCAACGGGTCGAAGTCTCCGGGGCTCGCCGAGCCGAGTACCACCGGGTCGCGCAGGGCGAGCCGGTTGGCCGGGATCAGGCCGCCGGCACGTCCGGCCAGCTCCAGCGCGGCTGCCTCGGAATGGCCGGTGCCGTAGGCGTGGACCACCCCGCCCGCCCGCACCGCGTCGGCGATCAGCGCTCCCGCACGCCTGATGGCCGGCGACTGGGTCGCGACCAGTTGATCGACGCGTTCGCGCGTCGCCTCGGCGAAAGCTGTCACAAGGTCCACAGGGTGCTCCTCAACGGTTCATGCCGGCGGTGAGGCCGGCGACGATCTGGCGCGTGGCGAGGACGAAGAGGACGACGAGGGGGATCGTCGTCATCACCAGCCCGGCGAAGAGCGTCCCCCAGTCGTTCTGGAACTCGCCGAAGAAGTGGGTGAGCCCGACAGGCAGCGTCAGCTTGCTCTCGTCGCGCATCAGGACGAGCGGGTAGAAGAAGTCATTCCACAGAGGGACGAACTGGAAGACGATCACGGTCGCGATGGCGGGCCGTACCAGAGGCAGCATCACGTGCCAGAACGTCGCCAGCGGCCCCGCCCCGTCCAGCGAGGCCGCCTCGTCGAGCTCGTACGGCAGTTGCCGGAAGAACGCGGTGAGCACGAAGACGTTGAACGGGATGGACCCCGCCGCGTAGACGAGGATCAGGCCGAGCAGCGAGTCGATCAGCCCCAGGCTCTCCAGCAGGTAGAACAGCGGCAGCACGCCGAGGTGCGCGGGCAGCGTCATGCCGGAGATGAAGTAGGCGGCGAACAGCCCGCGCCCGGCGAAGCGCCTGCGCCCGAGCGGATAGGCCGCCAGCAGCGACACGGCGGCGCCAAGCAGCACCGCCGACACCACGACGATCAGCGAGTTGACGACGTAGGTGGAGAAGGAAGCCTCGGTCCAGGCCTTGGCGTAGTTGCCGAGATCCGGCCCCGTGGGCAGTCCGAGCGGATCATCGAAGATGTCCGCGGTCGGCCGGAAGGAGCTCAGCAGCATCACCAGGAGGGGCGCCATGGAGAAGACGGCGTAGCCCCACAGCAGCAGTTTGATCCACAGAGTCTTCACGCCTTCCTCCTCAGTACGCGTTGCAGCAGGAGGGTCGAGCCGAAGATGAAGGTGAACATGAGGACCGCCAGGGACGAGGACGTGCCCATGGCGTTGACGTCGCCCGAGGCGAACGCCGCGCGGTAGAACAGCAGGCCCAGGACGTCGGTGGCGCCCGCCGGCGCGCCGTTCGAGCCGCCGAGGGCGTACACGAGGGCGAAGGTGTTCATGCTGCCGATGAAGCTCAGGATCGTGATGGTGCCCATCGCGGGACGCAGCAGCGGCAGCGTGATGCGCCAGAACACCTGCGAGGAGCCGGCCCCGTCGGTCCTGGCCGCTTCCGCGTACTCCTGCGGGATGCCGCCGAGGGCGGCGCTGAACAGCAGCATCGGGAAGCCGACCCACTGCCACGTCATGATCACGATGACGGTCGGCAGGGCCGTGGCGGGATCGCCCAGCCACGGCATCGCGAGCCCGTCCATGCCCGCCCCGCTCAGCAGCGCGTTGACCGGCCCGAAGGTCGGGCTCAGCAGCAGCGTCCAGAGGTAGCCGATGACGAGCGGGTTGACCAGGTACGGCAGGGCGAACATCGTCTGCAGGAGGCGTTTGCCCCGCCGGGCCCGCGACAACGCCAGTGCGAACGCCAGCCCCAGCGTATTCTGCACGAGCATGGTGCCGGCGAACAGCAGGAAGTTGTGGCCGAGCGCGGGCAGGAGCTGGTCAAGAAAAGACTCGGTGAGCAGCGCCGCGTAGTTGGCGAAACCGGCGAAGGTGTCGCGCAGCGTGCCCTTCCAGGTGAACACGCTGTAGCTCAGACCGGTGAACAGCGGATAGATGACGAAGACGGAGTACAGCAGGAAGGCGGGGATCAGGAACAGGTACGACGACCCCCGCCGGGTGGTGCTCAGAGCCATGTGGCCACGCTCTGGTCGAGCCGTTCGGCCGCTTGCTGTGCCGTGATGCGGCCCAGCAGCATCTCCTGCAGCGCCTTGGAGAAGACGGTCTGCGAGGACGGGTTGCCGTACGCGAACTCGTTCATGAAGTACGTGGCGCCCTGCTGGTCGAAGGTGGTGGAGACCTCCTTGAGCAGCGGGTCGGTCGGCGTGACGCCCGGTACGGCGGAGAAGACCCGCAGCGTGTCGGTGTAGAGCTGGCCGTAATCCTTGGAGGCGAGCCAGGCGGCGAACTTCAGCGCCTCCGCCTTGTACTTGGTCTTGGCGCTGACGCCGTACGACCCGTCGGTGAAGCCGGGCATCAGGCCCTGCCCGCCCTTGGGCGCGGGCGGGGTGAAAACGCCCAGTTCGATGCCCTCGGCGTTCTCGGTGAAGAAGTTCAGCTCCCACAGGCCGCCGGGGAACATGGCCGCCTTGCCGGAGGAGAAGAGGATCTGGGCGTCGGTGTAGGAGACTCCCGTCATGTCGTCGGGGAAGTAGGGCCGGAGCTTGTTGAGCTGGTCGATGCCCTCGACGAACGCCGGGTCGGTGAACTTCTTCGTCTTGGCCCTGACCTCGTCGAGGAAGGCGTCCCCGCCCCAGTTGGCGGTCCCGAAGACGCCGGCCACGATGGGCAGCATCCAGTCGTCCTTGCCGCCGAACGCGAACGGGATGATCTCCTTGGCCTTCAGCTTCTCCGCAGCCGCGATCATGTCGGCCCAGGTCCGCGGCGGGGAGATGCCATGGTCAGCGAAGATCTTCTTGTTGTAGATCACTTGCAGGGTCTGCACGGCGAACGGCACCCCGTAGACCTTGCCGTCCTTGTCGCCCTTGGCGGAGCGCAGCACGCCCTCGTCGTAGTCCTTGAGCCCGGGGATGTCGGCGGCCTCCAGCGGCAGCAGCCTGCCCGCCTCGACGAGCGGCTGCAACTTGGGGCCGGCGCGTAGCCACGCCAGGTCGGGGCCGCTGTCGCCGGCCAGGCCCGTGGCGAGGATCGTGTCGTACTCAGTAGCGGTGGTGAAGGACCGGGCGTCGACGTCGATGCCCGGGTTGAGTTTCTCGTACGCCGCGAACATCTTGTCGAAGTTCTCCTCCGGCCCCCATCCCCAGACGGACAGGGTGACCTTGTCCTGGGACTGGGATGGTGACAGGGCGGAGGACGAGGTAGAGCTGGGCGCGCAGGCGGCGACCGACAGCAGGACGACGGCGGCAAGGGGGGCCAGACGCATGAAGGCTCCTGGTCAGCGTTGGGGCAGGCGGTGCTTGGCGACCGCCTCCGTGGCGGCGGTCAGCAACTGGTCACTGGTCTCGTGGGTGCGCTGGACCACGCCGATGTACAGGCAGTCCAGGACGAGCATCTGGCTGTGGCGGGCGGCCACCCCTCCGGCGCGGAAGGGGGTGTCACGCGCCGCGGTGGTCAGAACGATGTCGGCGATCTCCCCGAGCGGGCTGCGGGGGAAGTTGGTTACGGCGATGGTGATCGCGCCGCGCTCCTTGGCGATGGACAGCGGCTCGACGACCTCGGACGTGGTGCCCGAATGCGAGATGCCGAGCGCCACGTCGCGATGGTCGCGCGCGTTGGCGCTGCAGACGGCGTTGTGGACGTCGGTCCACAACGCGCACGGCCGGCCGATGGCGTGCAGCCTGAGGTGCAGATCCATGGCCACCCCGGCACTGCCCGCGACGGCGAAGACATCGATGAACCTGGCCCGCACGAGGGCGGAGACCGCCCGGTCCACGGCGGTGACGTCCAGGTGCGCCGCGGTCTCCTCCATGGCGCGCACATCACTGGCCAGCAGGCTGCGCAGCACCACGCTCGCCGGGTCGTCGGGAGAGAAGGCGATGAGCGCGGTGTCGCGCGGGTTGGCGGTGGTGCGCCCCTGTTCTGCCGCGAGGGCCAGCCTGAGCTCAGGATAGCCGGCCAGGCCCAGCTCCCGGCAGAACCGGGTGATGGTGGTCAGCGAGGTGGCGCAGCGTTCGGCCAGCTCGGTGATGGTGGACGCGGCCACGGCGGCGGGCTCGGCGAGGATCATCTCGGCGATGCGCCGATGGGCGGCGGTCAACGTGGGCTCGATCCCGCGGATACGAGTGAGGATGAAGGAATAGTTCTCTGCCGGCTCGGCCATGGGAGAAATTTCCTCTATCCATGCTCAGTATGTCAATAGTTCACCAAGATGAGCTGGATCGGACGCCGTGTTGATGTGAATAATTCCCTTGAGTAGACCTCGTCGCGAGAGTCTTTACTTTTCGACATGCGCGTGGCTACGCTCGCCCCCCGACAGACACCCCCCGAAGGGACGCACATGCGTAACTTGCTCGCCACGCTGCTGCTGGGCGGAACGGCCCTGCTGCCCGGCCAGGCCGCCACCGCCACCACGACCGGCACGGTCGACATCCAGCTGCTGGGGATCAACGACTTCCACTCGGCGCTGTCCTCGAGCTTCGCCATGACGCCTGACGGCCCGGTCGAGGCGGGCGGCGGCGAATACCTGGCGGCCCACCTGAACCGGCTCCAGCGGGACAACCCGAACGGCACGCTACGGCTCTCCGCCGGCGACAACATCGTCAACAGCCCTGCTTCGGCCGTTCTGCACGACGAGCCAGCCATCGAGGCACTGTCCCTCATGCGCCTGGACGCCTCCAGCGTCGGCAACCACGAGTTCGACCGCGGCCTGACCGAACTACGCAGGCTACGGGAGGGCGGCTGCCATCCCATCGACGGCTGCGCCCTGGGCCGCTTCAAGGGCGCTTCGTTCCCCTACCTGGGCGCGAACATCGTCGACACCACCACGGGCAAGCCCGCCTTCGACCCCTACTACGTCAAGACGGTGAAGGGCGTCAAGGTCGGCGTCATCGCCGTGACGCACAAGAGATCCCTGTTCGAGGCCCCCTCCCCCACCGCCCCGCTGGAGGGCCGCGACGAGGCCGAGGCCGTCAACACCTACGTCGGCGAGCTCAAGGCCAAGGGTGTGCGCACCATCGTCGTCCTGCTCCACCAGGGCGGCGGCCAGACCGGCGGCGGCCTTCCCAACGAGTGCGGCAACCTGGCCGGGCCGGTCAAGGACATCGTGGCGAGGTTCGACACCGAGGTCGACGCCGTGTTCTCCGCCCACACCCACAACCCGTACAACTGCGTGATCAACGGAATCCCCGTCACCCAGACGTCGGGATTCGGCCGCGAGATCACCCGCCTCAACCTCACCGTTGACAGTGCCACGGGCAACCCGGTCGCTGCGAAGGCCGACAACATCACCGTCTCCCACGACATCCGGCCCGATGCGCGAGTCGCCGCCCTGCGCCGCCGGGCCGACGAGCAGGCCCACCGGCTGATGAACCGGCCCGTCGGCCTGATCACACGCGACCTCACGGCGGCCAGGAACGCCGCCGGCGAGTCCACGATCGGCCACGTTCTCGCCGATGCCCGCCTCACCGCCACCTCCTCCGCCGAGACCGGCGGCGCCCAGATCGCCATCCAGCCCCCGTACGGCGGAGGCATCGGCGGCGACCTGTACGTCTCGGCCACCGGCAACGACCTGCCCAACCTGGTCACCCACGGTGAGGCCATTCGTGTCCAGCAGTTCGGCAACATGCTGGTGACGATGACGCTGACCGGAGAGCAGGTCGAGCGACTCCTGGAGCAGCAGTGGTGCGGCCAGACCACGGCCAGGGTCCTCGGCGTCTCCCAGGGCTTCACCTTCACCTACGACAACGCCAGGCCCGCCTGCGACAAGATCGACCCGGCGACCATCAAACTCGGCGGCACCGCCATCAGCCCCACGGGGAACTACCGCCTGACGGCCAACTCCTTCATCGCCGGCGGCGGGGACGGATTCAGCGTGCTGACCGAAGGAACCGACCGGGTGGAGAAGGTGCGCGACATCGAGGCGCTGGAGGCCCACATCCGCGCCAACAGCCCGCTCCAGCCCCCGGCGCTGGGCCGCATCACCCGCCTGAACTAGGACTGTTTCCTGGTTCATGTGACGGCGGGTTCCAGCACTTGACGAATATAGGATGAAAGACTCATACGCATTCCCAGCAGTCAAAACGACAGAATCTAGATAGTAAATGACAGTTTTTCACTCTATCGACCTCCTTGCGTCGGGATAGTTTCAACGAAGAAGGGCCTCAGTTCGAGCTGTTCTGGACTGCGGCGGCGAGTTCAGCTGGAGCCCTCCGTCCCGAGAAAGGAACGAAGATCCACGATCAGACGCAGTTTACGCGGGCTGGCACTCGCATCGATCATGGCTGCGGGTATCGGCATGGCGGCGGCGCCGGCGAGCGCGGCCATGACACCGCCCCGCAGCTCGTCGAGCGCACGTCAGCCGAGGTTCCGGGCCACTGGGAGCGCGCCGGCGAATACGCCACGTGGAGAGAATGCAACGACGCCGGCAAACTCTGGGGCGGTCGCTACACCTGCGAACGAAACGTTCTGAACAAATGGGTGCTTTTCGTCTGGGTCGAATAACGTCCTCGCGCGAGACTTGAAGAGCGGCACCGCTCCGGGACTGATGGGATCGAGTTATGGCACGTCCGGCCGGACCACCCGGCTGAATGGGCCGCGATGAAAGCGGTGGCACGGCTTCGCCTTCATCGCGGCCCCGGCACAGCTGATCGGGACGGTCAGGAACCGCTCGCCTCGATGTCGGCCAGCGCCTGCCGAGTACGACGGGTCAGCGGGTGTTCGGGGCCCAGGAGCCGCTCGCGATCGGCCAGCACCCGGCGCAGCAGGTCGGCGGCCTCGCCTCGCAGCCCCTGCTCCGCCAGCAGCTCGCCCAGATTGTGCCGCGTGCGGAGCGTGCTGGGGTGGTCGACTCCCACCAGCCGTTCGCGATCGGCCAGCACCCGGCGGTACGACCTCGTCGCCTGCTGGAGGTCGCCGAGCCTGAACTGGGCCCAGGCCAGGCTGTGGCGCGTACGGAGCGCACCGAGGTGTTCGGGACCCAGCGCCCGATCGTAGATCTCCAGGAGTTCCCGGTAGAGCTGCTCGGCCTGCGCGTAACGCCCTTGCTGGGCCATGGTCCACGCGACGCCGTAGCGAGCGGACAACGTTTCCGAGTCCTCGGCGCCGAAGACGTTCTCGTTCCGTACCGCGAGCTCACGATAGAGGGCCTCGGCCTCCTCGTACCGCCCCTGATCACCGAGCACCCAGGCCAGGCCGTGCAACGTGCGCAGGGTGTCCGGATGATCGAGCCCCATGGCGCGCTCCTGGTCGGCGAACAGCCGGCGGAAGTGCGTCTCCGACTCCTCGTACCGTCCCTCGGCCTCCAGGACGTCGGCAAGCCTCTGCCGGAGCGCGAGAACCGGCGGATGGGTGCCTTTCAGCGCCGCCCCGGTTCGCAGGGCCTCCTCCAGCAGGTGCTTGGCCTGCGGCAGTGAACCGCTCTGCCGCAGCGCGTCGGCGGTCGTGGAAGCGGCGAGCAGCAGGGCGTCAGCCGACCGGAATCGCCTCGGCAGACCGGGCGCCAGGAGCGCGAGGACATGACTGCCGAGCAACTGCCAGGTGGGCCAGTGCGTGGGGTCTCGCGGGTCCAGCCTCGTCGCGGCTCTGCTGACGAGTCGCACCGCGACCCGGTGGGCGGGATCCATGGCGAACCGCCGCCACAGGGTCAGCGGCCACAGGCGTCGAGCCGTGAGCTTGCTCCGGATCGTCGCGGCGATCAACGGGTGCATGGAGATCCCTCCACGGGGATTGGACGCATCGCGGTCGATGAGGCCCAGCTGATCGAGGGCGGACAGCGCCTTGGCGACGTCGTCGGGCTCCCGCGCACCGACCGCGCCGGCGATAAAGGGGTAGTCCAGCACCTCTGCGGGGATCTGCGGCCCGGGCGCGAACCAGGCCAGGATCTCCATCAGTGGCCGGGCCGCGTGGACTCCCCTCGCCCCGATGGCGTCGAGACTGATCTCCCAGGTGCGAGTGATCATCACGCGGTCCTCACTCGCCGCTCCGCGCAGGTCGCCTGCCCGCAGCTCGATCGTCTTGCCGAAGTCCGCGTCCAGGTCGCTTCGGTACGCGAGGAAGCTCCGGTGGCGAGCGTACGGCGAACGGAGATAGTTGCCCGCGATGTGCAGGGCCAGCGGCAGGTCTCCGAGCTTCCGCGCGAGCGATTCGGCATTCGACGGATCGGGCGCGGCGGGCACGAGGTCACGCAGGACCTCCCCGGCGTCGGCGTTCGCCAGCGGTTCGATCACGTGGACGTCGCAGAGCCGCCCCCAGCTCACCGGGTCCCGGTTGCGGCTGGTGACCACGACCATGCAGGAACGGCTCTGCCTGAGCCAGCCGGTGCCGTCGGCAAGGTCCCCTACCTCGTCGAGATTGTCCAGGACCAGCAGGCAACCACTCGCCCCGGCGTCGGCGGCCGTCCAGAACAGGTCGGCGGCGTTCCGCCGCCCGCTCAGCGCTTCCTCCACCAGAAGCGCCGGCACGCCGAGATCGTCGCGCGCGATGCGCATGAGCGTGGCCGTCACCGCCTGCTCGTCATCGGCGACCACCCACCAGACTCGCCGGCCTTCCCGCTGCCATTCGGCGGCGAACCGCAGCGCGATGGCCGACTTGCCGACTCCCCCGAGACCCGCCAGCACCTGAGGGGACATGAGGGTGCCGGCCGCCCTTCGCCGGAGCTCGTGGAATACCGGTTCGCGCCCGACGACCCTGACCGGCAGTCGCCCCGTCGGCGCGGTCACCGACAGGTCGCCTGTGACGACGTCGTCCGCGCCTCCGCTCTGCGGCGCGGGCCCGCGGCCGCGGTACTGGAACATCAGGGTGACGATCGCGATGCCAAGACTGGCAACGCCCGCGACCATGCTGATCACGCTCGCCCGTTTGTCCAGGGCATCCATCGGATCGGCCTGGGCGCCATCGGGAATGGCGAAGAAGGCGACCAGCCCGGCCGTCAGCAGTCCGATGGCGAGGACGCCGACGGCGATCACGGCGACCGTCCCGGCCGCCCGGCGGGTCCTGCCGTACCGAGCAAACCTCATGGCGCAAGCGTGCCGCCCCGGCCGCGAGTCCGCCAGGGCATGGAGCACCATCCGGCGCGGCTGACGAGTGCCGGCGTTCCTCGAACATGCGGGGTCGTTCGTCGACTGCCCAGGCCATGCATGCCCGCTGGCAGTTCGCGGACTGACCGGCATCGGGCGGCGCGTGGATGGGATGGCCGTGAGCCCGGCCATCCCACCCACGGTGACGGTCGACGGCTCAGCCGGCGTCCGCCTCTCGCGCACCGGTCCGCGTGAAGTGGAACGGGCAGTGGGTACCGCCCAGGCCGATGGTGGTGACGCGCTCGAACTGGAAGCCGTCCTTGTCCGGGTCGATCGCCTCGATCCAGTTCCGGTCGAACGCGCACATCGCCGGCGTCAACTCGGGAGCGGAGTTCGCCACGAGGACGTCGTGATAGAAGCACCGGTGAACGTCCACCTGGTAACGCTGATCATCATCGGCAGGGCGCCGGAAGATGAATCCCTTCCCGAAGGCGTACTCCTCGCGGGACTTCGAGACGGCGACCAGGGCCTTGAACGGGTCCGGTGCGGCGTCCAGCATCGCGCGGGTGCCCGCGTGGACGGCGTCGCCGAGCGGCTCGACCAGCGCGGCCCGCACGATGCCGATGGCGGCGTCCCGCCCCAGCCGTGGCAGCAGAGACTCGTACCCCGCCACCAGGGCAAGGGTGATACGCAGGTTGTAGCGTGCGGGTTCGTCGACGACCATGTGCTCGTTCGCCTTCTCCAGCTCCGCGTGCCGGGCCCGCATCATGGTGACGAGGCCGCCGGGAAGCGCGTGCTTCCGCACCGCCGTGGAGATGTGGTCGAAGAAGCCGTCGATGAGCGCCGCCGTGTCGCGCTCGGGATCGGGGACGTAGTCGCCATCGGCGAGTCCGAACTGGTCGGTGGACATGAAGAGTCCTTTCGGGACGGGCTCGGTCCCGAACACGGCCAGACATCGCGCAGAGCATGCCGACCGTGCTCGCACCAAGCGAGCACGCCGACGCACTCCACCGACCAACCAGGCGCCAACGTACTTCAACGAATTCTGATTTGCAGATCATGCCATACGGAGGCGAGTCCATCCAAAAACGTCTTTGCGTCCGCCGCCCCTGGGCCGCTATGGTCAGTCGGCCGGAAGCCGGCAAGATCCATCGTCGAGGGGGAGGTGTGCAGCAGATGCGCACGAGTGCTGAGCTGTCGAACTCGATCTCTATGTTCGCCACCTCTCGATGGAGTCATCCTGTCTGTTCACATCACCTCACTGATCGATCCTGAGCACGGTTCGTCCAGCCGCCGTCTTGTGTGGCTGGCGTCCGACGCCGACGGCATCCCTGTCGGGTCGGTGTTTCTGCGGCTGTTCACCACGCCGGGGCAGAAGCACTATGCGGAGATGGCTCTGCACGTCCACCCGTCCGAGCGCGGACACGGTACGGGGACGCTGCTGCTGGACGCCGCCGCGCACGCCGCCCGCGCGGACGGACGCCGCTCACTCGTGGCGCAGACCGAGCCCGGGTCACCCGGCGCGCGGTTCCTGACGGCCAGAGGCTTCGACGAAGCGGCGAGATTCACGTTCACCAGGCTGAACCTGGCCGACGCGGACCTGCCGGCGCTCACGGCGATCGCCGATCGGCCCCACTCCGGCTATCGGCTGTCCTCGTGGGACGGCACCGTGCCGGACGACCTCGCCGACACGTTCGCGCTGTCCCGCCGCGCCATGGACGACATGCCGATGGGCGAGACCGACTACGGGACCGTGAACTGGGACGTTGATCGCGTCCGTGCAGCCGCGGCGGCGGTCGCCCGCCGCGGCGATGAGCTGCACACCGTCGTCGCCATCGATGAGGCCGACGGCTCGGTCGCCGGATTCACCGAGCTGGTCGTCCCCGGCGACGGCACCGGCGAGGGCCAGCACTACGGCACCGGCGTCCTGCCCGGGCACCGCGGACACGGCCTCGGCCGCTGGATGAAGGCAGCCGCCGTCGTCCAGGCCCGCACCCGTTACCCGGACCTCGACGCCCTGCGCACCGACACCGCCGACGACAACCTCCCGATGCGGGCGATCAACGACGCGCTCGGCTATACGCCGACTCATCGAGCCGTCCACTACAAGCTCGATCTCTCGCCGCACTAGCCGGACCAGGACCGAACGCATCCGTTCGTGCCGTCCCGCTGGCATACCCAGCACTTTCGTCAGAAATATCAGGATCGACGGGCACTTTCGCAGGACTCCGACCCCGAGTGGAACGAGATGCGCCCCGTCGTGGAAAGGCTTATACGTGAATCGCGAACAAATCTCCCGTATCGCCCACGCCGATCACCCGATCAAGTCCCCGCTCGACGACGCCTCCGTGCGCCGGCTCCTGGAACGCGGGCTGCCCCGAGGTGACGAGCGGGTGCTGGATCTCGGTTGCGGCAGCGGGGAATGGCTCCTGCGTGCCCTGGCCGCACGACCGCACCTGCACGCCGAGGGCGTGGACGTCTCCGCGGACGCGCTGGACCAGGCTCAGCTGGCGGCGCGCCACCGTGGCGTGGAGGACCGCCTCGTACTCCACCATCAGAAGGCCGAGGAATTCACCTCCTCGCAGCCCTTCGACGTGGTGCTCAGCTTCGGGGCCACGCACGCCTTCGGCGGCCTGCTCCCGACCCTGGCCGCGGCCCGTGAACACCTGGCCCCCGGCGGCCGCGTCATGATCGGCGAGGGATTCTGGGATCGCACCCCGTCCCAGCAGGCCGTCGAGATGCTTGGGGACCTCACCGACCTGGCGACCACCGTGGACCGCGTCGTCGCCGACGGGTGGGTTCCGGTCGCCGGTCATATCAGCACACGTCGCGAGCTGGACGACTACGAATGGGCCTGCTGGGGCTCATTGGCCGCATGGGCCGTCGAGCATCCCGGTGACCGGGACAGTGCGCAGGCCCTGGAGACGGCTACCCTCCGCCGCGCGGAGTGGTTGCGCGTCTACCGGGACACCTGGGGTTTCGTCTCCCTGATCTTGCACCGGACCCCCGACCTCGGCTGAGCCGAAGCCTCGGCCACTGGACGTCGCTTGACCAGGTCTCTTCACGCATGCGGAGCCGATCCTGCGATGCCGGAGACCACCCGGCTCCTGCGCCCTGACCTGCCTGAGCACGGGGCCTACGTGCTCCAGCGGGGCGGCCGCCCCGACGTGCCGGCCCCCGCCGCGTGAACCGTCACTCGCCCCTGCGGCGGACGGTGTACGGGGCGGGAGGCGCGCCAAGCACCGCGTCGGGGAAGAGCCTCACCCAGTGCCACGGCATGCCGCAGTCGTTCGCCTCGGCGGCGACCCCCTGACCACAGGCCGCGCAGATCAGGTTGGGGCCGTGCGGGAGCCAGCCGCAGCATCCGAACCCCATGTCCTCGCGGTTCGGATGAGGCTCCACCGCGATGAGGTCGTCGACATTCACCAGGATCGTGCCGCGCGGCCCCTCGTCCACCACCAGCTGGTCGATCCCGGGAACGGGCACCATGACCCGGAAGGGATCGGGGTCGATGGCGAACCGGCCGCGCGGGATCAGCTGCGGCGCATCCTCGTCGAGCTCGCGCGGAGGCGGCCTGCGGGCGGGCCGGTAGCCGATTTCCGCCAGCTCCGGAGTCACCGCCGTACCGCATCGGCTGCAGGTGAACATGCCCACCGCAAAAGCCTACGGCCCCCCGCCCGCTGAGATCCAGGCAAGCCGGCCCCGGTCTCCGATCGAACCGGCAGGATCGTCCCGCATCAGCCGCCGCACAGGCTGTGCCAGCGGTTCACCCACTCGATCTTGGTGACCACCGAGCCCCAGTTGCGCCAGCCGCCCGGCATCGAGCCGGCGTCGGCCTTGCCGTAGTGCAGGCACTTGCGCTTCTTGCCGGTGAGCTCAGGGCCGCTGCCGCTGTTGTCGTAGTACTGATAGGTGACGATGACATGGTCGGCGCCGCTCGGCTCGGACGCGCCGTTGTTGAAGAAGGAGCGGATGCCCGAGACGTTGCCGCTCCAGTTGCCCTCCTTCTCCAGCTTGAGCGTGCCGGTCAGCCCGGAGCCGCTGTAGAAACAGACGTAGCGGTAGTTGCAGTCGCCGGCGTCGTCCGCGCTCGCCGCGGGCGCGGCCGCGAGGCTCAGGTCCGCGACGCCGGCGGCGGCGCCGATGCTGATGATGCGTCGAAGAGTCATGCGGATCACGCTAGGCAGGGCCGCTTTGGCTGGGCTTTGTTTCCGCTATCGCACCGTCTGGCTACCAGACGTCGCCGCGGGGCTTCTACCGGTGGGGCCAGTACAGCCGTGCACCGGTGGGACCCCCGGCGTCGGCCAGCTGGGCGCGGACATGGCCGGCGTCGGGGTGGGCGAGCTCATCGAGAATGGTGAGGGCTCGCCGCCAGGTGTCGCGGGCGGTGTCGTGATCGCCGCCGGCGTGGTGGGCGTTGCCGAGACGGATCAGCGCCTCGACCTCGCCGATGCGATCGCCCAGCTCCAGGTGCAGTTGGAGCGCCCGCCGGTGACAGCATTCGGCCAGATCGTACTGACCGAGGTGGTGGTGTGCGTAGCCGAGACCGTCGAGGGATGCGGCTTGGCCGTTGAGGTCGCCGAGTTCCTGGAACAGGGTGAGGGCTCGGCCGCAGTACACGAGAGCTCGGTCGTGGTGGCCGAGCAGGGCGTGGCAGTTGCCGACCCCGTTCAGCGCCTTGGCGTGTCCCGGGCGGTGGCCCGCGGTTCGGAACAGCTCAAGAGCCTGCTCGGCGTGGTCGAGCGCCTCCCTGTAGCGCCCTTGTCGTGACAGTGCCCAGGTGAGCTCGTGATGTGCGTGCGCCTGACCGGGCTGATCGGCGAGCTCGACGGCCAGGCCGAGCGCCTGAGCGGCGTGGGCGTGGGCGCGGTCGAAGCGGCAGAGCAGGGTGAAGGCGCGGCTGAGGTGGCGGTGGGCGTGGGCCTGGCCGCGAGGATCGGCCAGCCGGCGCGAGGCGTCCAGGGCGGCCTGCTCGACGGTGGCCCAGTCGAGCAGCAGACCGCGCCATCGCAGGAACGCGCTCATCGTCCAGGCCAGGTGCCGCACCTCTTCGTCGTACCCCTTGGCGGCCGCCTCCTCCACGGTCGCGAGCAGCACGGGATGTTCAGCGGTGAACCAGGTCAGCGCTTGCTCGGACCCGGTGATCGCCTCGGCGCCCACCCCCGGCGCGGCGGGAGCGGGTGCGATCGGGCGTCGGCCCGGGGCCAGCAGCAGCGTCGCAGCGTGAGCGGTGTGCAGGTAGTGGTCGAGCAACCGGCGGAACGCCTCCTGCCGGTCGTGTTCGGTGTCGACGGCGTGGACGAGCTCAACCGCGTAGGCGCGGAGCAAGTCATGCAGGGTGTACCGGCCAGGCTTGTGTTCGACGACCAGGTGCGCGCCGGCCAGTTCGGCCAGCAGCGGCCGGACCTCGTGCACGGCCACGCCGGCCAGGCCGGCCGCGGCGGGCAGGGCGATGTCCGGGCCGGTGAGCACCCCCAGGAACCGGAACAGCCGCGCGGCCGCGGGGCTCAGCGCATCGTAGGACCAGGAGAACACCGCCCGCGGATTGGTGGCCGGGTCCTGACCGGCCAGGGCATCGAGCCGATTGCGCGCGTCGCGCAGTTCGCCGGCCAGCGCGGTGAGGGGGAACTCCGGGTGGGTGGCGGCTCGGGCGGCCACGATCACCAGGGCGAGAGGCAGCCCCGCACACCGGGCGATGATCTCGTCCACCATCCGGGGCTCGGCCGCCACCCGCGCCGGCCCGATGCGGTGGGCGAGCAACTCGCGTGCCTCGGCGTCGGACAGTGGATCCAGTCGCAGCAGGTGGGCTCCTTCCGCGGCGACCAGGCCGGAGAGCTGGCTGCGGCTGGTCACCAGCACCAGGCAGCCGGGCGCGCCGGGCAGCAGCGGACGGACCTGCTCGGCGTCGCGGGCGTTGTCCAGCACCACCAGCATCCGCCGTTCCGCCAGCAGGCTGCGGTACAGGCCGGCCTGCCCGTCCAGGCCGGGTGGGACGCGGTCCGGCGCTACCCCCAGCGCGTCCAGGAATCCGGCCAGCGCCTCCGCAGCGCCGACGCAGGACCCGCTCGGGTCGAAGCCCCGCAGGTTCACGTACAACTGCCCGTCACCGAATCGGTGGCGCACCCGATGCGCCCAATGCATGGCCAAGGTGGTCTTGCCCACTCCGGCGATACCGGCGATCACCGAGACCCGTACCCGGACCGGGTCTCCGGATCCCAGCGTGTCGTCCAGCCGTTCCAGGTCTCCGGTGCGGCCGGCGAACGCCGGCACTTCCGCCGGGAGCTGCGCCGGCTGCGGACGCTCCGATACATCGATCTCCCGTGGCTGTTGTACGGACCCGCGGGCGGAGAGCGCCGGCACCGGGTCCGGCGCGCCGGCCGCGAGCGTGACCGCTTCCCCGCGGAGGATGGCCGCGTGCAGTGAACGCAGTTCGGGACCCGGCTGGGCGCCGAGCTCGTCGTCGATGCGCCGGCACGCCCTCGCGTAAACCTCCAGAGCCTCGGCACCCCGGCCCGCCAGGCTCAGGGCCTGGATCAACCGGGCCACCAAGGACTCCGCCAGCGGGTAGTGGACGATCAGCTCCTCCAGGCGTTCGATCACCGGTGAGTGCCGGCCCAGTTCCAGCTCGGCCCCGGCCCAGTCGGTCAACGCCCCCAGCCGCTGCTGCCGGAGCCCCTCGCGGACCCGCGCCGCCAACGCCCCGGCCATCCCGTCCAGCGGGGACGCCCGCCAGAGGCCGACGGCCTCGCCAAGCAGGGCAGCGCGCTCCGGTAGCGGGCGGTGAGGGGCGCGGGCCTGCTCGACCAGCCGGCGGAACCGGTGAAGGTCGATGCGATCAAGGTCCATGATCAGCTGATAGCCGTCCGCCCGGCGTTCCAGCGCGATCCGTCCGTCATCGAGGTGTCGTGCCTGCTCCAGCACGCGGCGCGAGCGTGCGACATAGGTGTGCAGCACCTTGCGGGGCTCGCGCGGCGGGGCGTCGTCCCATATCCGGTCGACGAGTGTCTCCGTGGCCACCGGGTGCCCGGCGTCGACGGCCAGGGACGCGAACAGGATCCGTTGCTTGGCCGGCCCGAGATCGAGACGGCGGCCCCCGGCCACCAACTCGAACGCGCCCAGCAGCCGAAACTCCACTGCGCATCCCCCCATCGGCGCGAAACCCGGCAGGCCCAGCGGCAAAACCATCGAACCACAATTGCCGACGGCCGTTCAAGAAAGGCGAAAGCTTTCCGAAGGCGCTCCCATTTACCTTTGTCACGTCCGCACTCATGGCGGAACCGGCAAAGCGCGACGTGACGAATGAATCACATAGCGTACGCCCGCACAATCATCTTCTGCCGGATCCGCCGCGACAGCTCGCACCAGGCCAGACGAAGGAGAAACTCCGATGCAGCTCAGAGAAAAGCGTCCCATCTCGAACATGAGGAGAAAACTCCTGAGCGCGGGGGCCGCGGTGGGCATGGCCACCGCATTATTGGCCGCCACTCCCACCTCCGCGACGGCGGCCGGAGGCGGCTGTCTGAATTACGCGCGCAGCGGCTGGAACATCGGCGTCTGCAGTTCGGACAACGGCGTCCGGGTGTCAGGTGACGTGTACATCAACGCCCGCGGCTCGCTGGGCAGCTCGTGCGTCCTGATCTTCGGCATCTTCAACATCACCCGGGACAGGACCATGGTGTCCACCACCGTGCCGTGCAAGCTCGGCAGGTCGCCGGAGCTCCACACGCCCAAGGAGGCCGGCCACCGGTACGAGAACACGGCGCTGATCGAGGTCAACGGCAACTACGTGGTGGGTGGAGTGAGCAAGGCCACCTACTGAGCCGGCGGCGGCCCACCGCTCGCGTCCGTGCGACGCGGGCGGGGTTCGCTCCCCCGCGCCCGCCCCCGAAGAAGCGGTCCGAGCTGCGGTGATATTGATTCGAATATAGGTCTTCCATCAATATCAATATTGGACAGTCACCAAGTCCTGTGATGGTCTCTGCGCATGAAGAAGACGATTCCGCAGGTCCTACGTCACGGGCTCGGCGCCGCCGCGCTCGTATCGCTCACTCTCGGCGGTATCCCCGCGTACGGTGCCACCGCCCACGAGAGCGCCCCGCGCGGCGGCGCCATGGCCGGGACGGCCCATGAGGTCAAGCCGGGTACCGTTGTACGCGATGATCTGCGCGCCGTGTTCGACACGGCGAAGGTGCGAGGCACGTTCGCGTTGCTGGACGTGTCGTCCAGGAAGGTGACCGTGGTGGACCGCCGGCGCGCCGAGAAGCCGATGGTGCCCGCCTCCAGCTTCAAGGTCCCGCACGCGCTGGTCGCTCTGCAGACCGGCGTGGTCAAGAGCCCCGACGAAGTGATCCCCTGGGACGGCACGCCGCAGCCGTTCCCCGAATGGGAGAAGGACATGAGCATGCGCGAGGCCGTTCGCGTCTCCAACGCGGCGGCGTTCCAGGTGATCGCCCGCCGCATCGGCCTCCAGCGCGAACGGCAGTGGCTGCACCGGCTGAACTACGGCAACCGGCAGACCGGGACGAAGGTGGACCGGTTCTGGCTGGACGGCCCGCTGAAGATCTCGGCTGTGGAACAGACCCGGTTCATGGAGCGGCTGGCCGCCCTGCGCCTGCCCGCCTCGCGCGAGCACCAGCGCACCGTCCACGACCTGATCAAGCTGGAGGAGAAGAACGGGTACACGCTGTACGCCAAGTCAGGCTGGCAGAACGCCCCCGATCCCGGCACGGGCTGGTGGACCGGGTGGGTCGAGCGCGGCGGACGCGTGTACACGTTCGCGCTGAACATGGACATCGTCAAGGACGGCGACGCCGCCAAGCGCGCCACTCTCGCGCGTGAACTGCTGCACCGGCTGAACGTCCTGCCCACCGCGTGAGCATGCCTCCCTCCGACCACGGCGACCGTCGCACGGTCGTCGTGGTCGTCGCCATTCAGGCGGCCATCTCGCTGGGCTACTTCGCGGCGATGGCGCACGTCGTCATCCACCTCAGAGTCGGCCTGGGGCTGGCCGCCGGGCTGATCGCCCTGGTGCTGGCGCTGCGCAATCTGGTTCAGCACACGCTGTCCCTGCCGGTCGGCGCGCTGGTGGACGTGCTCGGCCCGGTGCGGATCGGCATCCTGGCGTGCCTGCTGCGCGCGGCCGGGTTCACGCTGCTGGGCACCGTGTCCTCCCTGCCCTGGCTGGTCGTCGCGGCGGTGCTGCTGGGCACGGGGGGAGCGCTGTTCCATCCGGCGGCGCAGTCGCTGCTGGCCGGGCTCGCCGAACGGCGGAGGGCACGCGGATACGCGGCGTACACGATGACGTTGCAGGTCGCGGCGGTGCTCGGCGCGGCGCTCGGGCTGGCGCTGCTGAACGTCGGCTACTGGCTGGTGGCGCTCACCGCGGCCGCGCTGTGGATCGGCGCGGCCTTCCTGTTCGCACTGCTGCGTCACGCCCCGCCCGTCCGGGCCGTGAGCGGGGTCGCCTCCGGGGTGCGGACGGTGCTGCGGGACCGGATCTTCCTGGGGTTCGCGATCGTGTCGACGCCCGCGATGCTGGTGACGGACCAGGCGTCGGTGGTGGTGCCGCTCGGCGGCGTGGACGCGGGAGCGGTGACCGTGTTCGTCTGCGTGCTCGCCATGGTGTCGGCCGCGGTCCAGCCGTGGTGCGCGGTGCCGGGCCGCGCCGACCGGCCCGGCGTGCTGCGTGCGGGGCTGCTGTTCGCCGCCGGTGGCCACCTGTTGCTCGCCGCCGGCGCGGGCGGCGGGCTGACGGGCCTGGTGCTGGTGGCCGCGCTGCACGGGCTCGCCGACGGGCTGCTGCAACCGGCGGTGTTCCAGACGATCGCCCGGCTCGCTCCCCCGACGCGTTTCGGGGCATACCTGGGCGTGCAGACGTTCCTCTCGGGCCTGTTCGCGTTCGCCGGTGGCATCGCCGTGGGCTGGGCGTTCGACCTGGGGCCGGGCGGCGCGACAGCGGCGCTGCTCGCCCTGGCGTTGACCGCCTGCGCCGCGGCAGCCTGCGCCCGCTCCCGCCCCGGACCGGCGACCGAGCACCGGGACACGGCACAGGCGGCCGCCCAGCGGCGCGGTTCGGCTGGGTAGGAGGACCCGCCAGGCACATCCCGGCTCGTCCCGGGCATGTCGCTCAGGCGCGGTGGCCTGCCGCCCGCGCGGTGGCGAAAAGTCCTGAGTGCCCCGGGTGCAGGCAGAGGGCCGTAAACTACACCGGTGATCGCGAGCTTTCCCGTGGCCGTCCGCTCATGGCCGGTCCGGTGGAGAGCCCGGCGGGCCTGGGTCAAGGACAGTACGCTCGCGGCGACGCTCACCGCGCTGGCATTCGTACCGACGCTGTCCGTCATCGGAGCGCAGCTCGGCGACCTGCCGAGGCGCCCGGCCGACGCCTTGGCGGTGGTGCTGACCGTGGCGCAGTCGGCGCCGCTGGCACTGCGCAGCCGTCACCCGGCGGCATGCCTCGCCGTCATCGGCACCGCCTTCGCCGTCCATCAGGCGCTCAGCTATCCGCAGACGTTCGCCAGCATCGGCTTCTACCTGGCCCTGTTCGCGGCCGGAGCCCACCAGTCCCGGCACCGTCGCACGCTCGCGGCGGCGGTGAGCGCCGGTTACGCCGCGCTGGCGGTCGCCCTGAACCAGTTGGGATCCCCCAGCCGGATCTTGGACTTCCTCGCCTTCTACCTGGTTCTGGTGGTGATCTGGACGGCCGGCGCCGGGCTGCGCCGATGGCGGGCCGAGGAGGCCGAACGGCGGCGGCTCGGCGCGCTGGCGGCCGGCGCCGACGAACGCGCCCGCATCGCCCGTGAGCTGCACGACGTGGTCACCCACCACGTGACCGCCATTGTGGTGCAGGCCGACGCGGCACAGTTCCTGGTCGGCACCGCACCGGAACGCGCGGGGCAAGGGCTGGCCGCCATCAGCGACACCGGCCGGCGGGCGCTGACCGAGCTCCGGTATCTGCTCGGTGTGCTGGAGGCGACCGGCGACGCCGCCCTCACGGACCGTACGCCGGCCCTCGGCAAGGTCGCCGACCTGGTCGAACAGGCCCGGCTCTCCGGCCAGCCCGTCGAACTGACCGAGCACGGCGAGCGCCTGCCGCGGCCCATCGACGTCGAGCTGGCCGCGTACCGGGTGGTTCAGGAAGCCCTCACGAACGCCATCAAGCACGCGGCGGGCCGGCCCACCAGGGTCACGGTCCACCACTACGCCGGCCACATCGACATCGAGGTGACCACCGACGGGTCCGCTCTCGCGGCAGGTCCCGCCGTGCCGTCCGGGGGACGAGGGCTGGCCGGGCTGCGCCGGCGCCTGCACATGCTGGACGGTGAGCTGACCGCCGCCCCCCGGCCCGGGGGCGGATTCAGCGTCCGGGCCCTCATCCCCTCCGGGAGCACCGCATGACCGGCAGGCCGATCCGGGTGCTCATCTGTGAGGACCACGAGCTGGTGCGTACCGGCTACACCACGATCTTCTCCGCCCAGCCCGACATGGAGGTCGTCGGGGATGCCGCGGACGGCCGCGCGGCGATCGAGGCCGCCCGGCGGCTGCTGCCGGACGTCGTCGTGATGGACATCCGGATGCCCGTCCTGGACGGCATCGCGGCCACCAGGCAACTGGCCGGGCCAGGCGTCGCCGCTCCGGTGAAGGTCCTGGTGGTGACTACGTTCAACGTCGATGAGTACGCCTACGAAGCGCTCAAGGCGGGCGCCAGCGGGTTCCTGCTCAAGGACGCCCGGCCGAAGGACCTGGTGGACGGCGTACGCACCATCGCGCGCGGCGATTCCCTGCTCGCGCCCGCCGTCACCCGCGCCCTCATCGGCCACTTCGCCGAGCGCCTGCGCCCCACCGACTCCTCCCGGACGGCCCTGCAGGAGGTCGCGCGGGCACTGACTCAGCGGGAGCTGGAGGTGCTCGAACAGCTCGCTCAGGGACTGTCCAACGCGGAGATCGCCGGACGATTGTCCATCAGCGCCGAGACCGTCAAGACGTACGTGTCGCGGATCCTGACCAAACTCGACCTGCGGGACCGCGTACAGGCGGTCGTTCTCGCCTATCGCGTGGGATTGGTGTCCGCCGATCAGGGTTGACGCGGGCGCCGGATCTGGCCGGTGCGGGCGGCCCGCCGCAGCAGGAGGATCGTGGGCACCATGCAGACCAGCAGTGCGAGAAGGCTGGCCTCGGGACCGAAGGCGCCGCCGGTCAGCGCGGATGAGCCGGACAGCGTGACGTTCAGCAGGCCCTCGGACGGTACTTCCGCCCCGGAGACCGTGACACCGAAGAGCCCGGCCTGGGTGAAGTTCCAGGCGAAGTGCAGGCCGATGGGCAGCCACAGCGAGCGGGTGGCGATGTAGGCGGCGGCCAGCATGACTCCGCCCGTCAAGGCGATCGCGAGCGCGCCCCACAGGGTGGCTTTGGCGTTGACCAGGTGCATCGCACCGAACAGCAGCATGGACACGACCAGGGCGATCACCGTGCCGGTACGTTCCTCCATGATGCGGAACACCACCCCGCGGAACAGCAGTTCCTCTGTGACGGCGACAGTCGCCATCAGGCCCGCGGTGCCGAGGAAGCCGCCGAGGGAACCCCAGGACACCTCCTGCCAGCCGCCGAACACCGCGATCAGCGTCATCAGCCCGGCGAACAGGCCCGCCCCGAGCAGCGTCCCGCGCCGCAGCTGGGACCATCGCGCCGTCTTCCCGACTTCGGCGATGTCCGGGCGGAGCTCGACGGCCCGGCACAACCGGCGGTAGCAGGCCACGGCGGCGACGGCCAGACCGACCCCCACCGGCAGCACGAGGATCGGTACGGGCGAGACGAGTTGGTTGATCCCGCCCGTCACCACCATCACACCGAACAACGTCACCAGCAGGACGGGGAACCGGAACCTGCGCAACCGGCCACGGCCCGTGGCGGAGCCGGCTTGCGGGAGGGTACTTTCCGGGTGCTCCGGGGACGCCACGATCGCGATCCTTTCGATCAGGTTCCATCAAGTTGCCGCGGTGTCTTCCGCGGGCTCAAGCGAGATTAGGGACCGGAGCCGGGCCTGCCATCCCCCTGAAACGGACAGCGCGGTAGCTCTCACGGGGGATCGCTGTCCCCCCGCGTCACCCGCCCCGCGCTCCAGCGGCGACCGGCCAGGCCCGCGAGGTGATCGGGGCGCTGTACATGGGCTGCCTGTCCTTCTTCGACGTACGCGGCATGGTCCCTCGGCCGCTCACCCTGGAGGTCGAGCACCCCACCCTGGACGGGCAGACGAAGATCACAGAGATCCCACGCCGGGAGGGTCGTCGGCGGCCCGCGTGACACACCGGGGCGAACGACCGGGAAGTCGCCGGCCTGTTCGGCGTGAGACCCACCGTCATCGGGCAGACGCACCGCCGCGCTGGGCGTGTATCTGATCTGCGGCGACAACGGCACGCACAGGACGCCGACGATCAAGGTGCGGCTGGCCCGCCACCCCGCTTCCCCCTGCGCTTCACTTCGACCGGCTCCTCGTGGATCAACCAGGTCGACCACTGGTTCGCTCAGCGGATGATGACCACGCGACCGTTCGCGGGGAAGACGTCGCATCGAGCGCTGCCGTTCCAGGCCGTTCAACCACAGCCGGGGGGACCTCCGCCCCGGGCGATGCGGGTAGCCTCCCGCATCACGAATCGACCGACGGGGAGCTGGCGGGCGGAGGGAGGGCTCCTGTCCTGGCCAGTCCGCCGAGCAGGGTCGTGAAGTAGCGCCGGTCGAGGGGCGGCGGTGCGACAGTGTTCCCCAGCACGGCGGTGAGGGCGGTCGCGGTCGCGTACGCGGGCCTGCCGATCGGCGGGGACAGCAGTATGCGCGGGAGGGTCTCGGCGATGCGCACGAGGCCCGGCCCGACGGAGTTCAGCGCTCTGACCGCCGTGACCCAGGTGTCGTAGCTCACGGTGGGGACCCGATAGCCGCAGGACGCCACGCGGTCGAAGTAGTCGGTCAGGCGCAGCGGCTCGCGCTGAATTATGTGGAAGACCCTGCCGGCCGACTCGGGGCGGGAGGCCAGTTCTACAATGCATCGGCTGGTGAAGTCGGCGGTGCCGACCGGCAGGAGGAAGTCGTGGTCGGGTGAGCAGCCGGCCAGCACGCTGGCCACCGTGATCTGCGTGAGCCAGTCGCTGGAACTGCAGAGCCCGGTGGCGCTGTCCGGCAGAATTGCCCCCGGCCGGTGCACCGTGACCGGCAGCCCTCGGTCGGCGGCCTGGCGGATGAGGCGTTCGACCACCCATTTGCTCACGCAGTAGCCGTTGCCGCCTGGTCCGGGAAGCGGATCCTCCTCCGCCATGGCGCCGAGCCCGGCGGCATAGCCTCCCATCAGCACGCCCACCGTCGAGACGTAGTGGACCGGGAGCGGTCGCACACGGCCGGCCAGGCGAAGAATCTCCATGGTGCCGTCGACGTTGGGCTTCTTGAGCAGGGGATAGCCGGCGACCATGTTGACCATCGCCCCGCAGTGGTAGATGGCATCCACCGTGCGGGCCAGCTCCAGATGTTGCCCGTCGCTCAGGCCCAGCCGCGGCGCGGCCAGGTTGCCGCGCACCATTGTGAGCCGCCGCACCCCTCGCGGATCGGCGCCACGCGCGCTCAAGGAGGCGGCAACCCGGTTCAGGGCCTCCTTCGTGTCCTTCCTGACCAGGCAGTAGATCGGACCGTCGCTACGGAGCAGCAGTTCGGCGAGGAGGAAGCCGCCCAGGTATCCGGTGGCGCCGGTCAGCAGGACGGCGCGTCCGGGCCGGGGGACGGGCTCGGCTCCCGGCGCCGGTGCGACGTCCCCGGGCAGGACGGTGTCAGGACGGATGCGGGCCTCCAGATCGGCGGTGTTCATGGCGTCGGCGCGCCTGGCGCTCTCCGCATTTCCCGATGTATTCGCGGGCGGCAGCGGCCGCGGCATTTGAATTCTTCGCCCATGTCCGGCAGTTTAGGCTTCGCACTCCACCCCAGCCACGCTGCATAAAGTCCCGGTGTCTTTGTTCCCATGACTTTTCAACTCGGCCAGCAGTATCTGGGCGCCGCGGATAGGTGGGGCAGAGCTGCCTGGAATACGGGGATCACCGAGCACGCTTACCGTTTTCTGCCCGGGCATCAATGCGGTCCGCCGTGGGTCGTGCTCGCTGAATTCCGGACGACGAGCCGAGGGCACCGGGCGACGACGGTGATTGTCAGTGACTCTCGGTTCCCATCCAATTCCCTGTGCGGCCATCGATCTTCATGACATCCCATGCGCATCCACCGGCCGCAGCCTCACGGTGACGGCTTCCCTTCGCCCGATCGGAGGGCTGCACGCGCCATCAGCCATCTGCTCGGCCGATGACATCGTGCGCGCCGCGAGGGCCTGAACGGGTACGGGTCGGAGCCCCTCCTGAGGCCCGGCGGGTGGACGGGAGCGCGCGCATGGCGGGCTGGAACGTCTGGCATCCGGTGACCGTCCAGCGACGGGTCACGGCGAGGGAACGCAGGCGGCGATCGGGCTCAAAGGCGATGGGGATGCCGAGGCTGTGCCGGCGACCTCGTCGTACCCCAGCCCTGTGCCGGCCACTGCACAGCCTCCTGCCCCCCCACATATTTGAACGATCGTACTAGTTGTACTATCGTTCAAGTTATCTGATCGGGGAGGATCGCATGCCAGAAGTTGCCGCGCCACGTGCGGGAACGCGGGAGTGGGCGGGGCTGGGATTGCTGGCGCTGCCGACGGCGCTGCTCGGCCTGGATGTCACCGTGCTCTATCTCGTCTTTCCGAGCATGGCCGAGGCGCTGGACCCGTCGGCGACGCAGACGTTGTGGATCATGGACGCCTACGGGTTCTTCATCGCCGGGTTCCTCATCACCATGGGGACTCTGGGTGACCGGATCGGACGGCGTCGCCTGCTGGTGATCGGGACGGCCGCGTTCGCCGTGGTCTCGGCGTTGGCAGCCTTCGCCCCGAACGCCGAGCTGCTGATTCTCTCCCGAGCGCTGCTGGGCGTCGCCGGGGCCACGCTGATGCCCTCGACGCTCTCGCTGATCTCGAACATGTTCGTCGACGTGCGTCAGCGGGCGGTCGCGATCGGTATCTGGGCGACGATGTTCGCCGCGGGCATGGCCGCCGGGCCCGTGGTCGGCGGCGCCTTGGTCGATACGTTCTGGTGGGGAGCGGCGTTCCTGCTCGCCATCCCGATCGCGGTCGTCGTGCTGGCCGGGGCACGAGGGCTGCTGCCCGAGCATGCCGACCCGCAGGCGGGTCGCCTCGACCTGGCCAGTGTCGCGCTGTCCCTGGTCGCGATCTTGCCGGTGATTTACGCGATCAAGCACGCCGCGGCGCATGGCCCCGACCTCGGCACGGTGATCCTCGCCGTTCTCGGCATCGTGGCGGGGGTGGCCTTCGTGCGCCGCCAGCGCGGCCTGGCCGCGCCGCTCCTGGATGTCACGTTGTTCAGGAGCCGGGCGTTCTCCGTGGCGCTGGCCGTACTGCTGATCGGGCTGGTCGGGGTGGGCGGAACCATGTACCTGGTCACCCAGTACCTCCAGCTCGTCGAAGGTCTGACGCCGTTCGCGGCGGGTCTGTGGATGGGGCCGCCGGCTCTGGCGATGTTCGCCGCGGCGATCGGCGCGCCGATCATCGCCAGGCGGATGCGCCCGGGGCTGGTCATGGCGATCACGCTCGGCCTCTCGGTGATCGGCTACGCGCTGCTGGCCACCGCGGGCCCCGGGGAAGCAGCAGAGGTGGTGGCCGGGTTCGCGTTCGTCTACCTCGGTCTCGGCGCGATCGCCGCCCTCGGCACCGACATGGTCGTCGGCGCCGCGCCGGCCTCGAAATCCGGATCGGCCGCCGCGATGTCCGAGACTGTCCAGGAACTCGGCATCGCCGTCGGCGTGGCCGTCCTCGGCAGCCTCACCACTGTCCTCTACACCGCTCGCGTGACCGCTCCCGCGGACCTCCCGCCCGAGATCGAGGAGCGTCTCATCGACAGTCTCTCCGGGGCGCTGTCGGTCGCCGGCCAGGTGCCCGCCCAGGTCGTACAGGAAGCGCAGCAGACGTTCACCAGCGCAGTGAACATCGCCTCCGCCGTGGCCGGTGTCGCGATCGTCGCAGCGGCCGTGCTCTGCCTGACGGCGCTACGGCACGTGCGTCCGCTCGGGGAGAGTCAGCCCGACGAAACGGAGTAGCGGTGATGTGCTCGACTACCCTGGGACACACGGGAGGGGAGCATGGGCGACGACAGCGAGCACATCGACGGGCGCAAGGCCCGGGGCAATAGGCGCCGTGCCGAGATCATCGACGCCACCCTCGCCGTCGTCACGCGGGACGGTGCCGCGGGCGTCACCCACCGCACCGTCGCCAAGCAGGCCGGCATCACCACCAGCCTGAGCACGTACTACTTCGCCACCCTCGACGACCTGCTCGTCGCGGCCCTGTCCAGCGTCGCCGACACCTACACCACGCGCATCCGTCAGATCATCGACGGCTCCGAGGACAAGCTTCGTGGCCTGGCCGAGCTGATCGTGCAATCGGCCGGTCCGGGCCGCGACCACGCCCTGGCCGAGCGCGAGCTGTCGAGCCTGGCAGCTCGCCGCCCGGCGCTGGCGCCCGTCGCCCGCCGCTGGCGAGAGAACGTCGGCGAGCTCGCGGCCACCCTCACCGACGACCCCGAGGCCGTCGCCGCCCTCGTCGCCGCTTCCGACGGCCTGTGCACCGCCATCCTCATCGACAACGCCCCCGCCGATCCCGACTATGTGCACCGGATCCTGGCCCGCGCCATCCACACGCAACCAGCCGGGGCCGTCCAGTGATCGGCTCCGGCGTGCGATGCCGCTCGCGACGGTCCGGTCGTGCGGCGGCCGGCAACGGGGGCGTCACGCCATCCGCCTCGATCGCCGGCAGTACGTGCTCTCGCTGTCGAAGGTGGTCAGGGACTTCCAGTTGTTGAGGATCACAAGGCCCTGAGCCGGCCGCGACACCGGTGCCGGACCTGCTCCAGCGCGACTTCTCCGCCTGGCTCGACCAAATCGTGCGGACCGTCGAGACCGCAACGGCCGCTGCGCTGGGCAGGGTCGACCCGCGAGATGAGGCGTATGCCAAGTGGCTGATCGCCGCTGTGGGATGGCGTCCGGGGTGCCGCCCGGTCGAACTGCGCGCACTCAGCGATGCGCGACCAACGGGGTGATCCGATTCCGCCCGGTGCGGATCCCTCGACACCAGGCCGCGACGCGTTCGATGGGCCAGCGGGGCGGACCCCCGACGCCACGAACGCAAGGCGGCCTTCTCCACTTCGCCGGCGTCCCCCGCGCTCATCTGCTGCCGATATCAGGATTTACTTATATAAGTGGAGATGGGTACGATCCATGTTCGTGCAGGCGTCCCACATCCTCGGCGTAGGGCGCTCGCCGGTTCTACACCGTCGAACCCTGGAAACCGGCGCTGATGCGGACATGGCTGATCCACCAGCGAAGGGAACATGACATGAAAGACGTATTGGACGAACTGGCCGCCGCACACCGGGCAATGGGCAAGGGCAGCGTGCCCGCCGGCGACGCGTACACCATCGAGGTGCGGCGGCGATACGACGCGCGGATCGACGACGTCTGGGACGCCCTCACCAGCCCCGAGCGGCTGCACCGCTGGTTGAGGCCGGTCACCGGGGATCTGCGGCTCGGCGGGAAGTTCGAACTGGACGGTGGTGAGCACGGCGAGATCCTCCGGTGCGAGCCGCCGCGTCTGCTCAAGGTGTCCTGGCTCTACGGGCCGGACGCCGACGCTTGGCCCGGCACGAGCGAGGTGGAAGTGCGCCTGGCCCCGGGCCCGACCGGCGACACCGAGTTCGAGCTGATCCACGCTGCGGTCGTCGAGGAGCCTCTCTTCCCGGTCTACGGCCCCGGTGCCGGCGGCGTTGGCTGGGACCTGGCTCTCCTCGCCCTGGCCCGGACGTTGGCCGGTGGCGAGACCGCCGACCACGATGTGGTCCAGAAGTCGCCTGAAGGGCGCGAGTTCATCCGGCGCAGCGCCGCGGCCTGGGGACAGGCTCACCTGGCCGCCGGCGGCGAACCGGAGCACGTCGCGGCCGCAGTCGAGGCCACCACCAAGTTCTACGCACCCGACCCGACCTGACATCCCCGCCGCGGCGGGCTGACCAGCATCCCTGGCGCTCGCACCACCGATGCGAAGTGTGGAAGGAATGCGCGCCATGAAGTACACCAACTCGATCGAGATCGCCCTGCCGCGGGAGAGGGTGGCCCAGCTGCTGGCCGACCCGGCACACATGCCGAGCTGGCTGCGGGGCTTGGTGCTGCACGAGCCGCTGAGTGGGACACACGGGCAACTCGGCACCAGGTCGCGGGTCGTGATGCGGTCAGGGCAGCGGAAGATCGAATGCACCGAGACGATCACACGGCGGGAGCCGGCGGACCTGCACGGGATCCCCAGGGGGACCGTCGTTCACTTCGACCGCGAGATCGTCGGCGCGGGCATGTGGAGCGTCGTGCGCGATCGGCTGACCGAAGCCGATCCGGAGACGACGCTCTGGGTGAGCGAGAGCGAATACCGGTTCAGCGGTCTGCTGATGCGGCTGGTGGGGCTTCTCATGCCCAGTGCCTTTCACAAACAGTCGCAACAGCACATGCAGGATTTCAAGGACTTCGCCGAACAGGGGAAGGACGTCCGCGAAGGAAGGAGCTGACCTGCTCCCCCCAACTACCGCTTCTCGGCGAATCAGGAACCGAGCTGTTCGCCACGCACATCTGCCGCTCCCTCTGGCACCCGACGGCGCTCGGCGTGGCCGCCTTGGCCTGCGCGGCTCGGCCCGATCCCAGGACTCCACGACCCGCCTGGTGGCGTCGGCCGGCCCGGCCGAGAGAGCGGCGAGATGGAAACGTAGACGATGCCACCAGGAAGGGCCGCGTCGCCTGCCCCTGGACCCGGACGTGCCTCTCGATCCGCCATGCCCCTCGCCTCCGGGCAGACCGTCCGCCGCGGCCACGGCTGCTCGCCCCACTCCCCCACAGCGGACCCTTCGCGCTGGTCGCGGGGCGCGGCCCCATGCCTCACCGGGCTACGCCTGGCAGACGGTGAGGGCGTCGAGGAGACCTAGAGCGGGACGTGGTGGGGGGTGTCAGCAAGTCGCCGGTTCGGGAGTGCCGGCCGGGATCTCCGGCAACGCGTCGACGACCTTGGTCTCCAGTATCGCGGTGGCCTGGCGCAGCACCTCCGCACCGCCGTCCGGCCGCTGGGAGAGATGCCGCCAACCGAGGAAACGGTAGGTGCCGGGCTCGAAGATCAATTCGGTGCGTTCCCATCCATCCGGGCCCTGATATCTGATGGAGGCGCCGACACCCTGGCGCCCGGCCGGATCGGCGAGGTCGGTGCGCATGGTGGCGGTGGGCAGCTTGGACAGCGCACTGAGCACCGCCGCGCGCAGGCCGGGGCCGGGGAAGGGATTCTGGGCCAAGGCGACGAGGCGGCTCGCCACCGTGCGCTCGACCCGCCGCATGACCTGGTCCTCGCCGGGCGCGGGCTGCTCGTTCCTGACGAGGGTCTCGGCGTCCGCGCGAACCTGGGCCAGCAGCCGGTCGGGGTCGGCGGGCAGGTTCCCGGCCTCAGCCGTCGGAAGCACCTCCATCGCGCACCGACCGCGATGGTAGGTGACCGTGCCCGGCGTCGGCATGCTGCTGGGAACGTGGCCGGCGTGCACACGCCGCTTGACGTAGGCGGAACGGATCAGCGCGTTTCCGGGATCGGCGACGGGGATCCACGCCTCACGACTGATCTCCGTCGTGAACTCCGAACGGCCCTCGCCTTGGCTCATCGCGAGAATCCAGTTCTGGTCCATGCGGTTGACGTAGACGAACTGGTCGGCCCCCGGCGCCTGCTGCCGATCGGCGGCCGTGGCGGCCTTCTGGAGCAGCTCCGCCGCGCTCGCTGGGGTCGCGCCACCGTCGGCGCCGACCACGAAGGCGACCGCGGCGACGGCTGCCGCCAGGCCGACCGTGCCCGCCCTGATCAGGAGGCGGCGCCTGGCGGAGCCGGTGCGCGGCGGTTGCCCTGCGGCGGCTGCCTCGGCCGCGAGCAGCTCCCTCGCGGCAGCGGTGGCCGCGGCGGAGGGCCCGGGCAGCGCGTCGTGAAAGGCCTTGATCTCGTGCAGGTCATTGGTCATGACGACTCCTCTGTGTTGTCGATGAACGAGCGCAGCTTCCTGCGGGCGCGGTTGAGCCGCGAACCGACCGTGCCGCGTGGGATGCCGAGCGCCTCGGCGATCTCGTCGTAGCTGAGCTCGGCGCAGACGGCCAGCAGCAGCACGGTCCGGTCCCTGGGCGGGAGCGCGGCCAGGCCGGCGGTCAGGCGGGGCCGCATGACGGCGGCCGACACCCGCTGGGTCACATGCTCGTCGTGACTCACGACATCGGTGACCTCGGCGCTCCTGGCCAGGGCACGGTACCGGCGTGCCTCGGCGCGCTGATGGCCGGCGACCAGGTTGGAGGCGATGCCGTACAGCCAGGCGCGGGCGTCGGGGCGGCAGAGGTCGTAGCGCGCACGGCTGCGGAAGGCGCGCAGGAACGTCTCCGCGGCGATGTCGTCCGCCGCCGATGCGCCGAGGCGGAGGTGCACGTAGCGGTGAATGGCCTCGTGGTGCCGGTCGAACAGCGCGCCGAACCGCTCGGGGCGGCTCAGCGACACCTCGATGAGCTTTGCGTCAGTCTCAGCGGTGGGCGGAGCTGACTGCGGAGGGGGTGCGGGCATGCCTGCCTTTCAGAGAATCAACGTGGACATGCCTACTTCGCCGTGCCCCTGTTTCGTATTCACGCTGAGCAAATCATGGCCGCACCTCATCCGTCCGGGGCGTGCTGACCGCCCCGGTCGAGAAGACCTGGGATGACTGGCAGGACCTCTCGGTGGAGGCGCCGGCCGGCACAGCTGAGCCGAGCGGCTCCCGTACGCGCCCGCGCGGGGCCGGGGCGGTGGAGCGCTTGTGGATCGTGGACGGCACGCCGGCCCTCACCAACGTGCAGGCCAGGCACATGCTGGAACTGGTCGTGCGCCGTCGCCGAGCGGGGACAGGTGCTCCCCCTCCCGGCCGAGCACGGCCTGACGGCCCGCGCAGCCCGCGACCTGGCGCTGGTCGGCTGCTGTCCGCCACGGGAGAGGACGGCGCACCGCCGGAGCGGCCTCCCATCGCGCCACATTTGTCCAAATACAAGAGATGTCCTCACAATGCGACGGCTGCCTGTTAGATTCGGGAGTCATGATCAAGGAGAGGCGTGTCAACAGCCCCACCACGGGTCGCTGAGGCACAACCGGATGCTCCACGGTTCGGGGACCTTCGACGGGGGGCTGATCCTGTCCCCGCAAGGCCGTCCGACACGGCGAGGTCTGGGCCGATTTCGTGTGCCATGCGAGCAGCTCCGCGTGCCGATCGACGCGCCGATCGAGAATAGGAGCAATGTGCTGAGAAGAACTCCCCTGCTCGCCACCGCCCTCATGATGATGACGACGCTGTTAACCGTCCCGATGGCGGGGACGGCCGGCGCCGCGGTGAGCGGGCAGGACGTCACGGATGCCGTCGGCAAGCGCGGCATCGCCTGGGGGCCGTGCGAGGAGGAACCAACGGTCGAGTGCGGCACGCTGACCGTGCCTGTCGACTGGTCGAAGCCCTCTGGGCCCACGGTCGAGCTGGCCCTGGCCCGCCGCAAAGCCACCGACCCGTCCGCGCGGATCGGTTCCCTGCTGAGCAATCCGGGCGGTCCCGGCAACTCCGGCGTGAACGGCATCCTGCGGCCGTCCGGCTTCAGCGAGGACATCCAGCGGCGGTTCGACATCGTCAGCTTCGACCCTCGCGGCGTCGCCCGCAGCGGCTCGGTGACCTGCTCGGCCTCGGTGTACAACAAGATGCCGTACCCGGTCATGACCAGCCAGGCCGACTACCTCGAATGGGTCCTGTTCGACGCGAGGCTGCGCTCCGACTGCCGCAAGCTCACCGGTCCCGTGTACGACCGCCTCGACTCGGTCAACGTGGCCCGTGACATGGACGCCATCCGCGCCGCGCTCGGCGACGACAAACTGACCTCGTACGGCGTCTCCTACGGGACGCTGGCCCAGCAGATGTACGCCGAGCTGTTCCCTGACCGCATCCGCGCCATGGTGCTGGACAGCAACATGGACCACAGCCTGGACGCCAAGGCGTTCCAGGTCAGCGAGGCGGCCGCCGTTCAGGACAGCTTCGACGAGTTCGTCGCCTGGTGCGAGCGTGACAGCGAGTGCGTCCTGCACGGTCGCGACGTCCGGGCGCTGTGGAAGAAACTGCTCGAAAAGGCGGACCGGGGCGAGCTGCTGTGGCCGGGCGACGGCCGTCCGGTGAGAGGCCACAACCTGCTGTGGCTCGGTGTGATCCTCAACGAGGGGCCCGCCTGGCGGCTGGAGGCCAAGGTGCTGCGCGCGCTGGACGGCGGTCCGGTGCCGGACGACATGCCCGGCCCGCCCGGCAACTGGCCCGTGAACGGCGAGTTCGCCGAGCTGCCCACCGCGATCCTGTGCTCGGACTGGAACCTGTCGCTGTGGGGCTACCGCGAGTACGCCGACGTGATGCGCGCCTCCAACGCGGTGGCGCCGGACATGCGGTACAACCCGATGCCGATGGGCGACATGCCGATCTGCCAGGGTCACCCGGTCAACAACCCCCAGCACCCGCTGCGGTACCGAGGCAGCACCCCGCTGCTGGTGACCACCACCGTGCACGACCCTTCCACGCCGTACGAGTGGTCGGCCAACGTGGCCCGGCAGCTCGGCCCCAAGGCCACCCTGCTCACGTACGAGGGCTGGGGCCACGGGGTCTACGGCAGGACCGAGTGCACGACGGTCGCCATGGACAGCTACCTGATCTCGCAGACCGTCCCCGCCAAGGGCACCCGCTGCCCGGCGGAGGAGCCGCAAGGCTAGGCGGCACAGCGGCGTGAAGGTGCCGGGCCGACGCGAGCCGGCCCGGCACCTAGTGCGACTCCGCATGACCCGCTTCGGAATCCATCACGCAGGGCTTGAGCTGCAATGGCACCGCAGCATGACCGTGGTGACCGGCGTCGAGCCGGTGGAGGCGCGGGTGCCGCGCGAATCGTCCTCAAGCCCCGCAGGCATCCTCCGAATGGGGGATGCCGGGCATCGTACGTCCGCCGCCGGATCGCGCCCCGCCGCACGATTCGGCGGCCCCGCCCTGGCCCCACACTCAGTGCGAGGCGCGAGGCGCGAGGTCCGGTGACGCAGGGGAGGCTACGTGGTGACGGTCGAACGGTTGAGGCCGGTGGAGCAGGGGGCGCGGCAACTCGCCCCCGACCTGGCCAGGGGAATCATGCTGGCGCTGATCGCGGTGGCCAACTCTGCCATCTACCTGTACGGGCGCCCGTACGGCATCAGGCAGCACATCATCGAGCACGGCTGGCCCGACCGGGTGGCCTCGGCGGTGAGCATGACCGTCGTGGACGCGCGGGCGTACCCGATGTTCGCGGCCCTGTTCGGCTACGGCATGGTGCAGATCTGGAATCGGCGCCGCGATGACGCCGAAGGGCGGCGCGTGCTCAGGCGGCGCAGCTGGTGGCTGCTGGCGTTCGGCGCGGTCCACGCGACGTTGCTGTTCTCCGGAGACGTGCTCGGCGTGTACGGGCTGGTCGGCCTCGTCCTGGTCCGGTTGCTAGGAGTACGTGACCGTACCTTGCTCGTCCTGGCCGCCTGCTGGCTGGTGGCCGTGGCGCTGGCGTCGGCTCTGGTCTTCAGCACGCCGGAAGGCACGGCGCAGCGGTCGTACTTCTGGTCGTTCGCCGTCGAGGACCCGCTGACGGCGCTGGCGCTGCGGCCGCTGGAGTGGGTGACGGGCCCCCTCGGCATGCTGGGTGTAGGCACCGCGGCCCTGGTCGGCGTGTGGGCGGGGCGCGGCGCGCTGCTGTCTTCGCCGGACCGGCTGCGGCGGGCGGCGCTGTGGGGGCCGTTGATCGGCGCGGCCGGGGGGTTGCCGGTGGGGCTGATCGCCGCGGGGGTTCTGGCCGTACACGATCCGGTCGTGGTCATGGCGCTCAACGCGGTGCATGTGGTGACGGGGATCGCGGGCGGGCTGGGGTACGCGGCGCTGATCGGCGTCCTGGCCGACCGCATCGGCCGGCGGCCTGGACGGCGGATCGGACAGCGGCTGGGGCCGGTGGTGACCGCGCTCGCGGCCTGCGGCCAGCGCTCGTTGACGTGCTATCTACTACAGTCAGTGGGGTTCGTGGCGCTTTTGTCCCCCTATGCGGGTGGGCTCGGCGGAAGGCTGGGATCGGCCGCCACGGTGGCGCTGGCACTGCTCACCTGGGCGGGCATCGTGGTGGTGGCCGAGGTGATGCGCCGGGCCGGGGCGCGTGGGCCCGCCGAGGTGCTGATGCGCCGCCTGGTCTATCCGCGTAGGTGAGAGCGAGGTCTGGGTGGTGCGGGTACGCGACTGGGATCGGCGCTGGCACGCCGTACCGCTGGCCGTGCTGGCCGTGGCGACCCTGATCGCCGTGGCCGACTCCGCGGCCCCGCCGTCCGCCCGCGCCGTCACCGTGGCGCTGGCCGTGACCGCCGGGCTGTGGCACGCCTGGATGGTGATGGCGCATCCGCAGTGGCCGGAGAGGGCGCTGGCGCCGATGGCGGTGTACTTCGCGGGGCTGCTGGCGGTGTCGTGGGTGCTGTCGACGCGGCACCCGGCGTACGCGCTGCTGGTCGTCGCCTGCTTCCCGATGGCGTTCGTGGCCTTGCCCGGCCGCCACGCCTACCTCGGCGTGGCCGCGGGCGGGCTCATGCTGCTGGGCGACCCGTTCGCGTTGTCCGAGCCCGGGGACGTGTGGCCCAAGCTTCCGTGGATGCTGGCGTCGGTGGCGCTGGCGGCGTTCATCGGCTGGATCATCCGCGCGATGGAGGCCGAGGTGGGACGGCGGCGCGCGGCGAACCAGGCGCTGGAGGAGGCCAACGCGCGTCTGGCGCGGCTCGCCGAGGAGAACGCCGGCCTGCAGGGCGAACTGCTGGCCGCCGCCCGCCAGACCGGCGTCGCCGGCGAGCGCGGCCGGCTGGCCCGCGAGATCCACGACACCGTCGCCCAGGGGCTGGCGGGCATCGTCACCCAGCTCGAAGCCGCCGACGAGGTCGTCTCCGACCCCGACGCGGTACGCCGCCGCCTCGCCGTCGCCCGCAGCCTGGCCAGGGAAAGCCTGCAGGAGGTCCGCCGCTCCCTCGACGATCTGAGGCCCGGCCCGCTGGCGGCTTCCCGGCTGCCGGAGGCGCTGTCGGCGCTGGTGTCCAGCTGGGACGAGACGCATGAGGTGCCCGCGACGCTCACCGTCACCGGAACCGCTCGGCAGTTGCACCCCGAGGTCGAGGTGACGCTGTTCCGGGCGGTGCAGGAGGCACTGGCGAACGTGGCCCGCCACGCCAGGGCGGGCAAGACCGTGGTCACCCTGTCGTACATGGAGGATGTGGTCGTGGCCGACATCAGGGACGACGGGGTCGGGTTCACCCCGGCACAGGCCGACGGCTTCGGGCTGACCGCGATGCGCCAGCGGGTCAGCCGGCTGTCGGGCGAGGTCGAGGTGGAGTCGGCGCCCGGCCGGGGCACCGCGGTGAGCGTGAGCATGCCGGCCATCCCGGCGGTCGGCGAACGGGAGTCACAGTGACGGTGCGGCTGGTGATCGTCGACGACCATCCCGTGGTACGCGACGGGCTGCGCGGCATGTTCGTCGAGCAGGCCGACCTGAAGATCGTCGGTGAGGCCGGTGACGGCGAGGAAGGGCTGGCGGTGGCCGTACGGGAGCAGCCCGACGTCGTGCTGACCGACCTGCGGATGCCAGGGCTGGGCGGCGCGGAGTTCATCGGGCTGCTGACCGCGCGGGTGCCGTCGGCCCGGGTGCTGGTGCTGACCACGTACGACGGGGACGACGACGTACTGCCGGCCGTGGCGGCCGGCGCGATCGGCTTCCTGCTGAAGGACTCGCCCCGCGAGGAGGTCTTCCGCGCGGTCCGCGCGGCCGCCGTGGGGGAAACAGTACTGACGCCCGCCGTGGCGGCCCGCGTCCTGCGGCGGGTACGCGAGCCCGCTCCCCGGGCGGCCGAGCTGAGCGAGCGCGAGCACACCGTGCTACGACTGGTGGCGCGTGGTGCGACCAACAAGGAGGCGGCCGCTGCGTTGTTCATCAGCGAGACCACGGTCAAGACCCATCTCGCGCACATCTACACCAAGCTGGGCGTCTCCGACCGGGCCGCCGCCGTCGCCACCGCCTACACACGCGGCCTGCTGCCCTGATCCGGTCGTCGCCGCGGAGCCGACCGGCGTGGCGTACGGCATCGTCAAGACGCCCCCGAACGCGTCCACTGACACCTCGGCCGGCCGGGAGCCGGGAGCGCCGCGCCGGCCATGCCACCCTGGCCGCCGTGCTGGTCGCGGCGATCCCAGGCGTGATGACGGGCGCGGCCCCACGCGTGATGCATGCCTGAGCCGCCGTCGTGCGTCGCCCAGCGTCGCCATGGGCTCCAGCATGCGACGGTCGTACGTCTCCAGCGGCAGGCTCCGCGACAGGCGATGGGGAGATCGTTGGCGATGACCGGAAGACCACTCCCCCGGTGCCCGGGACGGGTTCGGGGCGCAGTTCCAACGGCATCTTCATGATCGTGCCACCGCGGTGGCGTCGACCTCGATCTGCCAGTCGGCCTGGGCCAGCCGGGAGATCTGGATCAGGGTGTCGGCGGGATAGGGCTGCGTGAAGAACTCCCGGCGCAGCTTGATGATGGTGTCCAGGTTGGGCTCCAGGTCGGTGACGAGGATGGTCACCTTGACGACGTCGGCGAGGCCGGATCCCGCCTCCCTCAGGACCCGGTCGAGGTTGGCGAACGCCTGCCGGGCCTGGGTCTCGAAGTCGTCGCTGACGGTGACGCCGTTCTCGTCGAAGCCGGCCTGACCTGAGGCGAACACGAGGTCGCCGACCTTGATGGCCTGGGAGATGGCGTACGGCTCGTACCAGTCGGGGGTGGTGCTGACGCGCTCACGCTTCATGACATCTCCTATTTGTATGTACGTGCATGTTTCGTTCCGTGTCAGCAATATTGCATGCACATGCATATTCTTGTCAAGCCGGCGGCGTTTCCAGGACGTGACGTTCGTGCACGACGGGTTCGTGCTGGCGACCGACTTCCGCGAGCGGCTGCGCGCCTCCGGCGTCAAGGTTGACCGGGCGGCCGCGGTGGAAGAATGATCCGAATGCCGATCGATCCGCATTTGCTCGCCATGTTCACGCTGACCACCGTCGTCGCTTTGATCACCCCAGGTCCCGACATGCTGTTCGTGCTGGGATGCGGCCTGCGGGGCGGCGCCCGTGCCGGGTTGCTGGCCACGCTCGGGGTGATCACGGGTGACGCCTTGTACGTCGCCGCCGCCGCGGCCGGGCTCGCCGTGCTGCTGACGACGTTCCCGGTCGTGTTCACGGTGCTGCGCCTCGCCGGCGCCGCGTACCTGATCCACCTCGGCGTCCAGATGTTCCGCAACCGCAAGAAGGCGCAGGCCGACGACGCGGCCGGCGGCGGGATGACCGGACGGCGCGCCTATCTCAACGGCGTGGTGTCATCCATGGCCAACCCGCAGACGTTCACGTTCATGGTCGCCTTCCTGCCGCAGTTCATCGATCCGGCGGCGGGGCCGGTCTGGCTGCAGTTCGCCATCCTCGGCGCGATCCTCATCGTCCTGGAGTTCCTGGCGGACGCGACGGTCGGTGTGCTCGCGGGGCGGATCGGCAGCTGGCTCCGCGACCGGCAGGCAGTGCGCCGCCGGATCGACGCCGCCACCGGGACCCTGTTCATCGGTCTGGGCGTCACCCTGGCGACCCAACGCTAGCCGCCGGTGGCGCGGGCGACCGCGATGCCGGAATCGGCTAGTGCAGGTCGGATCCTCGGCTACGGGCGCGCATACCCGAAACATGCCCGGGCCTGGTAGAACGTTCTGGCCAAGATCCCCACCACCACACGGGAGACAACCGATATGCGCAAGCCCCCTTCCCTCAACCGCCGGAGCCTCATGGTCGCGGGCTGCGGGATCACGGCGGGCGCTTTGCTCGGAATTCGCCCGGCGCATGCCGACGTCCCGAACTCGGCCCGCTTCGACCTGCCGGGGGACGGCGGCAATCCGATCCTGAAGAGGTCACTCGGCCACGACTGGGTACTGCAGTCCTTCGCGTACGACAACGCGCACCAGCACATCTACTTCGCCGAGGTGGAGCCGGGTTCGACGACTGGCGACCTCTGGATCACCAAGACGGACACGAAGGGGAAGATCCTGGGCTCGATGAAGCTGCACGGCTTCGGGCACGGCGTGGCGATCGCGGTGGAGCCTTACGGCGGCGCGGTTTACCTGTGGACCGAGTGGCAGGCGAGCGGCAGCGGATTCGGCACCAAGATCGGGCGATTCAAGTTCGTCGACGGCACCGTCCTGGACAGGGCCAGCAGCGCGATCCAGGACCGTACGCCCTCCATCGGCGACACCATGGTCAATCCTCAACCGGCGATCGACCCCTCGACCGGCCGGCTGCTGGTCCGCTACAAAACCGGCGCCGACATGCCGCGCATCGTCGCCTTCGATCTCAGCGACGCCCGCGCGGGCCGGCTCGGCAGCGGTGACCGCCTGGTCGAGCGCGCTCTGCCCTCGCGCGGATCCTGGGGGAAGAACAACCCGTTCCAGGGTTACACGGCCTACGGCCGCTACGCGTACCTGATCGAGGGCAGGGCGAACGGGCCGTCGTACATCACTGTGGTGGACCTCAACGGCACCGGCCAGTCGACCGTGGTCGACAGGTGGGAGACCAGAACGGGTGCGTCGCTTCCTGGCCGGGAGCCGCAGGGCATGGCCATCTGGATGCACTCCACCGGCCCGCGGCTGGCCTTCGGGTTCCATTCGAACACCGGTGGAGTACGCCAGGCCACCGTCTTCTACAAGAGCGAGTTCGTCTGACCCGGAGTCGGGCGCTTGCGGGCGCCGATCAGCCAGGCCGCGCCACGTGTGGGCCGGACGACGACGCGGCCGTGGGGGGAACGAAGGGCGCTCGGGTTGGCCATGGCCCAGAGGACGGGTACCGGGGTCAGCCATGCAGACCGCCGCCGAGCCGGCCGGCCATTTACATAAACTGTGAATATAAAAGCGCTATGCTTCGAGCATGAGTCGTCAAGACATCGCTCCTGGCGCGTCCGCCGCCATCGGGGCAGCCCTCTACGGCCTGGCCACCAGGGCCGCGAGACGCCTGCCCCGGGACATGAGCCTGACGTCCGCCGCCACCCTGGCCACCCTGGACCGGACCGGCCCGCGGCGCATCACCGATCTGGCCGCGGTCGAGGGCGTCACCCAGCCCGCGATGACCACCCTGGTCCGGGTGATGGAGGAGTCCGGCCTGGTCGAGCGGCGGGGAGATGCGTCCGACAAGCGGGTCACGCTGGTGTGCCTGACCGAGGCCGGCGCCTCCTATGTCCGGAGGCGGCGCCAGGCGGGCGTCCACGCGTTCGAGCGGTTGATCGGCGAGCTCACCGGTGACGAGGTCGAGGCGCTGGTGGCGGCCCTTCCGGCGCTGAAGCATCTGGCGGAGCTCGAAAGCCGGGACCGCGAAGGACCGGAGCAGTGACCGGGCAGCCGGGCGGCCGGTCGGCGGGGTCTCGGTGAAGGCGTTCCGGGTGGCGCGTTCCGAGGCGCGGCTGCTGGTCCCCGCCCTGATGTTCATCGCTCTGGTCGTGGCCGCGGTCGCCAGCCTCGGGACGCCGCTCATCACCAGCGTGGCGACCTCGTTCCAGGTCTCGCTCGGCAGCGCGCAGTGGACGCTGACCGTCGCGCTGCTCAGCGGCGCCGTCGCCACGCCGATCCTGGGCAGGCTCGGAGCCGGCCCGCACCGGCGGGCCACGATCCTCGTCACGCTGGCGGTCGTCGTCGCCGGCAGCGCGCTCACCGTGCTGCCGCTGCCGTTCGAATGGCTGCTGGCAGGCAGGGCTGCCCAGGGCGTCGGGCTCGGGCTGACGGCGCTGATGATGGGCGTGGCCCGGGACCACCTCCCCGAGGAGCGCAGCGCGGCGGTGATCTCCCTGATCTCGGTGGTCTCGATCATCGGGTCCGGCGTCGGCTACCCGCTGGCCGCCCTGCTCGCCGAGCTCGGCGGGGTACGGGCCGCCTACGGCCTCGGCCTGGTCGTCACCGCCGCCGCCCTCCTGACCGCGTGGCGCTCCGTGCCGCAAGCCCCCGAAGGCCGCTCCGCCCACGTGGACGTGGCAGGCGCGGTCGTCCTCGCCGCTGCGCTGCTCCTGGTGCTGTTCCTCGCCGGCGAACGGAATCTGTGGAGCCGGCACCTCGCCGTGGCGGCGGGCCTCGCCGTCGTCGCGGTGGCGCTGCTCTGCGTCTGGGCCGTCATCGAGCTGCGCAGTACGACGCCCCTGGTCGACCTGCGGGCGGTGCGGCACCCGGCGGTCGCCGGGGCGAACCTCGCCATGTTCGTCGCCGGGATCGGCATGTACCTCCTGCTCACGCTCATCACCCGGTACGCGCAGACGCCGCACGGCGCCGGCTACGGCTTCGGGCTGACGACCTTCGTCGCCGGGCTGGTCCTCATCCCGTTCTCGGTGCTGGGGTTCGTCGCCGGCAAGCTCACGCCGCGGGTCCGGACGCGGATCGCCGACCCCCTGCTCCTGGCCGGCAGCGCTGTCGTGGTCGGCGGCGGGTTCGCCCTGTTCGCGGCGGCCCGGTCGGACCTGACCGAGTTGTTCGCGGCGATGGGCGTGCTCGGCTTCGGTGTCGGCGGCTTCTCGGCGGCGATGCCCGGCGTCATCCTGGCCGTCACCCCCAAGAGCGAGACGTCCAGCGCCATGAGCTTCAACTACGTCGTCCGCAGCGTCGGATACTCCCTGGGCAGCGCCATCGGCGGCCTGATCCTCGCCGCGGGCACCGGCCCCGGCCACCTCTTCCCCGACGACAGCGCCTACACCACCGCGGCGCTGGTCGGCATCGGCGCCATGGCGATCACGACGCTGACAAGCCTCGCTCTCGCCCGCCGACGCTCGTCCGAGACCAACCCGTAAGTCAGTTGCGTTCGACTGCTTCGAGCAGGCCGTCGCGGCGCGCGAGAGTGCGGCCTGCCAGGAGGCGCTGGTCGCCCTCTCCGACGGCGTCGAGCGCGACTTCCGCATCGTCGAGGGCATCGATCAGCACGGCCAGGACGATCACGACGATCCGGCCCGCCGGCAGGGAGCCAGCGATCGTCTTGCACCACCAAGCCGGGGCCCGCTCTCGCGGTAGATCACTCAGAGGAGGTCGAGGGGACACCCTCTGACGGACGCGTGGGACCCCGCCCAGAATTCGCCGTTCGACGAGGAATGAGCAGGGGCGCCTGTAACGCGTGACCGCCAGGCGACCGATAGCCAACCGTGGCAAAACGGGAGGCAGGGGGCACCCGCATGATCGCGCGATCAGTGCTGGTCGCCATGGTCCTCGTGGGGATCGGCCGGCAGTCGGGGCCGGCCATTGCGGCGTCGCCGAACCAGGGATGGGCTTGGGGCTCGAATTCCAGCGGCGAGCTCGGCGACGGCGGCCCGGGCTTGGCCGTTTCACCCGTGACGATCGATCAGGGAACGGTGGAGTTCCGCGACATCGCCGCCGGCAGGTCTCACAGCGTGGCCCTTGACCACGACGGCAGGGTGTGGGCCTGGGGCGCCAACGACACCGGCCAGCTCGGCCAAGGGATGAACACTCCGCCCGTGTTGACGCCCAAGCTGGTGCCCGGGCTGACGGACATCGTCCAGGTCGCCGCCAACGGCGATTTCAGCCTTGCGCTGAGCAGCGCCGGAGTCCTGTTCACCTGGGGCTCGAACTCTCATGGCCAGCTCGGTGACGGGACGCAGACCACGCAACAAGATCCGACGAAGCTGCTTGCTCTGACCGGCATCACCAGGGTGGCCGCCGGTGACCGGCACACCCTGGCTCTCGTCTCCGGGCGCCTGTGGTCGTGGGGCTCGAACGCTGATGGGCAGCTCGGCAACGGCACCACCACGGATGCGTCGCTGCCGCTGAAGGTGCTTCAGCCGGACGGCGAGGACTTCGTCGACATCGAGGGAGGCGCCGCCCACAGTCTTGCGCTGTCGGAGCAGGGCCGGGTGTGGTCGTGGGGTTCGAACTTCCATGGCCAGCTCGGCGATGGGACCTTCACCCAGCAGCTGGAGCCGGTGTTCGTGGACGGCATGGGCTTCGTCAAGGACATCGCCGCAGGCGGGCGCCACAGTCTGGCGACCACCTTCGACGTCACCTACGGATGGGGGGACAATGGTCTGGGGCAGCTGGGCATCGGGGTCACGTCCCCGCCCGTGCCGGTGCCGAAGCAGGCGCTCGACCTCGAACACGTCGTCGAGGTCGCGGCGAGCCTGCGCTCCAGCGCGGCGCTGAGCGCAGACGGAACGGTGTGGACCTGGGGCAACAACCACGACGGGCAGCTCGGTAACGGCAGCCTGACGTCGTTCCCGACGCCGAAGCCGGTGCCGCCGTTCGCGCAGATCGCCCGGGTGACCACGTCATCGGCATCACGGCACGTGCTGGCGATCGAGCAGTAGGAGTGAGGCTTGCCCGCCGTCATTGCACGACGGGCAGGCAGTTCCTGAAGTGGGCGCAGGAGGTGGAACGGGCGCTGACCACGGCCAGAACCGGATGACGTGCTGACGACGCCTTCGGCAGGCCCGGCGCTCGGGTCCGTGTCACGTACACGGATCAGGAGGCCGTCCAAGACGCGTTCTCCTTGACCGGGAGCCGGACCGGGCGATGGATCAGTCCGTCGTCGGTCCAGCGCAGCGTCGACAAGTCCTCCTGGGCGCGGAGGGAGGGCAGCCGCGTCACCAGGGCACGGAAGGCTTCCTGCAGTTCCATCCTGGCCAGATTCGCCCCCAGGCAGTAGTGGGGGCCGTGGCCGAACGTCAGGTGCGGGTCGGGCGGCGCCGTCGCTGCGAACCTCCGGATGTCGAACCGCAGCGGGTCGTCGAACGCCGACGGGTCGTGGTTGGCGCCCGTGGGGTTGGGCAGCACGACGGTGCCCTTGGGAATCACGCCGCCGGACAGCTCGACGTCCTCGGTGACCAGCCTGAGCAGGCCGTTCCCTCCGGGACCTTCGCAGCGCAGGATCTCCTCGACCGCCGGTTCCAGGAGTTCGGGACGGGCCGCCAGCTGCGCGTACTGGTCAGGGTGACACAGGAGGCGGAACGCGCCTCGGATGATGATCGATGCGGTGGTCTCGTGCCCCGCCATGATCAGTGTGAACACCATGTGGGTCAGCTCCGGCTCACTGAGCCTGTCCCCCTCGTCCCGCGCCCCGATGAGCAGGTCGATGAGGTCGTCGCCCCGCTTGGCGCGATGCTCGGCGATCAGCTCGCCTGCGTACGCCATGAACGCGGCGAATCCCTCTCCCCTGGCCTTGGCGCTCGCCTCGGACGTGGACAGGAACATCTCCGTCCAGCCGCGGAACTGGTCGAACCGGTCCATCGGGACGCCGAGCATCTCGCAGATCACTCGCGCGGGCAGCGGCAGGGCGAAATCGGTGACCAGGTCGAACTCCTGGCCGGCCGCGTCGATCAGCTCGTTGGCGATCGCGGCCGCGCGCGGCCGCCAGCGTTCGATGTGTCTGGGGGTGAAGGTGCCCTGCATGATGCGGCGGTATCGGGTGTGCTCCGGCGGGTCCTGGTTGATCAGTGCCGAGGGGTCGTCCTCGAGGGAGGTGCCGCTGACCATCCTGGGAAGCCCGGGTTCCCGCAGATTGCGACTGCTGGCCGGCGAGGCGAGAACGGCACGAACGTCCTCATAGCGGACGATCATGGGCACCTGGTCTCCACTCGGCATCGTGACGGACGCCATCGAAGCCTCGGCGAGCCTGCGGGCCAGGTCAGGGGAGGCAGTGCCGAGCGGACCGGGCGGAAGGTCGGGCCATGGCCACGCGGAGCTGGACAGTTCTGTCATGAGCGCCTCCCGGCGATGCCGTCCGACGAGCCCCATGAACGTACGAAACAACCCGTGTCCGGTCAATGACTCAGCGGCCACATCCCCCTGGGCGTCCCGCACTTTCCGAGCCGAGCGTCGGCGCCCTGCAGGAGTCCGCCCTGCGCTGCTGGTGAACGGCTCTCACGGGCCTCAGGCGATCGGCTTCGCTCGCGTGGCGTCCGTGGAGCGGTTCGCCTGGCGATGGGCTCGGCTTCAGCGCGAGTTCCTCCGTCGGGCTCCTCATGATGTAGCCGATGCGCCGGCGTCCGTGCTGTGGCACTCGGGCAGCCAATCGCGGGCGGGATCGTGTTCCAGCCACCGATTGCGCTCGGCCTCCGTCACGAAGGCGCTTGTCAGGGCGTCCAGCAGCGGGTGGCCGCCGTTGCCGCGCCAGAGCAGTGACCAGGCGTACAGCGGGGTGGGGTCGATCAGCGGGACCGAGCGGATCGCCGGGTGCGGCGGGACGGGCAGGTCTGCGGGCAGCAGGCTGAAGCGGTGCGGGTCGGCCGCCAGGGCGGCCAGCAGGCGGTCCAGCCCCAAGTTCGTGCCTTCGGCGTGCCGGCGGATGCCGAAGGCCATGGCGAAGCGGTGCAGGAAGTCCAGCCGGTGGAGCGCGCCGGGAGTCCACAGCACGCCGTCGCGCAACTGCGCCGGACGGATCGCGGGCGCGTTCGCCAGCGGATGATCGGCGTGGAGGATGGCATCCATGGGTTCCAGCCGGACCAGGCGATGGGTCAGCCCTGCGGGCAGCGGCGCGTGGACGCGGCCGAAGGCGGCGTCGATGTCGCCATGCAGCAGCGCGGTGATCACCGTCGGCAGGTCGCGGCCGTGGCCGAGTTCCAGCCGCGGCTCACCGGTCGCCACCTGGGCCAGGGTGCGCATGGGCGCGTACAGGTGGCCCCACACGTCGATCCGCAGCGGGCGGTGTGTGTCCAGCAGCGCCGCCACGGCCAGGTCGGCGGCGGCCAGCGCCTGCCGGGCGGGCTCCAGGAAATGCCGGCCGGCCTGGGTGAGGCGCACTCCCTGGCCGCCGCGGTCGAGCAGGCGCCTGCCGAGCGTGGACTCCAGGCGGGCGATCCGCTTCGAGAGGGCCTGCTGAGAGATCGACAACTCCTCGGCCGCGTGGCCGAAGTGCAGCTCTTCCGCCGCCTGTACGAACGCGCGCACCTGCGCCAGGTCCAAGTCCACGGCTGTCACCATAGGCGACAACCCATGGTTGTCGGCTTCTCGCGTCCGTTGTTGGCTCAGGCGCTCCGCTCGCCGGTTTCATGGCCCGCATGCATAGATTGATTCCTACGGGAGATGCCGCGCGGCCTGTGGAGTTCGCCCAGGCCGCTCAGCCCGTGCCCGCCCCGGACGAGGCGTTGATCAAGGTTGAGGCGTTCTCCCCCAACCGCGGAGAGACGTTCCTGCTGGAAACGCCGGAGCCCGGTCTGCAGCCGGGGAAGGACGTCGCCGGACTGGTCGTGCAGGCCGCCGCCGACGGCTCGGGCCCACCGGCCGGCAGCCGGGTGGTGGGTCATCCGCCCATGGGCGGATGGGCCGAGTACGCGAGCGTGCCCACCCACTCGATCGCTGTCCTGCCCGACGGGCTCACCACCGTGCAGGCGGCCGCACTGCCACTGGCCGGGATCACCGCGCTGCGCCTGCTCCGCACTGCCGGCGCCGTGACGGGCAGGCGACTGCTGCTGACCGGAGCCTCCGGCGGAGTGGGGCATTATCTGACCGAGATGGCCGCCGCAGCCGGGGCGGAGGTGACCGCGGTGACCGCCACGGCGGAGCGCGGCGCGCGTCTGCGCGAGCTGGGCGCCGCTGCGATCGTGCACGACGTGGACGAGGCGGACGGGCCGTTCGATGTGGTGCTGGAGTCCACCGGCGGCAACGCGCTCCCCGCCGCGCTGGCCCGGTTGGCGCCGGATGGCCTTCTGGTCTGGTTCGGGCAGGCCAGCCGCACCCCTGCGACGGTGAACTTCTTCGACCTGCTGGCCGGGCCGCAGAACGCCGTGATCCGGCACTTCCACTACGCGGGCACGCCGTACGGTCCTGACCTGGCCAGCCTGGTAAGGCTGGCGGCCGGTGGGCGGCTGCACCCCGAGATCGGCCGCACCGCCGACTGGAGCCGGACCGCCGACGTCCTGGTCGATCTGCGGGAACGCCGGATCCGCGGCAAGGCCGTACTGACGATCGGAGCATCGCGATGAGCGCCGCGGACCTCGCCGCCGCCAACCTCTCACGCGCCACCGGAGCCGGGCTGGACCTGCACGAGTACCTGCGCGTCACCGGTGAACTGGCGGACCCCGACCAGTGGGGTGAGTCCTTCATGCGCGCCGCACGCGAGCACGTGGCGCGCGCCGAGCAGGCGGCCACGGCGATCTCAACGGGCGAGCACCTGCGAGTGGCGGCGCGCTGGTTCCACTTCGCCACCCTGGGACCGAACCGCCAGAGCGCGCTCGCGGCGGCCGAGGCCGACACCGCCATGGGACGGTCGCTGGAGTTGCTGGAGCCGCAGGCGCGCCGGGTCGAAGGGCCGGGCTTCACCGGCTGGTTGCGCAGCCCAGCCGATGCCCGCGCGACGGTGGTGGTGGTTCCGGGGCTGGACTCCGGCAAGGAGGAGTTCCACGACGTCGTCACCGCCCTGTTGCGCCGGGGCCTGGCCGTGTTCGCCATGGACGGGCCGGGACAGGGCGCGCTCGCCGCCACCAGCACCGTCCGCGCCGACTACCACCGCGTGATCGGCCGGGTCATCGACGCACTCGGCGCGCGGAACGTGGGACTCGTCGGGCTCAGCCTTGGCGGCTACTACGTCGCAGAAAGCGCCGCCCGGGAGAGCCGCGTCGCGGCCGCCGTCACCGTCAGTGGCCCCTTCCGGCTGCACTGGGACGTCCTGCCACCTCCCGTACGGGATCTCCTCATCCAGCGGGCCGGTGGCGAAGAAGCGGCCCGCCGCTTCGCCGGCCAGGTGGACCTGTCCGCCCTCGCCCCGCAGATCACCTGCCCGCTGCTGGTCATCGACGGCGGCCGGGATGTCATCCTGGGCGTGACCAACGGCGAGCCGCTGGCCCGCCTGGCACCGCACGGGCGCTACGTGTCCCTGCCCCATGGCGACCACCTGCTCGGCAACGCCCGCCCCGACTGGCTGGCCCCGGCCGCCGACTGGATCTCTGAAGCACTCGCATGACCCGCTCCCGGGGGCCCGGCCGCCGCACATTGCCTCATCGCCGAGGGCGCCCACGGCCGACGCCGTGCTCGGAGCACGTTCGACCTCGGTGAGATCCCGCCGCTGCTCAAGCCCGTCGGCCGGGCTGTCAATCGGCTCGTTCGTACAAGCCGTGCCGGCGTGCACGCCGCATTCTGAGGGTCCGACGCCCCGGACATCATCGTGGAGGTGGAGCATTGATCAAGAGAATCGGCAGGCCGGCGATTGCGATCTGCATGGCAATCGCCCTGGTGGCGACATTGTCCTCGCCCGCCCAGGCTCATTACGTCTATGAGAAAGGCGAGATCTACAAATCGGCGGACGTGTGCGTCGACGGCCGCGCAGAAGTCTCGCACGGAGATGGAGGGGGCTACGCCCGCGCTGACACCTGGTCGGAAACCAGGGGCTTCGTCTACGGAGTTGGGTGGGTCAACTGCGCCGTGGGCTGGTCACGCCCCGCTGGTTACATCGCCGCCCGGTACGACTACTTGGTGTTCGACCTGAGTGCCGGAGTCTGGGGGCTGTGCCGCCAACTGGATTGGTGGTACGGCTCAGGCTCGCACCTAACCGTCGCCTGGAACTTCGGCAACAGGACACCGTGCGGAACCGCCTGGTACGCCACGATCGGCTGGTCAGCCGTCCGCAACGGCTCGACCTGGAACGGAGGAGAAATCGCCTCCGGCAACCACTGGCTCGATCCCCCTCTCACCCTGACTGCTCAACACTCCGCTCAACCCCCGCGCCCCGCATGGGTACGTAAGAACGGAACCATCGACAGCGCGAAGTTCCCCGATGAACTCCCCGTCATGAGCGACGACGGCCGGCTTCGCCGCGACGGCACCGGAGCACCCGTCCTCACCCCGATCAGCAAGGTCCCCCCATTGGTGGCAGATGCGGAAGCCTTGCAAGGTTCCGCTGAGGCCGAACGGACCGTGATCGTAGAAAACGGAGTGCGCACCGAGATCATCGAGGTGGCACCCACACGCCCAGCCACGTAACCATCCATCACGGCTTCCGCGTCGGGACGTCGAGCCGCCCCGACGCGGGCCGCTTGCGACCGGCAGAGCCACCATGTCCCCGCCGCCGATTCGGTGATGAGAGCAACGCCGCCGATCCCACGCCCCTCCTCGTCTCCTCCCGGACGCTGAGGCCGATCCGGATAACGGCCGGGCGGGCGGCGGTATCTCACGGGCAGCGGTTCCGAGACCTGGTCGCCCGACCTGCCGTCCGTGGCGCTCATCTGTCTTCGTGTGCCGGGCCGGCCTCGACCAGGCGCAGGCGGGCGGCGATCGAGTCCTGGCGGTGAGGCGGTGCTTCCTCGTGCAGGCTGCGCAGCAGGTCGCGGAGCCGGAGCTGGACCATGGGGCTGCGCGTGACGGCGATGACCTCGTCGAAGGCGAGGTGCAGGTAGTCCTCCCAGGTGGGCAGGGGGATCACGAGGCGGATCCGGCCTCGGGCGTCGGCCACGGACCCCACGTCGAGCGCCTTGCCCACCAGGCGGCGCAGCAGGTCGTGCGCGTGATCCAGGGCCTGGACGGCGGTGACCGGGTCGTTGATCGCCACCGAGACGGCCCGGAGCGCGATGTCGGCCAGCAGCCGGAACCCGAACGCGGTGTCCTGCGCGAAGGCGCGTTCGGCTCCGGTGCGGAAGTGCCGGAGCAGCAGCCGTTCGGGGATGGCGTGGTGGTGGACGTCGGCGAGCAGGTCGCCGTCGAAGAGCTGCGCCCCGATGGGGGCGCGCAGCACGATGACGGCGTCGTGGTGGGCCGCCAGGGAGACCAGCGCGGGCACGTCGATCTCCTGGAGCCTGGCCGGCCCACCGTGCCGGCGGACCGAGGACGCCGGGGAGGGCGGGCCGAGCGGCTCGCGGGCGGAATCGTCCTGGTAGGGCTGGGTGTAGACGATGTCCAGGACCCGGCGGGTACGCCGGTTGATCACGTTCAGGCAGGGCGCGAGCTGGATGGAGACGAAGGCGCGGATCTGCACGGTGCGCATGAGCAGCGCGGCGACGAGCGCGAGGAGTACGGCCAGCACGGGCACGGTGAGGGAGACCTCGCCGCGATGCGCGACCACGAGAGCCGCGGTGATTGCGTAGATGAACAGGCCGACGGCGAAGGCGAAGGTGCGCCAGACGATCGGATCGTCCCGGAACAGGGTGAGCCGCAGGCTGAAGGTGCCGGCGGCGAACTGCATGACCAGGAACAGCAGGGAGAAGATGAGGCTGGCCAGGCCCAGCACGCCGAACCCGATGGTGAACAGCGCCCCGGTGACGTCCTTGGTGGGCAGCGCCACCGTGGGAGGCAGGCCGGGCAGGATCAGCCCGGCGGCGAGCCCGGCCGAGGCGCAGACGACCTGGACCGCACTGGCCCGCAGCCGCCGCCGGGGACGCCGGAAGAGCGTCCGGGGAACGCGTTCCCTCATGAGGCGGCGGCACCCTTCTCCAGGCGGACGGCTTGCTTGTGGCATGCCCGCGGCGTGTCGGCGGCAAGGTCAGAAACGTGCCAACAGTTGATCACCGCACCCCCTGGACGCACCCGCGCGGATCTCAAGCGTGGTTGCTCGCCCGGTAGGCGGCGGCCGCGGCTTCGTTGGAGTCGTAGTAGGTCAGTTCGGTCAGGCCGTAGTGGGCGAGCAGGTGTCGCAGGCCGGTGGTGGCGCGGGAGATGGCGAAGGTGACGCCGCGTTCGCGCAGCGTGGCGACGGTCTCGCGGAGGGCTTGGGCGCCGGTGGTGTCGACGTCGGTGATCGCCTCGGCGTCCAGGACGATCCATCGGGCGCCGTCGCCGGCCAGGCGGGCGACCTCGGTCTTGAAGGTGCCGGCGTTGGCGAAGAAGAGCTGGCTCTCGAACCGGTAGACGGTCAGCGGCCCGGCCTCGTGCCCGCGTACGTACCGGCCGTGCCCGCCGGGACGGAGGGTGGCGGTGCTGGGGCGGGCGGCCCGCCGTACGACGTCCACGGCCGAGAGCAGGAAGGCGATGACGACGGCGGTGAGCGAGCCGAGCACCGGCACGCCGAGCAGGCACACGACGGCGATCCAGAACTCCGAGCGGCGCAGCCGCCACAACTCGGCCAGCTTGCGCACGTCGATGAGCCGGATGACGGCGACGGCGACGATGCCCGCCAGGGCGGTGTTGGGCAGGTAGGCGAGCACGCCGGAGAAGAAGGCGACCAGGACGGCGACCACGGCCGCGCAGACCACGCTCGGAAGCTGGGAGCGGGAGCCGGTGGCGTCCATGGCGGCGGTGCGCGAGGCGCTGGAACCGGTGGTCATCGACTGGGTGAGCCCGGCGGCGACGTTGGCCAGCCCGAACGCGCGTAGTTCCTGGTTGGCGTCGAGGCGGTAGCCGTGCTGTTCGGCGTAGCGGCGGGCGGTGAGCAGGCCGTCGGCCAGAGTGACGGCGCAGATCGCGATGGCGCCGGGGATGAGCCCCGCCCACTGCCCGAGGCTGATCGACGGCCAGTGCGGCATCGGCAGCCCGGACGGCACCCGGCCGAGGACCGACACGCCGTGCTTGTCGAGCCCGGCCCAGGCCACAGCCACGGTGGCGGCGACCAGCGCGATCAGCGGCCCCGGCAGCGCGGGCGCGAACTTCCGCAGCGCGACGATCACCACCACGGTCGCCACGCCGACGGCCACGCTCCACAGGTGCGCCTGCGGGATCTTCGTGATGATCTCCCACAGCTCCGGGAAGAATCGGTCGGCGGTGACGTGGACGCCGAGGATCTTCTCGACCTGGCTGGTGAGGATCTCGACCGCCAGCCCGGCGATGAACCCGACCAGCACCGGCTCGGACAGGAAATCGGCCAGGAAGCCCAGCTTGAATGCGTAGAACAGCAGGAACACCACCGCGCAGACGAGCGCCTGCGCGTAGGCCAGTTCGACGTACTGCGGGCTGCCGGGCCGGGCGGCCATCGCCACCAGCAGGGAGGCGATCAGCGCCGCGATCGGCGCGTCCGGGCTGGCCACGAGCTGGCGGGACGAGCACAGCAGCGCGAACACCAGCATCGGCACGATCGCCGTGTACAGGCCGACGACCGGCGGCAGGCCGGCGATCTGCGCGTAGCCGATGTTGAGCGGGATCGCCAGCGCAGCCAGCGTGACCCCGGCGGTGACCTCCCCGGGCCAGTTCAGCCGGCCCCGCATGCCCGCGGCGAACCACGTCACGGCAGCAGCCCGCCCAGCCCCTTGCCGATCAGCACCACGCCGATGACCAGCAGCAGCACGAACATCACCGTCGCGTTGTTCTGCTCCAGCCAGCCCTTGAGCCGATCCAGCGGCGCACGCATCCGGTCGGCCGCGACCGCGTACACCACGACCGGGACCGCCACGCTGCACGCGGCCAGCACCGTGAAGACGGCCAGCAACAGGACCGCGTGCGTGCCCCCCTGGGCGATGGCCACGCCGGCGGCCACGCACATCATGAGGTTCTTCGGGTTGACCGCCGCCAGAGCGGCCCCAAGCCCGGCGGCCTTGACGGCGGTGAGCCTGTCGATGGCCTTCATCCAGCCGGGCAGCCCGGGCCGCCCGCGTGACTTCCACTGCTTGCCGGCCAGGCCGAGCAGGACCAGCCCGAGCACCAGCTTGACCCACGACACCGCCGCGGAAGGCTCCCCCGACCCCGCCGACAGGCCGATCGCGCCGGCCAGCCAGATGAAGATCGCGGTCGCCACCACGATCCCGGCCACCCAGCCGATGAGGAACCCCATGCTGGTACCGCCCGCCTTGGGCGCCAGCAGCATCAGGATCACCGCGATGATCGGGATCGGGCTGATCGCCACGGCCAGCGCGAACGGCAGCAACTCCCCCAGCACCGCACCCATGCGGCTGGCCTACCCCTTTTGAGCAGGAACGATGCTCTCCCGGGCTTCCCTTGCCCCGGCCTTGGCTAGGAACCAGAGGTGTCCACAAGCTGGCCCGCCGTACCCGGATGGGGAGAACTGCGCGGATACCGTCGCACCTGGCTGCGCCCGGATCTGCTCGCCGCGCTGTCGCTGTGGGCGGTGCTGGTGCCGCAGGCGTTCGCCTACGCCCAGCTCGCCGGGCTGCCCGCGGCGGCCGGCCTCTACACGGCGCTGGGCGCGATCATCGGCTACGCGTTCTTCGGCGGCGCCCGCTTCCTCAACGTCGGCCCCGAATCGTCCGTCGCCATCGTGGTCGCCAGCGCCCTCGCCGCCGCACCGGGCCGCGACCAGCCCGCCGTGGCCGCCCAACTCGCCCTGCTGATCGCCGTCTTCCTGATGATCGGGTACGTGGTCCGCGCCGGTGTACTGATGCGCCTGCTCTCCACACCCGTCCTGACCGGCTACCTGGCGGGCTCCGGCGTGGTGATCATCGCCAGCCAGCTGAGCAAGGTGACCGGCATCCCGGCCGACGGCACGCCCCTGGCCAAGACCGGCACCGTCCTCAGCCACCTCACGGACCTGAACGTGTGGGCCCTGGCAAGCGCGGTCCTGACCGCCGCCGCCGTGCTGCTGCTCGGCCGCTACGCCAAACGCCTGCCCGGCCCGCTCGTCGCCCTGGTCGTCGCGACCGCCGTCGTCGCGCTGGCCGGGCTCGGCGACCGGCTCGACGTCCTCGGCCCCGCCGAAGGCGGCCTGCCGGTGCCTGGCCTGCCCTGGACCGGCCTGGCCGACACGGTGCGCCTGCTCGGCCCCGCGCTGAGCATCGCCCTGCTGGTGTACGCGAGCAGCGTCCTCACCGCGCGGTCCATGGCGGCCAAGGAAGGCAAGGACGCCGATCCGCAGCAGGAGTTCCTCGGCCTGGCGGCGGCCAACGCCGGAGCGGCGCTGCTCGGCGGCTTCCCCGCCAACGGCAGCGACTCGCGCAGCGCCCTGCTGGCCGGATCGGGGGCACGGACCCGGCTGGCCGGGCTCGGCGCCGCCGCCGCCGTGGTCGTCACCCTGCTGGTCCTGATGCCGCTGATCCGCGACCTGCCCCAGGCCGCGCTCGGCGCCGTCATCATCCTCACCGCCGCCCGCCTGATCGACCTGCCGGCCTTCCGCAGGCTCTGGCGGATCCGCCGCACCGACTTCGTGCTCGCCGCCGTCACCGCCCTCGGCGTGCTCATCTTCGGCGTGCTGGAGGGCATCGTGGTCGGCGTCGTCGTCTCGCTGCTGGAGGTGCTGCGCCGGGCGGTGCTGCCGTACACCGCGGTGCTCGGCCGTACCGGCGACGGGCACGCCTACCGCGACGTGGTCAACTACCGCGACGCCGAGACGCTGCCCGGCCTCGTCGTCTACCGCTTCGACGCGCCGCTGTTCTTCGCCAACGCCGACGTGCTCCGCACCGAGCTGCGCCGCCTGATGACCGACGCCGAACCGCCGGTGCGCCAGATCGTCCTCGACGCCGAAGCCGTCTACGACATGGACACCACCGGCGTCGAAGCCCTGCACCGCGTCGCCGACGACTGCGACCGCGCCGGCGCACGCCTGGCCTTCGCACGCACCCGCGTCCCCGTACGCGCCCTCATGCGCGACACCGGCCTCGACGACCGCATCCAGCACTACCAACGGGTGGCCGACGCGGTCGACGCCTACCGCGCCGAGCACCCCGGCCTCGAACCGGCGCGGCCGGGCCGCCCGCGCCGCCGCGGCCTCCTCCATCGGCTGCGCGCGCTGCTCGCCAGACGCCGGTCAGGGACCTAACAGTTGCGCGCACACGGGTGGACGACGAGCGCGAAGCCCTTCCCTCGCAAGACGCACCTGAGGGCGGCACAGCGCCGTCCCGGGCCTTCACGCCAAGGCGGCCTTCTGACCTGGTCAAATGCACGCCTGTCGATGTTGGAAGGGAGCGCTGACGGAAAGACCTGAATCGGGGCAAAGCCGCCGACGTGCCCCCTGGGCCGAACGGAGCTTGGCTGATGCGCGACAGTTCACCGCGATTTCCCGTCCACATGGACAGGAACCACCTGCCCGAACCGGAGTGGAGCTACGGGAACGCGAAGATCGGCACGTACGCCACCGAGTCCACCCCCGACTTCCCGAAGCCGAAGGAGGCGCCCGAAGGGGCGCCGAACATCCTGCTGATCCTGCTCGACGACGTGGGGTTCGGCTGGCCGAGCGTGAACGGCGGCCTGGTCAGGATGCCGACGGCCGAGCGGCTGGCCGCCGACGGACTGCTGTACAACCAGTTCCACACCACGGCGTTGTGCTCGCCGTCGCGCGCGGCGCTGCTGACCGGACGCAACCACCACACCGTGGCGACCGGCGTGATCCAGGAGATGGCCACCGGTTACCCTGGCTACAGCGGCATCATCCCCAAAGGCACCGCGACCTTCGCCGAGATCTCAAGCACGCCGGCTACACCTCGGCCTGGTTCGGCAAGAACCACAACGTGCCCGACAACCAGACGAGCCCGGCAGGCCCGTTCGACAACTGGCCGACCCGTCAAGGCTTCGACTACTTCTACGGGTTCATCGCCGGCGAGACCGACCAGTTCTTCCCCTCCCTGTACCGGGACACCCAGCCGGTCGAGCCTCCGGCGCCGCCGGAGGACGGCTACCAGCTCACCCGCGACCTGGCGGACGAGTGCGTCGGCTGGATCTCCAAGCAGAAGACGATCGCGCCCGGCCGTCCGTTCCTGGCCTACTTCTCTCCCGGTGCGGCGCACGCGCCGCAGCACCGTGCACCAGCGACAGCTCGATCGCGGCGTCATCCCGCCCGGCACCCGGCTCACCGATCGGCCCGAGCAGATCCCCTCATGGGACAGTCAACCGGCTGAGCATCGCCGCCTGTTCGCGCGGCAGGCGGAGAACTTCGCCGACTTCCTCGAACACACCGACCACGAGGTGGGCCGCGTCATCGACGCGATCGAGGACCTGGGCGAGCTGGACAACACCCTGGTGATCTACATCATCGGCGACAACGGCTCCAGCGGCGAAGGATCGCTGGTCGGCACCCCCAACGAGGTCATGAGCCTCAACGGCCGGCAGCCGTCGATCGAAGAGGCGATGGGCTTCCTCGACTCCTGGGGCCTGCCCGGCACCTCACCGCACTACGCCGTCGGCTGGGCCCACGCCGGCGACACGCCCTTCCAGTGGACCAAGCAGGTGGCCTCGCACTTCGGCGGCACCCGCAACAGCATGATCGTGTCGTGGCCCGCACGCATCTCCGGCACCGGCGAGATCCGCTCCCAGTTCCACCACATCATCGACGTCACGCCGACGCTGCTCGAAGTCGTCGGCGTGACGCATCCCACCGAGGTCAACGGCTCCGCCCAGAAACCCATCGAGGGAACGAGCTTCGCCTACACCTTCGACGCCGCCAACGCCGCCGCACCGAGCCGTCACACCCGGCAGTACTTCGAGATGATGGGCAACCGGGCGATGTACTCCGACGGCTGGATCGCCTCCTGCCGTCACGGCCGCCTGCCCTGGGAGACGGCGGGCTCCTACAGCTGGGACGACGACGTGTGGGAGCTCTACGACATCACCGGCGACTTCAGCCAGGCCGTCGACCTCGCCCGGCAGGAGCCGGAACGGCTGCGGGCGCTGCAGGACATGTTCATGGCCGAAGCCGCCCGCTACAACGTCCTGCCGCTCGACGACCGCTTCGCCGAACGACTCGACGTCACCCTGCGCCCCAGCCACTTCGCCGGCCGTGACCGCGTCACCTTCCGCGAGGGCATGGTGCGCCTGCCGGAAGGCAGCGGGCCCAAGCTCGTCAGCGTCCCGCTCACCGTCACGGCCACGGTCGACGTCCCGGACTCCGGCACCGAGGGCGTGATCTTCGCCATCGGCGGCGACGCCGCCGGCTGGTCGCTGTTCGGCTGGAAGGGCAAGGCCCGCTTCCACTACAACTTCTTCGGCATCCAGCGCCACGACCTGCTCTCACCCGACACGCTCACACCCGGCGAGCACACCATCGCGGTGACGATCACGCCGCGGACCGATCGGCCGGGCGGCCCCGCGGACGTCACGATGGCCGTCGACGGCACACTCGCAGGCGACCTGCACCTGCCCGAGCAGATCCCGCAGAGGTGCGGCACCGAATGCATGGACGTCGGCATGGACTGCGTCTCGCCCGTCTGCGACGACTACGCCGGCAAGGGCCTGTTCCCCTTCACCGGCAAGATCCACGAGGTCACCTTCGACTTCCCCGAGGTGACCCAGCCGACCGGCCACGAACGGCTTGAGCTGGCCACCCGGATGGACTGATCAGCCGCGCCAGGCGTGACGCCGGACGTCCGGTTCCGCTCAGCAACGCTCCGGCCGCGGATTCCGGCGATGATCAGGGTGGCGATCCAGTGGGCGAGGACACGAAGGCGGGTCATGTCACGCAGGCTGGGACACGCTCGGAACTCGTTCCCGGCGCAGCAGGTCCCGCCAATCGGCCGGCCAGTTGATCAGCGCGAAGATGACCATGATCACCAGGTTGGCCGGGGCGGCGACGCGTTCATGGACTTCGCTGCCGGCCACGATGTGCGTCGTGGTCGCGGCGGTGAGGACCAGGATCAGGGCTGTCGCGCCGAGGAACTTGAATCGCCGGCGCGGAATGACCAGCAATACGGCGCACACTCCCTCGATGGCCCCGACCACGAATCTGAACCAGGACGGGTAACCCCACTCCACGAACTTCACCGAGTACGCCGGCCCGAAGAACGTGGGGCCGGGCCAGTACTTCGTAACGAAGCCCAGGAAGAACGTGGTCGCCACGAACCAGTAGAAGGCCGTGAGCAGCCGTCGCGGCCACACGCGGGTGGGCATGATGATTTCCTCCGCAGTAATTCGTTCGGAAAAGGGCTATCGGCAGTTCAGGCCGGTTGGATCTCGATGCCGGCGACGTGCCAGTACGCGACGGGCCCGGGCCGATGTCCTGGCCGTTGGCGGAGAACCGACGTAGTACGTACGGCTCGTCCGTGTACGGCTCGACGCCCAGCAGGGCGCTGCACATGGCCTTGGCGGCGGCGAGGTTGTCCGCCGGGTGAATGACGGTCTTGATGCCATCGGTCATGGCGTACTCCTCGTGGTTGTCGGTCACATCGGCGCAGGCCGGCTGGTCATAGAGATGACCCGACCCGACGAAGGAATGTGACCGATGGGTGAGCACGAGATCCTGGCCGGCCGATTCGAGGAGCATCGCCGTCATCTGCGGGCGGTGGCCTGCCAACTGCTCGGTTCACCGAGCGAGGCCGATGACGCCGTCCAGGAGGCGTGGCTGCGGCTCAGCCGCTCCGACACCAGCGAGGTGGAGAATCTGCGGGGGTGGCTGACCACGGTCGTCGCGCGCGTTTCGCTGAACATGCTGCGCTCGCGCACCACCCTGCGCGAAGACCTGCTGGAGGCGGCGCCTCCGGACGCGGCCGACGACGGCGGGAGCGATCCGGAGCAGGCCGCGTTGGTGTCCGACTCGGTCGGTCTGGCGATGCAGGTGGTGCTGGACATGCTCGCTCCCGCCGAGCGGCTGGCCTTCGTCCTGCATGACGTCTTCGCCGTGCCGTTCGAGGAGATCGCACCGATCGTGGATCGCAACACGGCCGCGACCAGGAAGCTCGCCAGCAGGGCCCGGCGGCGGGTCCAGGGGGCGGACCCGCCGACCGGCGCCGACCTGCTGCGGCAGCGGGAGATCGTCGGCGCCTTCCTCGCGGCCTCGCGGGGCGGTGACTTCGGCGCCTTGCTCGCGTTGCTCGACCCGGACGTGGTGCTGCACGCCGATCGGGCGGCCGTGCTGACGGGCGCGTCCAGGCGGCTCCGCGGTTCCCCGGCGGTGGCCGAGACCTTCAGCGGCCGAGCCCAGGGCGCCCGACTGGCGCTGGTCGACGGGGCCGCCGGAGCCGTCTGGTCAGCGGGCGGGCGGGCGCGCATGGCGTTCGACTTCACGATCACGGCGGGGCGGATCACCGAGATCAACCTGATCGCCGATCTCGATCACCTGCGCGCACTCGACCTGGAAGTCATCGAGGAGGCTGGGGCGACCGCTCAGGCGCTCGGCGGTCAGGCGTCCTGAGCGTCCCCAGCGACGTTGCCGATCGGCGCAACGTCCAGCGGAAGCCTGCGCGAGGTCGACGCGTAACTGGCGCTGATCGACCCCGGCGGCCCCGCGCCATCTCTAGTGGGGTTCTCGTAGCCCCGATAGACACATGAAACTTAACCGAAACGGTCGCCGACCTGCACGGACCACCTGGCGGAAACGGCGGGCCGCTCGTCGCGGAGCTGTTCTGCGGCTCGGGCAACCTGGGCCTGCATCTCGGCCGCACGCTCGGCACAGCGGTGCACGCGGCGGAGCTGGAGCCTCGATTGGTTGTACGCCAGCCCCACCGGAAACTTCGACCACGACGGCCCGCGAGTCGGCCACTACCGGGTCGGTGGCCCTGCGGGCATCGGCCTCATTTCCTATGCCGACTTCGCCATCGCCCTGCTCGACGAGATCGACACCCCCAAGCACCACCGCACCCAGATCGCTTTCACCAACTGATCCCACGGGCGAAGCGGCGACTGCTCGACGACTGAGCGGTGGGGGCGCCCAGACAGACCCACCACGTCGAGCGAACAAGCGACGAGTAAGGTCACTCCGGGAACAGCCCTTCCGAAGTAGCCTGGCCGCATGCCGTCCTCCACCCCCAGCTCGGCCTCGCTCGGCCCGGCTCCGGATCGCGCTGAAATCACATCACGATAGGTGGTCGGGCCTCCCGACCGGTGGTGCTCACCGTGCTCGCCGCACTGTTGGGGACGGAACGCGAATACGTCCGCGACCGCACCCTGGAAGGCCACGAATCCGCCCGCGCCCGCGGCAAAGCCATCGGCGGCGCCGCCGTCACCGACGAGCCCATGCTCTCCACGGCCCTGCACCTGCGCGACCATGACCAGCAGAGCGCGACCTGACCGGCCCGGCCCGTCAGCGCCCGGGGAACGGCTGAAACGCGGGAGCTATGGCAGGTGGATCGCCTCGGCCGCGCGGCGGCAGACCGGGTACACCGGGTTCCCGCCCACGTCCAGCCCCTCCACCAGCCGGTCTTCGATCACCACAATGTCCCACCGGCCCGTCAGCCACGGCCATGACCTCTCATGGGTGTCCTCTGGCGTTGCTGGCGAAGAGGCGCACGGACGGCGGAGCCGTCGCGGGGAAGATGCCCAGGGCGTGCTTCCCTGAACGCACTCCGAATATGATCAACTACCAGGTCGTTCCATGTCACAAGATCAGCGACAGAGCCCTTTTCGGTCGTACTCGCCTCTGCACACCAGCCAGTCCGCCGACACCTGGCGACGACTCTCCGCAGGCGACTGGGCCGACTACGCCGCCGAAGTCAGCCGCCGAAGTCAGCCGTCGCACTTCACCGCAAACAACAGCCGGACCACGAACAAGGAGCGAACCATGAGATTCGACGACCATCGCGTTGTCATCACTGCCGCTGGCCGCGACTTCGGGAGAACTCTGGCGATCCGGCTCGCAGACCTCGGCGCGGAGGTCTTCCTGTCCGCACGCAGCCTCGCTGCCGCTGAGCGTGTCCGCGATGAGATCCGCGACCGAGGCCATCGGCAGGTCCACGCCTATGCCTGCAACCTGACGGATCCCGCCTCGATCCGCGACTTCGCGTCCGGTGTCTCCCAGCTCACCGACCGCGTCGACCTCCTGATCAACAACGGTTCGCGCTACCTCCACGGGCCGGACCTCCAGTCAGCCTCCGACGCCGATGTGGTCGACACCATCGCGTCCGGCGCAACGGGCACGGTCCTGACCGTGAAGAACTTCCTCCCTCTCCTGCTCAACTCGGCCAAGCCGGATGTGGTGACGATGGTCTCCGCCTGCGGAACGGCCGGACATCACCGCTCGGATGCGCACGACGCCTTCTATGCAGCCAAGAGCGCTCAAGCCGGGTTCACAGAGATCCTCTCCAAGCGCCTGCGGCCACAGGGAGTCCGGGTGATATCGCTCTACCCACCCGACTTCGACAACACCGACCCTCTGTCTGAGGAGTGGAAGTCCACGCCACGGGAGGCCAAGGACGCCCTCACCGCACAGTCTCTCGTGGAGTGCATCCTCTTCGCAGTCAGCCAGCCCCGTGACTGCTTCATCAAGGAATTCCATTTCGAACAGGTCTGAGCGCTCGCATCCTCAAGCAAGGCTGACGTCGGCTCCTCGCCCCGGATCCGGACGACCCTGTGCTTGGCCAGATGCCATGCCACATCGCCGGCTGCGACCGGCCCTGCGTCCAGGACCGCCCAGGTCGCCGAGCGGATGCCGGCCAGGCCCGGCGCGGTGGGCGGCGACTGACTGCCGCTGGACCTGCGGGTCGATCCGGGCTGGCCAGGGCCACCTTCATGCCATGGCAGCCGTCTCGGACGCATCACGACCTCCAACGACCAGCCAAGGAGCCCCGTCATGACCCCGCTCGAACGCGCCCTCGCCGAAGCGCTCACGGAAATCGTCATCGGGCGACGACGCGGCCATCACACCCGAGGACAAGATGGAGGTGCTGGAGCCGTGATCAATCGTCGTTCCGGTTGATCTCGATCTTCCGAAGCGACGGAACCAGTAACGTCACCAGCATCGCCGCCGCTGCCACCCCGCCGCCGGTGACGGCGACCGCTGCCGTTCCGAATGCTGCGGCGAGGAATGGGGTGGACAGCTGTCCTATGGGGATGGACACAGAGGACCAGAACTCGTCGTGGGCGCCGACCCGGGAGAGCAGCCGCTCCGGAATGTGGGTGTTATTGACGGTCTCCCACACGACGGTGAAGAACTCGGCGACCACGCCCGCCACGAATGCCGCCACGGCCAGCCAGAAGGTGTTCGCGCCGGCACCGAGCAGGATCAGCGGGACGGCGGCCAGCGACATCGAGGCCAGTGCCGGCACCATCGGCCGCCGCACCGTCACCCTCACCATCACCACACTCGCCAGCAGCGCCCCGACACCGCGAGCGCTCAGCACCACTCCCCAGCCCGCAGCGCCGATCGTGTCCTCGGCAATCACCGGGCCCAGAATCTGCCAGACACCCATGTTGAGGGCGTTGAACACGGCAAAGGCCGACGTCACCGCCCAGATCCACGGCTGGGAGCTGAAGTAGCCCCAGCCCTCCCGCAGTTCGCCGAGCATCGTCGAGCCACCCTCGCTGCGCGGTGGCAGGTCCGGCAACGACATCCGGGCGAAGCACGCGGCCGCAAGGAGGAAGGACACCGCGTCCACGGCGATCGCCCAGCCGCCGCCCACGGAAGCGGTCAGCAGGCCGGCTGCCGTCGGCCCGATGATCCGCGTGGTGTTCCTGACGGAGGCCAGCAGGGAACTGGCCCGCTGAATGCCGCGTCCTGCCGTCAGATTCGCGACGATGCCGCGCAGCGCCGGCGTGGTCAGTCCCTGAAAGATGCCGTTGACGGCGGACAGCGGCAGCAGGAACGCCGGGTGCTGCTCGGTCAGGAGGAGGAGCGCGACGCCGACCTGGGTAAGGCCGGCACCCAGGCTGGTGAGGCACAGCACGGTGTCGCGCCGATAGCGGTCGGCGATACCGCCGCCGAGTAGCAGCGCCGCGGCCATCGGGACCAAGGCCGCAGTGGTGACCGCTGACAGCCAGGCCGCACTGCCGGTGACCTCCAGGACGCCGAACGCCAGGGCCACAGGCGACATGGCACTGCCGACCATGGAGACCGACTGGCCGCCCAGAAACCACCGGAAGGCGGCTGAGCGGAGCGGCCGCCCGGACACGGGGCCAGTACGAGATACCGGCAACGCGTCCCCTTTCAGATGTTTGATGATCTCGGCTCTCTGGCGCATCTGGTGCGGGCTCCGAGGCGCGACCACCACTCAGAAGTTCGATGAGGAACGCTCAACCTTCACAGGCTCTGGTGGGTCGACGTCAGCGATGCCGTCGCAGAACTTCTGCGCCTCAACACTCAGAGGGTGCCTCGGATCCTCAAAATAGCGATCTTCAAGGAAGATCTCAGGGGCACGTTGCCAGGGACTGTCACGTTGGTGATCGGGAGCCTGATTGGTCGTTGCCCGACGCGAGGGGCAGCAGGCAGGTCAGTACGGTGGTCAGCGCTCGTTCGACGGTCTCCGCATCGATCTCTTCAGGATCGGCGATGTGCTCGTTGACCAGGCCGTTGGTCAGGCAGTGCAGGATGAGCGCGGCCTGGTCGAGATCCACGGCGGGGCGGGCGCCGGTACGCCCGGCGACTTCGGCGATCGAGCGGGCGGCACCTTCGCGCTGGGCGCGGCGCATCGGGGTGAGGATCTCCCTGGTGGGCTCGTCGCGGGCCGCGCGGGCCGCGAATTCCAGGCCGAGGTGCCCCCGGCCGTCGTCTTCCACGATCCGCCGGGCGACCAGCGACGCCACCCGGCCGATCAGCGTGGGCAGGTCGTCGGTGTCGCGGATCTCCTCCCGCACGGCGGCCAGTTCCGTCTCGGCGCTGTCGCCGAGGATGGCGCCGAACAGTTCCTGTTTGCCGCCGAAGTTCGAGTAGACGGCCCCTTTGGTGAAGCCGGCGCCGGCCGCGATGTCCTCGATGCGGGCGTCGGCGTAGCCGCGTTCGGCGAACACTCGCGCTGCCTCGGCCAGCAGCCGGCGGCGTACCTCCTCGCGCGGCAGACGCCGGTTCGGGCTTGTCTCGTGCTCAGCGTTCACGCTCACAGCATACCGAAAGTACTCAATACTTTCGGTATCGTACGAGACGACGTGATCACCTTTCGGTATCGGAGGCACCTATGACGACGGCGACGACAGCGGCGACGGCCGGGCCGAGCGGCGGCCGCAAGAACTACATCGACTGGTTGCGCAATCTGGGCATCCTGTTCCTGTTCCCGTACCACACGGCGCGGGTGTTCAACGATGGCGCCTCGTTCTACGTGAAGGGCGAGGTGAACACGTTCTCCACCGTGCTGGTGCAGTTGTCCTACTGGTTCATGCCGCTGCTGTTCCTGCTGGCCGGCTCGGCCAGCTTCTACGCGCTCAAGCGCAGGTCCGCGGGCCGGTACGTCGGCGAGCGGGTGTCCAGGCTGCTGGTGCCGCTGCTGTTCGGCGTGCTGGTCGTCGTCCCGCCGCAGGCGTACTACGCCCTGCGCTTCCACCGCGGCTACGAGGGCTCCTATGCCGGCTTCCTGTGGACGTACTTCACCGACTTCTCCGACTGGTCGGAGTACGAGGGCGGGATCTCGCCGGGGCATCTGTGGTTCATCCTGTTCCTCTTCCTCATCTCCGCCGCGCTCGTCCAACCGATGCAGGCTCTGGCCAGGCGCGGGTACACGCCGGGCTGGCTGCGGCGGCCCCTGCCCGCCGTGCTGCTGCCGGTCGTGCTGCTGATCGCGCTGTCGTACCTGCCCGAGGCGGGCGGGAAGAACATCTTCGTCTTCGCCGCCTACTTCCTGCTGGGCTTCCTCATCGCCACCGATGACGCGATCATGGACATGATCGAGCGCCGGCGCCCGCTGTTTCTGGCACTGGCGGTGTGCGGGGGCGCGGGTGTCCTCATGCTCGGCGGCCAGGAGGGCCCGCCGGCGACAGCCGTGCGCGACCTCGCCTGCTGGACGGCGCTGCTGGCCATGCTCGGGTACGGCAGGCGGCACCTCAACGGCGGGCCGAGGGCGGTGGCGTACTTCAACGAGGCGGCCTTTCCCCTGTACGTCCTGCACCAGACCTTCCTGGTAGCCGTGGGCTTCTACGTCGTGGAGCACGCCGACGCCGGGCCTGGGCCGTACGTGCTGATCATGACCGTGTCATTCGCGCTGAGCCTGGCCACCTACGAGATCGTGCGACGCTGGGGCCCCACCAGATTCGCCCTCGGCCTGAGCCGCCGGAAGCCGCCCGCCGCAGTCGGAGCCGCCTCGGCAGGCGGCACGACCCGCCGGAGCTAGATCGCGTCGCCGTTCCTCAGGGTCTCCCTTGATCCCCTGGAGCTCTTCCTCAACGCTGTGACGATGGCCGCTGCTCGTCCGCGTCAAGATCGTTCGTCCTCGGCTTCGCCTCCGGGCGCGGGTCTGAGCGAGCCGGCGCGTTTGGCAGGCGAGCCGAAGCCGTAGTGGCTAGAACGAGCCCGCGTCCAGGACGTCGCACAGCGTCCGGGCGAACGCCGTGGGGTGGGTGAGGTAGCCCGCGTGCCCGCCGGGAAAGAGCACCGCCTTCGTGCCCAGCCGCCCGGCCAGGCCGAGCGCGGCGTCGTGGGCGAGCTGCCCGCCTGACTGCTCGCCCGCGCCGACCACGATCCGGGACCCGCCGTCCCGCAGGGCGGCCAGGTCCGGCAGGAACGTGGCGGTCGCCGAGGCGTGATGAGCGAAGAAGTGCCCAGCGTTGGACTGCATGCGAGCCAGCTTCGCCCCCATACTCGCGCCCGCCTCCGCGCTCTCGGCGAGCGGCCCCTCGGGCGTCCGCGTCAGGCCGGAGCCGGCGACGTAGGTCCGCAGGGCCGCCTCGACGCCGCCCATCCGGTAGCTTTCGTCCACCTCGCGGGCCAGGTCGCGGCGCGGGTCGCCGTCCGGCAGGAGGCCCAGGGCCGGCGGTTCGTGCGCGACCACGGTGTCCACCAGGTCCGGGGCCGCCGCCGTCAGGGCCAGGGCGACCTGCGCGCCCGCGCTCGTGCCGAAGACCCGGGTGACCCCGCCGACTGCCCGCAGCAGCCGCAGGACGTCATCGGCGTGGGTCTCGACCGGCACGTCCCTCGCGGGCCTGTGGAGACGGCTGCGGGAGTTGCCGCGAGGATCGTGGGAGACGACGGTGAAGCGGGCGCTCAGGTGGGGCAGGAGGCCCGCGAAGTCGCGGGTGTCGTCGGTGCCGCCGGGGATCAGCAGCAGCGCCGGACCGGAGCCGGTCACCTCGTAGTACAGTCCGGCGCCGGGTACGGGCAGGATGCTCATCGGTCACTCTTCCTTCTCGGTCACGAACTCGGCCCGTACGGCCAGCCGCCACGGCTCGTCCCACGCCAGACGGCCAGCGCCGAGGTCCTCCACGACGCCGCGCACCCACTCCAGCTCCGTTCGCAGCAGCAGCTGGCGGCACTCCTCCTCCAGCAGGAACAGCCGCGGCGGGCGGGGCTCCGCGTTCATGATCGCCTCGGTCGCGGCCAGGTCGGCGGCCAGGCGGTCGGCCCTGAGCCGCAGGTGGCGCAGCGCGGCGTCGGGGGCGAGGCCCGCCAGCACGGACAGCGCAGCTAAGAACTCGGGGAACTCGGCGCCGGTCGTGCTGAGCATCTCGCGCAGCCAGCGGGCGCCGGTCTCGCGGCCCTCGGCGGTGACGGCGTAGACGATGCGATCGGGGACCCCGTCGCCGCTGACGGACTCGCGCGCCTCCACGAGACCGTGCCGGGCCAGGCGCTCCACGGTCTGGTAGAGGCTGGCCCGGCGGCGGACGTTGACCACGCGGGCCTTGCCGTACTGCTCGATCAGTTTCTGCATGCGGTAGACGTGCATCGGCTCCTCGGTGAGCAGCCCCAGCACGATCAGTCCCAGCGCGGAACGTGGGACGCTCTCCCTCGACGCCATAGTCAGATTATGGCTAGTCATACTCTGACTATCAAGCACTGAACAGCTGTATGGTGGCCAATACGTGCCGCGCGGCTTGTCTGAGAGGCGTTCAGGGTCGCGTTGCAGCCTGTCGAGCCCGCCCGGGTGCACGTCGCCGAGCGCGGCGACGGCGTCAATCAGCGCGCCGTAGAGCCTTTCGTGGTACCGGTGCCGGCCGGCTACCTGACCACCGGTCTCCAACTGGCGGGTGAGCTCGGCGAGGCGTTCCAGCCACTGCCGGGCGGTGGTCGGCAGGCGCCGCGGCGAGTTCGTCCGCGGTGAGCGGGATGCTGGTGGTGGCCGGCGCGGTCAGCGCGTCGGTGTCGAGCTGCGCGGTGTCGGCCGCGGTGGTGCTCCGGAGTTTCAGAGAGGGGAGACCGTCCTGGTCATGACGCAGTGGTTCTTTCCCTTGGGCCGCACGTATGCGAAACCGGCCCGCTCGAACAGGGTGCGGGTGCCGTTGTAAAGAAAAGAGGCCGACACCCGCTTGTCCTGGGTGTCCTGCGGATATGCCTCGACCACACCGCCACCGGCCTTCGCGATCAGGCCCAGCGCGCCGCGCAGCGCCACGGTCGAGACGCCTTTGCGCCGGTGGCCGCGGTCGACGAAGAAGCAGGTGATGCGGTAGTCGGGCAGCTGGACGAGACCGGCGTTGTACTCCTTGAGATGGTAGATCCTCGGCAGCTCCTCGGGTGACCCGTATTCGCACCAGCCCACCGCGACGTCACCGTCGAGAACCAGGGCGGCGTGCGCCTTGCCCTCACGAACCAGCCGTTCCTTGCGGGCCCGGCTGTCTTCCCCGCTCTCGCCCTTGTCGGCGCAGGCCGGGTGGAACCAGGTGCACCAGCAGCCGTTCCACACGCCGCCGTGCTTCTCCGCCAGCTGGGCGAATGCCGGCCAGATCGCGGTGCTGAGCGGCTTGATCGTATAGGGGCTCGTCGACGTCTCAACGGCGGCCATTGGCCGATCGTAGCGCCTGCGCGCACGCGGATCGATGGCGTGACCTCCGGGGGCGCGGCCCGGCGCCGACGCAGTTTCAGGAGCTCCTCCCCGACCGATGCCATAGACGGCCCGATCACAGTCGAGAATGCCGACGGAGTTACCGAAAGGTACGCACCAGTCAGGGTGGCGACTCGCCGTAACTTTGAGAGGTCCAGGCCTGGGGAACCTGGAGAGTAGAAGTGGTGCGTTGTCCGATGCTGGTTCGGCTGTGCACGTCGCCTTGGCTCGGGTTCGTGCCCGACGACGTGACCGCAGAGGGCTGATGGGGCCCAGGCCGCCATGTGCGTGGGCTCGGAGGAGCGAGGCGAGGAGAGGAGTGGGCCCGCAGTCAACTCCCGAGGGAGCGCTTTTGCGGGTGAATCGCCTCGCCGCGGGCGAGCATGTCAACGAACTGGGTGATACGGCGGGCCCGGGTCTCGGCGCGTTTGGCGCTCGCGATCCGATAGAGAACGGCGTAGCGGTTCTGGGAGGTGAGGATGTCGAACATCGCTTGCGCCCGGGGCCTCGCGGCCAATGCGGTGGCCAGGTCGGCTGGTACCTCGATGCCGGCCTGTCCCGCATAGGCCGCGTCCCAGCGGCCGTCGGCCTTCGCGCGTTCGACCTCGACCAGTCCGGCCGGACGCATCCGGCCCTCACTGATCAGACGGGTGACGATCGAAACGTTCCGCGCTGACCAGGTACTTTGCCTTCCGCGAGGGGTGAAGCGCCGGCAGAAGGTGATCTCATCCCGTCGCCGTAGCCGACCATCGATCCAGCCATGGCACAGGGCCTCGTCGAGCGCCTGGTCATAGGTCAAGCTCGTGGGCCGGGTCGTGTTCTGCTTGGCGAGGACCAGCCACACCCCTGCCGAGCTGTCGTGGTGCCCGCTGAGCCACTCCCGCCAGGCCCGGGCGTCGGTAACGGTCAGTTCCAGTAGTTCGTCGCTCATCGTCATGCGCCCCTGATGATCATCAAAGGAATGGTTGTCGGCGGTCACCCGAAGATGAGAGCCCAGGACGAGGCCCGCCGGAAGTGGCGCCGGATCGGTCAGCGGTGGAGCCGGCCGACCAGATCCTTCGCCACGTCGCCACCGCGGCCTCTGGACGGATGGCGCCCGCCCGCCTTCACCAGGTCTTGCCGGCCTGCTCACGGATCGTGTGGTTGATCCGGTTGAAGAAGTTGGTGATGGCGATGTTCAGGATGATCGCGGACATCTGGTTCTCGTCGAAGTAGGTGGCAGCAGCGTCCCAGACCTCGTCGGTCACGCCCGGCGCGCCGTCCTGGATCCGGGTGGCGGCCTCGGTCAGCGCGAGCGCCGCCCGCTCCTCCTCGGTGAAGAACGGGGTCTCGCGCCAGGCGACCACGCTGTGCAGCCGCTCCTCGGTCTCTCCATGCTTCTTCGCCGACTGGACGCCGGCGAACACACACGGGCTGCAGCCGTTGATCTGGCTGGCCCGCAGATGGACCAGCTCAAGCAGCAGCGGGTCGACGCCACCGGCGTGAATCGCCTTCTGGAGATGCGTGATCCCGGTGATCAAGTCGGGACTCGCCACGCTCTTCATGCGTGCTTCCATCAGTGTTGCTCCTTCATCGGTTACCTCGGCCCATCCGGGCCCCGCCCTTCAACGCACCTCGGTCGAGGTCATCGTCGTCTTGATGGACTTTCCGGCCGAGCAGTTCTCGGTCATGCCGGCGACGTTACGGGATGACCCGGTCAGAAACGGTCCTGGTCATCGAGCAGACTGTTGCTGTGGTCAACACCTCGGCGCGGCTGCTGCGGCTGCTGTCTTTGCTGTCAACGCGGCGGTCCTGGACGTGCGCTGATCTTTCCGCCCAGTTGGAGATCACCGAACGGACGGTTCGCCGGGACATCGCCCGGTTACGCGAACTCGGCTATGGCATCGAATCGGAGATGGGCCCATGGGGCGGCTACCACCTCGGGCCCGGAACCAGCATTCCGCCGCTGATCCTTGACGAGGAGGAGGCCCTCGCGGTCGCCGTCGGGCTGCGCACCGCCGCCTTCAGCGGAGTCTCCGGCAGCGACCAGGCAGCCCTGTCGGCGCTGCTGAAACTACGCCAGGTGCTGCCGGCCAGGATCGCCGACCGGCTCGGCGAGCTGGACGCCGCGTTCACCCACACCGCACGACCCGACGACAGCCAGATCTCCCCCGCGCTGCTGCTCGATCTGGCCACCGCGTGCCGGCGGGGCGAACGCACCGAGTTGACCTACCGCGGACGGGCCGGAACGACTTCCACCCGCCGGGTGGACCCCTACCGGCTCGTCTACACCGGCCGCCGCTGGTATCTCCTCGCCCACGACCTGACGCGGCAGGACTGGCGCACCTTCCGCACCGATCGGATCATCGATGCCACAGCCACCGGGCAGGCCACTGACCTGCCCGACCCGCCAGATCCAGCACAGATGGTCAGCACGGGCATAGCGCTGAGGCCCTACCCGGTGCGGGTGACCATCCGCCTGGCCGTACCGGCCGATGAGGCCCGCAGGCTGGTGCCACCGACGGTCGGCGTCCACCACCCGGACGGCGATGACGCCACGATCATCGACATCGGCGGGCCAGACGCCGACGGCCTGGCCCGCTACCTGCTCAGCCTCGGCCGGCCGCTCCAGATACTGCACCCAGAAGAGGTCCGCCAGGCATTCCTCACCCGTACACGCCGACTCCTTGAGGACAACCAGTGACACGAATACCCGGATAGCCTCCTCGAACACGGCTGGCCCGCCTGCCTCACGGGCGGGACGGTCAGGCGGCCCTGACGTCGATCCCTCCGGTAGCCGGGTGGTTCCGTGAACAGGGCGCCAGGACCTCGGTGGCCTTGGCGATGGCCTCAGCTCCGGGCTTGACGGGCGACGTCATCGGCTTTTGTGCGTGTCCTGAGCCGGTTCTTGAGCCGGCAGCTGGCCGGGGGCCGACTCGGCCCGCTCGCGCTCAAGCCGAGGTCCGGCACAAGAGGCTGGAGAAGGTCCGCCTTGTCCAGGTTCTAGAGGGTCAGTTTCCGGAGGAGGCCCTCGAGATCGCGCTCGCCGTCGGGGGTCTGGGCGCCGTGGACCAGTCCGTCGCGGATCAGCGCCGTGGCCGCGGGGCGCATGATCTGCCCCATCCAGGCGTCGTTCTCCCGCAGGAGCCCCTCGGCCAGGTCCTCGGGCAGGGGCGAGTACTCTCTCACGCCGCTCGGCGAATCGCTGCGGGAGCCGTTCGGCCGGTTGTACGGCTGGACGGTCGACAACGCAGACGAGATCCAGAGGCATCAAATGGAGTACGACCAGCGTTGATCTTCGGGGATCTTGCTCGTCCGGCGTGGAAAGGCGCTGGCCGGTTTCAGCGGTCGTCGTCGGCGAAGCCTGTGCGGTAGGCGAGGACCACGGCCTGGACGCGGTCGCGTAGGTCCAGCTTGGTGAGGATCCGGGAGACGTAGGTCCGGACGGTCTCGAAGCTGATGACCAGTTCCGCGGCTATCTCGGCGTTGGAGAGGCCACGGGCGATCAGCCGCAGCACCTCGCGTTCGCGGGGAGCCAGGACGGCCAGCGGATCCTCGCCGGGGGTGGGGACGGCCGGGCGGAGGCGGTCGGCGAAGCGACCTATCAGGGTACGGGTCACGGTGGGGGACAGCAGGGACTCCCCGCGGGCGACGGTGCGGACGCCGTTCACCAGGTCCAGTAGTGGGGTGTCCTTCAGAAGGAAGCCGCTGGCTCCGGCACGCAAGGCTTCGTAGACGTACTTGTCCACGTTGAACGTGGTCACCACCAGTACCTTCGGCGGCGCCACGACACCGGGGCCGGCGATGCGCCTCGTCACCTCGATGCCGTCCATCAGCGGCATGTGGATGTCCATGACCACCACGTCGGGCTTCAGGCTGGTGACCGCCTCGACCGCGGCCGGGCCGTCGGCGGCCACGCCGACCACCGCCATGTCCGGCTGCGCGTCGAACGCCGTCAGGTAGCCGGCACGGACGATCTCCTGGTCCTCGCAGATCACGACACGGATGGTCATTCGGTACCGCCTGCGGGGATCGACGCGGAGACTCGGAAACCGCCGTCCGGCCGCTCGCCCGCGGCGAGCTCACCGCCCATCGCGCCTATCCGGTCACGCAGTCCAGCCAGGCCGCGGCCGCCGGAGAGGCTGCTTCTCGCGCCTACGGGGACCGCGGCGGCGGCGTTCGTCACCTCGACCTCCACGCGGTGGTCCCGATAGCCGATGCGAACGGTGGTGGGGCGGCCCTCGGCGTACTTGACGGCGTTCGTCAGGCCCTCCTGCACCACCCGGTACACGGCCAGCCCCACGCCGACCGGGAGCGAGGGCTGGTCGCCGTCCTCCACCAGTTCGATCGGCTGGCCGCCGCTTCGGGCCTGTTCGACCAGGTCTCGCACGCTGCCCATGACGGGCGTGGCCGACTCTCCGGTCGCCTCCAGCACGTCCAGCAGATACCGCAGTTCGGCCAGGGCTCGGCGGCCGGCGCCGCCGATCGTGGACAGTGCCGTGACCACGCGTTCCGGCGACGTGGCCACGAACTGCGTGGCGTCGGCCTGCACGACGATGGCGGTGACGTGGTGGGTCACCACGTCGTGCAGCTCCCGCGCGATGCGCGCCCGCTCCGCGGCGGCCGCGGCCTCGGTGGCGAGCCGCCGTCGTTCGGCCTCCTGGAGCCGCTGCCCCCGTACGAAGGCGCCGCCCAGCCAGCACGCGGCGAAAAGCAGGTAGAAGATCAGGAAGTCGCTCTGCAGAACCGGTGAGCCGAGCAGGACCACGGCCACGCACAGCACGACGTACGCGGCCGACGCCACGACGGCGATGACGCGCCGGAATCGCTCCTGGTGCGCGCCCACCGAATACAGCGCAATGTACACCGACACGGTGCCGAACTGCATCGGGTAGCCGAGCGTCTCGTGGAGCGCGAAAGCCGGGCCGGTGATCGCCAGACACGCGGCGGGCCATCGCGTGCGCACGGCCAGAGGCACCGTCTGGGCCAGGATCAGGACGATCTGGAACGCGTCGGCCGGGCGTCCTGACCGGTTTCCGAACTCGACGCTCATGATCGACAGCGCCGGCACGAACGCCAGCCCGGTGCACACCACGGCCAGCCACCGGTCCCATACCCGGGCGTCGTAGACGCGCCACACCTCCCGCAACCTCCGGAAGCGGTCGCTGGCCCAGGTCCCCGGCATGGCTCAGAGCCTATCGATCTCTGATTCCCGATGTTGCCGCGTTTGTCCCTCAGATGAGCTACACGGAATGTCCGCAACGCGGTGATTCGGGACAGGGCCTTCCACTCCTACCTTTCTCATCAGCGGCTGACAACCACGGTCAACCACGATGTCGGAGGACAGCACCATGGGAAACACCATTCGCGTACGCGTCGCCGTCGCCGGCGCCCTGACCGCGGTCGCGGCAACGGGGGCGGTGATCGGCGGGCAGCCGGCCGGCGCCAGGGCCGTGGCGACCGCCGGTCACGTCCAGACTTCGATCAAGTGGGGTGAGTGCCCGGAACCCGCACCGGGCGCCAAACGGAACCCCGGGCAAACCTGCGGCCTGGTCAAGGTGCCTCTGGACTACCGCCGGCCCGGCGGAGAGACCATCACCGTCGCGGTCTCCAGGATCGCCACCGCCAAGCCCGGCAAGAAGCGCGGCGACCTGCTGTTCAACCCGGGTGGCCCGGGACTGCAGGGCCTGGACATGCCCGGCCAGATGGCACTCACGCTCCCGAAGGGGGTGCTGGACTCCTACGACCTGATCGGGTTCGACGCGCGCGGCGTCGGCCACAGCACCCCGATGAGCTGCGGCCTGTCCGGCACCAGCCTTCTCACCATCTTCCCCTACCCCGGCGCCGGCGGCTCGATCGAGGGCAACGTCACCAACGCGCGCGCCGTCGCCCGGCAGTGCGCCACGATCGGTGACAAGCTCCGCTTCTTCAACAGCGCGAACACCGCCCGCGACATGGATCGCATCCGCCGGGCGCTCGGGGCGCGGAAGATCTCCTACTGGGGCCAGTCCTTCGGCACCTACCTCGGCGCGGTCTACGCCTCGCTGTTCCCCCGCAACACCGACCGGATGGTGCTGGAGGGCAACGTCGACCCGGCCAAGGTGTGGGCGAAGATGCTGAACACCTGGAACCAGGGCATGAACGACCGGTTCCCGGACGCCGCCCGCGTGGCCGCGGCGGACGACGCCGACCTCGGGCTGGGCAGCACTGCCGGCGAGGTCACCGACGCCTTCCTCGCGCTGGCCGACCGCCTCGACCGGAAGCCGGCCATGATGCCGGGCACGTCGGTCGCCATCAGCGGTGCGCTGCTGCGCGGCGTCACGTACCAGATGTTGCAGCGCAACGAGCTGCTCGCCCCGCTCACCCGATTCTGGAAGGCGGCGGCCGACCTGTCGGCCGGCAAGGCCCCGGCGGACGCGGACGTCGCCGTGCTCCGGCAGATTCTCGCCGACGCCCCCGCTGTGAAGGGCGTGCCGGCGGACAACCAGGCCACCATGGTCCTGGCCATGCTCTGCGGGGACACCACCTGGTCGCGAGAGGTGGACTCCTACGCCGACGCCACCGCGGCCGCCCGCGCCAAGTACCCGCTGAGCGCGGGCATGCCCAACAACATCCTGCCGTGCGCGTTCTGGTCGCGGAAGCCGATCGAACCGGTGGTCAAGGTCACCTCGCGCGGTCCGCGTAACATCCTGATCCTGCAGAACCGCCGCGACAACGCCACACCGTGGGCAGGGGGCCGGGGAATGCGCAGGGCCCTGGGTGACCGCGCCGGCTTCCTCGGTGTCGAGCACGGCGGCCACTTCGTCTACGGCACCGGCTCGACCTGCGCCGACAAGGCCACCGTCGCGTTCCTGATCAAGGGAGCCCGGCCGGCCAAGGAGGCCTCCTGCGACGGCCCCCGGCCCTGACCGTCAGGCAGTCATCATGGTCACCAACCATCCAGGACCTGACTTCGAAGGTGATCCGGACAGGGGATCCTCGTGGGGAGTGGCGAGATCCCCACTCAGACGGAACTGATCCCCCACCGTGCCTCCCCCGGAAGGCCGGGCGGACGGTTCGAGGTCGGCGCTGCCGCCGCGTACCTGCCCCTGTCCGGGGCCGCCGCGACACTGCTCCGGCTGACCTGGCGACAGGAATCCGTCATCCGGAGGCTCGCCGGGTACACGCTGTCCGCGCTGCCTTCTGGCTCATCGTCGTTCGAACGTACGCCCACGATCTTGAGGAGATTTGATGCGCATCGGACTGTTCGTAGATGAGAAGGGGCCGTCCCTGGACGTGATCGTCGATCAGACTCGCGCTGCGGCCACGGCGGGCTTCGCCGGAGTGTGGCTGGGCCAGCGCGACGGCAGGGACGCGCTCACCGCACTTGCGGTGGCAGGGCGCCAGGTGCCCGGCATCGAGCTCGGTACGGCGGTGGTGCCGAGCTACCCCCGGCATCCGATGGCCCTTGCGGCGCAGGCGCTGACGGCCCAGGAGGCGGTTGGCGGCCGGCTCAGCCTGGGGCTTGGTGTCAGCCACCGGCACATCATCGAAGAGCAGTACGGCCTTTCCTTCGACCGCCCTGTTCGTCACCTCCGCGAGTACCTGTCCGTGCTGGTTCCGCTGCTGAAGGGCGAGACTGTGACGTACAAGGGCGAGACACTCCAGGCCGCGGGCGCGGTCGACATCGCGGCAGCGGCGCCGCCGTCCGTGCTTGTCGGCGCACTCGGCCCGGCAATGTTGCGGCTGGCCGGAGACTTGGCCGATGGAACCATCACGACGTGGGCCAATGCGGCGGCTCTCGCCGACCACGTCGTTCCTGCGATCACCCGGGCGGCGGGCCGGCGTACGCCACGTGTGGTCGCTTCCACGGTCGTCTGCGTCACCTCGCACGAGGACGATCGCAGGCGCTGGGTCGCTGAGAATTTCGGGATGGTCGGGCAGTTGCCCAGCTACCGCGCCGTGCTCGACAGAGGTCGCGCCGCAGGCCCTCAGGACACGGTCGTCATCGGTGATGAGATCGTCGTCGAGCGCCAGGTCCGCCGGCTGTTCGATGCCGGTGCCACGGAACTCGTGGTGATGCTTCTCGGATCAGAGGACGAACAGGCCCGGAGCACCGCACTCCTGGCCGACCTTGCGGGGTAGGACCGGCCGGACCGGACCGGCGCAGGTCCGAGCGGGAGTACGGTCCACCCGTGCTGGACGCGGTGCACCTCATCCGCGGGGCCGCCCTGCATCGACCGGGACAGCGGTGCTGCCCGGCTCCGCGCCCGCCGCCTCGGGCATCGCGGTCCCGCCGCTCTCCCCGGACCAGTCCGTGCCCGTCCACGTCACGGCGACCGGTTGGGGCATCCCCCGGGTGTCGACATTCGCGGTGTCCAAGCCGCCGCTCAAGGCGTGGTGCGCCCCTCCCTGCCCCGGCTGCCGTTCGCCGGTCGCTCCACTACGCGCGCCGCCTGAATGACGAGTCGCTCTCAAGGCCATCGTCCGCACGTCCACCGTGGCATGACCACGCCATGGCCCCATCAATATCGGCGCAGTTCGAGCCGCCTATGGTCGCTGGTCGGTGAGCACCTCGCGCAGCCGGTCGGCGAACGCCCCAGGGTGGGTCATCAGGCCGTTGTGCCCGCCCGGGAAGTCGACGACCGGGCGTTCCAGCAGCGCGCCGAGCAGCTGCGCGCAGCGGTTAGGCGCGATGCCGCCCGACGAACGCCCCATGGCAGGCACGATCGTCGCAGACGAGGACTTCAGCGCCGCCACGTCCGGCTCGTAGTCGCGCACGGCCGGCAGATCGCGGCCGAGGAACAGTTCCATGTTCGCTGACCGGTGCTCGCTCGGCGGGGGCATCCGCGCACCGGGCTCGGCCTTCATGCGGGCGGGGTCGATGCCGTTGTAGGCCAGCATCTTCATCATGGCGGGCCCGGCCCCCTCCTGCTCGTACGTGGTCATCACCTTGGACAGGAAGGTCAGCGCCTCCGTCCGCTCCGGCTCGGGCAGCAAGCGCATCGCCGGCGGCTCGTGCGCCACGACGACACGCAACTGCTCGGGATGGCGAGCGGCCAGCTCAAGTCCGATCATCGCGCCGATGCTGGAACCCAGCACGATCACCGGATCCCGAGCCAGCTCGGTGAGCAGCCGGTGCACGTCATCGCCGTGCAGATGCAGGCTCCAGGGGCGCGCGTCGTCGGCGTTCAGGGCGCTGCGGGACACCCCGCGCCGGTCGTAGGTGACCACGGTGTGATCGGAGGCCAGCTCATCGGCCAAACCCTCCGTCAGCCCGGCGTCACCGTCGCCGCCCTGGAGGACCAGCAGGAGGGGGCCGGATCCCCGCTTTTCGTAGTGGAGCTGGGCGCCGGGCACTCGCAGTATGCCGGTTGTCTTGTCCATGGTTCCCAGCGTAATCCATCTCGATGAGATGCATCTGATAATGATGCATCTTGTAGAGATGTATCATGGCTGAGTGAATGCCGTGGAGCTGTTCCTCCTGGGCAGGGCCTTGATGAGGATGAGCGAAAAGGCCTTGCCCACGGCCGGGCTCGACCTGTCACCCATTGGCGTACGGTCTGGCATGGTTGTCGCCGCCGACATCGATGAGCATCCCGGCACCTCCATCCGTGAGATCGCGGAGCGAACGGGGCTCGTGCAAAGCCTGGTGTCGGCGGCCGTGGCCCGATTGCGCGACGCGGGTGTCGTCGTCACCGAGACGGACCCGAGCGACCGCCGCCGCACCCTGGTGCGGCACGCCCCCGACAAGTCCCGCCGTGAAGCCGAGGTGGAGTCCATTCCGGTGGACGAGGCCCTGGCCGCCGCCTTCGGTGCCCGCTCCGCCGAGGAGGCCACTCAGATCGTCGCCGCAGTGGAAACGCTGGCGAAGCGCCTCACCGACGAAACGATGCCTCGCTTTCACGCCGCCCTTCCCGATGCGGACCGGCTTGAGGGGGATTCGCCTGAGATGGATTAGGTAAGTGCGCAGAGTGCTGACTCCACGCCATCGAATGCAGGCCGGGCGCGACTCCAGCCACAACCGCATGGCGGCCGAGCGCCAGGGCCAAGAACGTGGCCACGTCCACGGCCTATGCCGGCCGGATGACGTCGCCGACACCCAGCCGGCGCACCAGGGCGCCGCCGGCAGGGAGGAGACCAGCATCGACATGGCCGCGGTGAGGCCGATGTTCATCACGAAGACCCACACCGCCAGCGTCCGCAGCATCCGGTGCCGACGAACCCCATCGGAGCCGTTCGGCGATATCGGCGCGGATGGACGAGCCGCGTCTCACACGGAATCGCCCGTCTCGTACACCTACTGCCAGCGCTCCGGCCAGGACGAACGGCAGCGCGTCCACCAGAAACGGCACCGCAGCCGCAATCCCGAAAAGCCAGCCGGCCGGCGGTGCCCGCTCACCCCGTCAGCCTCGACGGCCTTCCAGGAGCGGTCCGGGTAGGGAATGTCGCGTGCCGTCGCGACGATTCCGTATGCCTGCCGACTTGACAGCACGCCTGCGGTACGGGCTTGTGTGATGTCGGGGCGCCTCATCGTGGGCCACCGCCACTTCGTCGTCACCGTCGGCGACACCGTCGCGGTACATCGCGAAGACCTGACCGCTGCCGGTCATGCCCTGGGGATGCAGTTCTGCGGCGCGGAGGGCGCCCAAGCTGGAGCAGCCAATCACCGTCACGCCATTCGCCGGCAGGTGCAGGATCTCCTTCTGCCGGAGCGATAGCCGCAGAGAGGTCGCCGTGCCGTACACGAGGATGTATCAGTGCGCCTTCGGCAGACGCACAACCTCGTGCGCGGGCGGGTCGGCCCGACGAAGACGTGAATCGACAACTCAACTGTCCGGGGCCGACTGAGCTTCCCCCCGTTTTCCGGACACTTGACCTGAGGTCACCCTTGATCATCAGGAAGGATGTCCTCCATGCCCTCGCCACACCCTGCCGAGTTCCGGCGTCGCGCGGTCGAGCTCGCGCGCCAAGGCGACAAACCGCTCCTCCAGCTCGCCAAGGACCTGGGCGTCAGCCGCTCGTGCCTGCAGAACTGGCTGCGACAAGCTGACGCCGAGGACAACGCCGGCCCCGGTGACCGGTTGACCAGCGCAGAGAAGAAGGAACTCGCCGAGCTGCGCCGCCGCAATAAGCAGCTGGAGATGGAGAACGACATCCTCAAGCGGGCGGCGGCGTACTTCGCCCGGGAGAACGTCCTCCCAAAGTAATCTACTCGCTGGTCCGCGAACTCGCCGACGACCGCATTCCGGTCGCGGTGGCCTGCCGAGTACTCCAGGTGTCAACCTCGGGATATTACGAGTGGCTCGGTCGGCCCGAGCCGCCGCGTGAACTCCGCAATAAGGAACTCAGCAAAATGATCCGGCGGATCCATGCCGACTCGCGCGGCAGTTACGGCTCACCGCGGATGCACGCCGAGCTCACGCTCGGTCTGGGTGAGCAGGTCAACCGCAAGCGCGTCGAGCGGCTCATGCGCGCGGCCGGCCTGCAGGGCATCTACCGGCGCAAGGGCCGCCGCAGCCTGGTCAACCAGGCCACCGAGGAGGACCTGGTGCAGCGCCGCTTCGACGTCGAAGCGCCCGATCGGCTCTGGCTGACCGACATCACCGAGCATCCCACCCGCGAGGGAAAGCTGTATTGCGCCACCGTCATGGACGCCTATTCACGGCGCGTCATCGGCTGGTCCATCGACGCACGACAGGATACGGATCTCGTGGTGAATGCATTAGCGATGGCGGTGGCCCGGCGAAAGCCGGACACCCGCTCGACCATTCTACATTCCGATCACGGCACGCAATATACGTCGTGGGCCTTTGGAAAGCGGCTGCGAGACGCGGGCCTGCTCGGATCCATGGGAACGGTGGGCGATTGCTACGACAATGCGATGATGGAATCGTTCTGGGGCACGATGCAGCTCGAACTTCTCGATGTCAAAAGCTGGGAAACCCGAGAAGAACTAGCCAACGCCATCTTTGAATGGATCGAATGCTGGTACAATCCATACCGACGACATTCCAGCATCGGAATGCACAGCCCCGTCACGTTCGAGGCCCTCTACCGGCCGTCAGACACCGCTGAGTGACCTCACCTCAGGTGTCCGTGCTACAGGGGGAAGCTCATGGTCCGGTTTGGCCGCTCCGAGTTCCAGCGCCAGCTCCTCCATCGCATCGAGGTCGTCAGCGTGGAAATCCAGATGGAACTGTTGTGGCACGTCCTGACCCGGCCACTGCGGAGCCCGGTATCCGTCAACCCGCTGGAATCCCAGATCACAGCCGGAGCCGTCCGTCAGAGCGACGAACTCGTCCGTACTGAAGAGCTCGCGCATCCCGGTCAGTGCACCGTAGAAGCCCGCCAGCACCTGCGGGTCAGCACAGTCCAGAGTCACCCCTCGCAGTACAGCGCCTGGCAACGTTCGCTCCTTCGTGTCCGCGCGTCTGTCTCCGTAAGCCGCCGCTGCACGCGATCACCGGCCACAGCCACACCGTACCCGCCACATCCATCGCTGAAGTAGCGGTTTACCCCTGCCTCGAAGCAGCGGGTGACTGTGACCGGTGCTTTCGATACACGCCCTCATGCCCCTTTCGTCGTTGCGGTTGGTTGGATGGGGTCTGCTGGTCGGTCAGCCGCAGTTCGGCTTACGGGCGCGGCCGGCGCGGACGGCTTCGCGCCGTAGGGCTTTACACGGACATCTACTGTCGAAGGTCGGTCGTCGCGGGACCGGCTGGGACGGCGGGGGTTCGAGGCCATGTCCAGGCGGAGCGCAGGATGAAGGCCAGGAGCAGCACCTCGATTCCGATGGAGAGGCCGTAGAAGGGGGCCCAGTCCCAGGACTCCCCTGCCGCGTTGACCACCGAGTAGGGGATGTAGAGCGATGCCGCGACGAGGTTCGCGGCGCGGTTCACGCGGGCGGGCAGCGTCATGGAGAGCATCACCATCAGGGCCGGGATCGACACGGACGCGAGCATCATGGTCAGCAACGTCGGGCTGATGTCGAACTCAAAGACGACGCCGGCCAGGATGTTGCCGACGGTGCCAGGCTTGTAAAGGTGGAAGTAGTCGACGTAGATGTAGAGGAACATGAAGCTGGTCCATGCGGCGGCGAGCTTGACCTGCACGGGGACCGGCGGGTTGTCGAGCAGGTTCGGGGGTTTCGTCCGGATGGTCATCGTTCTTCTTTCGAGAGGAGCGGTCCGTCCGCCGGAGTGGCGGCAGGTTGGGGCGTACATTCGCACGGGGTCGGGTCGTTCTCGTCGGTCCGGTCGTCAGACGGTGACGACGACCTTTCCTCGGGTGTGGCCGGCCGCGACGTAGCGGAGGGCGTCGGCTGCTTCGTCGACGTTGCGGGTGCTGCACACACCCGTTCGCGATCTTGCGCAATGCCTGCAACGCCGTCGTGGCCGAGGCGGGCACCGCCGGCGCGTCCACGACCGGCAGGTTGGCGGGCACGGACACGAGGACGTCCGCCGGGACGCGGGCGTACTCCGCGAGCGTTCCGGCGATGCTCTGGCCGAACACCTCGTCGCCGGGGCGGAGAGCGGTGACATCCTTCCCGACCGCTGCCGCCACGCCGGCGAGATCCCTGCCATGGATGCCGTGGCGCGGCCGGCGGAGCCTGAACGCCAGGCGCACCACGTACGGCTCACCGGTCATGACGGAGTAGTCGCCAGGATGTACCGAGGCCGCGCCCACCTGGACGAGCACATCGCCTCGACCGGGCAGCGGTAGCTCGACCTCGGACGACTCGAGCGCTGAGGGCGGGCCGTAGCGGTGCCGGACGGCGGCCCGCATCGTCGTCGCCCCGGCCGGACTCGCGCTCGGCACCAGGCGTGCTCCGGCATGCGATCGCTGTTCGATTCCCACCGAAGCCTCCTCACGTCCGAGCTGCGGCTCTCGCCGGTTCGTACACCGTACTTCGTACGCTGTACTATGATAGTACGCTGTACGAATGTCAAGCCGTTCGAGAGCGAGGAGACCCGTTGTCTGCCAGGAAACGGCGCGAGGTCGCGTCAGATGCGGGGCTGAGCAAGGAGCGGGTGGTGATCGAGGCGGTCCGGCTCGCCGACCGCGAGGGGGTCCACGGGCTGAGCATGCGCAGGCTGGCTGGCGCGCTCGGCGCGGGCGCGATGTCGCTCTACTACTACGTGGCGAACAAGGAGGAGTTGCTGGACGCCATGATCGACGTCATGTTCGAGGAGATCGAGCTCCCGCCTGAAGGGACCGACTGGCAGTCAGCGATGCGACGCCGGGCGGTATCCGCCCGGCAGGTTCTCACACGCCACCCGTGGGCGATCGGCCTGATGGAGTCGCGGACATCGCCGGGGCCCGCGAACCTCCGCCACCGCGAAGCGGTCACCGCCTGCCTGCGGAGGGCCGGCTTCCCGGTGTTGATGGCGACGCACGCCAACTGGCTGCTCGACAGCTACGTCTACGGTTTCGCCCTGCAGGAAGCCGGCCTGCCGTTCGACACCGCCGATGAGTTCGCGGACATGGCCGAGGACGTCTACCTGCCCCAGCTTCCTCCTGACGAGTTCCCCTACCTCAACGAATCCGCCGCGGTGCTCGCCGCTGCCGGCTACGACCCGGCGGAGGAGTTCACCTTCGGCCTCGACCTCGTCCTTGCCGCCCTCGAGTCCCTGAGAGTGCCTGCGTGAGCCTCCATCCGTGATGTCGTCAGGTGATCCAGTTGTGCTGGGATGGCGCGGTGGCTGAGCGCAAGCCGTACCCGAGCGACTCAACCGACGGGCCGCCTCAGGCATCTCGGTGAAAGTCTCGATCAGCGCATCACGCAGCGCTTCGGCGGTGCGGGCGCCGGGCAGCTGGATCGGGCGCGGGCAGCGGCTGGCGCGGTCGACCATGGTGCCGGGGCGAAGCGCGCTGAAGGCCTGGACTCAAGCCGGTCGCTTCACGGACGAGGCGGTGGGTGTCCGGAGAGCCAGTGGCCTCGCCCCGTGTCAGCAGGGCCGCCCCTTCCCGCGAGGCGAGGCCACCTCGTACCGCGACGATCGTGATGCGGCGACGACATTCAGGTGGATGGCATTAGCCGGCGCAGGGGTTGGGCCGTACGATCGGCGCGAGCTGCCCGTTGATCATGCCGCCTTCATCAGTGAGATGGAACAGCCGGCGCTGGTCCTCGGTCTCGTGCGTATCGAAGGTCCAGAACAGCCAGCCGCGCATGCCGAGCGCACAGGTCTGCCGTTGAAGATCACGCATACCGTAGGCCGCAGAGGCCAGGTCGTTATACATCCACTTGAAGGCGCCGAATTCGCCCACGATCACCGGCCCGCGGATTCCCTTCTCCCACTCGATCGTCTCCAGATCGCGTCGCAGTTCGTACGGGGCGTTCAGGCCGGGCTGATCCACCGGGTACAGGTGCAGGTCGAGGAAGGACAGCTTCGAGCTGTTCATGAGATTCCGCGGCCGTACGGGGAATCGCTGGTCACCGGGCGAACCGGCGGGCAGACCCGCGGGCCCCGGCTTGCCGACGGCCCCGTACGTGAAGGTACCCATGGTCACCAGCGCTCCGGGGTCGACGCTGTGGATGGCGTCGACCATCTGGTTGGCGTATGCCGCGAGATTCTCATCCTGGGCCCTCTGCCGGTCTTCCGGTGCGGCCATGTCATAAGTCCGGCCGTTGGCCGTCCGGACTCGTCCGGACGAGCGGTTGAACGGCCCCGTGTCGCCTGTCAGGAATGCCTCATTGTCGAGCTGGTAGGCCAGGACGGTCGACAGCAAGGAGGATCCGACCCGATCGCGAAGTCCTGTCACGAAGTTTCGCAGATAAGCGCTTTTGGCCTTGAGATACTCGCCGTTCAGGTACTCGATATTGCGTCCCTCGATCGGCACCTCTCCGGAATCCCACGGTCCGATCATCCGGTAGTAGTAGATGCTCTGCCCGATGTGGTCGAGCGAGAACATCACCCTGATCTTGTGGCGCGTGGCGATGCGTACGAAGCCGGCAACGTTGTCCATGTACGGGCCGTACAGCGGCTCATTGTGCTGTGCCCCTCGGCCAAGCCCGTGGGGATGCCCCTTGTCCGCGTCGGGAACGCTGCCGGAGTCGATGAACACGCGCACAGCGTTGTAGCCATCGCGGGCCATGGACTCCAGAGCCAGGTTGGCCTTTGCGGCTTCGTATCGGCCGGGCTCGAACGTCGCGTGATAAGGATGGATGCCGTCATGTTCCGCGAGCCGCACATAGTTGCTTCCCCGCGGCACGAAGGGCCACCCGGTCGCGCTGTAGGCGAGATAACCGCCCGGAGCGCCCACGTTGGACACCGCCTTCAGCCGGGGCAGCGGCGCCAACTCCGCAGCCTGGGCACCTCCTCCGATCATCGTGAGGACAGCGGCGACGCACAATGCCAGAGTCCCGGCGATCACTGACCGCCGGCGCGCGCGAAGCGGCGATGCCGAACTCGCTATCTCATGGAGCTTTCTCAAGAGTGTTGCCTTTCGTGAATGTATTCGGCGCAGACGCTCCGGATGTCCTGGCCGACACCAGTGATCCGGCGCGCCGACGCGAGCCGCCCGGGCAGCACTGGCTCGTGCGTGCCCGGGCGGGAGGATGATGTGGTTAGTCCGGCAGACCCCAATTGAGGGTGCCGGAGACCACCGTCGCGCCGAAGGCGGTCGAGGTGGACGGGGTGCACGCCATCCGGTTGTCGGCGGCGGAACCGACTCGGCGGCAGAAGTCCGCCTTGCCGTCGCCACTGACGTCCGCCCAGATGCGCAACGCCGGGTATCCCCAGTCGATCGCGGCGGAGCTGATCTCGGCGCCGAACCCGGAGCCGGTGGACGGAGCACACTTCAGGCGCGCACCGCTGTTGTTCGTCTCGCCGGTCACCCGGCAGTAGTCGGACCTGCCGTCCCCATTGACGTCAGCCCATGCCCGCCCGGACGGCTGCCCCCACTCGAGGGCGGTCGACGGGGTCGTCGCGGCGAAGGCGGCGCCGGTCGAGACCGTACAGGTCACTCGCTGGTTGTCCGTGCCGCCGACGCGCCTGCAGTAGTCGGCCATACGGTCACCGTTGACATCGGTCCAGGTCCGATCGGCGGGGAAACCCCCGTCGATCGCGGTGGAGCTGATCTCGGCGCCGAACCCGGAACCGGTGGACGGAGCACACTTCAGGCGCACGTCGATGTTGTTCGTCTCACCGGTCACCCGGCAGTAGTCGGACCTGCCGTCCCCATTGACGTCGGTCCACGCCCGCCCGGTGGCATGACCCCACTGCAGAGCCGCTGACACGAAGGTGGTCCCGAAGGCAGTACCGGTCGACAGCGTGCATGCCACCCGCTCATTGCCGGGGCCGCCGACACGCCGGCAGTAGTCGGCCTTGCCGTCGCCGTTGGCGTCGGTCCATGTCCGGTTCGCGTTGTAGCCCCAGTCGATCGGGGCCGACATGATGTTGGCGCCGAATCCGCTCCCGGTGGACGGCGCACAGGCCACGTACGCATTGGTGTGGTTACGCGTCCCGAGGACCCGGCAGTAGTCGGCCTTGCCGTCACCGTTGACGTCGGCCCATGCGCGCCCGGCCGTAAAGCCCCAGTCGAGCACACCCGAGCTGATTGTCGCGCCGAACCCCGATCCGGTCGACAGGGTGCATTGCACCTTGCTGGACTCGTAGTTCTTGGTTCCGACCCGACGGCAGTAGTCGCGCTTCCCGTCGCCGTTGACATCGGCCCAGTCCGCAGCCGTCGGCTTGATCGGCTCCAGCAGGCTGACCAGCGATGCCTGATTGGCCCGCTGCATGTTGTCACAACCGATCTGGTCGCAGGTGCCCAGCCTTGCCGCGTCGCCGTCCTCGAAACTGTACAAGGAGTGGATCCCGTCACCCACTACATGCAATTGGGTGCCGTCCTTGGGCGTCGTGGGAAGCCTGTCCCACACCCGCCGCGGAATCTTGTGGATCGGCTTGGAGGCGTAGCCGGCGTCAACGATCTCCTGCGTACTGCCGAAGATCACTCTCGCCTCTCCCATGACGCCTGCCTTTGCCGCCGATGAGACGTCTTGCAACAGGGTTCCGTCAGCGATCTGCACGGGCAGCGTCTTCCACACCCGGTTGGGAATCACCTGCATGGGCTTGCTCGCATAGCCCGCGGCCTCGACTTCCTCCATGTTGTCGAACGGAACGATCGCGCCACCGATGACGGCTGCCTGAAGCGCTGATGCGGAGTCCTTGAGCCGTGTACCATCGGCGATCTTCGTGGGCAGCGCGCTCCAAACCCTCGGTGGCAGGATGTGCAGCGGCTTGTCCCCATAGCCGGCCCCTTCGAGCTCTTCCATGCTCACGAAGGGGATCTTCGCGCCACCGACGATGGCGGCCTGGGTGGGGTTGCCTGCCACGCCGACGCGTGTGCCAATGCTGATGTCGTCGGGCAACGCATCCCAGACGCGGGAGGGGACCACGAACAACGGGTCGTCGTCGTATCCGGCGGCGTTGACTTCGTCCATGTCGATGAAGGGCACCTTCGCCCCACCGACGATCACCGCCTGTGTCGGCGAACCGGCGTTCTTGATCCGCGTCCCATCCGCGATCTCTCTGGGCAGGGTGTCCCAGACGTGGGAGGGAACCGTCCATAGAGTCCGGTCGCCATATCCGGAGCCGTTGAGTTCTTCCATGCTGGTGAAGTCCATCCTCGCGCCGCCGACTACCACGGCCTGTGAGGGCGAGGTCCCGTTCTTGATCCGGGTGCCATCCATGATTTGCGTCGGCAAAGCGCTGAAGGCGCGCGCTGGCATGCCCCGGACCTTCGATGCCCAGTCGGTGCCGAACCCGGCGTCGATGACCTCCTGCTCGCTGCGGAAGTTCACCCTGGCCGATCCCATGATGGCCGCCACCGGAGTCGACCCCTTGGAGCCTTGGACAAGGGTGCCGTCTTGAGGGACCGGTGGCAGAGCGTTGAAGTGCCGGGTCGGGACGCCTCGCACCTTCGATGCCCAGTTGGTGCCGAACCCGGCGTCGATGACCTCCTGCTCGCTCTCGAAGGGTATCTTCGCCCCTCCCAGGTACATCGCGACCGCGGTGGAGACGCCGCGGGCGGTTCCCTGGACCAGGGTCCCATCGACCGGGATGAAGCCGATCCGGTTGTAGCTGTCGGATGAGATCGCCACCACCCGGCCGGCCCAGTCGGTGCCGTGGCCGACGTCGATGACCTCCTGCTCGCTTTCGAAGGGCACCAGAGCGCCGCCCAGCGTCGCGGCTACCGGCAGGTCGGTGCTGCCGGCTTTTGCCTGCACCAAAGCACCGTCGGCCGGGGCATGGTTCATATGGTCGCGAGCGTCGATGGACCAGTCCGAGACCTTCACCGGACTACCGCACGAAACCGGGGCGGCACACGTGTCCTGCCAGATGGGGGCACCGCCGACGAAAATGTAGATCCGTCCGCGCTGATCTGAGGCAGAGGACCCGTTACGAGGAATGTCTGGACCGGCGTCGATCACCGCCTGCGTGGTCGGACGCGGCGTGCCCGAGCAGATCCCGTCGCCGCAAGTGGCCTGCCACACTGGCGCCCCGCCCACCATCTTGTAGATGCGGCCGGTGTCGCCTGTCTTGAGCAAGGCACCGTCGGCGAGTCCGCGGACATCGGTCACCGGCTGTGGGCCGGGTGTCGGCGCCGACCCACTCCAGCTGTGGCTACCGCCCCTGCCACCGCCACCGCTGGCGAAGCCGCTGAGCGAGCAGGGCGGGTTGGGAGTGTGCCAGGTGCATATGATTGAGCTCGTGGGAATGACCGCCCAACGGAAGCTCCTGCTGGAGGTCTTGTAACAGGTGGTCGTACCGTCGGGTTTCCGGGGCCCGAAATTCGCCTCCTTGACGGTGGTCGTGTCTACTCGGTATGCGACGCGCACATATTTTACATACGACTGTATGAATCCACGTTGGCGTGGCGGCACCTTCATCAGGGCACCGCTTGTCGTAGCGGTTTTATGTTCTACTCTGGTAATATATTGAGCGTTTATGGCCAAGCTTACTATCTTGCTGGCCTCTACCTGGGATCCCACACTTGTCTCGACGGCCAGCGTGACCTCTTCCGTCACCGAGTACGGATAGGTTTGCTCGATGTCTCCGCCGGTGTTGTCGCGCTCCTGCAATATTCCGATTCGACGAGCGCTGGCGCCGGACGAGAGGATTTCTACCTTTTCGACGCTCCCCAGTTGAGATACATTGCAGGTATAAAAGGGAGCAAACGCCTGCGCTGCCCCACGTTGGACTAACCCTTCAGCGGCGACCGCTCCGTGCGCGCCGTACGCCTCCCCCAAAAAGAAGCTGGCCATCACGACGGCCATGATACAGACGAAAAATCGTCTCCAGCCGCTCATTTGTCTCCATCCACGAGCTCGAGAAGAAATGGTTGGCTCCTTTCTGCTTGACATGCAGCCCATCGATCGAAGATTCCTGCCGCCTTGAGACGTCGCGTTGCCTGTGAATTTTTACCTTTCGAATGTTTGCGACGGCGAGCACTGTTCCAGCACCTACTCCACACGCCACCCCGGCGTTCGATCGACACGCTTCAAACGCTGGGCGCAGCATGCGCAAGCATTGGCGCGGAGCGGAAGGCGGCGCTGCTTGATGCGATTTCTACCGGGCGCATATCGCGACCCTTGATTAAAAGCTCAACCTTCCCGATACCCTGCACCCGCTGTGACGGCATCGGCAATCACCCGTACTGCCAACCCTCGACCGTTTCCCGCCAAGATCTTGCAGATGGCCCACCCGGTCGTCACCTTCACCGACGAAGCCGCCGCGCACCAGCGTGAGCTACTCGATGCAGCGCCATGGCCGGCCCCGCACCCCGCCGGGACGTCGGCAAGAGCGTCTGACGCGGCCGCACCCTCGCAGCCCTATTGGACTTCCCCTGTTCCCGGCCGCCTCGCCTCGCGCTGTAGTCCCATGTGGCTCCGGGGCTACTGAGGCACGCAGCGGGAAGGGCCAAGCGCAGCCACGACCTGGCCCGCGACGAACGGCATCGCCGCGATGGTGACCACTGATCCGCTGCGCCAGCCGCAGGCTGCCATGCGCGACGACCTAGCCACGCACACGGGCAACGGTTCACAGCGGGCCTCCGCAAGCTCGATACCGCCCCGATGCGACTGATCAGCCGACCTCGCGTCCGCGCCACCGGCCACTGCTGCGGCCACCCCACGGATGGGCTCCAGTTACTCCGCCCCGGGTGACCGCCTGGGAAGTTCGCTCCACGTGGCCGCAGGCTTGGCCGGAATCATACGGAGGATGGCGCCAACGGACATTGTTGGCCAGTGGTGGATACGAGAGAATCGTATTCGAGTTATGGTCAGCTGTCTTCAGCGCTTCTTCGAGAATGCTCCGAAACCCAACCCTGCTTGGCGTGGGGCAAATGGCATCGAAGTCAACGGAAACGCTGCCATCATCGACCAGAACAAGCACCTCGCTGTTGGCGATCAATTCATGTACGAGAGGCTCACGTTGCGAACGACCTTCGGTGCAAGGCCGGCCGTTGGGGCAGCTACGACCGTCTTCGGCGTTACGGCCAGCACGGCAATTCCCGCGCGGGCCACGGTGGCGGTGACGGTTCAGGCGGGCGATCTACTTCAATCAGGCGGGGTGGGCGGGGTCTGGTGGAATCACCTCTGGTCCAATATCACGCCTAGAGTCCGAGAAGAGGTCGGCCAGTTACTGGGGCGGGGTAAGGCTGTCCACGCCGGCTTACGAGGAGAAGCTGCGGATGCGAGGAAGCCGTTGATAGGCAGCAGCCGCGAGGGCCCGATGCCGCGGCCAAAGTATCGCTGTGCACGATTTCGCCGTTCCATCGCGCGTTGAGCCGCCTGCCGGACTGATCCGGGTGCAGCGGTCCGAACGCCGCCACTGACGGCAACGGCGAGCGGGAGTGACGAACCTGCCGCACTACCGGAGAGGCGGCGGGAGGCAATCGCTCGGCCGGCCAGCAAGGCTGATGAGCCGACCGTGGGCGGCGGGGCCACGTGCAATAGATGTGTGTATCTAACTAGGAGGAAGTTTCATGCTGACTGGCGAACGTGTACGTCTGCGCGCCCTCGAGCCGGCCGACAGTGAGGCCATGTGGCATTGGTATCACGATCCAGAGGTGGGGCGCTGGATGGAGAGCAGTCCGCCGATCTCCCTGGCGCAGAACATGGACAAGGGCGAGAATCGGCCGCGCAACACTTTCGAGCAAATGGTGCTCGGCATCGAGGTTCTCGACAGTAGAAAGCTGATCGGATATGTGTCCCTGGGCGAAACCGATCTCGTCCACGGGGAGGCTGTCTTGGAGAGCATCGCCATCGGTGACCGCGACCACTGGAACGGTGGCTACGCCACCGATGCGCTACGCGTCATCTGCAGGTACGCCTTCGAGGAGATGGGACTGCACCGGGTGATGCTGTGGGTAGTCGCAGAGAATGCAGCGGCGATACGGGCGTACACGAAGGTGGGCTTCGTCGAGGAGGGCAGACGGCGGGAAGCTTTCCGCACGAAGGGCAGGAGGTACGACTTCCTGATGATGGGCCTGCTGAGTTCCGAATTGGTTTGATCACTCCGGCGAAGGTCGTCTGGCCGTTGCGGGAGGGCTGGCTGTCACCTACGCCTACAACGAGAACAGCGCCGTCACCCCGCGCACCCACGACAAGACGCTGGCCGCCTACGGCTACGACGTCCGTGACCTGGTCGACGAGGTCGTCAACAAGAAGACCGCCACCGACACCGCACGCCGCCGTAGCGGACCTGGACGGAGCGCGGGAGGCCATCCGTGACGGATACGTCAGCGGCGGATCACGCCGTAACCTCGATTGGATCGCTCCCCACTGCGACTTCGGCGACCCGCCTGAGGAGGAGCCGCTTCTGCTCGCCGACACACAAACCTCCGGCGGTCCGCTCGTCGCGGGCGGGGTCCCGGGCTTTCTGGTGATCGGTGAACTCGTCCTTCGCGGCGAACACCCGCTGATCACGAAACAGGTCTGACCTCATCGGGCGATCTCCCCCACCGACACCACGGCCCGGCCGGGGAGCTCGGTCACCAGGCTCAGCCCGCCGCTGCGGACATTCCAGGCGAGCAGCCGTACGACCGGCTCGCCCGCGCCGTACGTCGTGCTCTCGACGAGCACGTTCTCACGGTCGAGCCAGCCCTTCACCGGGCAACTCCCGATACCGCATCGGGTGGTGGCTCCCTCGTCCCAGGGGATCACCAGGGCACGGATGATCGAACCGGAGGTGGCGTCCACCACCACGACGACCTCGGCCTCGCCCTTCCCCGGCCACAGCGCCCGGTCGGCCCGCACGGTCAGTGCGACGAGATCCCCTCTGCGGCTGCCCATTCCCCGGTTTCCTCCGCTGAGCAGCACTTTCCCCTCGGTGGTGACTTCCTTGAGCGGAACCGCGTGCTCGGAGAGCCGCTCTCCGGCCGCGGACCAGGAGGACAGCGTCGTACCGGGCCGATCCTGCGCCGAGGCGATGCGGGTGATCCCCTCCACGCTGCCCTGCACCGCGGCGAACCCGCCGAACGGCATGTCCCGGACGTTGCCGGAGGCGAGGTCGAGAGTGACCGACCGCTCCTCCCGTTCGATCAGGAGGCCCGCCGCCTGTGGCAGCCACGCCACCCGTTCGTTGGCACCCGGTACGGCGAAGCGCCGTACCGTCCCGGTGGTCAGTTCGGCCACGGCCACGCCATCCCGCAGGGGCAGCGCCGCCATGGTCCCGTCCGGGCTCAGCGACGCCGAGCCGAGAGCCACGGTCTCGTTGCCCTCGCTGTCGGCGGTGTCAGCCGCGCCGATGCCGTCGATGACGCGCAGCCGCCCGTCCTCCCCCAGCACATGGACGGGGGAGCCGATGGACTGGCGCTGCAGGAGGAGGACCGCTCGCGGCGTCGGATCCGCGGACAGCTTCGTCGCCGCGCCGAGGACGACCCGGTCCGGCAGTACGGAGGGGATCCTCGGCAGTCCCGCCTCGATCTCCGGTGCCCTGTCGACGGGGAACACGCCGGGCGGCGTGCTGGGGAGCGCCTCTGAGAACGTGCTGGGCGGCGTCGCCACCCGCTCGGGTCCGCCGGCCGGAAGCACGTTCAGGGTGACCGCGGTCCCCGCCGCAACTGCTGCCAGCGCTGCGATCCCCGAGGCGACTCTGGCTCGCACCCGCCTGCGCTCGCCGTCCCTCCAGGCGTGCCCCGCCGGGGTGTGCTGCTCGATGGGAAGGGCCTCGGCGGCCTCCCGCATCAGATTTCGCAGATCCGTCATGAGTCCGCCTCCTCCGTCAGCCCGCGTAGTTCGGGCGCCACCCGCCGCAGCCGCTCGAGCGCCACGCTCGTCTGGCTCTTCACCGTTCCCGTCGAGACGCCGAGTACCTGGGCGGTCTCGGCCACCGACAGGTCCTCCAGGTAACGCAGGACCAGCACGGCGCGCTGCCGTACGGTCAGCCTGGCGAGCGCGCCGGTGAACGTCACGCGCAGGACGACCTGCTCCGCGGCGTCGACCACGCGCAGGTCCGTCTGGCCCACGGTGTGTGTCCGCCGGCGCCGCCACCAGGAGACAGCGTCGCGGTAGAGGATCGTCCGTACGTATGCGGCGGGGTCGGTGTGCACTCGCGGCCAGGCGCGAGCCAGTTTGATCAGCGCCTCCTGCAGCAGGTCCTCGGCGAGTTCCCGGTCCCCCGTGATCAGCCAGGCGGCGCGGAGCAGTTGGGGCCGCCTGGCGGCGACGAACTCCTCGAACGCCTCCCGCGACCCCATCGTCACCCGTATGCCTCTCTCGGCTAACGGCCCGACATCGACCTCGGGCACCTGCGCTCCCCTTGTCAGCGTCATATCTTCAAGACGCACCCGGCGGTCGGATCGGTTGGGGGTTTCACCGAAGTATGATCCAGGCCGGTACCACCATGATGATCATGAACGCCCAGGGCAGATAGCGCAGGATCCCGGCCAGTTCGCCGTCCCATTCGTCCGGGTCGCCGTAGAAATAGCGCGCGGTGACCATGGCCGCCCTGCCCAAGCCGAAGCCGAGCCCGGCCAGCCCGGCTTCACCGAAGGAGCTGCTGGTCAGGAGCAGGGTGATGGTGATGTACGGCAAGAACGTCGGCATGAACGTCCGCGCGCCAGTCCCCATCTCGAAGCCGAACTGCAATGCCCCGATGACCGGGCCTCGCCCGATGACCTCCTGCGGAACCAGCCGTTTGGCCGACGGCAGCTCGAATCGCCGCCACCCGCATTCGTACGCCACGGTGATTGCGGTCACGATCGCCAGCAACGGTATGGCGAGCGTCTCGCGCCAGGAGCCGAGCAGCGATCCGAGCAGAAACAGCAGGCTTGCGCTGGTGAGTCCGCCGAACAGCAACCCGAGGCAGAAGTACCCCAGTCCAGATCTTCGCCAGACCGACGAAGTCAGCAGTTCCGCTGAGTTGAAGCTTCAAACCGAGCCGGACAGCGCGTAACCGCTGCACGCCGCCAGCAGCACCCAGGCCGTACCCGACTGGATCTGCCCGTGGCCGGCGAACAGCAGTACGACTGCCGCGGCGGCGGTGACCAGGAGGGGGCTTACCGGATGGAAAACCCCCATCCTGAGTCGTACGGCGAACCAGGACCTCACATTTTCACCTGGCAGATGGTGAATTTCGTGTAGGGGGATGAGCCGAGGTAGCGCGTGTTTCCGTCAGAGCACCGGTAACCAGACCAGATCCACGCGTTCTTTCCCACGCAGGTGTCCATCTTCCACCAGCTCTCGCGGTAAGTGCCGTTGTGCAGCCACTGGTCGCGGTTACTGCGATGCCACTTGGGATGCTCATAACCTTGGTTGAGGCGGCAGAACACGTCGTCCATGAGGCCGGCTGTCGTGCCGTAACAGTAGTTGTTCGATGGTGGTGTGTAGTTGCCTTGCTCCGCGCAACTGTCCCAGCCGTGTGTGGTGTCCGCAGCGAGCGCCCGCCGAGCGGTCGGGCTGATCCAGGAGACCAGGTTGAGGGCCGCGACCGCGCCGGCCACTCCTGCGGTGCGCAGCACTCCTCGCCGGGAGAACGCGTTCTTTCTGATCCGCCCCACGAGCACGCTCGGCTGCGCGGACGGCTCGTTCGCTTCAAAGGTCGTAGGGATCTGGTCCAGCGTGATAGCACTCATGATCGAACCTCCTGGACAGTGGGTTGTGCGATGATGCCGGCAAGCGCGGCATGCAGGTCGTCGGGGCCGTCCAGCGCGACGAATCGCACGGAGGCGGCGGTGGAGCCCGCGACCGCGAGGACCGGCCGGGTCCCGGGGACGAGTCCCCAGACATCGGGGTCGACGACGGTCACGATCCGCCCGCCGGGATCCTCGAACTCGGCGTCTTGGCGCTCGGCGAGGACCACCCGCAGGTCGACATCGGCCAGGGCGCCGCTGAGGTTCTGCAGCTCCTTGAACGCCGCCACGCACGAGCCGCAGGTACGGTCGGCGATCAGGGCGGCGAACGCGCCTTCACGGATTCCGAGCCCGTCGCGCAGCGCCTTCGTAACGAAGATCTCCAGATTGGGCGGCGTCCTGGTGAGCTGGTCGTGCAGGCGTCGCAGTTCCGCATGCCTGACGACCAGTCCGGCGAGCGCCGCGGCCAGGATCAGGATCGCGATCCAGGCGAGAATCAGCCCTGCTTCGAAGGGAGACACCCGGTCACCTCAATTCAGGGGGGCAGCCACGGTCGCAGCCGGAGTACGGACATAGGGAAAGACGAAGGTGATCAGCGCCAGCGCCGCGCCACCGGACACCGCGAGCAGTCGCCCGCCGTACGGCTCGGCGCTGAGGAAGGCGTGCCAGCCGGACAGCGTGCCCACACTGGACGCGGAGACGACGGCGAAGACCGTGGCTCTGATGAAGACTGGCGAGGCACGGCGGCGCAGCGGCACGTCCAGCAGCGCGGAGCAGCCGCAAGACCGACCGGCCTCCGCCGCACGCAGCACGCTGACCAGCGCGAAAACGGCATACAGTGCGGCCTGGGCGAGCACTGGCGGCATGGTCCACCCTCCCGGCGCGAGCAGCGCGACCGCTGTGGCCGCACCGAGCAGCGCCTCGGCGCAGCCATGCGCGACCGACCGCGGAGCGTGGGACGCGTCCCAGGTCCGCGCGGCCCGTCCTGCCACAGCCGCCCACACCCGCTCCGCGCCGGCCAGCGAGAGCAACAGCGCGCCGGCGAGCGTGGGCATCACCAGGAGTACGGCGAGACCGCTCACCGCGTCTCCCGCGTTCGCGAGCCGCTGTGCCCATCGGTCCGCTCGCTCACGCGGCCGCCCAGTCGACGCGCATCGTGGTTCCGGCGTTCACACCGCTCTGGAAGCCCACGGTGCCGGACTCGAAGCCGGAGATCACGGTAAGCGCCGTCTCGCTGAGCAGCATCAGATCCACCTGGTCGGTCATGTCGGGGTATTGCTGGCGCCACAGCTCACCGCCCGCCACCCGCATTCCCGCACCTCTAGGCAGCATGGTGAGGTTGTCGCGTACGGGCCGGATCTCGATCAGAGTGGGTTCGCCCTTGAGGCCCGTCACCAGAGAATGCCGGGTGATCAAGCCGCGGCCGGGTTTACCGGGCGGATCGAAGAGGACGAGCCCTTCGGGATGGTCTTCGAGGCGGAACTTGGAGAAGAGGCTGATGGCAGTGGACAGGTTGGCGGCCGCAGGGGTGACGTGGGTCGTCACGCAGTGATGAGGACCGCGCCAGGCCACCACCCCGATCTGGCTCTCTCCCTTTTCGCGGATGCCAAGGCCGAGAATGACCTCGCCGCCGCGGTAGGGGGTGGTCCGGGTGACCCTGCCGCGCATGGTCTCGACGATCTCCACTTCGGCGACACCGCGTGGGTGGATGGACAGTGCCCCCTCCCACGTGCCGTCGCGGAACCACTGGTGCTCGTCCCAGTCGTAGATTCGCGCCGGGTCCAGGCCCTCTACCATGACCGTCGCACCGTCAGATGTCATGCGCTGCATAACGACGCCCCACTTTCCTAGCTGTCTCATGTCCATGAGAACAGCGAGTGGCACAGCGGCCGCACACGCATCGCATATCACGCAGAGCGGCCCGGGTGATACACAGCGATGCGCCATCCAGAGGTGAAATGCCATTCATCGATCAGATCGACATCTCGTGCTGTCCCGGCGATTTCAGAATGTGTTCGTCGTCATCGAGAAGTGCCCGGTGCAGGCGCACCAGCTCGGCGCCTGGATCGCTGCCGAGTTCGTCGCAGAGCAGGCGGCCGGCCCGATGGTAGGCGGCGAAGGCGGCGTCTCGCTGGCCGAGAAGATAGCTGACCCGGATCAGTTGCCCCCACGAGCGTTCGCGGAGTGGGTGCTCGGCGAGAGTGTCGAGGATGTTCTGGTGGGCCGATCGAAGCTGTCCGGTGAGTAACTGAGCCTCGGCAAGGTCCTCCCTGACACCTGAATATCGGAAGGTGAAAGCGTCGAGGCGGCTGCGCAATTGGCTCGACGCGGCGATGTCGCTGCCCACCGGCCCGCGCCACATGCCGATCGCGCCGGTCAGGTCGCAGATCGCGGCCGGTAGCCGATTCTGCGTGAGCGCGAGATGGCCGCTGTCCGCCAGGCGGTTGAGATGGTGGACGTCGATGAGGCCGTGCGGCACGCAGAGCCGGTAACCGCGTTCGCCGCCACGTACCGTGATCATGTAGTCGTCGTATCCCGTGAGCCGCAGGTAGCGGCGGACCAGTGCGACGTACGTGCGGAGATTGCTCGCCGCCGACCGCGGCGGCGAGTCCCAGATCATGCGGCACACGCGATCGAAGGCGACGGTGGCGCCGGCTTCGAGCGCGAGTACGACCAGCACACTTCTCGCGTGTGCCGCGGGTATGGAGACGGTCAAGTGAGGGGCGACAAGTTCGACATGGCCGAAGACGCGAAGTAGCACGCGGCACCCTTTCTTTGCCCGGCTGATCGACCCGCTCGCGTGGCAGGCTGTTCTCGAGCACCGCCGTCCGATCGCTGATCAGTGGGGCATTACACATTTCGCTACGCACCGCCACGGCAGCCGCAGGTCAGCGGGGTGATGGACGGGATGCGGGAACCGACGAGTTGTGACAACGATCAAGACGCGGCGGTCGGGGACGGGGGAATCGGCTGGAGGGGGCATGCCATGGTCCTCACGTCGTAGTTGAACGGGTCGCGCCGCCGAGATGAGGCAGGAGCCGTGAGCTCACTCAACGGGACGACGTGTTTCCCCGGCGTTTCCCTCGCGTGTCCGCGGCGGTCTCCGAGCGCATGCGAAAGGACGGTCGGTCGTGCGATGCACCGTGTGGCCCTCGTCCGGGTCGACGTTCGGCGGTCGCCGTCCGATCACCGTCGTCACCACGACCCGGCTCGGCCTGCGCGAGGAGAGGCTGAGCGCTCTGGGGTCCAGCTCCTGGACGCGGCGATCCGCGCCACGCTCGGCGAACCCGTCCGGTCAGGAGCGTCGATGCGACAGCCTGACGCGAGTGGTGAGCAGGACGAGAACCGCCAGTACGCCGAAGCCGATCATCGATGGCAGGAGGACGTGGCTCCGGGTCATGGGGGAGCCGTCGAAGAGGTCGCTGACCGCGTTCATGCCCGAGTTGAACGCGTCGTGGAGGAGCACCATGATCAGTAGGCTGCCGCCGGTGTTGTTGAACACCCAGGTCATGAAGATGGACAGGACCGTGGTCAGCAGTAGGAACTGCACGATGGTGCCCGGAGTGGCGCCGCCCTTGGGGTCCGCCCATGCCGACGATACGAACAGCGGTAGGTGCCAGCCGCCCCACATCAGTCCGAGGATGAGGGAGGCGGGCAGCGGGCCGTACCGCTGCTGCAGCCTGGGCAGGGCATATCCGCGCCAGCCCGGCTCCTCGCCGAGCGCCCCGATGACGAGCTGCACCGTCAGGAACATGATGACCAGTGACGGCACCACGTCCGCCGAGAACGTGAAGTGAGCGGCGGTGCCCGGGATGGCGAAGGCGGCGATCACCGGCACCGCGAGGACGCCGCCGATCACCAGGACGTACCAGCGCGGCGGCACCCGCCAGGATCGCAGCCCCCGCAGCAGGCTCCGCACCGCGCCCGGGCCCGCGGTGTTGCGCAGCGTCACCAGGGCCGCGACCAGCGGGCCGAACGAGCCCGCGATCACACAGACGTCCAGCAGCCAGCTGTCCTTGCCGATCGGCAGGAGGTCCAGTCCATCGTCGGACAGCACGATCGGCAGGTAGAGCAGCCAGCTGAAGGCGAAGGCGAGGGCGAAGAACATCCACAGCGCATGCGGTGGCTCGGTGCGTGTGCCGGTGTCATGGGAGGTCGGCGATGGGTTCAAAGTCACCGGAGACAAGGTAGGGATGTGACCAGTGCGCTGCCTCCGGCGATTGCCCTAATACCGCCCGGTAGCCGGCGGGCCGAACATCGGCGCTCCTACCTCACGGGTCCGGGGAGCAGACCCTGGCGGATGGCGCGGGCCACCGCCTGTGGGCCGGTGTGGGCGCCGAGTTTGGTATAGACGCGTTCCAGGTGGGACCGCACCGTGCTGGGCGCCAGGCCCAGGCGCTCGCCCACCTGCGGTGCGGACAGTCCTTCGGTCAGCAGGCTCAGGACCTCGATCTCGCGGCTGGTCAGCTCCGGTGCGCCGGGCTTGGCGCCTACGGTTTCGGTGCAGGCCAGGTAGGCCTGGCGGGTGAAGCGTTCCTGGATGGCGAGCTGCCGCGCCTTGCATGCCGCCTCGGCGAGCAGGGGGGCCAGGTCATCGCCATGCTCGGCGAACGGTCTGAGGTACGCGCCCGGCGCCGCCTGCGCGAGCGCTCCGGCGATGGCCGCCAGTGCCCGGCGCCGATCGCCGGCTGCCTGCCGTGCCAGCGCCGCGACCACCCGCAGCCGCAGGTGGGAGGCGGCGCAGACGACGTCGGCGTGCCGCGTCATCGCCTGGGAGGCGATCGCGTCCGCGGTGGCCCAGTCGCGTCCGGCCAGCGCGATCCGGGCGGCGATCAGTTCCTCGTAGAGGCGCAGGCCCGCCGGAGGTTCGCCGCCGGCCACGGTGATGGCTCTGGCCTGGGTGAGCGTGTGCTCGGCCGCGGCCAGGTGTCCGAACGTCAGCAGCGCGTACGCTCGCCGGGCCGCCGCAGACCGACGCGCGGCGGCGCCGAAGCCGGGATTGTCCAGGCCCGGTGTTCCAGCGATGTAGTCCGCCATCGCGTCGAATGCGCGGAGCGTTCCCGGCTCATCGCCGCGGGCCAGGCAGAGGTCGGCCGCGGCCCGGTATCCGTGCAGCCGTACTCCGGGATCGTGGTGGTCCGTCGCGGCTTGGAGGTCGAGGGCGTGTGCCACGGCCTCGCCGATCCGGTGCCCCTCCAACAGTGCCTCCACCATCACCAGCGGGGCCGCGGCGAGGTGCTCATCGGGCTCGACGCGCCGCGCCGCAGCCAGCGCGGCGGACTCCCGGCAGCTCGCCATCGCCCGCCGTAGGTCGCCGCGGCACAAATGCGCCTGCGCGAGCACCAGCAGTGCGTCCAGGCGGTGCGTCACGTCGTATTCGGACCGGCTCAGACGGGCGCACTCCTGCTGGACGCGCTGGCCAGGACCTTCCTGGACCCCGTGGCCCAGCGGGTCGGTCAGCCGGAGCACGGTCTGGAGACGCATGCCCGGCTCGGTCAGGTACGGCTGGTCGAGGGCCGCCTGCGCGGCGTCGATCGCCGCCGCGGGTGACCCGTCGAGGAAGAGGCAGTGCGCAAGGATCGTGGCATGGAGAGCGCGCGCCTTCGGCGGCAGGCGGGCGGCGTCCACCCGCGTCAGCCAAGCAGCGGGATCGTCCGTCGCGTACGGATGGGAGCATGCCCCCTCCCGGAGCGATCCGTGGATGAGGGTGAAAGAGACGAGCAGGCACAGCACCGGGTTCTCGGCCAGCGTCGGCTCGGGCAGCCCGCCCAGCCACCGGCTGAGCCGGGCGTGTTCCAGCCAGAGTCCGCCGTCGTGCTCAGCCAGCCTGGCCAGAAGCCGGGCCGCAACGCGCGGATCGTCTCCGGCAAGGGCGTGCTCGACCGCTTCGCGCTGGTCCCCGGCCGACTCGTGCCAGTCGGCCGCGCGCCGATGCAACTCCGGGAGCAGCTCGGGACACCGCCGGGCCAGGTAGCGCCGCACGGCCGCTGCGAACAGCTGGTGGTAGCGGTACCAGCGGTCGCTCGCGTCAAGAGGGACCAGGAACAGACCGCTGCGGGCGAGCGCGGGCAGGGCTCGAGCGCCGTCGGTCCGGCCGGTCAGCGCGTCACACAATGCGGGAGTCAACCTGGACAGGACGCAGGTGGCCAGGACGAGCTGCCGGGTTTCGTCAGGCAGCCCGTCCAGCACCTCGGTGACCAGGTAGTCGTCCAGGTCGCCGGTGGCGGCGGCGATCTCGTGCCCGGCGGGCACGCCCCGCCCCACGGCCAGCGCCGCCAGCTGCAGACCGGCGGGCCAGCCTTCGGTCCGCGCGTGCAGGCCGGCGACGGCCCGGGGGCCGAGGCGCAGGCCCATCGTCTCGCCCAGGAACGCCGCTGTCTCCGTGGTGGTGAAGCGCAAGCGTGCGGCGTCCAGATCGCACATCCGGTGCTTGGCCCGCCAGGTCGCCAACGGCAGGGGTGGAGGGTAGCGGGTCGCGATGATCAGATGGATGCGTGGCGGCAGGCGCTCGACGAGGTGGGCGACGGCATCGTGCAGGTCGGCCGAGCCGATGAGGTGATAGTCGTCCAGCACCAGGACCAGGTCGCCGGGCCGGCCGGCCAGTTTGTTGATCAGGCCGGCCAAACGGCGGCGCAGGGCCGGGCGGGAGTCGATGGCGGTGTCCGGCATCGTGACGTCGAGCGCGGCGGCGAATCCCCGGCAGAACGTCACGAGATCGTTGTCGTCGCGGTCCAGGGACAGCCAGGCCACGCGTGCCGACGTGGTCGCCGCCCAGGCCGCCAGCGTCGTGGTCTTCCCGGACCCGGCGGGCGCGCAGACGAGCGTCAGCGGCAGCCTGGCTGCACGGTCCAAGGCGGCGTAGAGCTGTGGCCGGGCCACCGCGCCCGCACGCGCCGGCGGAACACCGAGCTTGGTGACCTCGGGCGGCTCGCCGTGCGACGCCGCGGCGGCGAGCACGTGGCCTGCGTCGTCCAGCGCGTTCGCGGTCACCTGATCCGAACCGCCCAGGTAGACCCGCCGCCGGACGCCCAGGACCCGTCGATGGGCCCGCCAGTAGCCCGTGCCGCGTCCGTTACCGGACGTCTCCCAGCGCACGGTGAAGCGTCCCGCCGGATGCTCGACGGCGAACGCGGCGGCTTCGGTCAGCCAGGCGCGCCATTGCGGTGTTCCGACCGCGATCTCGGGCCGGCCTGGCGCGATGCCGAGCAGCCCGTCCCGGATCACCGGCAACTCCACCATCGCCCACCTTCCGGCTCATTGGAACAGTCGCTCCCGGCCGTGTCCGCGGCGGCAGCCCGATGCCATGGCTCCAGGCGCCGTGCCGGTGACTCGAACAGCGGGCCGTGGGCAGCGAAATGGCTGACCTTGACCAGAACGCCGTCATCACGGAGCACGTGGGTGATCTCGGAGAACAACAGCGGCCGCGTCACTCCCCCCTTTGATTCCACCGTTCTCCAGCGAGACAAGAGGACGGTGATATCCGCGGCGTCCGAGGCGCAAGCACCTGTTCGGCCACAGTATCGCGGTCACCGCGGCCGGACACGGCCTACCAGAACCGGTCTCCCCCAGCGGGTTCCCGGGCTGCGCCGGGAAGCCGAACGAGGCTACTGGCCAACCTGGTCGACACCCCGCCCTGGTGCTCGGCCGTACCTGGACTTCCGGCCTGGAACCAGCTCGGTGCCGCCCTGCCCGACGCCACACCCGACGACCTCGTCGGCGTCGCCCGGCGCAATGAACGGAACTGACCACCGCCGTACTGAAGGCGTGCGACGAAAGTACCTAAGCACGGCGGATTCCCCGCCGCCGCCGTCTCCGTATCTTGGTGATCGCCCATGAATCCGATCACGAAGGAGACGGGCACCCCGATCCACCCACGGGGAGCTGCCGAGACAACAGGCTCACCCCCTCCGGCCCCTGCGGGCCGGAGCTTCGACAGGAGATTCTCATCAAGAAGAAATTGGCCATCACCGCCCTTGCCGCCCTTGCCGCCACCACGATGCTGAGCAGCGCCGCCCACGCCGGGACACCGGCGAACGTCTGGGTGAACGGCGAGGCGATCGGCTCAGAGGTCTACGCCGTCGGCGTCGGCGCTGAAGGTCAGGTGGACCGGGTGCAGGTCAACTTCCAGGTGTCCAAGGGCCAGGTCATCACCGGCGTGCGAAACGGCACCGCCCACTGCCAGATCGCCACCTTCGCAGCGACCTGCGACCTGATGTCCGGCTCCTACCCGCAGTTCTTCGAGGTGACGGTACGGCGGTACGAGGCCGGGCCCGGGCCGTTCAACCTGACGGTCAACGCCATCTCCTCGGCACGCGAATGGGACTACGCCGACAACTCCACCGTCATCGGACACTACTGACGCGACCGCCGCTCCACGCGGACCTCCCCGCGCACTCGTCCGCGACGCGGGAGCCGTACGGTTCGGCGGCAGGCTCGGGATGTACCCGCTGCCGAGAATCTGGACCGCCGACCGGGAGGGCCGCGTGCACCACAATCTGTACGCGCACGCTCCCGGCCGGGAAGCCGTGGACGCGGCCGGCCGGACGATCGACCTGGCCCGTCCGGCCGTCGCGCTCTACCGGCAGAACCCCACGGCATGAACGCCCGGCTGCGCGGTGGCGGCCGAAGCCCTCAGCCCGAGTATGGGGCCGGCACCGTGCTGTCACTGCGCGAGGGCCACCGGGTGAGCAGCCCGACTCCGGCCACGATCGCGGACGGGCTCACCCACCGCACCCCGGCGCCGCGGTCGGCGGAGGAAAGGCGGCTCGGTTCGGGGTCGGTGGGTCGCCGGCGACGAGCCGGACGCGGGCTTCGGTCAGGATGTCCAGGCCCATGTAGCGGCGGGCCTCGACCCGTCCTCCCCGGGCTGCGAGGTCGACGTGCTCAGGTCCCGGAGGTGCAGCGTGGTTCCGCTTCGCTCGGCGCGTCGTCGCCGGTGAGCCACTTGCCGTCGGCCATGAGGTCACGGCCGGCGAGCTCGTTCGCCTCGCGCCAGGCCTGTACGTGTCGCGGGACCAGCCGGAAGTAGGAGTAGCCGCCGCCCTGCGCACGGGGCTCGAAGCCGGCCTTGGCGGCGAAGGCGTCGCCGACCTCGTCCGGGATCTCGGCGGCGGGGATCTTCTCGCGCACGTCGGCATGGATGAGGACGACGTCGCGCGTGTGGCCGATCGCGATCCTGACCGTGCCGGTCGCCTCCAGGAACCGGGCCGTGGGATTGGTCCCGGCGGTGGAGATGAGCAGGGTCCGGCCGTCCCAGAGGTACGACAGCGGCATGAGGTAGGGCGAGCCGGCCGGGTCGGCGGTCGCGAACCAGGCGTCGACGTCGCGCTCCAGCCGGTCCAGGGTGTCGCGGACCCGCTGGTCCAGGGGACGGGCGGCAGGGGTTGTCATCTCGTCATCTCCAGAGGAAAAGGGTGGACGTCGTGCGTTCAGCCGACCGGGCGGGAGGTGGCGGTGGCCTCCCAGGTGAACCCGTCCGGGTCGGTCATGGGCTCGGCGTCGGTGCCGATGACGAGCCGGTGTGAGCCGGTTCCTTCCATCGGAACGCCGGCATCCTTGGCGGCGGCGCGGCGGCTGTAGAGGGCCAGCCTGACGGGCGCGGTGTCGAACTCGACGTACTTGCGGCCGAAGCTCTTGGTCACCGAGAGGCCGTGCTCGACGTAGACGCTCTTGGCCGCGGCGACGTCGTCGCCCCCCAGCAGGAGCACGATGTCGTCGATGTCCCGGGTGGCCGGGCCGGTGTCCTTCTTCGACGACGACGCGATCTTCCAGAGCGTGCCGTACGGGTCCCGCAGCACACCGCCATAACCCCAGAAGCTCTTCGTGGGCGGCTTCAGGGCGGTCGCGCCCCCATGCAGAGCGGTGCCGAAGAGGCTGTCCACCGTGCTCGGCTGGGACACCACCAGCGACATGAGATACCCGCGGAAGCCGGTTGTCGGCGCCTGCGATTCGCGGGTGCGTACCCGATCTCCCACGCCGAAGGCGGTGGCGTAGAAGTCGTCGGCGGCCGCGGGGTCGGGGACTTCGAACGTGACGGAGAGGATGGAGGTCATCGCCTTTCCTTCTCGACGGTCCGGATGAGGTTCTATCGGTCCTGGATGAGGCTGAGGACGCGGTCTGATGTGCTTCCAGCTTCGTGCCGCCCCTGGCCGGTGAGCATCCGTGGTGACCACGGAGCCGACCACGGATAGCCCGTACGGCATCAGACCACAGGAGATGCGACAGAATGCGACCATGGCGACAGAAGTGGACATCTCTCCGAGGGAGGCCGAGGTACTGGAGCTCCTCGGCGCGCACTACAGCAACGCCGAGATCGCGGCGCGGCTGTTCATCTCGGTACGCACCGTCGAGAGCCACGTCTCCTCACTGCTGCGCAAGCTGCAGGTGCCGGACCGGCGAGCGCTCGCCCAGCGCGCGGACGCCCACCAGCCACAGCACGAACCGGTCCCCCTGCCGGCCCCGCTGACCTCGTTCGTCGGCCGCGCCAGGGAGGTGGCGGAGCTGTCGGAGGTGGTCAGGACGCACCGCCAGGTGACCGCGGTCGGTCCGGGCGGCGTCGGCAAGACCCGGCTCGCGCTGGCGGTGGCGACGGAGGTCGCCGCCCAATACCCCGACGGAGTGTGGTTCGTCGACCTGATCCCCGTCACCGATCCCGGCATGATCGCGACCGCTGTCGCCGGTGCGCTGGGACTCGGCGAGCAGCCCGGCCGCGACCTGACCGAGTCGGTGGTCGCCGCGCTGGCCGACCGTCATGCGTTGCTGGTGTTCGACAACTGTGAGCACGTCGTGGACGAGGTGGCGCTGTTGCTGGAGCGGCTGCTCGCCGCCTGCCCGCGCGTGACCGTGCTGGCGACCAGCCAGGCCCGGCTGATGGTGCCGTTCGAGCGGGTGTATCAGGTCCCGCCGCTGTCGCTGGCCGGGGAGTCGGACGCCGTCACGTTGTTCATGGAACGGGCGACGGCGGCCGGCGGGCCGCTGGATCAGCCCCGGCACGACCAGATCGCCGCCATCTGCGAGCGGCTGGACGGCATGGCGCTGGCGATCGAGCTGGCCGCGGCCCGCTATCCCGCGCTCGGGCTGGACGGTATCCACGCCGCCCTGTCCCACCCGCTTCGGATGCTCGCCGGCGGCTCCCGCGCCGATGAGCGGCACCGCTCGGTGCGGGCCGTCCTGGACTGGAGCCACGCCCTGCTGGAACCGGCCGACCAGGAGCTCCTGCACCGGGTGTCGATCTTCGTCGCGCCCTTCAGCGCATCGGCGGCGGCCGAGGTCGTCGGCTCCCCCATGGACGTGGTCACCGACGGACTGGCCCGGCTCGCCGAACAGAGCCTGCTGGCGGTGACGGCCTCCCCGACGGGCACCTACTACCGGGCCTTGGAGACCATCCGCCAGTATGGGACGGAACGGCTCGGCCAGGCCGGCGAGCTGGCCGGCACCCGGACCCGGCACCTGCGCTGGTGCCTGACCCAGGCCGCCCGCCTGACGGTGGCCGGGCCGGACTGGCGGGCACGCTTCGACGCGGTCGCCGACGACCTCCGCGCGGCGCTGACCTGGGCTGCGAGCGAGCCGGAACAGCGCGCGGACGCCCACCGGCTGGCGCGGCACCTGGCCGAGCTGACGTTCACCCGCCACCTGATCGGCGAATCGCAGCAGCGCTTCGAGCAGGCATCCGCGCTCGCCGACAACCCCGCCGCCACCGCGACCATGCTCCGCCAGGCCGCGGACGTGGCCGGCTGCCGTACGCGCGGCGACGACATGTACCGCCTCCACCGCGCCGCCGCGGCTGCCGCCCGCCGTGCCGGGGACACCGCCGGCGCCGCCGTGGACCTGGCCACCGCCGCCACCACCGCATACCGGTTCTCCAGCACGTTCACGCGGATCACCCCCGAGGAGGAAGCCGTCGCCCTGGTCACCGAAGCGCGGGAGCTGGCCGGTGGCGACCTGGCCGCCGAGGCCGCGGTGGCGCTGGCGGAGGCCGCGGTGCTCAGCGACGCGTTCGGCGCGGCTCAGGGTCCGGCAGGCAACGCCGTACCAGAGACGCTCGCGCGCGCCGGACGCGCGGTCGAGCTGGCGCGCCGGATCGGCGATCCGCTCGCCGAGTCCGCCGCACTCGACGCGCTCACGGCCGCACATGCCTGGGCCGGCGACACGTTCGCCTGCGCCACCACAGCCGGACGCCGCATCACGCTGCTCTCCACCATGGCGGGCAAGCGGGAGGCGCCGGGGGGCATCCACGAACTGATCGACGGACTCGGCATGGCCGTACAGACCAGCCTCGGCGCCGGGAACCTGACGGACGCCCGGCGGTGGGGACGGCAACTGGCCGACCATCCCGCCCTGGCCGAAGTGGGCCATCGGGCGGTGAGCTGGCTGCTGGTCACCGACGCCCTGGCAGGCAACGTCGACGAACTCCTCGCCGGCAGCACCCGCTTCCTCGACGCATGGCGGCGAGCCGACAGCCCCGCCAAGGCAACCCTCGGCCCGGCGGCCGCCGCGGTCGCCATGATCCACAACCTCCGCGGCGACCACGACGCCGAGCGCGAATGGCAGACGGTCCTGGACCGGCTCGACGACTCACCCGAGCGTCAGTACGGTTACGGAGCGCTCTACGACGCGATGCGGATGCTCCACCACGGCAACGCCGCCGCAGCCATGGACCGGTTGGCGCCCGAACCCGGCGAGGTGTGGAAGTGGGTGACCTGGATCTGGCTGCACTGGTACGTAGCGATACGCGCCGAAGCCGCCGTCCTCGCCGGCAGCCCCCACGCGCGTGACCGCCTGGCCACCGCCCGTGCCATCACCGCCGGCAACCCGGTCGCCGGCGCGATCGTGGAGCGCGCGGCCTCTCTGCTCGACCAGGACCCGAAGCGCCTCCTCGCCACGGCAGGCGCCTTCGAGGCCGCCGGCTGCCGCTACCAGGCAGCACGCAGCCTGCTCCTGGCGGGCGGCGACCACACCGCCCGCGGCGCCGCTACCCTGACCGATCTCGGCCTCGCGCCGTGACCGGGCGCCGGGGTACGACTCGGACAGCGACCACCCGCACTGCTTCCTCATGCCGTCCACATCAGGCGTCGAACCGACGGCACGACGCGTCGAGCACGTTGTGATGACCACGCCCTCGGAAGTACGCCTCCCGTAGGAACACCGTCACCCGGTGATCGGCCTCACACGGGATTGCGCCCGGCGCGGCATGCGCGCCCCGGTGCTCGTGGTCGGGGCGTTGCCGGAGCCGGCCCACCCGGGGCGCGAAGAAGGCGGGAAGTCGTGTGGCAGGTACTCCCAGGCGATCCCGGTCCGGCACGCGCGCAGGATGGCATTCACGATTTCCCGCAGGTCATGGATGCGTGCTGCTGGTCCCGGACTCCGCCGGGCCGCCCCCCAGGCCATCGGAGTCGGTTCGATCAACGTCCATCGGGCATCGGACAAGTCGCTGCGGCAGGGACGCCGGAGAGCAATGTGTTCCGGCTACCCGCCGGGTTCCGGGCCGTCAGGGACGAATTCCTGGCTCCGCACCGACGGTGATCGCCTCGACGATCTCCCGGACGGCCGAGGCGTCGGGCAGCGCGCCGAGTTCTCCGGCGAACAGCAGGTGACCGGTGCCGATCAGGGTCAGGCAAGCGTGCGGGCATCCGTGTCCGCCATACACGACCGACGCGGCGCTCAGCCTCCAGGTAGGCCGCGAGGCCAGCGCTGACCTCGGTGAGGATGGGGATGCCGTGCGGAGTCGTCGCGCGCAATCGTGACCGCAGATCGTCCCGGGCGATCACGATGTTTACCAGGCAGACCTCGCGGCCGCGGCCACACGTTCGAAGCGGTGCGCTCGATCGCCGGTCACTCGTTCGAGGTAGTCGGCCACGGATTGGTCATCCCAGCTGCCTCCCGTGAGCGCGACGTAGCCGTCAGGGCGGATCAGCACGAGACCGTCGCCGTCGACCCCATAGAGATCGTGCGCCTCTCCGGCTGAGTCGATGAGCGCGCTTTCGCTGTCGCTGCAGGGGAGTCCTGGGGGAAGAATGCGATGCGTGTGCACATCACCGCGTCGGCCCTCGCTCACCTGGGGTGCGGGCTGGGCGTCCGGGGCGCGATCGCCGGCACGGATGCCGATCGCCTCATCCAAGTCGCGGGCCAGGCTGCTGCCTCGGTAGGTGATGCTCAGCTGGCTGACGTCGCTGAACGGGTCCCGGCCCTGGAACGCGCCGACGATGCGCTCCGACACGCGTGCGGAGTCGTCGCTGCTCCAGAACCTGCCCCGAGCGGTGGTCGAGGCCAGCACGTGCTCGGCGATCGGCAGACGCTCCTCCTCATAGGTGTCCAGCAGCGGTTCGGGCGCTCCGCGCAGGACGTGCGCGAGCTTCCAACCGAGGTTGTAGGCGTCTTGTACGCCCGTGTTCATGCCCTGGCCGCCGGCAGGCGTGTGCACGTGGGCGGCGTCTCCCGCCAGGAGGACGCGGCCGTCCCGATACCGGTCCACCATACGGATGTTGACTTGGTACACCGAAAGGTAGACCGCGTCGTGGAAGCGAACCCCGGACATCCCGACTCGTTGCGAGAAGATGTCGGCGAAGGTCTCCACCGAGACCGGGGAGGTCCCCTGGCCGTCGTCCGGCGGCAGCGGCGCGGTGAAGAACCAGGTTCCGCTTCTCGGCATGGGGGCCAGGGTCAGCATGCCGCCGCCGGGGCCGGTGGCCCACATATGCGCGACCGAGGCGTCCAGTCCGTCGACGCGGAGATTACCGAACAGCATCCGCTGCTGCTCCCACGTCTCCCCGAGGAAGTCGATCCCGACCTGCTTACGCACGGTGCTGCCGCCGCCGTCGCATCCGATGAGGTAGCGCGCCCGGACGTCCTGGTGTTGCCCGTCGAATCGGACGGATGCCGTGACCTGGTCGCGGTCCTGTGCGAGTTCTACCAGTTCGCCGCCGAGTTCCACCCGGGTGCCGAACGATGCCAGCTTCTCGCGCAGGGTCGCTTCGGTGAACTGCTGCCCCACCATGAGGCTGCCCGGATAGGGCACGCCCGGCACGGGGGGAGCGTCGTACATCACCGCCTCGCGCACCACGTTTCCCTGCGCATCGTAGAAGCGCGCGGGAAGGGTGGTTCGGCGTGTTCAGCCAGGCGGTCACGCACGCCGAGGTCCTCGAACACCTCTTGTGTGCGGGCTCGGACGCCGCGGGCCCGCGTTCCGACTGGATACGCGGTGGCACGATCGATGATCCGCACGCGGACGTCGCGGCGGGCGAGGTCGCACGCCAACGTGAGCCCCACTGGGCCTGCGCCGACGATGACGACATCCGTCATGTGTGAAGTCTCCATGGAGACGCTCTCCCTTCGTCGCGGCGATAGAGTGACCGCGCGCCCATTTTGAGTGGGCAAGCGCCCACTCGTCAACTCCGTCCGCCATAGACTGAATTGAACATGCTCGTGTCAGATACCGGTCCGAGATCGTGTGCCTATAGCGACGATGCGCTGACAACTTCCTGCCGTCTGCCACCGTGCCGGGAGGAGTCCGGGGGCAGTCGGGGCTATTCGGGTATGCGCAGGACAAGCAGGGCCACGTCGTCGTCATTGTCAGCCGGGCGAGCGTGTTCGAAGAGCACATCGCAGTAGGAGTCCAGCGGACGGTGGGCCAGGGAAGCGGCGTATCTCCGCAACCGGGCCAATCCATGGTCCAGAGTGTGGTGGTGCGACTCGACCAGTCCGTCGGTGTAGAACACCAAGGTTGACCCCGGGGGCAGCGCAGCGACGGTGTCGCTACGGTCGGGACGCAGGCCGGTGCCCAGGAGGAGGCCTTGTCCCTGCTCCAGGAACCGGGCCTGTCCGTCCCGTTCGACCAGGAGCGGTGGCAGGTGACCGGCGTTGGTCCAGTGCAGGAGCCATCTGCCGTCGTCGGTGTGTTCGAGCCGGGCGAGGACGACGGTGGCCATGACGGTCTGTGCCATGCGGGACACCGCCTGGTCGAGCCGGTTCACGATCACGCTGGGCGGCTCCTCCTCCGCTCCGGCGTAGGCCCGCAGCATGTTGCAGACCTGGGCCATTCCCGCCGCGGCGTCCAGATCATGGCCGACCACGTCGCCGATCACCAGCGCGGTCGTGCCGTCAGGCAGGACGAAGGCGTCGTACCAGTCGCCGCCGACCTGGGAAGCGTCCGGTGCGGGCCGGTAGCAGGCGGTCATCTCCACCCCGGGCACCGACGGCATCTGGGGCAGCAGGTGACGTTGCATGGTCTCGGCGACCCGGCGTTGCCGTTCGTACAGGCGGGCATTGTCCAGGGCCAGCCCCGCGCGGCGGGCGATGTCCTCGACCAGCAGCAGGTCAGCGGCGGTGAACGCGCCGGAGCGCGTGGCCCGGCCGAGGGTCAGCGCGCCGACCACCTCCCGCACGCCGCGAATCGGCGCGATGCTCGCCGAATGCATACCGCTCGCCCGGAAGAGCTCCTGCTGGGCGACCGCGATGCCGGAATCCGGCCGCCTGTCATAGGTGGCCGGGCTTGCCAGTGTGGCGGTGACTCCGCGCAACGCCCGGGACAGAGGCATGGAGGAGTCCTCAGGCACGGGCGGCATCGGCCCCTCCAGATCCTCCCGGTGCACCAGGACACCGTCCTCATGGTGCACCACCACGGCCCGCTCGACGCCCCTCCGCTCAGTGAGCAGGTCCACCACAGCCCAGTCACCCAGGAGCGGCACCACCAGCCGCACCAGTTGACGCAGGATCTCCTCGACGTGAAGGCTCGAGGTGAGCGTCGTGGTCGTCTCGGCGAGCAAAGCGAGCCGATCCAGCTCCGACATCGACGTGGCAGCGTGCGCCTGCTCCGCCACCTCGCCGGCCGCGGCGAGCTCCTGGAACACCACCAGCGCTCCGGTCCTGCCCCCACCGATCCGGCACGGGGTGATGACCCAGGAGATGGGGAACACGGAGCCGTCCCCGCGCTCGAACCAGCCATGGTCGTCGTGCAGCGTACGGCCGGAAAGCAAGGACTGCCTCATCAGGCAACGGACCCGCGACAGCGGCTCACCGGCACTCCCGCGGTGCAGCAGGTCGTGCGCGTCCCTGCCCACCATCTCCTCAGCAGTGCGACGGAGCACTCGCGTGGCGTGCCGGTTGACCCCAGCGATGCGCCCTTGGGCGTCCACAACGTACGCGGCTGCGTCCAGGGCATCCGGCAGTGTGTCGGCTCCGCTGATGTCGTTCGAGGCAGGCGCGTCATCCGTGCCGCGCGCAGCGTTCATGGCGCCATACCTCCTCTAGTACACCCTAATAACCATCCTTCCCAAACGCCCCTTCGCGTCCCTCTTCGCGGTCCGTCCTGACCTGCGGTACAGCGCAGGCGCCGATGACGCCGCCTGTGGCGCCGGTGGTTGACGCGACAGCGTTCTCACCGCTCGGAGCGGTTGTGGTCAGGATCGGCTGCGGCTGGTGCATCGATTTCCGCTATCGGGAGAACCTGGCGCACCAGTGTGCTGTTCACCGGCCTGGAACGCCTGGTGCTGCGCTACGCCGAGGCGATGACCGACACTCCGCCCAACGTTACCGACGACCTCGTGGCCGGCCTGCTGAGCCACTTCACCGAGGCGCAGGCCGTCGAGCTCACCGCTGTCATCGCGGTGGAGAATCAGCGTTCCCGAATCAACGCGGCCTTCGGCCTTACCTCTCAAGGCTTCCATGACCACTGCGCGGGGTCCAGTGCACGCTCACACCGCGCCGAACCTGACGGGCCTTGACTCTGAGGACCGTTCAGCATGCGCATTCCACTTGGCGCGTGTGGGTGCCGAATATTGCGTCACAGGGGCTGATCTGGGGTTTGCTGTGCTCGATGGCTCGGCTCCGGCAGGGTCGCCGCCTCCCCCGACAATGCTGACGTCAACATGAAGTCAAGCCGCCCCCGCGCCTACACCGCCCAGCTCCGGCGCGTTCTGGGAACCTCTGACTCCTCCGCTTTCACCGAATTCCGATGCTCAGGTTTCATCGCGGCCCTCCGGCCGCGGCGGAACAGGCCTGGACGTGCGGGCCGGCGACCTGGCAGGGCCACCGGCCACGGGTGCGACCGCACGCGGCCGGCGGGTGGACCTGCCGGTTCCCTCAGTGGTAGGCGCCGTAGGACAGGGCGAGTGCCAGGGCGCCGCAGGCGGTCACGACCAGGTGGACGCTCCTGGCGTACCAGTGCGGCGCTCCGATGCCGATCAGCAGGTGGCCTGTCCAGTAGGCGCCGTAGTAGGACAGCATGGTCGCGGCCAGGACCCACCACAGCAGCGGGCCGCGCTCACCCGCGGGGGCGAAGATGACGAGCAGCATCACAGCGATGTGCCCCAGGTCGCCCACGGCCTCGCGCTGCATGTGGAACTGGGCGTGCTTGACGCCGTCCTTGGCCTCGGGCACCAGGTAGGCGTCGTCCCACAGGTGGGACACGGTCTGCCCGAGGCTGATGAGGCTGACCAGGATTCCGGCGATCAGGAGCCCTTGAGCGAGAGCCACGGCTGCTCCTCCTGTCTCGATCGGGCGATGTCGGCGACGGCCCGCCGGTAGTCGCGCTCGCTGAACCGGTAGAAGGCCATGCAGGCCGCGGCGAGCGCGAAGCCCGCCGCGGGGATCAGGCCGACCAGCGCGAGGATGCCCCCATCCGCTCCGGCGGGCTGCACGGCCGCGTTGGCGGCGTATCCGGTCGCGGCGAGGACGAGCCCGGCCAGCCCGGCGGCGGCGGCGTTGCCGCCCTTGCGGGCGAAGGAGAAGAACGCGTAGATGGCGCCTTCCGCCCGGTGGCCCGAGCGCCACTGACCGTACTCGACCGTGTCGGCCTGCAAGGACAGCATCACGGTCTGCAGCACGGCAGTGCCGGACGAGGCCACGCCGAGCACGATCAGCACGAGCCACAACCGCGACGGGTCGACGACCAGCATCGCCAGATAGCCGGCGGCGGCGACCAGCCCGGCGCCGATATAGACGGCGCGCTTGCCGTGGCGGCGGCTGAACCTGGGCGTGAGCCAGCTGAACAGGCCCTGGCCGACGGCCATCGAGATGGCCATCACGGTGAACGTGTCGACCCCGCCCGCGAGATACCGGGCGTAGTACAGCATGCCGAAGTTGAAGGTCTCGAAGCCGACGAGCATCACCAGCATGCTGCCGCACAGCACCAGCAGGGGCCGGTTGAGCCGGACGGCGGCGAGGCTCTGCCGCAGCGTGATGCGGGGTTCGGCGCGGCTGACAGTCTCCTCGGTCAGGGCGAACGACCCGGCGAACAGCAGCACCGCGACCACCGAGGCGGCGGCCACGACGACCAGGTACGCGCGCCCTTGGTCGGCCGCGCCCTCCAACTGGGGGGCGATGACCGCATAAAGCAGAAGATAGACGAAGAACGACGACATCGAGCGGACCATCGCCAGCCGGTCGCGTTCCCGGGAGTTCTGGGTCATCGCCGCCGCCATCGACCCCAGCGACACCTGGCTGAAGGCGAAGGCGAGGCCGAACAGCGCGAACGTGCCGGCCGCGTACCCGATCCGCAGCCCCTCGCCCCCGTCGGGCACGGTGAACAGCAGCACGCTGGTGACTGCCAGCGCGATCCCGCCGCCCAGCAGGAAGGGGCGGAACTTGCCCCATCGGGTGTCGGTGCGGTCCATGAGCCGTCCGGCGAACAGGTCGAAGAACGCGTCCGCGATCCTGACGAGCATGAGGACCAGCCCGGCAACGGCGGCGTTCATCGCGACCACGTCGGTGTAGAAGGACAGCAACAGCAGCGTGACGGTGGCGAAGGCCGCCTGGTTGGCGGCCTCCCCCAGCCCGTAGCCGACGACGTGGCGGCGTCTCACGACCGCCACCGCCGACGCAGGGCGTACGCGGCGGCCTTCGGCTTACGGTCGCGGTCGAAGACGCCCTTCCTGTTGCCTTCCGGGCGGATGATCTCCTGGCGGGTGCGGAAGTCGGCGAAGCTCCACACGTGCTGGCCCACCACGGCCGCGTGCGCATCGGCGACCCGGGCGACCATCTCCAGGACCTCGCTCTGGTACTCCTCCGTCCACATCGTGGCCGCCACCTCGTGCGCGCCGGGCAGCGCCTCCGCGCCGCACTCGGTGATGAGGATCGGGCTGTCGTGCCGCGCCGCCCACTGATCGAGCTCCTCCACCAGCCGCTTCTCCGCGGAGGCGAGGTCGCCGCCGTCGAGGTACCAGCCGTAGTAGCGGTTGAGGCAGATCACGTCGAACAGGTCGGTGACCCGGTCCTGGCCGGCGGGGGCGAGGAACACGTTGGTGAAGCACACCGGCCGGGTCGGGTCCAGTTCGCGGGCCTGCTCGACGATCGGCTCCAGGAACTCCCGTGCCCCGTCGGCCGCCGAGTCCGGCTCGTTGGACAGGCACCACATGACCACGCTCGGATGGTTCTTGTCACGTTCGATCAGCCGGCGGACCGACGTCAGGCATGCCTCTCGCGCGTCGGCGCCGAACCCGTCGGGGCCGAACGTCCGCGGCTCCGGGCCCGTACGAGGGCCGAAGTCCATGGCGAGATTGATCATCCCGGCTTCCTGCTCCGCGATGACCACGATGCCGTTCCGGTCGGCGTGCTCCAGCACCTCCTCGGCGTACGGGTAGTGCGCGGTCCTGATCGAGTTGGCGCCGATCCAGTCCAGCAGCGCGAAGTCGTGCACCATGATCACGTCGTCGTGGCCGTGCCCGCGCACGGGGCTCTCCTGGTGGCGACCGAAGCCCCGGAAGGTGAACGGCCTGCCGTTGATCAGGAACTCGCGCCCCCGTACGGCCACGGTCCTGACGCCGACCGGCAGCTCGTAGACGTCCTCGCCGTAACCGATCTCCAGCCGGTAAAGGTAGCCCTCGCCGGGTTCCCAGCGGTGCACCTGGGGGACGGCGAGCTCGCCCGTGTGGCCGGAGCCGGCGGCGACCTGCGTGCCCCGGGCGTCCAGCAGCCGCACCGTCACCCCGCCGGGCGCCGACGTGAACACGTCGTAGCTCACCAGGCCGTCCGGGCCGTCCAGATCCGTCCGCACTGTGATGTCCTGAATGTGCTCATGTGGGGTGGTGTACAGCCACACCCGGCGGTTCAGGCCCGTGTAGTTGAAGTAGTCGCCGGTCAGGGCCTGCGCGGTCGCCCCCGCCGGGGTGCGGTACTGCCGGCCGGGCGGCATGGCCGACAGGCTGAGCTCGTTGTTGATCGCGACGGTGAGACGATTCGGCCTCCCGTACTGGAGCAGGTCCGTCACCTCCACCTCGAACGGGACGAATCCGCCCCGGTGCGTGACCACCTCCTTCTCCCCCACCCAGACCGTGGCCAGGTGCGCCGCCGCGTCGAACCGGAGCACCACCCGCTTTCCCTCCCACGAGGCCGGCGGCCGTACCACGGTCTGGTACCAGACGTCCCCGACGTGATCGCGGATCGCCGGGTCGGGGTAGATGTCGTTGTAGCTGGACGGCACCGGGATGTCGAGCGCGCCGGGCAGGTCGGCCGTCCACCACTGCTCATGCCGTCCGGCTCGGTCCTTGTCCACCAGGAAGCGCCACACGCCGTCGAGCGACTTGGTCTCCCTGGACACTGTTTCCACTGGTCGAAGCATGGGGCAACGCTCTCCTGGCCGGGCGATCCGGCGCAGCCGACCACGGTCGGCACCTGCAGCTCCTGCCGTGGGAGCAACGGGATGCCTACCTGGGGAGGACGACACCCCTGCACCGGTCGCGCCATGATGGGCGGGTGAGGCGCTCGTGAAGTGGCTGAGCCTGCTGGCCGCCCCCGCGCTGCTCGGCGCGGCGCTGATGGCGATCAGCGTGGAGAGCGGCCCGCCGTCGGCCCTGGCCGTGGCTCTGGCGGTGGCTGTGGTGGCGCCGCTGACGGTGCGGCGCCGATGGCCGCTGACGGTCCTCGTCGCCTCGTTCGCCGCCTTGATCGCGTACGTGACGCAGGGCTATCCGCACGAGCCGCTGATTCCCGCGCTGATGGTGGCCCTGTTCACCGCCGTGTCCGCGGGCTCACGGACCCGCGGCGTGGTGATCGGCGCCGCCTGTGCCGCGCTGCTGGGCGCGGTCGCGCTCTGGGCGGGCCCGCTCGGCCCGACAGGGGCGGTCGGGGCGTTCGGCTGGATCGGCTTCGCGCTGGTGGCTACGGAGATCATCCGGGCGCGCAGGGAGGCGGCGGCGGCGGCCCTGGAGCGGGCCCGGCGTCTGCAGCGCGAGCAGGAGGAGGAAGGCCGGCGCCGGGTCATGGAGGAACGCCTGCACATCGCCCGCGAACTGCACGACATCCTGGCCCACAGCATCTCCGTCATCGGCGTGCAGGCGTCCGTGGCACGCCATCTAGGCACCGCGGAAAGCCTGGCCCAGGCCATGGAGGTGATCGACGAGGCGGCCCAGGAGGCCATGGGCGGCCTGTCGGCCACGCTGGGCGTGCTGCGCGGCACTGTTCACGGCTCGAGCGCGGACGACTCCGCGCCCGTTCCCGGCCTGAACGAGCTGCCCGAGCTGATCGACCGGGCCCGTGCCGCCGGGCTCGCCCTGCGGGTCCGTACCACCGGGGAGCCGCCGCCCGCCCCGCCGCAGGCCGTGGGGCTGTCCGCGTACCGGATTCTCCAGGAGTCGCTGACCAACGCCGCCCGGCACGCGCCGGGCAGCGGCGTGCAGGTGGAGATCTCCTACTCGCCCCGCGACCTGCGCCTGCTGATCGTCAACGACAACCGGCCCGCGCGGGGAGAGGCCGGCTACGGCATCCTGGGCATGACCGAACGCGCGCGAGCGGTCTCCGGCTCGCTCACCGCGGGCGCCACCGAGGACGACAGGTTCCAGGTGGTGGCCGTACTCCCCTGGAAGGACGACCGTACCCAGTGATCCGCGTGGTTCTCGCCGACGACCAGGACCTGGTACGTGGCGCCTTCGCCCAGTTGGTGGCCGCCGCGGACGGCATGGAGGTGGTCGGTGAGGCCGCGACCGGCGCCGAGGCCGTCGACGCGACCAGGGCGAGTCGCCCCGACGTGGTCGTCATGGACATCCGCATGCCCGACGGCGACGGTATCGAGGCGACCGGGCGCATCTGCGCCGACGGCGATCTGGCCGCAACACGGGTGCTGATGCTGACGACGTTCGAGACAGAGGAGAACGTGGTGCGGGCGCTGCGGGCCGGTGCGAGCGGCTTCCTGGCCAAGAGCGCCCGGCCGGCCCAGTTGCTCGACGCCATCCGCACCGTGGCCGCCGGGGAGGCGCTGCTGTCGCCCGGCGCCACGCGCTCGCTGATCGCCCGCGTCGTCAGCATGCCCGACCGGGGGCGCGCAGTGGCCGGCCGCGTCGGCGAGCTCACCGCCCGCGAGCGGGAGGTGCTGGTACTGATCGCGGCGGGGCTGTCGAACGACGAGCTGGCCGGGCAACTCGTGCTGAGCCCGCTGACCGTCAAGTCCCACGTCGGGCGCATCCTTGCCAAACTGGGCGCACGTGACCGTGCTCAGCTGGTGATGGCCGCCTACGAGTCGGGCCTGACCCGGCCGGGCGGTGCCTGAGCGAGGACGCGAAGTGCGCCTGGCTGCGCGGCGACGGATACGACATGGACTATGTGCCGGCCGTGGCCCCCACCGCCGGGTAGCACGGCGACGCACCGATGGCCGGGCCTATCTCGGCGGCCGTGATGGTCGCCAACGAGGCAGTCACGCCTTCGGCCTGGCCGAAGTGCCTCCCCTCGACATCAACGGCACCATCAATCCCCACCAGGGGGAAGAGCCGCTACAGGCCGTCATCACCAACTGAGCCTCCTGGTAGCTCAGCAAGCTCACGGCCCAACCGGTGATCATGAGTCCGTCACGGCGGGAGGCTCGCTGGTATCACCGGCGCGCAGTTGTTGCAGGTCGGGGATGTGGTTGTACAGCGTGCTCGGCGAGACGCCGAGCAGCCTGGTGATCGAGGTGCCGGGGTTAGGCAGCATGTCCCGGGCGGCGGCCAGGCCCTCGCGGGTGGCGGCGACGATGAGTTCGCGGATGAACTCGACAATGCCCTGTCGCTTGGCACGGTGGAAGGCGGCGTCGTCGCGGCCGACGGCCCTTGCTGCACGGTCGGCCGGCGACGCCAGCTCGAACAGGGCCCAGAAGTCCCGAGCCTGCCGCGGACCGAACCTGGAGCTGAACAGCCGTACCCCCGAGGTGTCGGTGCACGTGCAGTGGAGGTCGACGCCGTCACCGTCGGGCACCTGCAGCCGCGGCCACGCCGGCCGCATCGCCCTCGGCTCCTGCCCCGATCGCCTCCCAGCGATTCAAGCTCGGCGGACGTGACATGACCGTGGCCATCACCCAGCTCCAGCGCGAGGGCAGGATGACCACGCTGAACCTCACGATCACCAACGAGGACGGGCCTTCCTGGCGCATCAGCAATGACCTGGGCAAAGGGCCGACCGACTACACGGTCGGCGGCCTGTCTCTGGTGGACGCGGGCAACG
>NZ_LAVL01000001.1:231628-308714 GCF_001083785.1 Nonomuraea sp. SBT364
CCGGCTGTCCGAGCGCCGCGCCGAAGCAGTGCGCGGCGTCCTCACCGAGTTGCTCGCAGGGCAGTCCGTGCCGTTGCAGGCCACCGGGCACGGCGAGGCCCGACCGCGGGTGCCCAACATGGTCGGCAACCGCCCCAGCGCCAAGAATCGGGCGCTCAACCGACGCGTCGAGATCGTCTACGATGCGAGCCGATGACCGGGTGGCCCGGCCAGCTACGGCCGCGACTTGACCTGAGGTACACGACCACGACTCTTGACCGGCTCGCCGAGGGGTGCGAGGCGCGGGTTACGTCCGGATACGGGCCATGAGCAGGGCGACGTCGTCCTCGGCCGACGCCCAATGGACACGCGGGCGGCGGAACGGTCATCGGCCGCACCAGGCCCGTGGGCAACTGCCGCCCGATCACGACGAGCCTGTCGTGACGCCGATGGAAGGACGGATCGAATGCCGCGGGGTACTCGGACGAGCGATCAGGGAGTACCACCACGCCGCCTAGCTCGACCGGGTGAAATCCCGAATCAGGGACCACGGGCGGCACCTACTACGTCGGCCAGGACAAGCTGACCGCCGAGCACGGTGTGCGCGTCGTCGAGCTCGTCACGGCGATCTCCACCGCGCGGCCGCCCCGCGCCCCCAAGCAGCGCCCCGCCCTGTTCGCGCTCGCCGCGGCCTACGCCAGCGGTTACGCGCTTACCCGCCGGGCCGCCAAGCGGGCGCTGCCGGAGGTGGCCCGCACCACCGGCCACCTCGCCCAGTTCTTCGGCTACTACAAGAACCTGGGCGGCAGGGTGACCCGGCCGTCGAGCGCAAGCCCTGTCGCAGTCCGAGACCATACGTCCTGCGCGGCCTGCTGCACTGCGGTGCCAGTAACCGCCGGATGGAAGGCTCCTGAAACAACGGCCGCACGCACTACCGGTGCTCATTCCCGCCGAGTACGCCCTGGCCAACAAGATCGAGCATCCGCGTACGGTCTGCGTCCGCGAGGACCGCATCCTCGGCGAGCCGGACACCTGGCTGTTCCAGGTCTCCGCGCCCGACAACCTCCGGCGGACGGTCGAGACCCTGCTGGCGGCGCGTGACAGCGAGGCCGAGCGGGTCGCGATCGAGACGGCCAAGCGGACCGTCGACGACTGCGACCGTCGGATGGCCCGGTACCGGACGACGCTGGACGTGGGCGGAGACCCCGAGGAAATCGGCAGGTGGATGGCCGGGACACGGGCCGAGCGGCTCAAGGCGGAAGCCAGTCTGCGCGCCGTCAACCGCAAGAAAGAGACGACCGAGCAGGAGATCATGGAGCTGATCCCGAGACTGGCCGAGATGACCGACGTCCTCAAGGCAGCGGATCCCGCCGACCGGAACGATCTCTACACGCAGATGGGCCTGCACCTCATCTACGAACCCTCGGAGAGAGTCGTCGTAGTTGAAGCCAGGCCCAGCATGTACCGGAGTACGTGTCCGAGGACTGAGTCACACCGGACGCACATGTCCCTTCAGTATCCCCATTCCCAAACACCACATTCCCGTCGCCTGACGTGCTAAACCTCGACCTATCGTCCCTCGACAACCGCAGGCTTGTTGACCACGTAGGGATCTGGGTGATGTCGTCGGTGACGGGCGTATTTGAGCACTATTGAAGAATTGGACATATCGGTCATTTTTGAGTTATCAAGTAGACGTTGGCCTGCATAGGTTGCAGGACGCAACTGTTGCGAGCAAGTTGCTTCGGCTCGTCGGGTCGGTCGTTGACACGGCCGTGCGCGAAGCGTGTTGCTCTTGTTACGCGTTTGCCAGAGCTTCCCACAGTCGATGCCCTTTAATGACTCCATGCTCGCTGAGGGAACACCTCGTGACAGCTTCGTTAGGGGGTTGTCGGCTGAGGCATCAACTGTCTGGGCCAAGCACGATCGCGATAGTGATGGATGGCTGCCGTTATGGCGTCACATGGCTGATAGCGGTGCGATGGCATGTCAGATGCCGGGGCGGATATATGGTGCTACGTGATCTCCGGGAGCTGAGGATGATCGCTACTAATGCGCGGAAGTCCTCTTATGCTCCCCAGAAAGCCGCTGAAGTCTTGAACCGTATCGCAGGCATGCGGGATGGAGATCATGCGCTGGTATGGAACATCCTGTGAACAAGTTGGGAAACGCCGTACGACGCAAGTACAGCTAAGCCTGGTGGCGGAACTGGCGGAACTGGCGGAATTGGCGGGACTGGCGGGCTGGGATGCTCCATGACTCCCAGCGGTCAGTCGCTAGCGAAAAGCAAAGCTGGCGGGATCGCCAGCCGCTCGGCGCCAACGCCTTCAGCCGTACGTACGACGAAGCGGACATTGAACTGGCACTACGCCGCGACTCCCGCTCCGGCCTGCACGAGCACCGCCACACCCCCGGTTCGCATGGCGTAAAGAGAGCGACATCGCCGCCCAACTGCTGGCCGACGGCCGCATCATCGGGTGGTTCACCCGCGCCAGCGAACTGGGACCAGGCGCCCTCGGGCACTGCTCCATCATGGCCGACCCTCGCATCCCCACCAGCGAAGGAAGCGTTCAACGAAAGGTTCAAGAAGCGGGAGCCATTCCGGCCATTCGCCCCCGCCGTACTCGCCGAGCACGCGATGGACTGCTTCGAACTGGCCGGGCCTTCGCCGTACATACTGGGCCCCAGCCGTACGTGTGGGAAAGATCGGACAGATCCCCGCGGTGGTGCACCGCGAGCTTTGATGCGGTACTCGCTACAGCTGACGCCAAGCCGCCGGCTTGTATGAGATCGCCGTACAGATTGCTGTCCAAATGCTTCCTCTGGCGAGAATATCGACTGATGTAATGGGATGGATCGCTAGGGTGGTCACAAACGAGCGTAGATCCTGGAGCTCGGCACACTAATACGAAAACAGCGGAACCTAATAACGTGCCAGACCCCGACTGGACCTAATACGGGAGGCTGCGAGACTTCCCTTTCTGAAGTACTGTCGTTCGCAAGCTTGTGGCCCCCGTCACAGACCGTCTAGATTAACAGCCAGTGTCATGAGGTCACGAGCTCTCGCGCTTCAGGCCACGCCGACGCACTTCCCCTCCACATCGAAGAGCCCCTTTAGTCGTTCCTGTACCAATCGTCGCCTTCTGTAGACAAACGGCGAGTGAGATACTGGGACATGCGGCGGGCCACCCATTGCCTGCTATCATTTTCATGATCCCAAACAAAAATATCGAAGCGCTTTGGCTGTACAACATAGGCGAACTGGTCCCCACCTCCGTTGTCGGCAAAGAACAATAGCGGCTCGAAGTTCATATAAAGATCAGAAAAATCTGAATTCGTGCGAAAATGGAGATTGTCTTGAAGAATTCTGTCAATGGGCCAAATTATTGCGACTTCGTCCCTATTTAGTACGCCGTTACTCTCGCGGAGCAACTCCTTGAGCTCTTCAGGTATCGGCGAGCCCAGGATCTGCCCGGCACGTGCGAAATCTTCCTCGCTTGCCCCGTCGAACAGTCGCACGTCCGCTCCAAGGCGACTAAGCAACTCACGCCACATGTGCATACTCCTTGCGTTCTGGGCTGAATCCGAGAGGCGCCCATTCGCGATCCTTGCGTTGCGAATGGGCGCCGACGCTTACTTTTATCTGATTCTGGGCGTAAACCAGTGGCCCAGCTTATCATCTACTTCTGTTGCGAAGTCAAGTACTTCTTGCCGTGAAGGGTTCGAATGAGTTTTGTAGAACCCGTTCCAGAGCTTTCGAATGGCGCTGAGGTGAACCTCGGAATTGACCCCTTTGGGTATACCGCGAAGATTTTCAAGCGAGTGGATCTCGTTCGTCGTAAACAGCCCAGGGTATTCCTTCAGTACTTGCTGCTCGATAGCGTGGTGTACCCAGACCTTCCCCTTGGTTCCTGGATTGGCGGCGAAGAACGTATTGTTGTAGTTGACGCTGGTCGCGTTTCCCACCTTCGCGGGCCCTCGCTTGGGAATTCCGCTGCCCATTGGTCCGGGATTCAGGCAGCAACTGCCCGGTCTAAAGGTCGGGAAAACGACTCCGCAGTTGTAGCCTTCAGGACAGATTTCCCAGGCCCAGTCCCATGAGCTCCATCCATCGCGATATTTCTTCGATGTGCGATCCCATGGGCCGCCAGGCTCACACTGTGAGATGTCGTGCGCACACGGATCATTGAAGAGTCCAGAGAAAGGATTAGTGGCGTACGTAAATCCTGACAGCCAACCAGCTATCTTGTCCCCAGTGGTCCCTTCTGGCTGCTTTTTGCAGCCGGTCCTACACGGATTCCCTTGAGGCAGGGTGACATTCTGCGTCTGCTTGCTGAGCGGGCCGTTCTTCGCTACCTCTTCGGAACAGACTCCGTACAGGCAATGGTCAGGTGCATGTCCGTCGAGTTCTACTCCACTGATGGGGTTGCCGCCGGTGAAGGCGTAGCGGTTGGAAGTCCATGGGTCGGTGCCGAGGGAGAGGTCGTTGAGGGCGCCGTTGTAGGTGTCGCGGAGGAGGAAGCGGTTGAGGCCGGGGTTGTAGTCGCGGAACCCCATGTCGTACATGCCGGTGGAGTTGTCCCAGCGCTTGGCGTTGAAGCGGTAGGGGTTGTACTCCTCTTTGGCGGTGGGATCAATCGGATCCGGCTTGTCGACGCCGGTGAAGAGTTTGTCGTCGTTCTTGCCGTAGGCGGTGTAGCCGTAGGTGGCGCGGGTGTCGCCGGTTTCGCTGGTGATCTGTTCGACGTCGGTGTGCGGGTTGTAGCCGTAGTAGGACGACTCTTCGCGGCCTTCGTCTGCGACCTTCACCTGGGAGAGGCGTTCGCCCCAGGGGGAGTATTGGAAGGACTTGGTGAGTTGGCCGGCCACCTCTTCGTCCAGGACCTCAGCGGACAGGCCGAGGTAGGAGTAGGTGGTGGTCTTGGCTTCTGCGGTGCCTTCCTTCTCGGTCTTGGTGGTGGTGCGGTCGAGCGGGTCGTAGGTGTATTTGGTCACCCTCGAGGTGGCGCCGTCGCCGCCGAGCTTCTCGTGTTCGACGACGTGGTCGAAGCCGTCGTAGGTGTATTTCTCCCAGACCTTGCCGCCGCCCTGGACGGTGCGCAGCCGGCCGTAGGGGTCGTAGGTGTAGGTGGAGGTCTGGCCGCCGGTGACGGAGGTCATGAGGCGGTTGCGGTCGTAGGTGAAGGTGGTCTTCTTGCCGAGGACTTCTTCTTCCCAGACGTTGCTGTTGGCGTCGTGGGAGTAGGTCTCGGTTTCCGCGGTGCCGCCGGCGACGGGGGTCTTGACGGTTTTGGCGATGCGGTCGCGGGGGTCGTAGGTGTAGGCGTAGACGTGTTCCAGGTAGGCGCCGGGGGAGTCGGCGTTCTGGATCTTGGCGTGGTCGCGGTTGCGGTGCAGGTTGCCCTGGTAGCCGAGGGTGTGTTCGGCGACGACGGTGGCGTTGGGCTTCTTCTCCAGGCTGTGCCGGAGCAGGCCGGACAGGAAGTAGTCGTAGGTGACGGTGTTGCCGTTGGCCTTGGCCTCCGTCAGGCGTTCGGCACGAGGGGTGTAGGTGTAGCGGGTGGTCTTGGGGTTGGCGTCGGTGGCGGACTTCTTGTTGACGACCTCGTCGACCAGGTCACGGACGTCGTAGCCGTAGGCGGCCAGCGTCTTGTCGTGGGTGCGCCGGGTGACGGCGCTGTTCTCGTTGTAGGCGTAGGTGGTGGTGTTCTTGACGGTGCCGTCGAGCTTTTCGACGATGCGGTCGATCTGGTTGAGGTTGGTGTAGGCGATGTCCCACAGGTCGATCTTGGCGGTGGGGGAGTCGTCGGTGATCCGGGTGAGGTTGGCGTTGGCGTCGTAGGTGTAGGCGAAGTCCTTGGTTTCGGTGTCGGTGTCGCCGCTGTTGTCGCGTACGAGCTTGACGGCGTCGGCCACGACGGTGCCGTTGGCGTCGTCGGTGAGGGTGACGCTGTGGGCCAGGCCGGCGGTGAAGGTGTAGGTGCCGAGGTCGACCCAGGTGCCCGGGTTCTGCGTCTGGTCGACGGTGACCTGTGCCTGGCCGCCCGCGTGCTTGACGGTGTAGGTGGCGTTGGTGGCGGTCGCGCCGGCCGGGTAGGCGGCCTGGACCTGGTAGCTGCCCTCGGCGGGGGTGGTCAGGTTCCAGGTGAAGCTGGAGGCTCCGGTGCCGGCGCGGGCGCTGGCGTAGTCGTAGCCGACGAATCCGGTGGCCGCGCTCGCCTGCGGGCCGGCGATGTTGGAGGACGAGCTGCCGCCGGTGGTGGTGGTCCAGGAGCCGACCGTGGTGACCTGGCCGGTGTCGGAGTTGTCGCCCATCACCACGTCGAGGCCGAGGGGGACGCCGTCGTCGGAGTGGGTCTTGAGTTTGCCGTCGGGGTAGTACGTCCAGTCCAGCGCCCGCTGCGACGAGCCGCCCGCACTGGTGACGGTGCGGTTGGTCTGCAGGCCGAGCTGGTTGTAGTCGTAGGTGGTCTTGATGTCCCACGGGTCGGTGGTGGTCCTGGACCAGCCGTTGTCCCAGTAGGACATGGTGGAGACGTTGCGGACGCTCTGCCCGTGCGAGGGAGGGTGAGAGATCTCCGTCAGCCGCGACACCGCGTCGTAGGTGTAGAGGACCTTGTCGGGGGTGTTGTAGACCGGGTCGTCGGGGTCGTACGGGTAGATCTGCTCGACGGGCCGGTTGAGCTTGTCGTAGGTGGTCTCGTTGACGAAGTCGGCGGGGTCGTCGACGGTCTCCACGCCGCGCGGGGTGATGGTCTTGGTCTGGTTGCCGACCTCGTCGTAGGTGAACCTGGTGGTGACGTACTTGATGACGCCGTCGGTCTCGGCGTGCGGGACGCGGGTCTCGATGACGGCGCCGCGCTCGTCGTAGACGGTGATCGTCTTGTTGTTTTCCTGGTCGGTCTGGCCGACGACGAGCCCGTCGAGGTCGAATTCGACGCTGGTGGTGTGGCCGGCCGCGTCGGTGACCTGGGTGACGCGGTGGTTGCGGTCGGGGCTGTAGATCGCCGTGTGGTCGTCTTCGGGCGTGGTGTTCTTGCGCGGGTCGACGACCTTGACGGTGTTGCCGACGTTGTCGTACGTGTACGTGATCTTGTGCTGGTCGGCGTTGATGACGTCGGTCAGCTGATAGATCGGGTCGTAGACGTAGGTCGTGGTGAACTCGGCCGCGTTCGCGCCGGTCAGGTTGCCCTTGGGCTCGGTCTGCGTCTTGAGGTTGCCGGCCAGGTCCCAGGCGAAGGTGGCCTTGCGGTCCGGGCCGTCGGTGGTGTCCTTGGGCAGGACCGACTCGACGAGCTGGTCGGCGGCGTCGTAGACGGCGATGGAGACGGCGCCGTTCGGGGCGGTCGCCTCGGTGATGTTGTCGTTGGGGTCGTAGACCGGGGCCGGGGTGACGATGAACACCGGCGGGGAGGCGTCCTGGTCCTTGGGGACCTTCGACTCGAGGGGGCGTTTGAAGACGTCGTAGGTCTGCGTAGTGGTCTTGCCGAGGGCGTCGGTGACCGACAGCACGTTGCCGCGCACGTCGTAGACGGTCTTGGTGGTCTTGAGGTAGGCGTCGGTGATCGTCTCGGGGTAGCCGGAGGCGTGGTAGTCGCCGAATGTGGTCGGGTTCTCGTTGGCGTCGGTCGCCTTGATCAGCTGGCCGAGCGGGTCGTACTCATAAGAGGTGGTGTAGTCGCCTTCGGCGGCCGACTTGACGCCGAGCGGGTCGGTGACCGACTTCAGGTTGCCGTTGGCGTCGTAGCCGAACTGCCACCTGCGGCCTTCGGGCGATGTCTTCGCGGTCAGGTCGGCGACGTAGCCGTTGAGGCCGGTCTCATAGGTGAGCACGGTGGGCGGCGTGTCGTTGTGGTTGGCCTCGGCGTCCTTCAACTCCAGCGGGTAGCCGGTCTTCTGGTCGAACGTCCAGGTCGCGTACGCGCCGTTGGCCTCGGTCAGCTTGACCACGTTGTGGTCCGGGTCCCACTCCAGCGCGGTGGTCTCGTTCTTCGCGTTGGTGATCGACTGCGGTCTGCCGTACGCGTCGAGCACGTACGTGGTGGGGTTCTGCAGCGGGTCGGTGACGGTGGCGTGGATGACGCCGCCCTGCGGCCCGTCCGGGTCGACGTAGTCGAAGCGGGTGACGCCGTCGAGCCGGTCGGTGAGGGTCTCGATCTTCCACTTGTCCTTGGGGTCGACCGGCGCCTCGTAGTACTGCAGATCGGTGGCGTTGCCGCGCGGGTCGGTGACCTTGACGAGCTTGACGTTCTTGTTGCCCTGGGTGGCGTCGTAGGTGAACCGGAACGTCTTCGCGCCGTCGTCGCCCGCGCCGTCGACCATCTTGGCCATCAGGCCCTTGTCGGTGTAGGCGAAGGTCACCGTCCGGCCGGCGATGTCGGTGATCGACTCGACGTTGTCGATGATGTGCGGATTGGTCAGCTTGGTGTCGTCGACCTCGGCGCCGTCGTCGGCGATGTAGGTGTAGTCCTGGCCCTTCTTGAAGTACGTCAGCGTCAGCGTCCTTCGGCCGGCCGCGTCGGTAATGTACTGCAGGAACTTGGTCGGCTTGTTGTTGGACTTACGCCGCTCGTAGGTGAACGACATGGTGTTGCCGTTCTTGTCGACGATCGCCGACTGGAAGCCCTCGTCGTCGAAGAAGAACTGGGTGCGATCCGGCTTGGTGAACACCCACTGCCGCAGCGGATCGGCCGAGCCGGTCTTCTGCAGATACAGGTGCACGCCGCGCGGGTGCCGGTAGTCGCAGGTGGCCGGGGTGCAGTCCTTGACGTCGGCGCCGTGCGTGTCGAGCGTCCACACGTGCGTGGTGCCGTCGCCGTCGGTCAGCCGCACCTGCGACGGCCAGGGCTGGCCGGGCGGGTGCCGGTGCAGTTGTGAGCCGAGGCGTTGCAGGGTGGAGGTCTGCAGGCTCCACCCGTAGCCCATGGAGGAGGCGGAGGTGTCCAGCGAGTTGTACGTCATCCTCGCGAAGGTCTGCGCGCCCCGCGACGGGTTGGAGAAGGCGTTGTAACCCCACACCACATTGCCCGCGTACGGGTTGACCAGCGCGGTCGTCCCGGCGCCGGTGTTCTTGCCGGTGTAGGAGTAGAACTTCTCCAGCCCCAGCAGATCGCTGGTGGGGGAGTCCACCCGGATCTGCTGCGGCAACTGCGGCAGATGGTGACTGGCCGACTTCCAGTTGTTGGTGACAGTGTCCTGAAGGTCCCACACGACCGTGGCGGCGTCGGCCAGGTTGCCCGAGGTGAGCACCGGCGCCTTGAGCGGCGCCGTCACGGTGACCGTGTCGCGCGGCTCCAAGTCGATCGGCAGCGCGGCGAACTGCTGGGTGTCGCCGGTGACATCGGTGCCGTCAGGCAGTTTCCAGAAGTAGCCCAGCCGGGTGGTGGCCGCCGGCCAGGTCTCAGTCGTGGTGTTGGTGATGGTCACCTCGACGTTCTGCTGCTCACCGCCGGCCATCCGGGCCGGGGTGGCCGGGGCGTGATAAGTGAGCGTCGGGTCGGAGTAGACCACCGTCAGCCACGGCCGCACCTCCGGCTCGGCCGCCTCCGAGGAGGTGAACGAGGCGCCGTCGCCGCTGGTCGCACAGGCCTTGCTGCCCTCGCGCTCGGCCCGCATCAGCAGGCCGTGGTTACTGGCCGGGTCGCTGATCCACTGCTTGACCAGGTCGCTGAACCCGTCCAGCGTCCACCAGCTGGAGTACTCGTAGTCCCACGGGGCAGGGATGAAGCCTTCGCCGACCGGCGCGGTCTCATAGTCGCCGCCCGCTGTGCTCCACGGGACGCCGGGAGCGGCGTTCGTCCACGACGCGGTCGCTTCGTCGAAGCCGCGGGTGAGCCGGTGGAAGCGGATGGTCGGCTCGCCGCCGCGGTGCGCCACCTGGAAGACACGCACGTCCGCCGACAGGTCCCTGACCCCTGCCGGGATGACGGAGGTGTCGAACTTCAGCAGCGACCGGGTGTTGCCGAACGCGGTGCCGCCGAAGCCCGCCGACAGGTTCGCCCGCTCGCCCAGCTTGTCGTGCCCTGTGCTCGGCCGGCAGCTGCTCAGCGTGGTGTCGATGGTCGCCGGGATCGTCGCCGAGGAGATGCCCGCGTTCGGCAGCCCTACGGTGATCGGGCCGGACGCCGATGTCTGCCCGTCGGCGCGGACGGCGACCACCCGGTAGGTCGGCCGGGTCCGCGGGGTGGCGGAGGTGTCGGTGTAGCTGGTCGCGTCACCCGGCAGCGGCGCTACCAGCGTGGCCGGCGTGGGGGTGAAGGCCGCGTCCGTGCTGCGGTGCACCTGGTACTCGGCCACCTCACCCGGCCCGTCGTACGGCTTCCAGACCAGCTCCGCGCCGGTGGCGTGCACCACCAGCGGCCGCCCCAGCTCCACCGACGGCATCCCGTACGTGAGCGTCAGCTTGGGCATCGGGTTCTCCGGGAAGCCCGAGCCCCAGTCCCCGGCCGCATAAACGGGGCCACCGGCCGCGACCGTCTCGTTGACGGCCTTGACCATGACGCCGTGGTTCGGCACGGTGCCGCTGATCCAGCCACGTGCAAGGTCGGTGATCGTGTAGGCATGCCAGACGTTGACCTGTGCCGGCTGGTAGGTGGCGGTGGCCGCCACCGCGCCCATCGCGGTGTTGATCGAGCTCCACGTGACCGTGGAGGCGTCCCACGCCTGGGTGACCGCCCGGGCCTCCAGCGCCACCGGCGTGTTGTTGCCGACCAGCGCCTGGTCGTAGTAGAGCCCCAGCTCGGCCTTGTCCAGCACCGCTCCCGGCGGGATCGCGGTCGCCACCTGCGGGAACTGGATCAGCCCCCGGTGCACGGCGGTGCCGGACCGGCCGGCGCCGAGCCGCAGGTCGTAGTCGAAGTTCACGCCCGCCGACGTGGACACGATCATCGCGTCGCTGGACGTCTGCGCGTCCGGAGCCACCACCACGGTCGGGTCGATGGTCACCGGCCAGGCCCGCTCGGGCGCCGCCAGCCAGGCCGCGTCCGGTGTGACGGTGACGCTCACCTGGTCGCCCTGCTGGGTCACGCTCTGCGTGACCGCGGCCGAGAAGCGCTTGCCGTACGGCGACGCCGGATCGTCCGCCGCATCGATCATGAACGGCTTGGGAATCGTGAACACCGGCTTCTTGCCCGACGGCGGAAGGAAGTCGATCGACCCGTCAGCCTGGGCCTCGGCCCGCAACCCGCCGGACACGGCAAGGGTGAAGCCGTACGACGGGCTGCCCGCCGGGGCCCGAGCCAGGACGATGTTCTCCTTCACCCCCGTCTCGGTGACCTCGTAGACCAGGTCCGCGCCCTCACCCAGCGCACCCCGGTAGGTGACCGTGGAGCCGTCCACCTCCGGCGCCACCTCGCGCGCGGGACCGGCCACGCCGAGCGTGAGCTGCCGTTCGCCCAGCCTCAGCCGCATCAGCCGGTCCGAGCCGGCGCCGAACCGGGTGGAGAACCCGGTCCTGTCGTTGCCGTGCGTGAACCCGTCCTGCGAAACCTGCTCCACCCGGGTGTCGACCGGATGCCAGCCGCCGTCGCCGTCGCGGTAGTGCGCCGGAGCGGCCGACACCTCGGCCTGCAGCCGCCCGTCCTCCAGCTCGTAGACCTTGGCGAAACGCGACCGCTTACCGGTCAGCTCCTTGACCCGCTTGCCCGGCGGCTTCGGCGCCGCCTGCCGCGGAACCGCCGCGCCGTCGCGGCCCGGCAGGACGACCTTGCCGGTGGCCGGGCGCATGTCACCCTTCGGCTCCTCGGCGAACCAACCCGCCACCGTGCCACCCAGCCAGGAGGCGAACCGGCTGACCGCCCCCGGCTCCGCCGACGACGACGCGTACGTCTGAGCCGCGGCCGGAGGCGGCGGCGCCAGCGACGCCAGCAGGACGAACGCGACCGCCGCGGCGACCACGCGCCGTAACCGGCCACGACGCCGCCGGCGCGGCCATAGGGAATCGGGACTCTGATCGGACGATTGCGACATGAGCGCACTCCACTCCCGCACGACCACCCCGAGGAGGCCGTGCATAAAGAGGATCTAAAAGATCCGTAGAGCAAAAGCACCCGAATCACGCCACAAAATGACACAACTGGTCAATGATCACTCAAGGTGACAAACCGATTTATGCGAACACCCGACCGATAACCTTCGCTGGAGCGCTCTCAAGTGCGGAGATCCTCTTGACCGGACGTGCTGCAGCCGACCCATGGGCAAGGTGACTGTGTGTAAACAAGCCTGGTCGCGATCGACTGGCCTTCATCGCATCGAAGGCGGACTCCCAGCAAACTCACAGCGAACCGACAGTCCGCAGGAAGACCTTGAATACCTCGTACGACCTGTGAAAACCGCCGTTGGCGCCGTTAGCGGAACGCGAGCACATCCTCAAGGGCGGTTCCCGCGCTCCTCCCTATCCGGCCCCCGCGCCGACAACACCATGTGACCGCGCCGCCCGACAAACCACGTCAACCGTCTTGACGTCACCCCACATCGCATGTCTAGATCAATTCGGCTTCTCTGCAGATCCCTGGAGGTCGAACTTGGCGCCGACCCAGCACATGCCCTCGTGACCACTCCGCCGCCACCTGACAACCACTCCAGACGCAAATCCCGGACCCTCAACACTGCCGCGATCCTGGCCGCTCTCATCCATCTGGCCCTCGCGGCCACCCTGCTCGGCATCCCAGGCAGCAGCACCACCCTGGACTCGCTCGACTTACCCCACGACAACACCGTCACCGCGCCACCGGTAGCCATGGCGCGGGATCGCCTCAAAGCCACACCCACGATCGGAGCCGCTCCCGTCGCCAACACGACACTCCCGCACACACCAAGGACCGTCCAGCCGACCATCAAACCCACCACGCCCAAGACATCCCGACGCACACACGCCCCATCTCCAACACGAACGCCGCAACCCGCGCACACGTCGCCCCCCACATACACCCAACCGGCCAAAGCGGACTCCCAACAACCGGCGAAGACCCCCGCCGCAACGCCACGCCACACCCAATCGCCTGCCGCCCCTGAAACTGTCCCGCAGCCCAGCACCAAGAACACGCCCCCCGGTCAAACCCGGGAACGCTCCGGCAAAACCCCTCCCGGCCAGGCAAAAGAGCCACACGGCCAAGCTGCCGAAAAGACGCACGAACCCAAGCGCGAACCACCGGCAACCGACCCGGACCATCCAAGCCAGCAAAACGGCAATCCGAACGCAGGCAAGCACGCCAACGCCAGCGAACCGACGCAATCAAGTGACGTCGGCTCCTGAAGGCGGCGGTTCAGAAGGCGGTCCGAGCAGTCACCGCGACAGGGCTTCGTCCTGGCCCGGACGCCTTGTGCGTTCTTGCGCTTATGCGGCGCCACGGCCCATTCCCTTGGCAACCAGGACGAGAACCGAGCCTTTTCCTCGACGCCTCCAACGCGCTGCTCATCCGACCAGGGGTGGCCAGCTGATCTCCGCGCGGGTGTGCGTGCTTTACGCGGGGTGAATCGGCCCTGGCGACCATGTACCGGACGGCCTGCTCACCCGCGCATCGGGCCGCTTCACACAGGCGGGGGCGGACGCTCGGCAGCCCGGCGTCCACACGGTGGATGGCGCGGAGGTAGCCCGCCATGATCGCGATGTCCACGTCGATGGGGTCGCCGCAGGACAGGTTGCGGGTCAGCGATAGGGCGATCGTGCGGAGCGCGGGGATCGCCATCCCGACGGCCGCGACTGTCCAGGCGGACCTGGACTGGCGAGCGCGGGCCACCAGCTCCCGCCAGACGGCGTCGCGGGCCTCGTCACTGACGTGCCGGCTGCTGAGCAGCGCCCTCAGCTCGCGCAGGCCGACCGAGCCTCGGGGCAGTTCCGGGCTGATCCTGGCGCAGTCCGGGACAGCCCGCCGGGGCTTGTGGTCAGCAGCCGGAACGAGGTCTCCGCAGTGTCCAAAGGCGATTCGGGAAGGCGATGCGCGGCCATGTCGTACTCCGGTCGAGAAGGTCCGTGGTGGTCTCGGAACCGGTCTACGCACCGCCTCAGAAACGGCTCAGAAGCCCATGAGGTGACCGTTCGGGAGTTTGTCAGGGCCTCAGATCAGTGGCATCTGAGCGGCGGCTTCTGAGTGGACTCTGAGCCTGCTGCTTGCCTGGTCACACGCCATCAGCGCCGCATCCGCGGCTCCTGTGGCGTACATCCGGAGACGTGTCCCGACGCAACCATGGAGAACTGCAATGAGATCCAGAAGACCGTCCACGACGGCAGCCTGAACAACCCGGAACGGCGGTTGGCGATTTCGCCGGTCACCATCCAGACCGCGCGGGCGTTCGTCGCCTGGACCCACCGCTATCTCGCTCCGCCGGCTGAGGCCGAGTTCGTCATCGGCGTGCAGTCCGGCCGGGGAGCCCTCGTCGGAGTCGTGTTCGTCGACCAGTCCCACGACGACCGCACCGCAGAGATCACCTGCTTGTCCACCGACGGCACGCCCAACGCCTGCTCGGCCTTGCACGGCGCCGCCTGGCGGGCCAGCCGGTCGAGGGGCTACCAGCGGTTGATCGCCTGCACCCTTGCGGACGAGCCGGGAACGAGTTTCAGCGCCGCCGGGTACCAGCGCGTCACCTCCTACGGCCTGTGGCAGATCACGGCCCGACGGGGGTGCGCATGAGCACCATGCGGGAGCCGTACTGGAGCGACGGACATGCGGCGATCTACCAGGGAGACGCCCGCGAGGTGTTGGCCGAGATGGGCGACGGCTCGGTGAACTGCATCGTCACCAGTCCGCCCTACTGGGGTCTGCGGCACTACTGCGAGGGCCAATACGGCCAAGAGCCCACGCCGGAGGAGTACGTGGACACCCTCCGGGCCACCTTTGCCGAGGCCCGCCGGGTACTCGCCGACGACGGCACGTGCTGGCTGAACCTGGGCGACTGCTACGCCGCCAACTCCGATGGGTGGGCACGCGGCAGGGCGTACAACGCCCGGCAACCGGAAGTACGGCCCAAGGCCCGGCTGGCCGTCCCGCCCAAGAATGTGCTGGGGATGCCGTGGCGGGTGGCCTTCTCCTTGCAAGAGGACGGCTGGATCCTGCGCAACGCCGTCGTGTGGCACAAGCCCAACGCGATGCCGCAGTCGGTCCGTGATCGGTTGTCCAACCGGTACGAGCTGATCTTCCTGCTGGTCAAGCAACGGACCTACTGGTTTGACCTGGACCCGATCCGCCAGCCCTACACCGGCGACCGTTCGATCACCCGGCGCGCCCGATCCGGTGGCAACAAGCAGAACAGCATCAAGACGCCATGGCCGCCACCCGGCAAATACAGCAGAGCCAGCGAGGACTGTGCCGGTGAGCGGCACGGAACGGCAATGCGCCCCACCGGACAGCGGCACGCCACGACCCACCCCAACCGCAAGAACCTCGGGGACGTCTGGCAGATCTCCGCGCGGCCGCTTCGGGCAGCGCACTTCGCAGCTTTCCCGATCGACATCCCGCTCCGGGCGATCGCGGCCGGTTGCCGCCCGGGTGGCACCGTCCTGGATCCGTTCGCCGGGAGCGGCACGGTCGGCATTGCCGCCCGGCAGCTGGGCCGGAAGTTCGCCGGCATCGACCTCAACCCCGACTACTGCGAGCTCGCCCGTACCCGGCTGCTCGCGGAAGCCGGAGGCGAGGGTGACTGAACAGCCACAAAGGGCCTGCTCAGGGCCTCCCGAACCAGGTTCACCGGCGTACCCTGCAGGACCGCTGGATCGGGAAAGGCGGCCGACCGGAATACAGGTGAGGCTGCCTGCCGAAGATCCACCGCTGTCCCCTGCGGCAGCACGTGTGCTTCTCCGGATCCTCCTCAAGAGCCATGCCGAGCTGGCCAAGAGTCAGCGGGAAGAGAGGAATGCTGAATGATTCCGTTCGCCTTCTGGGGCCGGGTGACCACCGAGGACAACCAGGATCCCGCCTCATCGCGAAACTGGCAGATATCGCGCTCACGAGCGCTGATCGAGCCACGCGGCGGTGTCATCGTCGCGGAGTTCTTCGACATCGACAAGTCGCGGTCGATCCCACCGCAGCGCAGGCCACAGGCCGCGATTCTGCTCGACGAGCTGCGTAACCCGAATCGGGGGTTCGACGCCGTCGTGGTCGGTGAGCCCCAGCGAGCCTTCTACGGCAACCAGTTCGGCAACACCTTCGAGCTGTTCAACCACAATGGAGTGCCCCTGTGGGCGCCCGAGGTCGGCGGGCCGATCGACCCGGCCAACGAGGCACACGAGCTGATCATGCTGATGTTCGGCGGGATCAGTAAGGGTGAGCGCAACAGGATCAAGATGCGCGTCCGCACGACCATGGAGGCGCAGGCCAAGATCGAAGGGCGTTTCCTCGGCGGCCGTCCGCCGTACGGTTATCGCCTCGCCGACGTCGGACCACATCCCAACCCGAGCAAGGCCGCCGACGGCAAGCGGCTTCGAAAACTGGAACCCGACCCGGTCACCGCTCCCATCGTGGCCCGAATCTTCTGGGAGTTCCTCCACGGCCAGGGGCTCTACCTGATCGCCGAAGGACTCACCCGGGAGAACGTCCCCTGCCCCTCCGCCTATGACCGGGCGAGAAACCGTCACCGCAGCGGGCTCGCCTGGTCGAAGTCGGCTATCCAGGCCATCCTGCTCAACCCTCGCTACACCGGCCGCCAGGTGTGGAACAAGCAGCGCAAGCAGGAGGAGCTCCTGGATGTCCAGGACGTCACCCAGGGCCACATCACCAAGCTCGGAGAAGACCGCGCACGAGCCGCTCGCGGACACCGAGACGTTCGAGCGTGTCCAGAAGCTCCTGTCGGGGAAGGGCCGCCCGGCCGCCGAGCGCAAGCCCTGTCGCAGTCCGAGACCATACGTCCTGCGCGGCCTGCTGCACTGCGGTGCCAGTAACCGCCGGATGGAAGGCTCCTGAAACAACGGCCGCACGCACTACCGGTGCTCATTCCCGCCGAGTACGCCCTGGCCAACAAGATCGAGCATCCGCGTACGGTCTGCGTCCGCGAGGACCGCATCCTCGGTGAGCTGGACACCTGGCTGTTCCAGGTCTTCGCGCCCGACAACCTCCGGCGGACGGTCGAGACCCTGCTGGCGGCACGAGAGAGCGAGGCCGAGCGGGTCGCGATCGAGACGGCCCAGCGGGCCGTCGACGACTGCGACCGTCGGATGGCCCGGTACCGGACGACGCTGGACGTGGGCGGAGACCCCGAGGAAATCGGCAGGTGGATGGCCGGGACACGGGCCGAGCGGCTCAAGGCGGAAGCTAGTCTGCGCGCCGTCAACCGCAAGAAAGAGACGACCGAGCAGGAGATCATGGAGCTGATCCCGAGACTGGCCGAGATGACCGACGTCCTCAAGGCAGCGGATCCCGCCGACCGGAACGATCTCTACACGCAGATGGGCCTGCACCTCATCTACGAACCCTCGGAGAGAGTCGTCGTAGGTGAAGCCAGGCCCAGCATGTACCGGAGTACGTGTCCGAGGGGGGACTTGAACCCCCATGCCCCGCAAAGGGCACTAGCACCTCAAGCTAGCGCGTCTGCCTATTCCGCCACCCGGACTTGGTGCCTGCACGTGAGACCGTCATCTCGCGTCGGCTCCGTAAGGTTAGCAAACTCTGGGGAGTGCGTCATACCGCTTAACCGGGCGGGCGTGGCGACCTCCATTTCTTGGCCTTGGCAAGCGCATGTCGTGGCGCGTCGCGGCAGGTGTGAGGCGGTTCGGGAGGGTTTGGGCGCCACGAGCTTGACCAGTTGCTGGGTCTCTTGTGAAAAGCCCTTGCGGCAACCGTGGGTGCTGCTACGGTTACGGACCGTTGAGGGGTGAGTCCGTGGACCGGCTTCACCTGACGGTGGGGCCGGTCCTGGAAACCGAGGAGGTCACGTGGCACGCACGGCGCGGCAGGCGAGGGCGATGTCCCTCGATGCGCGGCGCGTGCCCGTGATGGTCTCAACAGAGGATCCGATCACCCGCAGGGCTGACCGGATGGCGCGGTTCGCGGCCGGCGCCCGTCGGGTAGTCGTGCGAGCGGTCGCGGTCGGCAGTGTGCTGGCCGCGGGTTGGCTGCTCGCACTTCTGTTCGGGATGCTCTTCTCCGCTCCGGCTGCCGCGGATTCCACCGCGGCGACAGGAGCCGGCACACCCCCACATGCCACCGGGTCCATCACGGACGGTTTCCCCCCGGTAGGCGCGGCCCCGGTGTTCGACAACGCCGGGGCGATGGCCGGGCTGAAGGTCGACGGGCTCACCAGCCAGTCGGATCCCGGCCTCCCGCCATCCTCCACCGCCGACAACATCCTGGACACCGATGGCTTGGTGCCCAACGGCAGTGGCAACGGCCCCTTCGGGTCCAACATGGGGGACGTCGCGAGGTCCGTCTTCGACCCGCGGCTCGAGGTCATGCACGTCGCTCTTCCGTACGTGCTGCCCCCTGTCGTCCGCACAGCGGCGGACGACCCTTCTTTCTCTCCTGACTGAGTCCCCGCCACAGGGTTCCGGCTCCCCGATGCCGGTGGCGGAGCGCGGCTCAAATCCCTCCGCCGTCGGGTGACACGTCAGTCTCTGGTTCGCGAATTCCCCGAGGTCTCCGCTGTGCGCGGCGCCCTGCGCTTCCGCAGGCCCCGCACGGGTCTCGGCTGGGCGCGAGCTGTCAGGTAATCCCCCAAGAAATCAGTAGGAGCATCCATTATGCGTACGTGGGCGAAGGCTTCGGCTCCAGCGGCTCTGCTCGCGGTAGCGGTCATGTCATTCGGCGGCGGCACCGCGCTCGCCGACACCGACGGCGACTCCTCCCTCGGCGGCGGCAACCAGGTCAACCTGCCCATCTCGCTGCCGATCGACATCAGCGGCAACTCGGTCGCGGCGGCCGGCGAGTCCAGCGCCAACTCCAAGGGGGGCGCGTCGGTGGTCAACACCGGCAAGGGCGGCATCCCCAACAAGACCTCCGGCGAATCCAGCGTCCTGGGCGGCAACCAGGTCAACGCGCCGATCAGCGCCCCGATCAACGCCTGCGGCAACGCGGTCTCGCTGTTCGGCAGCTCCGACGCCGGGTGCACCGGCGGCTCGACGGTCAAGACCTCGGGCAAGGGCGGTGCCGGCGGCAACCGCACCTCGGGCGACCACAGCCTGATCGGCGGCAACCAGGTCACCGCGCCGATCTCGGCCCCGATCAACGCGTGCGGCAACGCGCTGGCCATCTTCGGTGACGCCACGGCGGGCTGCAAGGGTGGCGCCTCGGTGCACAACACCGGCACGGGCGTCGGGGGCAACACCACGTCGGGTCGCGCCTCGGCGCTCGGCGGCAACCAGGTGATCGCGCCGATCAGCGGCCCGATCAACATCTGCGGCAACTCGGTGGCCGCGTTCGGCGAGGCGTTCGCGGGCTGCAAGGGCGGCTCGTCCGTCACCAACGGCGGCGGGCACGGGCACCACTACCACAGCTCGCGGCACCCGGGCTCGACCGGCAACGACACCGACGGGCGCTACGGCGCGGGCAGCGGCAACCAGGTCATCGCCCCGATCAGCCTGCCCGTCACCGCCTGCGGCAACGCGGTCGGCAACGCGCCGGCTGGGTGCGAGGGCGGCTCGTCGGTGCGCAACACCGCGGCCGGCTCAGGGGCGGGCGGCAACCGGACGTCCGGCAGGTCCGGCGTGCTCAGCGGCAACCAGGTGGTCGCCCCGGTCACGGCACCGGTCAACGTCTGCGGCAACGCGGTGGCGGTGTTCGGTGAGGCGTTCGCCGGGTGCAAGGGCGGCGTCTCGGTGAAGAACGGCGGCAAGGGCGCCGGCGGCAACGTCACCTCCGGGCGTTCCGGGGTCGGCTCGGGCAACCAGGTCGTGGCTCCCATCACGGCCCCGATCAACGCCTGCGGCAACGCGGTCGCGGCGCTCGGCCTGGCGGAGGCCCACTGCAAGGGCGGCGCGCACGTCTATCCCCACAACGGCGTGGGCGGCGGCGGCAACGTCACCTCCGGCAGGTCCGGCGTGCTGGCCGGCAACCAGGTGATCGCGCCGATCACCGCCCCGGTCAACGTCTGCGGCAACGCCGTGGCCGTCCTGGGTGACGCCGCCGCCGGGTGCCTCGGCGGGGCCAACGTCGGCACGCCGCCGCACGACGGCGGCTACGGCCACTACATGCGCCACAGCGGCAAGGTCCGCAACGCGCAGGCGAGCGGCCTGCTGCCCGCGCTCCCGGCGGTGCCCGCGCTGAGCGGTCTGCAGGACGTCGGCAGCGTCGCCCAGCAGATGAGCGGCTCCGGCCTGCCTCCGCTGCCCGTCGTCGGCGACGTCACCGGCCAGCTCGGCCTGCCCGAGGTCCCGGGCCTGCCCGGCGTGCCCGCCCAGCCCGCCACCCCGGCGCAGCACGGCAAGAAGCCGGCGGTGCAGGGCAAGCAGCGCACCTCCGCCGCGACCGGCCCCGTGTCGGCGCTGGAGCCGGCGACCGCGCTGGTCGCCTCCACCCCGGTCGGCGGCGCCGTGAGCTCCGCGACCGGCGGCCTGCCCACCGGTGACCTGGGCCTGATGAGCGCCGCGCAGCCGGCCGGCGTCACCGGGATGTCCACCGGCTCGCTGTTCGCGCTGGTGCTGGGCGCCATGTGCGCCGCCTCGGCGACCCTGTTCGCCACCACCCGCCGCTTCCGCCTCGGCCGGAAGTAGCCGCACACGGCCACTGCCCGCAGCCGGCGGGTAGTGCGCGATAGACGCTTTGCCCGTTCCGGGGGCGCGGCCCGGGGCGGGCAAAGCCTTTGTCATAGTGTGCTGCGGACACGCACGATCTTCCGGCGCAGCCGTACGCGGCGGCTCCCGTCGGGATACAACCGCACCCGCGCGAGCTCCCACTGGCCGTACTCCGCGTGTTCGGTCAGCAGCTGACGTGCGGCTTCGCGGGACAGGTCGCGCGGAATGAAGATATCCATGTAGGAGTAGTCGAGCACAACGATTAGTCTCCAGGGTGAGTCAGGGCGCCATGCGTCTCGATGGGCCCTTATTCTGCGTGCTTGTGGGTGGACCCGGAAGCTAGTGGGTAGCCCCGGGGGAAGGAAAAATCCGCGAGTCGGGTTACCTTTCAGATCTGTGCCGGCTCCCGGCAGGGGGAATTGCGAGCGAACAGCGAGGTAGGAAGCAGCGTGCCAGCCAACAACGGCAGCGCCGGCGGAACACGCCTGGTGATCGTGGAGTCGCCCGCCAAGGCGAAGAAGATCGGCGAATTCCTCGGCGCCGGCTACATCGTCGAGTCCAGCATCGGTCATATCCGCGATCTGCCGGAGCGGGCCGACGACATCCCCGAGAAGTTCAAGGGGGAGGCGTGGGCACGCCTGGGCGTCAACGTGGAGCACGACTTCGAGCCGCTGTACGTGGTCAACGCGGACAAGCGTTCGCAGGTCAGCAAGCTCAAGCAGCTGCTCAAGGACGCCGACGAACTTTACCTGGCCACTGACGAGGACCGCGAGGGCGAGGCCATCGCCTGGCACCTCCAGGAGGTGCTCAAGCCGCGGGTGCCGGTGCACCGCATGGTCTTCCACGAGATCACCATGCAGGCCATCCGCAACGCCGTGGCCAACCCGCGCGACCTCAACCTGCGCCTGGTCGACGCCCAGGAGACCCGCCGCATCCTCGACCGCCTCTACGGCTACGAGGTCAGCCCGGTCCTGTGGAAGAAGGTCAAGCCCCGGCTGTCCGCGGGCCGCGTCCAGTCGGTGGCGACGAGGCTGGTGGTGGAGCGCGAGCGTGACCGGATGGCGTTCACCGCCGCCCACTACTGGGACCTGCAGGCGCTGTTCGACACCGGCAGGGCCGAGGAGCGGCCGCGCGACTTCACCGCCACGCTGAGCGGCGTCGACGGCAAGCGGGTCGCCCAGGGCCGCGACTTCGCCAGCACCGGCCTGCTCAAGAACAACGACGTGCTGCACCTGACCGAGGCCGCCGCGGGCGAGCTGGCGGGCCGGCTGCGCGATTCGTCGTTCGCCGTCAAGTCCGTCGAGCGCAAGCCCTACACCCGCAAGCCGTACGCGCCGTTCCGGACGACCACTTTGCAGCAGGAGGCCAGCCGCAAGCTGGGCTTCTCCACCAAGTACACGATGCAGGTGGCGCAGCGCCTCTACGAAGAGGGCTACATCACCTACATGCGTACCGACAGCACCACGCTGTCGGAGACCGCCGTCGCCGCCGCCCGTTCGCAGGCCATCAAGCTGTACGGCGAGGCGTACGTCCCGGACAAGCCACGCGTTTACACCGGCAAGGTGAAGAACGCGCAGGAGGCGCACGAGGCGATCCGGCCGTCCGGCGAGCAGTTCCGCACGCCCGGCGAGACCGGGCTGAGCGGCGACAAGTTCCGGCTGTACGAGCTCATCTGGCAGCGCACGGTGTCGTCGCAGATGAAGGACGCCGTCGGCGAGTCGGTCACGGTCAAGGTGGCCGGCCGGTCGTCGGCCGGCGAGGACGTCGAGTTCAGCGCCTCCGGCCGGACGATCACGTTCTACGGCTTCCTCAAGGCGTACGTGGAGGGCCACGACGACCCGTCGACCGACCGCGACGACTCCGAGAAGCGGCTGCCCAACCTGGCCGAGGGCGACGCGCTGAGCGCGACCCGGCTGGACGTGGCGGGTCACTCGACCAAGCCGCCGGCCCGCTACACCGAGGCGTCGCTGGTCAAGGAGCTGGAGGATCGCGAGATCGGCCGCCCGTCGACGTACGCGTCGATCATCGGCACGATCCTGGACCGCGGCTACGTGTTCAAGAAGGGCACCGCGCTGGTGCCCTCCTTCCTCGCGTTCGCCGTGGTCAACCTGCTGGAGCAGCATTTCGGCAACCTGGTCGACTACGACTTCACCGCCGACATGGAGAAGGTGCTCGACGACATCGCCAACGACCGGGCGGAGCGGGTGCCGGAGCTGCAGCGCTTCTACTTCGGCGCCGACGGCGACGAGGGCCTGAAGGAGATGGTCACCGACCTGGGCGACATCGACGCCAAGGAGATCAGCTCGTTCCCGATCCGGGGCACCGACATCGTCATCCGCGTCGGCCGCTACGGCCCGTACCTGGATCGCGACGGCGCCCGGGTCAACGTGCCCGAGGACATGACCCCCGACGAGCTGACCGCCGAGAAGGCCGAGGAGCTGTTCTCGCGCCCGACCGGCGCCCGCGAGCTGGGCCGTGACCCGGTGACGGGGCACCAGATCGTGGCCAAGGACGGCCGGTTCGGTCCGTACGTGACCGAGATCCTGCCGGAGGAGGCGCCGCCCGCCGAGGGCGCGCCGAAGAAGCGGACGAAGAAGGCGGACGCCCCCAAGCCGCGCACCAGCTCGCTGTTCAAGACGATGTCGCTCGACACGATCACGCTCGACGACGCGCTGCGGCTGCTGACGATCCCGCGTGAGGTGGGCGAGCTCGACGGTGAGCCGGTGGTCGCGCACAACGGGAAGTTCGGCCCGTACCTGAAGAAGGGCACCGACTCGCGCTCGCTCGGGTCCGAGGAGGACCTGCTGACGGTCACGATCGAGCAGGCCAAGCAGCTGTTCGCGCAGCCGAAGCAGCGGGGCAGGGGCCGGGCGGCGGCGGCGCCGCCGCTGCGCGAGCTGGGTGACGACCCCAACTCCAAGAAGCCGGTCGTGGTCAAGGAGGGCCGTTTCGGGCCGTACGTGACCGACGGCGAGACCAACGCCTCGCTCCGCAAGGGCGACACGGTGGAGGAGATCACCATCGAGCGGGCGGCGGAGCTGCTGGCCGAGCGGCGTGACAGGGCGCCCGCGCCGAAGAAGACGACCAAGAAGGCGCCGGCCAAGAAGGCGCCCGCGAAGAAGCCCGCCGCCAAGTCCTGAGAGCCCTCTCAGCGGCCGTACGCGGGCCCGAACGGGCGCTCGTAGCATGACGGCGTGGTCTTCGTCTTCTTCATGGTGGCTGTGGTCACGGCCGTCCACTATTACCTGTGGCACAGGCTCGTGCGCTCCACCACCCGGCCGGGAAGGCTGCGCAGGAGCCTGAGCTTCGCGGTGGCCGGGCTGTTCGTGCTCGTGGTGGCGACGTTCGTCGGGTCGCGGGTCGAGGCGTTCCACTGGCTGGCCTGGCCGGGCTTCCTGTGGATCGCGCTGATGTTCTACCTGTTCGTGTTCCTCGTGGTGCTGGAGGTGCCGCGGGCGGTGGTGGCGCTGGTGACGCGCCGGCGCGCGGCGCGCCGGGCGCCGGTGGCCGAGCTGGTGTCCGCGGGAGCCGGCCCGGTGGTGGCCGAGGAGGCGCCCGAGCCGGCGGCCGACGCCATGAGCAGGCGGCTCTTCCTGGGGCGGGCCACCGCCGCCGTCGCGGGCGTCAGCGCGCTGGGCACGGTCGGGTACGGCGCGACCGTGGCGCTGGGCGACCCGGTGATCGAGCCGGTCAGGGTGACGCTGCCGGGGCTCGACCAGCGGTTGCGCGGGCTGCGGTTCGCCGTGGTGAGCGACATCCACCTGGGGCCGCTCACCGGGATCGGGCACACCGAGCGGATCGTGCGCATGATCAACGGCATGGAGGCCGACGTCGTGGCGATCGTCGGCGACCTGGTCGACGGCTCGGTGGCCGCGCTCGGGCGGCTGGCCAAGCCGTTCCAGCACCTGGAGTCCCGTTACGGGGCCTATTTCGTGACCGGGAACCACGAATACTTCACCGAGGAGGGGCCCGGCGAGTGGGTCGAGGAGCTGGCCGGGCTCGGGGTGCGGTCGCTGCGCAACGAGCGGGTGGAGATCCGTCACCAGGGCGCCGTGCTGGACCTGGCCGGGGTGAACGACCTCAACGGCGTCGCCATGGACGACGGGCCCGACTTCGGCAAGGCACTCGGCGGGCGCGACCCCGGCCGGGCGGCCGTGCTGCTCGCGCACCAGCCGTTGCAGGCTGAGCAGGCCGCCGAACACGGCGTCGACCTGCAGCTCTCCGGGCACACGCACGGCGGGCAGATGATGCCGTTCAACCTGGTGGTCCCCCTGCAGCAGCCGGTCGTGTCGGGGCTCGGCACGGTCAAGGGCATGCCGGTCTACGTCACGCGCGGGGCCGGGTTCTGGGGGCCGCCGGTGCGCGTCGGGGCGCCGCCCGAGATCACTATGCTGGAGCTGCGCTGACTTTACGCATAGCAGTGGTCACGCTGGGCTAATCTAGAGTAGTATCCGAACGGATACCACTGGAGGTGGCGGATGAAGCCCGACGTCAAGTTCTGGGCCGAGCACGGCGCGATGCTGCTGAAAAGCGCCCGCCACACCGCGCGGCTGCACCAGCAGCAGCTCGCGGAGGGCAGCGGCACCTCACGCACCACACTGTCGGCCTATGAGCACGGGCGTAAGTCCCCCACCCTGGAGACCGCCGGGCGCATCCTCGACGCCGCCGGATTCCGGCTCGCCCTGGAGCCCAAGGTGGAGTTCGCCGGTTCTGTGCCGAGTTGTCTCCCCCGGCTGCCGATCGCCGTGGCCCTGGGCATTGTGGCCCACGGCGGCCGGGTCTACGATCTGGCCGACCGCGAGCAACGCCGAGCGGCCTACACGGCGCTGCTGTGCGAAGGCGGGCCGCAGGATTTGCTCGATCACGTGGATGGGGTGTTGCTCGTCGAGCTGTGGGAAGACCTCGATCTGCCCGTGGCCGTCCGCACGGCCTGGGCGCCACTGGTCGAGCGGGCGCGGCGCGGTGACTGACGGAGCTGGGATCGAAGATGGTGTTCATGAACGGTGCACTCACCGGCGCACAGCCGGTTATATCCGACTCGTCGCTCCCTCTTACCTGGATACGCTGACATCATGACCGTCTTTGGCCGCCGCCGACAGGCCCACGTGCTGGCAAACGCGCCGTTCCGCCGGCTGTGGACGGCCATGTCGGTGTGCAGCCTGGGTGACTGGCTCAACATCCTGGCGCTCACCGCGATGGCCGGAAACCTCACCCAGGGCGACTACCGCACGCAGTCGCTGGCCATCGGCGGCGTGTTCGTCGCCAAGATGCTGCCCGCCGTCCTGCTCGGGCCGCTCGCGGGGGCGTTCGCCGACCGGTTCGACCGGCGGCTGACGATGTTCGCCGCCGACCTGGCCCGGTTCGCCGTCGTGCTGTCGATCCCGATCGTCGGCAGCTACCAGTGGGTCATCGTCGCGACGGTCCTGGTCGAGTGCGTCAACCTGTTCTGGGTCCCGGCCAAGGACGCCACCGTCCCCAACCTGGTGCCCAAGGAGCAGCTCGAGTCGGCCAACCAGCTCAACCTGATGGTGACCTACGGCAGCGCGCCGGTCGCCGCCGCGCTGTTCGCCGTCCTGTCCGTGGCAGGCGACGTGGGGCGCAACTTCGTGCCGTTCCTGTCCGGGGTCGACGCCACCGCGCTGGCGCTGGTCGTCAACGCCCTCGCCTATCTGGTGTCGGCGTTCCTCATCTTCACGCTGCGCGACATCCCCCGGCGTGACGGCGCGATCTCGACCCCGTCGGTGCTCAAGCAGGTCGTCGAGGGCTGGCGGTTCGTCGGCGGCAACCGGCTGGTGCGCGGCCTGATCATCGGCATGCTGGGCGCGTTCGCGGCCGGCGGCGCGGTGGTGGGCGTCGCCAAGATCTACGTGGTGGCGCTCGGCGGCGGCGACGCGGCCTACGGCGTGGTGTTCGGCGCCGTCTTCGTCGGCATGGCGCTGGGCATGTTCTTCGGGCTGCGGCTGCTGCGCGAGCTGTCGCGGCGGCGGCTGTTCGGGCTGTCGCTCATCGTGGCCGGGCTCGTGCTGATGGCCATCGCGCTCATCCACAACCTGGTGATCGTGGTCATGCTGACCGCGGCGCTGGGGGCGTGCGCGGGCATCGCCTGGATCATCGGCTACACGCTCATCGGCCTGGAGGTCGAAGACGGGCTGCGCGGGCGCACGTTCTCGTTCCTGCAGTCGACGGCCCGGGTGACGCTGCTGCTGGTCGTCGCCGTGGCCGCGCCGCTGGCCGCGCTGTTCGGCGAGCACCTGCTGACCTTCGGCGACCTGACCTACGAGTTCAGCGGCACCAACCTGGTGCTGCTCATCGGCGGCGTGGTGGCCACGCTCGTCGGCATACTCGGGCTGCGCCACATGGACGACCGCAAGGGCGTCCCGCTCACCGAAGACCTGATCGCGGCCCTGCGCGGCGAGCGGTTCAAGGCCGAGCCCGCCGAGCACGTGCCCGGGCTGTTCGTGGCGTTCGAAGGCGGCGAGGGGTCCGGCAAGACGACCCAGTCCCGGATGCTCGCCATCTGGCTGCGCGACCAGGGCTACGACGTGGTGCAGACCCGCGAGCCCGGCGCCACCAAGGTCGGCATGCGGCTGCGCGCCATCCTGCTCGACGCCGCCGAGCGCGGGCTGTCGGCCCGGGCCGAGGCGCTGCTCTACGCCGCCGACCGGGCCGAGCACGTGGAGAAGGTCATCCGGCCCGCGCTCTACCGTGGGGCGCTGGTGGTGTGCGACCGCTACGTCGACTCCTCGCTCGCCTACCAGGGCGCCGGGCGTTCGCTCGACCCCGGTGACGTGTCCAAGGTCAACGCCTGGGCGACGGGCGGGCTGGTGCCGCACCTGACCGTGCTCATCGACACCCCGCCCGAGGTGGGGCTGACCCGGCTGGGCGGGGCCGCCGACCGGATCGAGTCGGAGCCGCTGGAGTTCCACGAGCGGGTGCGCAAGGAGTTCCGCGCACTGGCCGCCGCCGCGCCCGAGCGCTACCTGGTCGTCGACGGCACCCTGGCGCCCGACCACATCACCCGCACCATCCAGGACCGGGTCCGCGAGATCCTGCCCGACCCGGTGCCCCGGGCGTCCGAAGACATCACGGGCACGATGCCCGCCATCCGCGACTAGCCTTGACCCCGTGGGTGTCTTCGATGACCTGGTAGGCCAGGCGCAGGCGACGGCCGTGCTGTCGCGGGCCGCGACGGCCGCGGCCGAGGCCGTGCGCGGCGGCCGCGGCGCCGGCATGACGCACGCCTGGCTGTTCACCGGCCCGCCCGGCTCGGGCCGGGAGGAGGCCGCCCGCGCCTTCGCCGCCGCGCTGCTCTGCCCCGACGGCGGCTGCGGCCACTGCGACCAGTGTCACCAGGTGCTCATCGGCTCCCACCCCGACCTGGAGTGCGTACGCCCCGCCGGGTTGTCCTACAGCGTCAAGCAGACCCGCGAGCTCATCCTGCGGGCCGCGGGCGCGCCGACCCAGGGCCGGTGGCGGGTCATCCTGTTCGAAGATGCCGACCGGGCCACGGAGTCCGCCGCCAACGCCCTGCTCAAGGCCATCGAGGAGCCGCCGCCGCGCACCGTGTGGCTGCTCTGCGCGCCCGCCCCCGACGACCTGATGATCACCATTCGGTCCCGCTGCCGGCTCGTCACCCTCACCACACCGGGCACCGAGGCGGTCGCGCACGTGCTGGCCACCCGCGACAGCGTCCCCTGGGAGACCGCCCAGTTCGCCGCCCGCGCCGCCCAGGGGCACATCAGCCGGGCCCGCGCGCTGGCGCTGGACGAGGGCGCCCGCCGCCGGCGTGAGGCCGTGCTGTCCATCCCCCGGTCGCTGACCGGCGTCGGCGAGTGCGTGAGCGCCGCCGAGCGGCTGGTCAAGACCGCCGAGGAGGAGGCCGCCGCGGCCACCACCGCGCTCAACGAGAACGAGACCACCGAGCTGCGCAAGATCTACGGCGAGGGCTCCACGGGCAAGGGCCTCAACCGCGGCCTCGTCCGGGGCGGCGCCGGGGCGCTGAAGGACCTGGAAGACCGGCAGAAGTCCCGCGCGACCCGCATCAAGCGCGACTCCCTCGACGCGGCGCTGCTGGAGCTGGTGTCGTTCTACCGCGACGTGCTGGCCATGCAGTTCGGCGCCGGGGTCGAGCTGGCCAACGACGACCTCCGCTTCGAGCTGGACCAGGTGGCCAAGGTGTCCACCCCGGAGGAGACGCTGGGCCGCATCGACGCGATCATGCGCTGTCGCGAGCGCCTGGACCTCAACGTCAACCCGCAGATCGCCGTCGAGTCCATGATGCTGTCGCTACGGGCGTAAAGCTCCTGCCCGGCGCGGCGCGTACTGTGGCAGGTACGTGTCCCCGACGCTGTCAGGAGGCGAGCACGAGCCCATGGGGATGATCATGGCCGTGAGTTTCACCCGCTACGGACGGCTTTACTACCTCGACCCCGGCCCGCACACCCCCAAAGTGGGCGACAAGGTGCTGGTCCCGACGGACGCCGGGCCCGAGGTGGCCGAGTGCGTCTGGGCGCCGCAGTACACCAGTGAGGACATCGACGGCCTGCCGGTCTGCGCGGGGCCCGCGGGCGAGGAGCACCTGTCCCGCGACGAGACCAACAAACGCCGCCGGGCCGAGGCGCGCAGCGTGTCCAAACGCCTGATCAAGCGGCACACGCTGCCCATGAAGGTGGTCGGCGTCGACTACCTCGACCAGGACAACGTCTACACGGTCTACTTCTCGGCGCCGCACCGGGTCGACTTCCGCGCCCTCGTCCGAGACCTGGCGCGCAACCTCCGAGCCCGCGTCGAGCTGCGGCAGATCGGTCCCCGCGACGAGGCCCGCCTGCAGGGCGGCATCGGTCCCTGCGGACGCGACCTGTGCTGCGCGACGTTCCTCAAGGACTTCGAGCCGGTCTCCGTCCGCATGGCCAAGGATCAGGACCTCCCGGTCAACCCGCTGCGCATCGCGGGCGCCTGCGGGCGGCTGATGTGCTGCCTCAAGTACGAGCATCCGCTCTACCAGGAGTTCCGCGCCTCGGCACCCCGGGTCGGCGTGAGCGTGGACACGCCGCAGGGGCCGGGCACGGTCGTGGGGCACAACGTCCCGTCGGACTCGGTGGTCGTCCGCCTCAACGACGGCGGCCGCCGCTGCGCCTGCTCCAAGGCCAGCGTGTGCGGCCCCCGGAAGGCGTACGACTCCACCTACGGCCCGGATCAGGCATGACCGCTGAGGTCGTGCCCATGCGCACTGCCGAATCGCTCTGAACGCCTGCGTGGCGAGCTCGCCGACAAGCCGGTCAGCCGGTAGATGCCCGGCTGAACCAGCCGGGCGTCGTACGTTGGGTACGTCACTTTCCGTGTCCGATCCCTGACAGGCCCAGCGCCGGTGTCGAACGCGCGGAAGCTGATGTCCGCATGCCGGGACCGGGGCCGCTTGGCACTGTCGTCCCCGGGCGGTCACAGGAGGTGCGAGCGAGATCCCTGGAGAGCCATGAAGCAGCCGGCGGTGCCGAGCGACGGCGTGTCCGCAGTACGGGTGCTGCTCTCACCTGCCAACGTCTGGCGATCCGGGCTCGCCGTCGCGGCCGTCGTCGCCGTGGTGCTCTTCCTCCGGTTCGTGGTCACCGACGCGGGTTCGCTGATCGCCATGCTGGTGATGGCGTGGTTCCTCTCCCTGGCCATGGAACCCGCCGTGCGCCGGCTGTCGCGGTACATGCCCCGAGGCAGAGCCACACTGCTGGTGATGACGCTGTCCATCCTCGCTCTCGTGATCTTCCTCTTCATGTTCGGCAACATGTTCGTGCAGCAGGTGGCGGCACTGCTGCGGGCGTTGCCCGGAGCGGTGGGCGGCATTGTCGAGTGGTGCAACACCCGTTTCGGTACCCGATATGAGATTTCCGACATCCTCGAATCCATCAACCTGACCCCGCAGCAGGCGGCCGGGTACGCGCAGGGTGCGCTCGACGGCGCGCTGGGCCTGCTGGGGACGGTGACCGGAACGGTCTTCAACCTGTTCACCCTGATGCTGCTGGCGTTCTACTTCTCGGCCGACGGACCGAGGCTGCGCAGGTGGGTCGCGCAGTTGCTGCCCGGCCGGTTCCAGCAGGTCTTCATCAGCATCTGGGACGTGTCCACGATCAAGACCGGGGGATATGTCTCCTCGCGGCTCATCCTGGCCGCCATCAACGGCACCGCCTCGGCTCTGGTGTTCCTGGCGCTGGACATGCCCTCCTGGCTCGCGCTCGGAGCCTGGACGGGCCTGGTCGCCCAACTCGTGCCCACCATCGGCACCTACATCTCCATCGCCCTGCCGGTGGTGGTGGGGCTGGTGTCGTCCCGCCCCTGGATCGGCTTGGCGGCACTGGCCTGGGGCGTTCTGTACCAGCAGGTGGAGAACCTGACGTTGGAGCCGAAGATCAGCTCGCGGGCGGTGGACATTCACCCGGGGGTGTCCTTCGCCGCCGTGATCCTGGGCGCGTCGCTGTTCGGCGCGATGGGCGCGCTGCTGGCCGTCCCCGTGGTGGCCATGCTGCTCTCCCTGGTCGACACATTCGCCATTCGTCAGGAGTTGCAGGAGGCAGTGCCTGAGGAACCGGAGCCGCCGAAGGGCGAACGGGACTCGGCGCCACCGAAGGGCTCACATCTCGGCTGAGGCCTCCCAGGAATGACAGGGCCGCAGCGCATGGTGCCGGTAGATCATGCCGAAGACCTGTGTCGTAGCCCGTGCGTACACGTTTTCTCCGACGGGGCCGCACAGGCAGTCGGCCGACTCCTCGTGTCCGACCGCGTCATCGAGTGGCCGGATGTGGACGACCTTGTGCACCGCATGCTCCTTCATCTCGCCGTCCGCCGACGGAAGGCGACACCGGCGGGCGCTGCCCCCGCCGTGCCGCCTCGCCGAACCGCGAGACGCCTACCAGGCGTCACCGCGGTCGAACGCCTTCATCTCCCTGCCGTGGACGGCCAGGGCGTAGATCACCAGGACGTCGACGGCGATGACGACCATCGACCAGAGCGGGTATGCGGGGATCCAGGCGAAGTTGACGAGCGCCTGGAGGCCCGCGAGGAAGATGCCGACCGCACGCCCCCAAGCCTTCCCCATCATGACGGCCGCACCGGCGAGGACGACGATCACACCCATGATCAGGTGCATCCAGCCCCAGGCCGTGTAGTTCACCGGGATGGCCAGGTCGTTCGCGGTGACGAGATAGAAGTCGGTGTTGAAGATTCCCACCAATCCCATCAGGGCCTGGAAGCATCCCAGGACCATCATCGTGACTCCAGCGAAGATCACCCAGCCGATCCAGCCTGTGGGCCGGGGCCCTGTCTCCGCCGGTCGGGCCTGTGCCAGTTGCGGGTCCTGTCGCTGCTGGGGCACCGGCGGGGCCTGGTCGCGGGAGGCCTCCTGCGTTCGCGCGTCACGCGGGTGTTCCATGTTCGACTCCCCTCCGCGCGGCGGAGCTTCCGGGCCACCCATGTTCGTGGCGGCCTTCGTCCGCGCGCTTTCCGGGAACTCGGCGGTGCGGGCAGTTCTTGCCCCTTGTCGCCGTTCCTGTCAGCTACCAGTCTTACCCCGACATACCTCGCATTCTTCTCAGATATCGCCAAATGCGGATAATGTGAACATGCCCTCGGGTGGAGGAACCGCCGGAAGGGTCCCCGCTCGCTCGTGAAAATCGTGCAATGTCACTAAGTCGTTGCTTCAGGTTTCGAAAGATGCGCAGGTTGCCTATTGCATCTTTTTACCTCTTTGTGGGGGCCCGCCCGATGGGGAAGGGGGATCACCAGGAGCAGGGAGGAGCGCCATTGCGGGTGTTCTGCCGCAGGATCCCATCGAAACCGTACGTTGCCGCCGATCGCCTGCCGTCGGCGTACGGCCCCGCACCGCTCGTCGACGCATCCGATCAGAAGGAAAGACCCAGTGAGCAACCTCATCGCGATCTCCTACCCGGACGTCGCCACCGCCGTCGCCGTGCGTGATCGCCTGTCTGACCTGCAACGGCAGAATCTGATCACGATGGAGGACATGGCCGTCGTCGAACGCCGGGCCAACGGCACGATCAAGCTGCACCAGACCCAGGGCACGACCGGAATGGGGGCAGCCGGTGGGGCGCTGTGGGGCGGCCTGATCGGGATGCTGTTCTTCATGCCGCTGTTCGGCATGGCGCTGGGCGCCGCCACCGGGGCGGCCGGCAGCGCGATGGCCGACGCCGGTGTCAACGACGAATTCATGAGGGAACTCGCCGACACGCTGGAACCGGGCACCGCCGCGTTGTTCGTCCTGGTCGTGCGGAGCACTCCGGACAAGGTCATTCCGGAGATCCAGCCGTACGGCGGACATGTCATCCAGACCTCGCTGAACCGCGAGGAGGAGGCACAACTGCGCGAGATGATGGAGGGCACCGGCGTCCGTTGACAGGCATCCGCGTCGACGTGACCACGGATCCGATGGTGCGCGCCGCCTGGACGCGCAGGCCGCCCGTCCTGCCACGGGTGCGCGATGTGAGAACTCTCCGTTGGCCGGTCCGGCCACCACCATGAGAGGCCGCTATGGGAGTGGTACCCGATCCAGCTGACAGCCCTCGGCCGGCGGCCGAGGGCGCCCACAGGGACTACACCGGTGCCGTCTATGGATCACTGCTCGCCGCCTCCGTGGTGGCCGGTGCCGGGACGCTCGGCAGGTTCCCGCGCCTGGAGATGATCATTCTGCTCCTGGGCACCAGCGTCGTGTTCTGGGCCGCCCATGTGCACGCTCGCCTGTTCGGTGCCCGAACGGTCTACCGGACCATACGCGTGGCCGAGGTGCGCAGGGCTGGCGCGGAGGAATGGCCGATCGTCACGGCCGCCGTCCCGCCGGCCGCGGCCGTGATTGTCGGCCCGCTGGTGGGTCTGGGACCGCAGGGCACCGCGTGGCTGGCCCTCGCGGTCGCGGTGGCCGGGCAGGTCGGCTGGGCGGCCGCGGCGGCTGTGGGGATCGGCGCCTCCTTGCGGGTGGTCCTGGTCACGAGCGCGGTCAACCTGCTGCTCGGGCTGGTCATCGTGGCGCTGAAGGCGGCATTCCACCATTGACGGTTCGTCCGCCGGAAACCGCTGTGACCGCCACGGTGTCCGGTCTTTCGCCTTTCCGACCAAGCCAGTTCGAGCCCGAGGTGACCATGTGCAGGTGGATGACGTACTGCGGAGACCCCATCCTCGCCGAGGACCTGCTGTTCCGGCCGGTGCACTCGCTCATCGACCAGAGCCTGCACGCCCGGCTCGGGGTGACGACCACGAACGGGGACGGTTTCGGCATCGGATGGTACGGCGAGGGCACGGAACCCGCCGTTTTCAAGAGCATCGAGCCCGCATGGAACGATCGGAACCTGCGGGAGATCGCGCGGCAGATCCGCACCCCCCTTCTGTTCGCGCACATCCGTTCCTCGACCGGCACCCCGGTGCAGCGCAGCAACTGTCATCCGTTCCGGTACGGCCGTTGGCTGTGGATGCACAACGGCGTCGTGGAAGGATTCCGTGAGCTTCGACGTGATCTGTCCATGGCGGTGGAGCCGTCGCTCTACCCCGCCATCGAGGGGTCGACTGATTCTGAGCTCCTGTTCTTCCTGGCGCTCACCTTCGGGCTGGCCGACGACCCGCCGAGCGCGGTGGCCCGGGCCGTCGGGCTGGTGGAAGATGTCGCCCGGCTCCACGGCGTCCCTCCTCCCGTCCAGATGACCGTGGCCACGACGGACGGTGAATCCGTCTGGATGTTCCGCCATGCCAGCGCGGGACGTCCGGCATCGCTCTTCTACTCCACGGACATCTCCCAGGTACGGCTGCTCCATCCGGAGTTGGAGACTCTGCGGCAGTTGGGAGCGGGGACACGCTTCGTCGTCTCCGAGCCGCTTCGTGACCTCGCAGGCACGTGGAACGAGATTCCCGACAGCTCTTATGGGGTTATTCGCCACGGAGAGGTGACGATCAACCCCTTCACTCCCTCGTCGGAGGGGAGGTGAGGTGCCGCCTGCCGCTCACCGCGAGACGGCACGCCCGAGCCACCGTGACGCGCCTGCCGTCCGGATGGGCCGATGGCCCGGCGGCTGATCCGGCGAGCGCCCCGGGCCCGCCTGCCGATGATCGATGGCCGGAAGCGCGGCGGCGGGGTGGAGCGTGACCGGAACCTCCGCCTCCCGAGGCTCGGACGCCACCGCGAAGAGCCCTCTGATCCCCCTGGCTCTCGCCCAGTTCATCTGCAGCTTCGCGGGCTCCAACATGAACGTGATGATCAACGACATCGGCGAGGACCTGGACACGACGGTGCAGGGCGTGCAGGGCACGATCACGCTGTTCTTGTTGATCATGGCGGTGCTCATGATCCCTTGCAGCAAGCTGACCGACCGCTGGGGCCGCAAGAGGTGTTTCCTCGCGGGACTCATCCTGTATGGAATCGGCGCCCTGATCAGTGCGCTCTCACCAAGCCTCGCCGTACTGATCGTCGGCAACTCGGTGTTCGAGGGGGTGGGTACCGCCTTGCTGATCCCACCCGTCTACATTCTCGCGACGATGGCGTTCGACAACATCCAGTCGCGGGCCCGGGCGTTCGGCCTGATCAGCGGGATGGGCGGGGTCGGAGCGGCGGCGGGCCCGCTGATCGGTGGATCCATCGCGACGGCGATCGACTGGCGGGCCGCGTTCGTCTTCCAGGCGCTGGTCGTCTTGGTGATCGTCCGATTCAGCCGCCGGATCGCCGACCCGGTCGCACCGGATCCGACCCGTCCCTTCGACGCCGCCGGGGCGGTCCTGTCGGCGATCGGCATGTTTCTCGTGGTGTTCGGAATCCTGCAGGCCGGCAGCGACGCCGCGCTGATGGCGGCGCTGCTCATCGCTGGAGCCGGCTTCCTGATCTGGTTCTTCCTGCACATCCGCTCCCGGGAACGGGCGGGCAAGGAGCCGTTGCTCACGACGGGACTGTTCCGGAACCGTACGTCCAATCTCGGGCTGGTCACCCAGAACATGCAGTGGCTGGTTCTCATGGGGACGTCCTTCGTCGTCGCGGTCTTCCTCCAGACGGTCCGGGGGTACAACGCGATCGAGACAGGTGTCATCTTCACCTCGGCGACCGTGGGGGTCCTGCTCACGTCGCTGGCCGCGGAGCGGCTCTCCAGGAAGCACTCGCAGAAGGCTCTGATCTCCTCGGGATTCGTCATGACCGTGGCGGGGATCGGCGTCCTGCTCGCCCTGGTGGGGGCGTCGTCCAGAGTCGTTGCCTTCGCGCCGGGGCTGCTGCTGATCGGGCTGGGCGTGGGGGTGATGCTGACCCCGTCGGTCAACGTCGTGCAGTCCAGCTTTCCCGAAGTGCAACAAGGCGAGATCTCCGGATTGTCGCGCAGCGTCTCCAACCTGGGTTCGTCGTTCGGCACGGCGATCGCGGGCACGATCCTCATCTCCGGGCTGGCTGAAGGAAACCGTTCGTACGCCCTTGCCATGATCGCCCTTGGGATATTCGCCCTGGTAGGCCTCGCTGCCGCCATCCGGCTCCCCGCCGGCCGGGGATAGTCTCGCCGTGCCGGTGACGAGGTGTACGGTCTACGGCGCACCCGGTTCGGCGCGGTCGAGCTGCTCATCGAGGGCGATGGCGGCGGCGATGAGCGCCAGATGGGTGAACGCCTGCGGGAAGTTGCCGAGCTGCTCGCCCGACGGGCCGATCTCCTCGGCGAACAAGCCGACGTGGTTGGCGTAGGTGAGCATTTTGTCGAAGGCGTAGCGGGCCTGCTGCAGCCGTCCGGCGCGGGCCAGAGCCTCTACGTAGAGGAAACTGCACAGGTTGAAGGTCCCCTCCGAGCCGCGCAGCCCGTCGGGAGACGCGGCAGGGTCGTAGCGGTAGACGAGGCTGTCGCTGACCAGTTCCCCGTCCATGGCGTCGAGAGTGCTCAGCCAGGCCGGGTCGCGGGGGGAGATGAACCCGACGCGGGGCATGAGCAGGAGCGAGGCATCCAGCACGTCGGTGCCGTAATGCTGCACGAAAGCCTGCCGCTGCGGGCTCCAGCCGCGGTCGACGATCTGGTTGAAGACCGTGTCGCGAACGCTCCTCCAGCGCGCAAGGTCGGCAGGACGGGAGTAGGCGGTGGCCATCCGGATGCCACGGTCGAAGGCGACCCAGGTCATCAGGCGGCTGTAGGTGAATTCCTGACGCCCACCGCGGGTCTCCCAGATGCCCTCGTCGGGGCGGTCCCAGGTATCGGCCAGCCAGTCCAGCAGGCCGGCGAAGGACCGCCAGCCGCGGATGCCTCCGATCTCCTGTGCCTGGGCCAAGGCGTCGGCAGCCTCGCCATAGATGTCGAGCTGGAGCTGGTCGGCGGCGGCATTGCCGGCCCGTACCGGCCCGGACTTCCGATACCCCTCCAGGTGGTCGAGGACCTCCTCGGTGAGGTGCGGGTCTCCGTCGATCCGGTACATGATCTGCAGCGGCTCCTCCGAGGCGCCGCCGGCGTCGAGACGCTCGCGCAGCCACGTACGGAAGGCTTGTGCCTCCTCGACGAAGCCGAGATCGAGCAGGGCCCGGACGGACAGAGAGGCATCGCGGATCCAGGTGTAGCGGTAGTCCCAGTTGCGTTCGCCGCCGATCTGTTCCGGCAGTCCCATGGTCGCGGCGGCGATCGGGGCACCGGTGGGCGCGTACGTGAGGAGCTTGAGGGTGATGGCCGAACGGTGGACCATGTCATTCCAGCGACCGCGGTAGCGGCAGGTGCGCAGCCAGCCGTGCCAGAAAGCGCGGCAGGATTCGAAGCTGTCGCGCACGCCGTCGGCGGTCACGGGCGGCACGGGAAGGTGACCGTCGCTGTCGCTGGTCAGAACGATCGCGGCGATCTCACCGGCCTGGAGGGTGAAGTCGGCGATGACGTCCTCGCCGTCGGGACGCAGGGCGAAGGGGCCGACGGCCTGCAGGTGAAGGTCGGTGCCGGGGCCCCGGAAGATCGCTGATCCGGCATCGCCGAGGTCCAGGGTGTGCGCTGCCCGCCCGTAGTCGAAACGGGGACGGCAGGCGAAGGTGAAAGGCAGGCTCCCGCGAACCACCCGGGCGATCCGCACCAGGCGATGCCGGCCCGAAGGGGTGGCGGAGGTGTTCGGTTCCATGAAGTCAGCGATCTCGCCGACGCCGCCGGGAGCCATGAAGCGGGTGACGAGGATGGCGGTGTCCGGCAGGTAGAGCTGCCGTACGGACGCTTCGTCGTCGCGGTCCACGTCGGCGGCCAACCGGCAGTACCCGCCGCGCTCGCAGTCGAGGATGGACGCGAAGAGACTCGGGGAGTCGAACCGGGGCGTGCACCACCAGTCGACGGTCCCCGTCCCGGAGACGAGTGCGGCGGTTTGCAGGTCGCCGATCATGCCGTGGTCCGCGATCTGTGGGTAGCCGTTCATAAGCCCTCCGTCGTGCGCCGGACGTACCGATCGACTGCCCCCGGGACTACCGGTCACCGAGGGGACGGAGCAGCATTTCCAGGCTAACTCCCGGCATAAGCCGAAGTCATCCGGGGTGCCGGCTACGCCCACTCCGAGGCCGATAAGGTCGTGCCCATGCGCACCGCCGAATTGCTCCAACACCTGCGTCGCGAGTCCGCGGCCTTCCGGGCCTGCCTCGACGGCGACCTGTCCGCCCCGGTCGAGCACTGCGGCGACTGGACGCTGTACGACCTGGCCGACCACCTCGGCGGCGGCAACCTGTGGGCGGCGACGGCGGTGACCGAGCGCCACGGCCGCCACGAGGCTCCGCCGGCGCCGCGTGACGGCCTCGGGGCGTGGTTCGACCAGACCACCGAGACGCTGCTGAAAGCCCTCGACGGGGACCCGGCGGCCGAGGCCTGGACCTTCCACCCGCCCCACACGGTCGGCTTCTGGCAACGCCGCCGCCCGCTGGAGACGGTCATCCACCGCTGGGACGCCGAACACGCCCTCGGCCTGACGCCGTCCATCGATCCGGGGCTGGCCGGGGAGGGAGTGGCGGAGGTGTTCGACACGATGGCGTCGCGCATGATCAAGCGCGGCCTCGCGCAGCCTCCCGCGTACGCCATCCGGGTACGCGCCTCGGACACCGGACAGACGTGGACCTATGGGCCCGGGGAGCCGGTCGCGGAGATCGCCGGCCGGGTGGAGGAACTGCTGCTGATGCTGTGGGGAAGGCTGCCCCGGTCCCACCCCGGGCTGAGGTGGGAAGGGGATGCCGCGGCCGGGCTGGCGATGCTCGACGGGCCGCTGACGCCCTGAGCTTTCCGGGGAGCGAGGACCCCTTGGGCTCCTGTAGACTCTTTCAAGCTGTACGGCACGCCGCCTTAGCTCAGTCGGCCAGAGCACTTCACTCGTAATGAAGGGGTCTGGGGTTCGAATCCCCAAGGCGGCTCCCAGGTCAAAGGCCCCTCGCGATGATCGCGGGGGGCCTTTTGCTAACACTCTTGCTAACAGGAGTCGTCGACCGTCTGGGCGAAGACGTCGGCGGCGGCAGTCTCCGCCGAGCGGATGACATGGACGGGACGCCGGCCAAGAGCAGCAGGATTGCGTGGGCGTGGCGTAGGTCGTGCAGGCGAATCACTGGTAGTGGTTCGGTGGCGGTGGTGGGATAGATAGGGCCGCCCCAGGCTGTCATGAACACGCTGTGTCCATCCCCTGAAAGCGTTGAGACTCGGTTATGCGGCGATGGTCTCCTGAGACCTCGCCTTGGTGGCTGCTCGCGCATCCAGGAAGGCCGTGACGATCGCTGACTTCGGTGCTCGCTGCACGGAGCTGGGGCGATCGGCTGGCGCGGACCGGCTTCCGCCGGCCCTTGCCACTGGAACATGAGGGCTGAGGCCGATGCCCTGCTAACGGAGGTGCTGACAACGCGCCTGGACGGTCATGGATGCTAGTGGGCGTAGCCCCGGTCTTGAGACAGCACTGAGCAGCCACTCTGGCCTCACCTGGGCCGCCTTGGACGATCGTGTTCTCACTCGTAATGAAGGGGGCTGGGGTTCGAATCCCCAAGGCGGCTCGTCAGAAGCCCCTCAAGGGATCTTGAGGGGCTTCTGAGTGTCTAAGTGAGTGATTGAGCCTCAGACATTGGCCAGGCTAATAGCTGTCACTCCAGCGATACCAAGGACCCTGGATGTGCTCGAAGGACGAAGCGACCGCCGGATTGGAGTCATCAACCGGAGTGCGCTCGGGGCTCCATACGTAGCCGTATGGGTCCACGCTAGGCCCGTTCTCGCCCACCTTGAAATAGACGCGGTCACCTTCTCGATAGACAGCTTGAAACTCAACCTGCCCGACCTCCAGTGGCCGGTTCGTCAGGCTGCCTTCTGGTTTGAGTGCCTGGGCGACCTGCTCCATCTTGGTGAAAGAACGCGTGATGCGTTCCTCCTCGCCGGGCCCGCAGGACGTCAACGCTGCCAGGACAACGATGGTGGCCAGTCGTTTCACACCTTGATTGTCCCTGCCTCAATACCTGCCCGGGACGAAGACGGTCGTTCGTATCCAGAGCCGAAGATCCGGTCCCTTGCCATAGCGTCTCCTTGACGGACGGGGCGGATCTGCTTGCGGTAGACCAGTTCGGTTACCGCTGTGCTGCTGTGGCCGACCAGCCTGGAGATTTCCTCCAGTGGGATGCTCTGGTCTGAGAGCAGGGACACGAAGCTGTGCCGCAACTCCCCGGGCGTCCACGTGTCGGGTCGGTTTCGTCGAAGCTGGTACGTGGGTGACACTCCGGCTAAATGATCTGTCGTTTCTCCTGGCGGCTATTGAACCGGGGATCGGTGGCCGTGTCCCGGTGACGGGCGCGGGAGTTCTTCGATGGTCAGGTCGGAGAAGATTAGGGTGAGGTCGTGCACGTTGGTCTCGATCCGGACTTCATGGAAATCGATGCCGATGGCTGTCGCCCAGTTGCGGGCGGTGGGTGAGTCGGTGATGAGCGTGGCGCCGGGATAGAGCGCCTGCCAGTTGACGCCCCAGACGTGTCCGTCGTACTCCACCCCGGTTTCGTAGGTGGTGAGCCGGTCATCGAGCGAGACCCGCCAGGTGCGGGCCGGGAGCGCGGTGGCGCAGGTGGCCTGCACGCAGTACCGGAACAGGTAACGCAGCGGCGGCGGCGTGGTCCCGGTCCGAGGATCGGGCATCGGCAGGACCACGAGCTGGTAGTCGCGCGAGTAGTCCACGAACCCGTGCCGCAGCAGAGACCGGTCGAAGAGGTCGTCCAACGTTTGCTGCAGTTTGATCACGTCCATGAGAACACAGTTCTACCCGCCTGAGGTGACCTTCCACTGGTGCTGGGGGCTTGCGCGCTTTGAAGCGGGTGATCGGCTCGGTGGTGGTGCGGGCGACCTCAGGTAGGAGGGGGCTACTGGCCGACGCGGCCGTCGATGCGTTCGCGCAGGAGGTCGGCGTGGCCGCAGTGGCGGGCGTACTCGGTGATGTGCGCGACCAGCATGTCGCGGAGCGACAGGTCCGAACCGTTGGGGCCCAGGTCGGAGACGCCGGCGTTCAGGGTGCCCAGATCGGGGACTCCGGCCACGAACCGGTCGGCGAGCTCTGACTCGGTCCGCCACTGCCGCCAGGCGTCCTCCACGACCGCCGGATCGGCGATGGCGCCGTTGAAGTCGCCGTCGCGGTCCTCGTCGGTGCAGTACAGCTTCGGCGCGTCGTCGCCGGCCATGACCCGGCGGAGGTGCCGTTCGGCCTCGGTCAGGTGCCGGACCAGCCCGAGCAGGGACATCGTGGACGGTGGTACGGATCGGCGGGCGAGCTGCTCGGCATCCAGGCCCGCGCACTTCATTTCCAGGGTGAGGCGGTGGTGGCGCAGGTAGTCGAGCAGGATGCCGCGTTCGTCGAGGGCCTCGTCCTCGGTTTCGCGCGGGTCGTCGGCCGGGTCCACCCACATGTCGCGGTACACGGTCGCCTGCGTCCACCGGGTCGGAACGGGTTCACTCGCATCCGGGGTAGTCATCTCGGCATCGTCGGTCATTCGCCTTCCAGGCGCCACTGAATATCGGCGGCCTTCCGTACATGGGGCGTTTCTAATGATCCAGCCGTGTACTGAGTGTTAGGAAATAACTACCATCGGTGATGAACGATGGTCGTTCACGTACACACCACGGAGGGTTCAGTGCGTACATCTCCCCGTAAGATCGCCGCTGCCGCAGTGATCGCCGTCGCCGGTGGTCTCGTCCTGCCGGCGTCGGCCGCCCATGCGGTCGTCGATCCCACGACGCTCTCGTCCGTACAGTCGATCACGAGGCTGGATCCCGTACTGATGGCCAACTGCGCGACGGGCAGCGTCGCCGATCCCGTCGGAGCGGTCGCGGTTCCGCCCGAAGTCCCGCTCGTGGGGTGCCTCACCCTCTGATCGTCCGCCGAAGGCCCCCTCGCGGTGACCGCGGGGGGCCTTCCAGCCGTCCGGTCGGCTTGATGGGGGGCTGGCGTGCTGGACGTGCGGGTAGGCAAACTGGGTGTCGTGGGTCTTGAACTGAGCAACTACCCGGTTCTGCGGGGGCCCGAGGGCGGGCCGTACGCGTGTCCCTGCTGTCGGTATGTGACCTTGGACGAGCGTGGCGGGTCCGAGATCTGCCCGGTGTGCTTCTGGGAGGACGACGGCCAGGACGACCCGGATGCCGATGTCGTGCTGGGCGGGCCCAACGGCGGCTTGAGCCTGACCCAGGCGCGGCGCAACTTTCTCGCCTTCGGCGCCTGTGAGGAAAGCATGCGCCGTAACGTCCGGGCGCCTCGGCCGGAGGAGGAGCCGGCGAGCTGACAGGCGGCGCCGGGCTGTCGAAGTCGTTGGGAGACTCGAACTCGTCCGGCAGGCATAGGTCGACCGGACGGTCGGCCTGGTGCCGGGACTGGCCGAGCGGCTGCAGCGCTGCACCGGGGCGACGAGGATCGTGAGCTCCGCCGCGCACCCGTTCTGCTTCCGGCGGTTGGCGGGACCCGGCGGGGCGCTGGCCGGCGACGCCGGACATTTCAAGGACCCGGGCACGGCGTAGGGCATCCGCGACGCCCTGCGGTTCGGGCGGCTGCTTGGGGGAGCGGGTCGCCTGCGCGCGCTGCGCGGCAACCCGCGCTCCCGTCCGGCCGTGCTGAAAACGACGGGCGCGTCGTTGCGCGAGATGACCGGGCACCACGCCGAGGCCGAACGACTGCTGCGCCCGGCTCAAGGGTGATCCGTCCGCTGGGCCGGGTCTCGTACGAGCGGGGGCGGGGTCGCTAGGTTGGGCCGGTGAGCATGCGCTACGACGACGTCATCAGGCAACTGCGTACGGCCTACGACCGGGACGCGGGGCAGCGGGACGCGAGCGGGAAGGCGGCGTGGAAGCAGGCGGAGCGGGAGGCGTTCCTGGGCCGGCTGCCACCGCACGGCAAGCTGCTGGAGGTCGGGGCCGGGACGGGACAGGACAGCGTGTACTTCCGGGACCACGGCCTGGACGTGGTGGCGGTCGACCTGTCGCCGGAGATGGTCGCCCGGTGCCGGGAGAAGGGGCTCGACGCCCGGGTCATGGACTTCCTGAACCTGAACTTCGCGCCCGGGTCGTTCGACGCGGTCTACGCGCTCAACTGCCTGTTGCACGTGCCCGACCGCGATCTGCCCGCGGTGCTGGAGGCGATCCACCGGGTCCTGAGGCCCGGCGGGCTGTTCTTCCTCGGCGTCTACGGAGGGGGCAGCCTGGCCGGGGAGGAGGTGTTCGACGATGACGGGCGGCGGCCGCCGCGGTTCTTCTCGTTCCGGAGCGACGAGGAGATCCAGGAGTACGCGGGCCGGGTCTTCGAGGTCGTGGACTTTCATGTCGTCGGCTCGGGCAACACCCGGTTCCAGTCGCTGACCTTGCGTGCGTGAAGACCCGGCCCCGGGCTCAGCAGGCGCTGTGGAGGGCCACGGCGTCGATGCGGGTGCCGAAGTTGGTGTCGTACGCCGCGGCGTAGTCGCCGATGTTGACCTTGCGGAACTCGCGGGGGTCGTAGTCGATGAAGCAGCCGCGGACGTTGGCGTAGAAGGAGTAGACGTGGTCGTGCAGGTTGGGGGGCATGTCGCGGTAGCCGTTGGAGGGCATCCAGCGCCAGGGGGTGCCGCGGTAGTCGCGGTCGTGCCAGAAGCAGATCTCGCCGGCCGCGCACTGGTCGGCGGCCCGCTGGAGCGCCGTGGCCTGCTGGATCGCGGCGTTGGCGGGGGCGGCGAGGCCGGTGGCGGGCAGGGCGACGGCGACGCACAGCGCCATGGCGGCCGCTCGTTCGTTAAGTGCCTTCATCAGAGGTCCCTTCGGTCCGGGGATGACCTTGCAGGACTCTAAGTTACTCATTGATTACTTTCAGTAGTCAAGTCAAAGATTTGTGTCCGCACATCTCGTGATACATGCACTTCTGCGCAGAAAAGAAGAATGTTCTGGTCCATCGTGAGGGACGCGAGCGGTGCTCATCCGGAGCCCGCCTGTTTACACACGGGGTGAAAGCCATGAACAACCTTCAGCGCATGACCGTGCTCGGTGGGCTGGTTGCCGGGGTGCTGGCCGCGGCGCCCGGCGCGGGGCATGCCGCCGCCGGGGAGCCGGTGGTGACCAGGAGCGGCGCGACCGTGACCATCACGGCGGGCGCCATCGCCAGGGACGACAACCTCACCGTGCAGGCGGTGAGCGGCCGGCTGCACGTGTTCGGCGGGGTGACTGCAGGCACCGGCTGCCTCAGGGTGTCCGCCGACGAGGTGAACTGCGGCACCGGCGTGACGACCGTCAACGCGACCCTGGGGGCGGGGCGCGACGGGTTCTCGTCGCTGGTCGAGATCGCGGGGACGGTCGACGGCGGTTCCGGCGACGACAGGTTCGCCGCCGGGCGCAGCTCCGACGGGACGCAGCTCACCTACCTGGGCGGCGCCGGCCGTGACACGGTCGATTACGGTGCCAGCGGCCGGCCGGTGACCGTGACCAAGGCCGACAGCGCGCGGCCCGACGGACGGCCGGGGGTCGACCGTGACGACGTGGCCTCCGACGTGGAGGTCATCGACGGCACCATCCGGTCCGACACGCTCATCGGCAGCTCGGGCGCCGACACGCTGATCGGCGGCGAGGGCGCCGACACCCTCGACGGCCGGGGCGGCGCCGACCTCCTCGACGCCGACGACCTCCAGGGCACCAAGGACACGGTGGTCGACTGCGGCAGCGGCTCCGACACCGCGATCGCCGACGCGGCCGACACACCGACGGGGTGCGAGTCGATCTCCCGGTCATGACCGACGAGTCGATCTCCCGGTCATGACTGAGAGGCCCGGCTGCGCAGGTCGGCGGCGAGGGCGTCGATGCGCCGGTTGAGCTCCTCCTCGCGCCGGACGCGTTCGGCCTCGTCCTGGTCGGCGATGGCGCGGAGCCGGTCGCTCTCCCTCTTGCGCACCAGGGCGCTTTCCACCGCGGTGTCGGCCAGGTCGATCTGCCGGTTCAGATCGTCCTTGGCGGAATGCAGGACGTCGTCGGTGGCCAGTTGCCTGGCCACCGCCGCGTCGTACGCCGTTATGGCCGACAGCCTCTTCGTCAGCACGGGGAGGCAGTCGACGATGATGAGCAGGATCCGCAGCAGCCATTGACCGGCGAACACGAACACGCTCGTGGCGGACAGGTTGCCGAGCGCCCTGTCCTCCTCCAGGAGGCCGATCCGGCCTTCGGGGGCCGGCAGCTTGGCCTTGATGCCCTCGTCGATCCGGGTGGCGTAAGAGCGGTTCTCGGTCTTGAGCTGGCTCTGCAGGTCGACGATCATCGTCTGCAGTTCCGTGACCTCCCGCCGGCGCTGCTCGTTGCCGTTGGTGAGCCGGAGCCGGTCCGCGACCTCGCGGTTGCGGCGGCAGTTGGGGCCCACCCCCACCCGGCCGCTGAGTCCGCGTCCGGTCTGGCCGTTGCACTCGCGCCTGGCCAGGTCCTCGGCCGCGGCGAGCTTGCCGTTGGCGGCGTCGATCCGGCTCTGGAGCAGTTCCTGCTGCTCCCCGGCCTTGCGCAGGGCGTCCTCCACGCTGGCGGGCGCCTGCTCGACGCTGATCAGCAGGCCGTCCGTCGCGCAGCGCGCCACCTCGGCGGCGGGCAGCTTCTCGTACGGCACCGGATTGCAGGCCCGCAGGGCCGATTCCAGGTTCGCGCGCTCCTCGATCCTGTCGGCCGCGACCTGGCGGTGGATGGCGGGCTCGAACACCTTCAGCAGGAGCGGCTCGGCGATGGCCAGGCCGATGACCACCGACAACGCCAGGCGCACCCAGAAGGCGGCGCCGCCGCTCGTGCCGTGGGTGCTCGACAGCATCCAGGTGTCGATGCAGACGATGACCCAGGCCCAGAACGCGGCGACGGGCAGCAGCAGCAACCACGGCACGTCGAGGAACTTCGTCAGGGCCGCGAGCATGGACAACCCCGCGAGGACGCCGGTGTTGAGGACGATGGCCCCGAGCCGCGTGTAGCGGGGGCGCTCCTCGGGGAAATGGTCGAGCACCTCCTCGTCCACGCCGGCCAGGGCGCGCAGGCGGCGCCGGATCCCGTGCTGCGGAGGCGCCGGGCGGCGGACCTCGCCGATGAAGGGCCGCGGCTCCTCCGCGGACGGGGTGGGCGGGGCCCCGGCGTGCACGGCCATCAGCCGTCCTCCTCGCGGAACTCGCGTCCGCCCTCCACCTGGGGGGCCGCCGTTTCGTCCGCGTCGGTCCGCCCGTCCTCCGGCCCGTCCTCGAGCTCGGGAAGCGCATGCCGGCCGCCCGCCGCCAGCGGTGACGCGGCGGCGCCCGTCTCGTGGGCGATGCCGTTGATGAGCTGTCCGGCGTCGACGTAGATCTCGTTCAGGTGGCCGTGCTTGGAGATCTCCTTCAGCATGTCGAGGCGGACGCGCAGCATCTCCAGCCGGTCCTCCCGCTCCCGCAGCTCGCGGCCCTGTTCGGTCTCGTACGCGCGCTGGAGCTGGGCCTGCTCGGCCTCGTACTCCCTGGTCATCCTGGTCAGCTCGGCCTGATAGGCGCGTTCGCGGTCGATCCTCGCCCGCTCCAGCGCGGCATCCTCCATCGCGTACCTGCGGGTGCGTTCCTCCTGCGCCACCAGGTACTCGCGCTCGACGCGCCGGTCCGCCCGCTCCTCTCCGTGCTCCTTGGCGGCCTGCATCCGGTCGGCGATCTGGGTCGCGGTCAGCTCCTGCTCCTCGCGCGCCGCCATCGCGGCCTTCAGGGGGTCGTCGCCGAGTGCCTGGTGCTTCCTGGCCACCTCGTTGATCAGGAACTCGTTGTGGTTCTGCTGGAGCCGCTGCCGGCCGAGCTGTTCCATGGCCTCGAAGTGCTGGCGCTGCTCGGAGAGCTTGAGCTCGTACGTCTTTCGCTCCAGCTCCCATTCGCGCCGCTGCCGGTCCGACTCCTCCTCGTAGGTGGCCTTGAGCCGGTTGAGCTCGTAATTCAGCTCCTCCGACCTGACCTTGTCCTGGAAGGCGGCCAGCTCCTGGGGGGTCAGCACCTCGACACTGGCCAGCGACATCGTCAGACCGGGCACCTGAGGCGGCTTGAGCTGGACGTACGCCTCGATCTGGGTCTGCACGTTCAGCCGGACGAGGTTGACCTCGGACAGCTTGTGCCGCAGTCCCAGCTGGAACAGCCGGTGGTGGCTGCGGATGTAGCCGTTCAGGGACCGTTCGGCGTCGCCCTGCCCTTCGCGCACGACGGTGACCGCGTCGGTCACCGTGCACAGGAACGTCACTCGCACGGTGAAGTCCTTCGCGTCGGCCGACGGGATGGTCAAATCGGTCTGTACGGCATGGTTGTGGCTCAGGTCGACGATGGACACGTGCGTCGAGCGGACGACCTTCTCGTCGTCGGGCCCGCGATGGCCGTGGTCGACGAGGTAGCTGCCGTCCACGGAGAAGACGCGGACCTGCTGCCCGTTGACCTTCGGCACCTCGTTCTTGTCACGCGTGCGCCGGCCCAGCCGGAGCAACCCGCCGCGATCCGGCTGGGAAAGGACCTTACGGTCGACGATCGGGTATGGCTCTGCCATCCCATCCTCCATCACAACGCGCTTGCCGCGCGGTCGAGCGCGGCCAGCAGGACTTTCGTCAGGATCGCCGCGCGTGGCGGCTTCTTGCGGGAGCTTTCGATGAGGTATGTGAAGTCCCTCTTGAAGGGGGCGTGCTCGGACGTCGGGAGTGCGGCCCCGAGCGCGTCGCCCAGGGCCTGCGCGTCACGTTCGGCGTCGCCGCTGAGCCGTTCCAGGGAGTTGAGCGCGTCGTGCAGTGCCTTCAACGCCTCATGCCGGTACGGCCGGTAGCGCAGCGCCGCGGCCCACATCTCGGCGATCACCTGCCTGTGGGCCGGGTTGTCACGCAGGTACTCCATGGACGCGGGGTTCCCGGTCCTGGGGTTCCTGGTCCACAGCACCGAGATGATCGCGACCAGCGTCAGCTCGTACCTGTACCTGCCCTTGCCCGTCTTCTGGGCGCCGTCGAGCTGGGAGCGGAGCCGCTCGATGACGTAGCCGGCCTTCTGCCTGGCGGAGACGAGCGCGGCGAAGAAGTCGCCGAAGGCGTTGGCAGCGATCTCGCTGAGCTGGTTCTGCTGCACCAGGAGCTGCCAGAGCCGCTTGGCGGCCGACGTCGGATAGCGGATGCCGAGCTCGCCCTGGAACGCCAGGATCGCGGTCAGGCGCTGTGCCGTGCTGCCCTGCCCGGCCCACGTCTCCACCGTGCGCAGCGCCACCGGTCCCAGCGTTTCGTCCAGCGACATGAACCACAGCACGAACGTGGCCGTGACCTGGCCTTCCCAGCCGCTCTCGCCCTTGGACCAGGGCTCAGATAGGAGTAGTCGATCTCGTCGAAGCTGGTGTAGGACAACAGCGCCAGACCGGCCCCGACGTCCACCGAGAACTCCTGCCAGACCATGAGCCGGTCCAGCCAGGACTTGACCGCGTCCCAGAAGGCCGACTTGAACCGTTCGCTCAGCTCCTCCAGCACGTAGCGCCGGTAACTGTCTTCCCGGAAGGCGAGCATGCGGTGGGGCCGGCCCGAGTCGTTGTCCCGGGTGTATCTGATCAGCCCGCCTTCGCCGAACCGCTCGGCCCGGTCCTGCCGGAGGTGCGATTCCTTGACCTTCTTGTCCGGGGGAGGCGGCGGCCACGCCTCGGCCAGGCTCTCCTCCAGCAGGTCGCGGCAGATCTCGAAGGCCCGGTCCCCCACGCCGGTGACGAATGCCAGGGTGGTGACGTCCAGCACCTCCCGGCGGGTCGGCTCACGGGCGAACCACAGCCGCACCTCACGTTGCCCGGACTGGTCCAGGACCTTGTTCACGGCGTCGGCCGGCTCACTGCCTCCGACGACCAGCTCGGCGATCGCGGTCAGGTCGGCCATGGCGCACTCGCCGGGAAGCAGGGCCACCAGGTCCCGGACGACCGCCTCGTCCGCGTCGTCCCCGAGCCGGGCGCTCAGCAGGTCGGTCGTGTCCGGGCGCTGCCAGGCGACGTGCCGGACCGCCTCGGGCGGGCGTCCCGGCGTGGGGCCCGCGGTGACCACCAGGTACGCGCCCGCCTCGTACACCTTGTCGACCACCGCCTGCCAGGCGTGGTCGTCGTCCGCCCAGCTCAGCCCCGTCTTCGAGGCGGGCGACCGGCGCCGGTCGCCGGTCCGGTCGAAGACGGCGTAGCCGTATCCGCGTTCGTAGTCGCGCTTGCGCAGGTCCTCCAGGCTCAGGGACGGGGCGAGCGCGACGATCGGCGGCCGGTCGCCGCCGAGGACCTTGCTCAGGAGCACGATGGTGGCGGTGCGCTTGCCGATGCCGGCCCCGCCGACCAGGGCCACGACGTGGTCGTCCAGCAGCGCGGCGTGCGCCTGTCCGTACGGGTCGCCCGGCGCGACGTAGCAGTGGGCCGCCGCGTCGATGGCGCTGTCGCCGAGGCGGCCGGTGGCCGATCTGGCGCTCTCCCCGTCACCGCCGGAGTTCTCCCCGAAGCCGAGCACGCTGCCACCGGCGTTCACCGAGCCGAGGAAGGTGTTGTAGACCGCCTTCCGTTCCGACTGCGTGCGGCTCGCCCTTCCGGGGTCGGGCGCCTTGTCCTCCTTGGCGTCGGGCGCGGGGGGTTCGGGGGTGCCGCCCGCCTGCTGTTCGGCGGGTTGGTCGTCTTGGGCCACGCGTCACTCCCGGAACCCGAAGACCGCGTGGCTCGCGTCGACCTGGCCGTTGAAGGTGTTGACGGTGACCTTGGGAGCGACGACGGGCGGTTCGCCGGTCCCAACGGCCTCACCGGTCTCCTCGTCCAGCCGGAGCGCGTGCACGTCGCCGTCCGGCAACCAGACCCAGGCGGGCACGTCGAGTTCCTTCTCCCGGACGCGGATCCGGAGGAAGTCCTCCGGCTCCAGCGTGGTGTGCCCCTGGACGACCACGTCCGCGTAGACCCGGTCGGAGAGTGCCACGGCCAGCCCGGCGCCGGAGGCCGCCAGGACGTCCTTGAGCGCCCGGCTGTCGCAGAGTCTGGAGACGTGCACGGGGCCGTCGCCGGCGAAGCCGTTCGCGGCGCGGATCGCGGTGCCGAAGTGGATCGCGAGCCTGAGCCGGAGCCGCAGGTCCTCCCGCAGGGTCCTGTTGTGCCTGCGGATGGCGGCCGCGAGGTGCCGGGTGAAGTCGTCGACCAGCCTGGGCTCCGGCACGGTGGCCGGCAGGATGGCGAACTCGCCGTCGCCGGCCCCCTGCCGGACCCAGGCCGACCGGTCCAGGCCGGCTCGCTCGCCCGCCTCCCCGAGCACCTTGAGCAGGCCCTCCTGGATCACCCCGTGAACCCCGCCGGCCGTGCTTCCGTATCCCTTGGCGTCGACGGACAGCATCAGCCGGCGCTGGAAGTCATCACCTGCGGCCAATGCGGGCCCCTTTCCCTGATGTGAAGTTCGGGATCAGTAGCTTGGCACGGGCCTTGAAATGGGATTCCGTATAAATACGGTGTCTTCCTAGGGTTCGGAGAGGTCGGCGTAGGAGCGGAGGCGGGCGACGGATCTGACGACGATCCCCCGGTAGTGGACCGTGATGAGCCCCGCGTCCTTGAGGCTGCCGATCGCCTTGCCGATGGCGTCCTTGCCGGCGCCGATCAACCTCCCCAGTTCCTCCTGGGACAGCCGGACGCCCAGGTCGTGCCCGCCCTCGACCTTCGAGCCGTGCCGTTCGGTCAGCGCGGTCAGCACGCGCGCGAGACGCACGGGCACCGAGTAGCCGACGAAGTCGAGCCTGCGCTGGTTGGCCCAGTCGAGACGGTCCGCGATCATGCCGCTGATGGCGGGCCATCCTTCCGGGTAGCGGCGCAGGAAGCCCATGAACTCCCGGTGCGGGATGACGTAGGCGTTGGTGGGGGAGCAGGTGGTCACCGTGGCCTGGCGCGTCGAGCCGCGCAGGACGCCGAGCTCGCCGACCGCGTCGCCGGAGACGCGGATGCCGAGCAGGATCTCCGTGCCGTTCGCCAGGCGCGCGCTCACCTTGACGCAGGCCGAGGCGCCGGGCCTGGCGGAGGTGAGGATGAAGACGTGGCTGCTGCTCTCACCCTGATGCAGCAGGACCCGCCCCGGCCCGTAGGCGCGGGGCGGGGCCAGGCCGAGCAGGTTCCTCCGCGCATCATCACCGAGCCGGGCGAGGAAGGTCCGGGTGGGCCAGTTTCCGTGCGCTTCTTGCAGTGAGTTCTCCGGCATCGTCCCTCTCCAACGACGGGTCGCATCGCGCGAAGGCAACTATTCCCGATCCCGGAGAAGGAGGTGGCTTTGTCGGCCGTTCATCTGCTCAATGGACATGAATCAGGTCCAGAGCGGGATATCGGTCGGATGCTGGCTACTTGTCGGAAAATCCGAAATTGGCCTCGCGGGCGTCGACCGGGCCGTTGAAGGTGTTGGCGGTGATCCTGGACGCGTTGAACTGCTGCACGGCGGATCGTAGTGAGGCGTCGTCGGAGGCCATCGCGAGCAGAGTGTCCAGGAGCTCGTTGCGTGACGCCGGATCCGCGGCCTGGCCCTTCTTTGTGCGAAATGCGGCTATGCGTGAGAGTAGCGACTTTGTTGCGAGGATTGCGCTTTCTGTTCCGTAGGCCCCAATTCTTTCGAGTCCGCCGGCCGCGATGGCCGCCCACAGGATGTCCGCCGCGGCCGGCAGGTTCGCGCTTTCCATCGAGATCCCTCCAACGATGCCGTTCCGGCCTGAGTGTCCATCTGAGTGTCCGACGGAAGCGCCGTCATGACCCCGTACTGGTACGGCATTCCTGGAGGCGGGGAGATCATGGATATATTTCCCCATATGTCTGCCGACGAGGAGATTTTTCCCTTCATCCCAGATCCGCCCGACGGGACGCCGTGGCGCGCGCCCGCCGCGCTGGAGGAGCGGCTGTACGAGCTGGCCCGGCGGAACGACGCGGGCGACGACCGCGCCGCGTACGAGTATCTGCGGGTCATCTCGGCGGAAGGGCTCTACCGGCCGGTCCCGCTGGCCGGCGCCCGGCAGGACGCCCCGGTGTTCGTCGCCACGCCGGCCGACGGGCGGCGGATCGTGCAGGCGTACACGGCGGGGGTGCTGCCCCGGCCGCACCCCGAGGTGGCCTACGAGTTCGTCACGCTCGGCGACCTGGGCATGCTCTGGCCGGACGACGTGGACGTGCTGGTGGTCAACGCGGCCACGCCGTGCGAGGCGTCGTTCCTGTCGGACGAGGAGGAGCGGGAGATCTGGGCCGAACTGCGGGACGAGCTGTTCCGGCCCGGCGAGCTGTGCGACCGGGTCGAGACGCGACGGACCGGCGCGCCCGAGGGCGAGGCGATGCTGCGCGGCCTGGCCTGCGGCGCGCACCTCTGCTACGCCAACGGCGACGCCTGGAACACGCTCGACTGGCACGGCGCCGGCTACAGCGGCGAGGTACGGCGGCTGGCCGAGGCGTGGGGGATCGACGACCGCGACGACTGGAGCGGGACCCAGGAGCGGCTGCTGGCCGGCGAGGTCAGCCCGTGGCTCTGGCAGTTCACGCTGGACGGCCGCAACTGGCTCGTGCGGGAGGCCGGGCAGGCCGATCCGGCGCTGTGGCGCGACTCCGTCGAGGAGACCGTCCGCCGTCACGTGGACGAGGACGTGGACGCCCTGGTCAAGGGCCTGCGCGACCTGGTGGGCCAGATCATGCGGTACGAGGCGCGCTTCCGCGCCGACGGCCTGCTGCCGCCCGGCGGGTACGTCCGGTCCGTGGCGGCCTGGGACCTGGGCCGCGCCACGATGGTGGCCCGCTGGGGCCGGGGCGCCCGCTACGCGAGTGAGGCGGAGATGCGTGACGCCATCGAGCGGGCGGGCAGGAGCGCGCAGACGGTGTACGGCTCGTGGGCCGAGTTTTCGGCGGGCTACGTCCTGGGCCGGTGCCTGCACTTCGACGAGGAGACGTTCGGCGAGTGGTACACGGACGTGCTGGCCGCCCACCGCGTCCTCATGAGCCACCCGGAAAGCCCCTGGCTCTCGGTGTCCCTGCCGTGATGCAGGTCAAGGGGATCTCGTACCTGGCGGAGGGCGTACGACCGGAAGACGTGCGGCGTGACCTGCGGGTGATCCGCGAGGAGCTGCACTGCACGGCGGTGCTGGTGTCCGAGACCGGGACGGCGCGGCACGCGCTGGAGGCGGGGCTGGACGTGTGGGTGCGGCCCGCGGCCGGAAGCGACGCGGTGGCACGGCTGGCCGCGCTGGCGGCCGGGGCCGAGGAGTTGCGGCTGGCGTATCCGGGGCGGGTCACGCTGCTCGTGGGCAACGAGTTCTCGCTGTTCACGCCGGGGATGATCCCGGGGCCGGGGGTCTTCGGCCGGTTGTGGACGCTGCGCCGGTTCGGGCGGTTGCTCGGGCGGCGGATCAGCCGGCGGCTCGGCGTCATGCTGGGCGAGGCGGTGGCCGTCGCGCGCCGGGAGTTCGGCGGGCCGCTGAGCTACTGCGCGGGCTACTGGGAGCAGGTCGACTGGACGCCGTTCGACGTCGTGGGGGTGAACCTCTACCGGTCCGGCGCCGATCCCGAGGGCTACCGGGAGCGGGTGGGGCGGCTGGTGCGGGAGGCGGGCAAGCCGGTGGTCATCACGGAGTTCGGGTGCGGGGCCCATGCCGGGGCCGAACGCCGGGGGGCGGGCTCCTTCCTGATCGTCAACTGGTTCACCGATCCCCCTCGGGTCCGCAAGGGGCACGTGCGGGACGAGGCCACGCAGGCGCGTTACCTGGGCGAGCTGATCGAGGTGTACGAGACGCAGGGCGTGCACGGGTGTTTCGTGTACACCTTCGCCACGCCGGACTTCCCGCGTCACGAGGATCCGAGGCTCGACCTGGACATGGCCGGGTTCGGGATCGTCGGGACGCCACCGGGCGATCCGGCGGGGTGGACGCCGAAGGCGGCGTTCCACGAGGTGGCCGGCCGCTATCGGGGCTGACGCCTCGACGGTTGCCGCCCGCCGTGTCAGGCTGGCGGGACATGAGGTACGTCTTAGTGGCTCTGGGACTCCTGCTGGCCGTCGCCTGCGGGCCGGACGAGGCCGCGACGCCTCCGGTCAACGCGGATGACGTGATGTTCGTGCAGATGATGGTGCGGCACCACAGGCAGGGGATCGAGATCGCCAAGGTCGGCGCCGACCGGGCGACCACGCCGGAGCTCAAGACGCTGACCGCCGCCATCGCCGGCACGCAGCAGAGCGAGGTCGAGATGATGCTGCGCTGGCTGCACGCCTGGGGGCAGCCGCTCGCGCCGCCCGACGGGGCGCACGACCATCACGGCGGCCTGCCGGAGACCGAGCAGAAGCGGATCGACGCGCTCAAGAAGTCCGAGGACCTGGAGCCGGAGCTGATGACCCTGCTGATCGCGCACCAGGGCGACGCGGTGCGGATGGCCGGGACCGAGGTGCTCGACGGCGCCAACCCCGAGGTCACGAAGTGGGCCGCGCAGGTCCAGGCGTCCCGCAGGGCGCAGATCGAGCAGTTGCGCGAGCTGCTCGAAGACTGAAACCGAATTCCGATTCGTCATGGACGTCCTGCCGGATAAGTGATTAGATCACTTGATATGTCCGAGGTAGCGCGGCCCACTCTCTCTGACGCTCTCACCGAGCGCATGCTGGAGCTCATCCACGCGGGCGGGCACCGGCCGGGTGACCGGCTGCCATCCACCAGGGAGCTCTCCCAGCGCTTCGCCGTCACCACCCCGACGCTGCGCGAGGCGCTGCGCAGGCTGGAGGCGACCGGGGCCATCGAGCTGCGGCACGGCTCCGGCATCTATGTCGGGGCGGCGATCGAGCGGCTCGTGCTGCCCAACCCCAACATGCGCGAGATGCACGGCGCCCAGCTGCTCGAACTGCTGGACGCCAGGATCGTCATCGAGCCGCCACTGGCCGCGATGGCGGCCGAGCGTGGCTCGCCGGAGGAACTGGCGGCGCTCAAGCGGGTGCTCGCCGACGCCGGCGATCACCTGCGCGGCCAGGACGCCGAGTTGCACGACGCCAACATGACCTTCCACCGGGCGACCGCCCGGATGGCGGGCAACAGCGTGCTGCACGAGGTCGTGGACTCCCTGCTCACGATCCACGGACCGGAGCAGCGCCAGATCCTGCAGATCTTCGACGACCGTCGCCGCGACTACGACGAGCACCTGTCGATCCTGGAGGCCATCGAGGCGGGCGACGCCGCGGTGGCCGGGGAACGCATGCGGGCCCATCTGGCCGACGTGAAGACGGTCATCGAGCAGCGGTTGCACAACCCCCCGAAATGATCAAGGAGGCCGGGAACATGGTCCGGTCACGAGTGGCCACGCTCGGCGTGGCGGCCATCCTTCTCGCCGCCTGCGGCGGGAACGGCGCCGAGACGGCGCAGAAGAAGACGGAGCTGACTCTCTACAACGACAAGGGCGCGTGGAGCAAGTACTTCGAGGAGATGGGCGCTCTGTCCAAGCAGAGCATCGGCCTGTCGATGAAGCCCACCGGCTACACCGACTCGGCGCAGTATCAGGCGTTCATCAAGGCCTCGTTCCGCACCGACGTCAAGCCTGACCTCTTCACCTGGCAGACCGGGGGGATGCTGCAGGAGATCGTCAAGCAGAAGCAGGTGGCCGACACCACGGCCGTCTGGCAGGAGGCCATCAAGGCCGGCGACCTGTCGCAGGACCTCGCGCCCTACTACACGATCGACGGCAAGCAGTACTGCGTGCCGATGAACGTCGCGTACTGGGGCATGTTCTACAACAAGAAGATCTTCGACAAGCACGGCCTGAAGCCCCCGGCCACCTGGGAGGACCTGGTCAAGGTCGCCGAGACGCTCAAGCGGAACGACGTCAAGGCGTTCTACCACACCAGCGTGCTGTTCTCCTTCGTCTGGTTCGAGCAGATCATGGCCGGGATGGACCCGGACCTGTACGACCGGCTGTCCACGGGCAAGGCCAAGTACACCGACCCGGGTGTGGTCGCGGTGATGGAGAAGTGGAAAGAGCTCATCGACGCCGGATATTTCATAAATCCGGGCGATAAGACCGACCCCGGGGACGTGCTGAAGACCGGCAAGGCCGCGATGGTCTCGTTCGGCACCTGGTTCAACACCAGCATGACCCAGCGCGACATGAAGGCCGGCGCCGACTACGGCTTCTTCGTCATCCCCAACGTGAACGCGAGCCTGCCCAAGACCTCGATGATCTTCGAGAGCGGCCCGCTCTGCTCCCTCGCCAAGGCCCCCGACCCCGACGCCAGCACGAAGTACCTCAAGTGGTGGACCACCGCCGAGGCGCAGAAGAAGTGGTCGGGCATCCGCGGCGACGTGAGCGCCAACCCGAAGGTCACCATCGAGGACGAGGCGCTCGGCCAGGTCACCAAGGACGCGGGCAGCGGCGAGTACCGCCTGGTCAACCGCTACTTCGAGGCCACCCCGCCGCCCATCCTGACGGCCGCCCTGGACGGCTTCAGCAAGTTCGTCACCGAGCCCGGGACGTACATGGAGGTGCTGGAGACGATCCAGAAGGAGGCCGACGAGTACTGGAGCACGCACCGGTGACGCGTGCCCCGATCCTCGGCCGGTTCAGGCACGGGTACGTCGCTCCCGCGGCGCTGCTGGTCGCCGGGCTGCTCTACGCGCCGTTCGTGTGGACCGCGTACCTGAGCCTGACCCGCTACGACGGGCTGGCGCCGCCGGAGTGGGCCGGCCTGGCCAACTTCGCCAAGCTCTTCGACGACCCCGTCCTGCTGACCTCGGCCGGCAACACGTTGATCTGGGTGGCCGGCACCATGGTCCTGCCGGTGGGCCTCGGCCTGCTGGTGGCGGTGCTGTCCTACGACCTCAAGGGCGGCGCCTGGTACCGGGTGCCGTTCATGCTGCCGTACGCGCTCAGCGGCGCGGGGCTGGCCATGGTGTGGAGCCCGGTGCTGTCGCACGGCGGGGTGGCCAACCTGCTCCTCGGCGTCGACACCGCGTTCCTCCAGGAGGCGCCGCACAACACGATCGCGATGCTGCTCGTCTGGACGTGGCAGCAGCTCGGCGTCAACACGCTGCTGTTCGTGGTCGGGCTGCAGTCCATCCCGAAGGCGCCGATCGAGGCGGCCCGCATCGACGGGGCGTCCGGATGGCGGCTGTTCCGCTACGTCATCTGGCCGCTGATGCGCCCGCTCACCGCGGTCGTGGTGGGGCTGGCGCTGGTGGCGAGCCTGAAGACGTTCGACATCGTCTGGGTGCTGACGCAGGGCGGCCCGGGGCGCAACTCCGAGACGCTCGCCGTGACCATGTACAAGGAGACGTTCGTGGCCAGCGACTACGGCTACGGCTCCACGGTCGCGGTGGCGCTCACCGTGGTGGCGGGGCTGGCGTCCTACCTCTACCTGAAGAGGCAGGTGCGATGATCCGGCGCGCGGTCCTCATCGTGCTCGGGCTGATCTGGCTCGGGCCCACCTATCTGCTGATCGTCAACGCCTCCAGGCCGCCCGAGTCGTACGACCCGGCGCGCGCCTGGGCGCCGTCGGCCGACTTCGCGCTGCTGGACAACTTCGCCCGCGCCTGGGAGAGCGCCGGTCTGGGCGAGAGCCTGGCCAGCACCGCGCTCTACAGCGTCGTGTCGCCCGCGCTCGGCGTGCTCATCGGGGCGCTGGCCGGCTACACGATCGTGGTGCTGCGGCTGCGGCACGGCTTCTGGTGGTTCCTGCTGCTGTTCGGCGGCACCGTCTTCCCGTCGCAGATGCTGCTCGTGCCGCTGTTCGTCGGCTACAGCGACGCCGGCCTGTACGACAGCCGCCTCGGCATGATCCTCATCTACACGGCGATCAACGTGCCGCTGGCCGCCTTCGTGCTGCGCAACTTCTACAGCGGGGTGGCGTTCTCGGTCTTCGAGGCCGCCCGCATGGACGGGGCCTCCACCTGGCGCATCTTCTGGCGGATCTACCTGCCGCTGGCCACCAGCGCGCTGGCCGCCGTGTTCATCCTCGAGTTCACCTTCATCTGGAACGACCTGATCTTCGGCCTGACGCTGACGCAGACGGCCGAGGTGCGGCCCGTCATGACCGCGCTCGCCGGCCTGATGACCGACGTGTACGCCGGGACGCCCGTCCCGGTGGGCCTGGCGGCGGGCCTCGTGGTGTCGCTGCCCACCGTCGTGCTGTTCCTCGCCACCCAGCGCCTCTTCGCACGGGGCCTGTCTCTAGGGAGTGTTTGATGACGAGCCGGTTGCTGCAGCGCAGCCTGGGATCCCCCGACTACGACGGGATCAGGCAGGCGCTGCGCGACGACACCTCGACGCCGGTGATCAGCGTGCGCGGGCTGGAGGTGCGGGTGGCGGTGCTGCCGCTGTTCACCCACGACGGCCGGCAGGCGGTGCGGGTGTCGAGCACGCGGCCGCTGACGCACGTGCTGGTGGACGCCGACAGCGCCTCGGGCGCCGACGTGACGCTGCTCGTGCCGGAGGTGACCGAGCCCCGGGCGTTCACGCTGGAGTGCCGCGACGAGGCCGGCGTGGTCGGCTCGGCGCGGATCACGGTCGAGCCGCAGCGCAAGTGGAACGTGTTCGTCGTGCACCACTCGCACCTGGACATCGGCTACACCGACCCGCAGGGCACCGTGCTGCGCCACCACCTGGACTACCTGGACGCGGCCGTGCGGCTGGCCGGGGAGACCGCGTCCTGGCCGGACGACGCCAAGTTCCGCTGGTCGGTCGAGTCGTCCATGCCGGCGCTGAAGTGGCTGGACGCGCGGCCCGCCGAGCAGGTCGAGAAGTTCGCCGCGCTGGCCCGCGAGGGGATCATCGAGGTCACGGCGCTGCCGTTCCAGCTCCACACCGAGGCGTGCTCGACCGAGGAGCTCTACCGGCAGCTCCGCTTCACCGGTGAGCTCCGGCACGCGCACGGCATCCCGGCCCGCTCGGCCATGCACACCGACGTGCCGGGCGCGGTCGTCGGGCTGATCGACGCGCTGAACGCGGCGGGCGTGCGTTACCTGGCCGCCGCGCACAACTGGGCCGGGCGCTCGGTGCCTTACCTGCACGGCGGCGACAAGCTGACCAGGCCGTTCCGGTGGCGGGCGCCGAGCGGGAACGAGCTGCTCGTGTGGTTCACCGACACGCCGCACGGCATGGCGTACATGGAGGGCAACACGGTCGGGCTGACCGACTCCTACGAGCTGGCCGACGACCTGCTGCCGCGCTACCTGGCGGCGCTGGCCTCGCGCGGATATCCGTACGGGCCGGGCACGTTCGGGTGGCAGGGGCCGGACGCGCCGCGCGAGCCGTACGAGCTGGACGTGCTGCACCTGCGGGTGCAGGGCGCGCACGCGGACAACGCGGGGCCGTCGATCGTGCCCGCGTCGATCGCGCGGCGGTGGAACGAGCAGTGGGCCTACCCGCGGTTGCGGTCGGCGGTCAACAGCGACTTCTTCGACCACGTGGCCGAGCACTACCACGACCGGCTGGCCGTGCACGAGGGCGACTGGACCGACTGGTGGGCCGATGGGCTCGGGTCGGGGGCGCGGCCGCTCGGCTACGTGCGGCGGGCGCAGTCGGCGCTGCGGGCCGCCGAGACGCTGCACACGCTGGCCGGGATCGACGCGGGGGAGCCGATCGGGCTCGCCTACGACAAGGTGGCGCTGTTCAACGAGCACACCTGGGGCGCGGCCAACCCGTGGGAGGACGCCGAGGAGGCGGGCGACTCCGGCGGGCTGCAGTGGACGCGCAAGTCGTCGGGCGCCTACGACGCGCAGGACGACGCGGCGGACCTGCTCCAGGCGGGGGTGCGCCGGTTCTCGGCGGCGCTGTCCGGGGAGAACGTTTCGGGTGAGGCGGCGGCGGCGTTCGCCGTGTTCAACCCCGGGACCGTGACGCGGACCGACGTGGTGCGCACGTTCCTGCCCAGGGACGTGGTGCCGGTGGACGTGCCGATCGCGCTGGTGGACGCGCGCACCGGGGAGACGGTGCCGCACCACGAGGAGTACGTCGATCCGGTGGACTGGCCGACGCGGCCGATCGGGCGGCACATCCACGCCGTCGTGCCGGACATCCCGGGATTCGGGTACGTGCGGCTGGACGTCGTGCGCGGTGAAGAGCAGGCCCCCGAGCCGGTCGAGCTCGACCTCGGCGGGGTCATCGAGAACGAGTTCTACCGGGTGACCTACGACGTCCGCGAGGGCTACATCAGCTCGGTGTTCGACAAGCTCGCCGGCCGGGAGCTGGTCAACCAGGACGCCGCCGCCGGGTTCGGCCAGTACGTCTACGACCGCTACGCGACGGCGCCGCACTTCAACCACCTGTCCGGGCACGTCGGCGCGCACGACCGCACGCTGCTCGGCGACCGGGCCATCGCGGGGAACGCCACGATCGTCAGGGCCGAACGCACCGCCGTCGGCGAGAAGCTGGTGGTCGAGCTCCGCGGCAAGGGCGTCGACTGGCTGCGCACCACCGTCGAGCTGCACCGCGGCGTCGCCCGGCTGGACCTGACCTACCAGCTCGCCAAGCAGGGCACCCCGGCCAAGGAAGCGGTCTTCCTGGCCTTCCCGCTCGCCACCGGGCAGGCCACCGCGTGGGAGCTGACCGGCGGCGTCGGCGGCCCCGACGTGCCGCGCGTGCCCGGCTCGGCCGAGTACATGCTGCCGATCCGGCACTGGATCGCCTTCGAGGACAAGGAGCTGACCGTCGCCTGGGCCACCCTGGAAGCGCCGCTCGTGCAGCTCGGCACCATCCACATGCCGTACGCGCCGTTCCCCCCGACGCTCGACCAGGAGGACGGCACGGTCTACTCGTGGGCGCTCAACAACATCTGGGACACCAATTTCCCGGCGCAGCAGCAGGGCGAGACCACGTTCCGCTACGCCGTAAGGTCCGAGGCGGGCGCGCCGGGCAGGCGGCTGGGCGCGCTGACCGCCGCCGGGCTCACCGACCCCCTCGTGGGCGCGCTGCTCACCGGTCCCGCCGGCGAGCCGTCCAGGACGTACGTGTCCGTCGACCACCCGGACGTGCTGGTGACCTCGCTCGGCAGGCAGGACGAGGCGACGCTGGTCCGGCTGCAGTCGCTGGCGGCCGAGCCGGTCGAGGTGACCGTCACCCTGCCCGGACTGCTCGGCGCCGGTGTGAGCGCGGGCCTGGACCGCGAGATCCGGCCGGTCGAGGTGAGCGGGGAATCGGTCAAGGTACGGCTCCCGGCCTGCGGGGTGGCCGTCGTCTGGGGGGACCTGTGAAGATCGTTGACATCCGGGCCACGACGGTCGCCGTGCCTCTGGAGGCGCCGCTGCGGCACAGCAACGGCGCCCACTGGGGCCGGTTCGTCCGCACGATCGTCGAGGTCGAGGCCGACAACGGGCTCGTCGGGCTGGGCGAGATGGGCGGCGGCGGCGAGAGCGCCGAAGCGGCGTTCCGTGCCCTCATCCCGTACCTGAAGGACCACGACCCGTTCCAGCTCGAAGCGCTCCGATTCAAGATCGCCAACCCGACGGCGTCGCTCTACAACAACCGGACGCAGCTCCTGGCCGCCGTCGAGTTCGCCTGCCTGGACCTGATCGGGCAGCATCTCGGCGTGCCGGTGTGCGACCTGCTGGGCGGCCGGGTGCGCGACGAGGTGCCGTTCGCGTCCTACCTGTTCTACCGCTACGCGGCCGACGGCTACGCCGAGGTGCGCACGCCCGGCCAGCTCGTCGAGCAGACCCGGGAGCTCAAGGCGGCCCACGGGTTCACCGTGCACAAGCTCAAGGGCGGGGTGTTCCCGCCGGACTACGAGCTGGAGTGCTACCGGGCGCTGGCCGAGGCGTTCCCCGGCGACCGGTTCAGGTACGACCCCAACGCGGTGCTGTCGATGGCCGAGGCCGTGCGGTTCGGGCGGGCGATCGAGCACCTGGACAACGACTACCTGGAGGACCCGGTCTTCGGGCTGGAGGGGCTGCGGCTGGTGCGCGAGCAGGTCAGGGTGCCGATCGCGACCAACACCGTGGTGGTCAACTTCGAGCAGCTCGCCGCGAACGTGCTGCGCAGGGGGGCCGACGTGGTGCTGCTCGACACCACGTTCTGGGGCGGGATCCGGCCGTGCGTGAAGGCGGCGGGCGTGTGCGAGACGTTCCAGGTGGACGTGGCCGTGCACTCCTCCGGCGAGCTGGGCATCCAGCTCGCGACCATGCTGCACCTCGGCGCGGTGCTGCCCAACCTGACGTACGCGGCTGACGCCCACTACCACCAGCTGCGTGACGACGTGATCGAGGGCGGCAGGATGGCGTACTCGGAGGGCGCCATCGCCGTGCCGCAGGGCCCGGGGCTCGGCGTGCGGCTGGACCGGGAGCGGATGGCCCGCTACGCCGAGCTCTACCGGGAGACCGGCGGCTACCCCTACGACCGCGACCCCGGCCGGCCCGGCTGGTTCGCCCGGGTGCCGAATGAGCGCTTCGCCGACCCGGCGGTCTCGGTGGAGGTCACTATGTGAGCAGGGCGGTCGCCCGGTCGAGTCGCTTGCTCAGGTTGTCGCGGAACGCGGCGAAGCGGCGGTCGTTGTCGCGCACGACGGCCCGCTGCAGGTCGGCGTCGGCGGCGTACCAGGCGGCGACCAGGCCGGACGACCACTTGCAGGCGACGTCCGCGCTCGCGGTCTGCTTCTCCTCGTCGCTGACCTCCGGCTTCTCCAGGTGCCAGCGCCGGTCCGCGATGGCGGCCTCGGGCGAGGGGTAGGCGTGCCCGGCCCGCTCCATGCACGCCTTCCAGCGGTCGGCGGCCTGCGACACGGCCGGCTCCCTGGCCGCCTGCTCCAGCGTGAGGGAGTCCTGCAGTGCCAGCCACGACCAGTCGGCCTTGGTGGCGCCGCGGCTGAGCTGGGCGTCGGCCCGGTCCAGGCATCCCTGACGGCCGTTGAGCTGCCTGCGGGCGACCCTGGACAGCTTGGCGGTCCACGGCTTGACGGGCGGGCCGCCGGCCAGGTGGTAGCCGTGCTCGGCGGCCTGGCGCGGGTCGGCGACGCCGTAGCGGCGGGTGTTGCCCGGATCGGCCGCCGCGATGGCCGCCGCGTCCTCGCCGGGCGGGTCCACGGTGACGCCGTGGCGGCGCATGCACCGTACGACCAGCAGGTTGTGGGCGTTGGCGAGGAGCGCCCGCTGGCCCGATGCGGGCTTGTAGGCGTCGAACGGGAGCACCAGGTCGGCCACCGAGGTGACGCCGGGCGGCGCCTCCGGGGTGGTGCAGCCGGTCAGGAGGAGGGCGGCGAGGAGCAGGGGTACGCGGCCGCCGGTTTCCGGAAAAATCCGGAAACCGGCGCTGCTTCGGCTCAGCGGCACCAGATGTCGACCGAGCTGGTGCGGTTGTTGCCGACGGCGTTGTTGGCCAGGAAGCCGTCGTTGGAGTTGTGCAGGAACGTGCTGTGCGCACCGGTGTAGTAGGCGTTCTGCCACAGGGTCACCGGGCAGCCGACGCGGTTGCGCACCGAGCTGGTCTCGTTGTTCATGCTGTGCCAGGAGTTGCTGTAGTCCCAGGTCAGCCAGTTGTTGTCGGCGAAGTTGGCGTCGTCGTGGACGAAGTCGCGCCAGTGGTCGACCTGGCCGCGGTTGTAGTCGAAGCCCGCGTACAGGCACAGCCTGCCGCCGTAGCAGGTGGAGCGGGGGCTCGCCGAGGCGGTGGCCGCGGGGGCGACGACGGTGATCAGAGCGGCGGCGGCGACGGCGCCGGCGAATCGCTTGGACAGCCTCACAGGGGTCTCCTTGATCGGGGTGAGTCCTTCGGAACACCCGTAACCTAGCGTGAGCATTCGCATGCGTTCAGTCATCGACGCGCTGATGTGGGTAAAGGTGTTCGGGTAAAGCGCAAGGGTCCTGTCATTGACGCCACGGGCGGTCCTGACCAGCATGAGGGCATGCATGCCGCGATCCCCCTCTACCCGCGCTTCACCGGGCTGGACGCCGTCGGGCCCTACACGGTGCTGGCTTTCGCCCCCGGCTGGCAGGTGACGTTCGTGGCCGCCGAGCCGGGTCCCGTCACCGATGACCAGGGCGGTCTCACCATCGAGGCCACCGCCTCCTACGCCGACCTGCCCGATCCGGACGTCATCGTGGTGCCCGGCGGCCTCGGCACCATCGAGGCGCTGGAGGACCAGGCCCTGGTCCGCTGGATCGCCGAGGCCCACGAGCACACCCGCTGGACCACGTCGGTCTGCACGGGCTCGTTCCTGCTGGGCGCGGCCGGGCTGTTGACGGGCCGCAAGGCCACCAGCCACTGGGTGCTGCTCGACCAGCTCGCGGGCATGGGCGCCGAACCCGTGGACGATCGCGTGGTTGTCGACGGGAAGATCATCACCGCGGCCGGCGTCTCCGCCGGGGTCGACATGGCGCTGAGCCTGCTGGCCCGCACGAACGACGTGCCCACGGCCGAGGCGGTCCAGCTCGTCATCGAGTACGACCCCGATCCCCCGTTCGACGCGGGGTCGGCGAAGACGGCCTCGCCCGACCTGCGGGCGCGCGCCTCCGCCCTACTCCGGTAGCGCGGCCGGGTTCCTGGCCAGCAGCCCGCCGTCGACCCGGTGCTCGGCGCCGGTGATGAACGACGAACGCGGCCCGGCCAGGAACGCCACCAGCTCCGCCACCTCCTCGGCCCTGGCCACCCGGCCGAGCGGGTGCGACCGGCCCCACTCGGCGACCTGCTCCTCCTGCGACCGGCCGCCGCGCCACAGGTCGGCCGCCCACCGCAGCATCGGCGTGTCGACCGACCCCGGGCACACCACGTTGACCCGGATGCCGTCGGCGGCGTGGTCCAGCGCCATCGCCCTGGTCAGCCCGTTGAGCGCCGACTTGCTGGCGGTGTAGGCGGCCACCTGCGCCTGCGAGGCGAACGCCTGCACCGACGACATCACCACGATCGACCCGCCGCCGCGCGCCTTCAGCCGGGGGACGGCCGCCTTGCACGTCAGGAAGACGCCCTTGAGGTTGACGTCCATCACCTCGTCCCAGACCTCCTCCGGCGTGTCGACCACCGTGCCGTAGCGCTGCACGCCCGCGCACGTCACCACGACGTCCAGGCCGCCGTGCCGGGCCACGGCCAGGTCCACCAGGTCGCGCATGTCGCCCGCCCGGCGCACGTCGGCGACCACGCCCGTCACGTGCTCGCTCTCGAACGCCGCCTCCTTGTCGGCCCCGCAGAACACCACCGACGCCCCGCCGTCGGCCAGCCGGTCCACGACCGCCCGCCCGATGCCCGTCGAACCGCCGGTGACCAGCGCCACCTTCCCGTCGAACTCGCTCACGCCAGCACCTCCGCGCGCCACCTCAGCACCTTCGTCTCGTACGGCTCCAGGACGAGCGCGGTGCCGTTGGCCACGGCCGCCGCCAGCCCGTCGGTCGGCATGCCGGCGAACGGCTCCAGCCCCAGCACGCACGCCCGGCCCCACCACGGATAACCCGTGCTCGCGCCGAACTCCTGCCACATCCACAGATACGGCAGCACCGTGGCGTCCCATTCCACCCGCATGCCGGGATCCGCCCCGATCTCGTACCACCCGTCGTCGCCGAACCCGGTCAGGTAGACGATGTCACTCGGGTCGCCCTTCCCGGGCACGACGCTCAGATCGGTCGTGCCGCCGCCGTCGGCCGGCACCACCGGCCACTCCCACGGCCCGCCGGCCCGCACCCTGCGCCCCGGCGGGTTGATCGCGCTCGCGTGCGGGATCACGCGCACCCCCTCCGGCAGCCGGATCCGCGCCCCAGCCCCGAGGAACGGCGCGCCGTACACGATGTGCTGTCCCCACATCGCGTGCAGAGCCACGCCGGACTCGTTCACCGCCCGCCCCTCGACCTCCAGCGCGGCCGTCCCCGACCGCAGCCGCAGGGTCCTCTCCACCCGGTACGGCAGCCGCCTGGTCCGCACGGTGAGCCGGATCGCGACCTCCCGCTCGGAGTCGGTCACGACCTCGCACCGCCACGGCAGGCCGGAGACCTCGCCGTGCTGGGCCAGCCGGGCGCCCCGGTAGACGCTGGGCGCGCCGCCGTTGGGGAACGCCTCCTGCCAGCCGCCCTCGTAGTGGTCGACGAACGGCGCCACGTCGTCGGCGGCTCCCCGCACGTCCTCGCGCGGGTCGCGCAGGCCCTGCGGCGACAGCCAGGCGAAGTCGGTGTCGGTCGGCTTGTGCAGGAACTCCACCACGTCACCGCCCTTGCCGGGCAGCACGGTCACGCGCAGCAGCTCGCTCTCCAGCGTGACGGAACGGATGCCGTCGAGCGTGCCCTGGCGCAACCGCGCCGCCCAGTTGCGCATCAGCCGAACTTCACGTTCAGGAAGCGCGGGCGGTAGATGGAGACGTCGCGGTAGTGGTCGGTGTTGACGAAACTGTTGACGTTGTAGGACACCACCAGGCCGTCCCCTTCGATGGCGGGGTGCGCGTGGGCGTTGTAGGTGAAGACGTTGCCGTTCGTCTCCGGCGTCGTGTAGACGACCTGCTTGCCGGTGAACGGGCCCGTCGGCGAGCACGACGCGTACGCCACGATCTTCGCGCTCAGCGCCTCCGTCGTGTCGTGGGTGATCAGGACGTAGCCGTCGCCGACCTTGCTGACGCTGTACTCGTTGGCCACGCCGGCCATCAGCCGCGCCGAGTCGGCCTCGTCCCGCGACCAGGCGCCGTCGGCGGTGCGGAACTCCCAGTCGCCGAGCAGGCTCTGGCCCTTCACCCTGGCCAGGTGCATGTACTTGGTGCCGCCCAGGTCCTCCACGCCGTAGACGTAGGTGTGGCCGCCGTCCTTGAGCACGGCCGAGGCCCAGGCGACGCCGTGCCCGGACGGCAGGTCGTGCACGCTGACCGGGCGCTGCAGCCGGCCCTGCGGGAACCGCGCCACCACGTTGCGGTGCCAGCGCCAGTCCCACGCGCCGGGGCCGAAGCGCTCGTACTCCTGGTAGGTGACCTCCAGCAGGCCGCCGGCGAGCGTGGCGTCACCGGCCCAGAACCAGTGGTTCTTGTCGCGGGGCTTCATCACGGCCGTCGGCTTGGCCTCCGTGCCGTCGTGGATGGTGCGCAGCCTGCCGTCCCGCTCGACGGCGAAGGAGTTGTTGAGGAAGACCGTCGTGCCGCCCTCCTCCACGACCGGCGGACGGCTGCCGTCGGGGTTGACCCGGCCGAGGAAGGTGTCGGAGAACACCCATACCTCGCGGCCGTTGGGCAGCCGCACCGAGTAGGTCCCGTCGGCGCCGGTCCAGTCGTCGAGGCGGCTGTTGTCGTTGCCGTAGTTGGTGAACAGGCTGGTCAGCCGCTGGTCGATCGACGTCCCCCGGAACGTGGGGGCGCACGGCGACGGCGTGCTCGGCTGCTCGGGGACGGCGGCGGCCGTGGACGGCACCGGTTTCGGCGGCGCCGCCAGGGCCTGCTGCGGGGCGACCGCCAGCGCGGTCACGGCGACGAGGGAGAGGAGAGCTGATCGGATTCGCGCCATCGCTACGTCCTAGGGGTGGGGGGCTCCCTACAGTTCTAGTGATTAGATCACTTGTTGTCTAGGTTCGAACTGGACGGGCTTCGGGAAGGGGCGCGTGGCTGACGCCTTATCTCGTAGACACCCGTGTGTTCCTGCGATGGTTCGTCGATCAGCCTGGATTCGGTCGAGTCCAACTGCATCCCGAGGAGTTCGTCTCGGCTGTGCGGGGGATCGCTCCTTCGACGAGCCGCGGTCAGTACGGCTGCATCTGGTCGAGGACCTTGGTGGCCAGAGCTATGAATGCTTCGGCTCTGGACATGTCACGCAGGACGTCCTCGACAGTGATTCCCGGGCGTCGGGAAGGGGATATTCGGCGCTGTTTCGCCTGCGACGCATGCGATCGAAGGGACGGAGCGCTTGTCCGAGGGGTGGGTCGAGTTGTGCTGTGACGGCGTCCAGCACAGCGAGATGGCCTCCTCTGCTGGTGGCTCGCAGCCCTTGATTCTCAAGGATGGCCGCGAGCGCCTTGCGTGATGCGTCGTAGAGAAGCTGATAGGCCCCCGTGGGATCGGTCTCACGGCCGCTGGCGGCAAGCGCGATGTGACGGCCGGCCTGGGAAAGCAGGGTATCGGCATGGTCACGGCTCGGTGGCACGCGCTCCAAATAGCCTGAGGCAAGCATCGCGTCTATCCGATCGCGGCCTTGCATCCATCTCATGGGGTGTGTTCTTCCTCGATCAGGGGGTGAAGAGGCTTGCGCCGGACTGATGCCACGAATGGGTCGGAGGTGTCGCTGGTCCACGACGCCTGTGAGATCCGGATGAGGTTGACCTCACGGCCGAGGACTCGCTCTGCGGCTCGTGCGGCGTCGTAGAGGGCGTCTTCGTCGGCGTCTCCTATGACCAGGACGTCCACGTCCTTGGGTGGCGGTCCCGGCCGGTTGGCGTGACGAGCCGCCCAGGACCCGTAGATGTACGCCGCGTCGATGTCGGGAATGGGGCGGAGCAGAGGAGGGAGCACGACAGCCGGGCCGTAGGTAAGTGACAGGAGATCGGTAAGGGGCTTGGCGAGGGCGGTGCTCGTGTCAGCGCGAAGGAGGCGGAGGTTGCCCTGCCGTCTTTCGTTGAGCAACCCCGCGCTTACGAACCGATCGGCCTCCCGGCTCACGGTGGACTGCGATACGCCTATCTGTGCTGAGAGGTCAATGGTTGAGTACTCGCTTTCGGGATGAAGGTAAAGCCAGGCGAGCAGTTCGCCGACGGCGTTCGAGCGGAGAAGGGGGAGCAACGAGGGCGCGGCTGGCCTCATAACTGCATAGTACTATGCAGTTATTGCAAGTCCACACGGAGAGTGGTTGGATCGTGACATTGAGCACCCGGCCTGCTCCGGGGGAGGGGCGGATATTGGGATGCCCCGCCCCGAATCGGGCGTGTACCCTGCGCGAGGATCCGCAGGAGGGGAAATGCCATGGGACACGTCGAGGTCGGACATCTGACGTACGTGCTGCCTGACGGGCGGCCGCTGCTCAACGACGTGTCCTTCCGGATCGGCGAGGGCGTCAAGGCCGCGCTCGTCGGGCCCAACGGCGCCGGCAAGACCACGCTCATGCGGCTGATCGCGGGCGACGTGCAGCCGGTCGAGGGGAGTGTCGCCAGTTCCGGTGGGCTGGGCGTGATGCGGCAGTTCGTGGGCAGCGTGCGTGACGGGAGCACGGTGCACGACCTGCTGCTGAGCGTCGCGCCGCCGGCGGTGCGGGAGGCGGCCGCACGGCTGGAGAAGGCCGAGCTGGTCATGATGGAGCGCGACGACGAGAAGGCGCAGCTCCGCTACGCGCAGGCGATCAGCGACTACACCGACGCGGGTGGTTACGAGATCGAGGTGCTCTGGGACACGTGTACGGTGGCCGCGCTCGGCGTGCCGTACGACAACGTGAAATATCGAGATGTGTCCACCTTGTCCGGCGGTGAGCAGAAGCGCCTCGTGCTGGAGGCGCTGCTGCGCGGCCCCGACCAGACGCTGCTGCTGGACGAGCCGGACAACTACCTCGACGTGCCGGGCAAGGAGTGGCTGGAGGCCCAGCTCCGCGAGACGCCCAAGACGGTCCTGCTGGTCAGCCACGACCGGGAGCTGCTGGCCAACGGCGTGGACCGGATCGTCACCGTCGAGTCCGGCAACATCTGGATCCACGGCGGCGGCTTCCGCACGTACGTCGAGGCGCGCAGGGCCCGCAACGAACGCCTCGACGAGCTGCGCCGCCGCTGGGACGAGGAGCACGCCAAGATCAAGGCCCTGGTCAACATGCTGAAGAACAAGGCCCGCTACAACGACGGCATGGCAGCTCCCTACCACGCGGCCCAGACGCGGCTGAGGAGGTTCGAGGAGGCGGGCCCGCCCGAGGAGGCCCCCGGAGACCAGAACATCAGCATGCGCCTGCGGGGCGGCCGCACCGGCAAGCGCGCCGTCATCTGCGAGCGGCTGGAGCTGTCCGGCCTGATGCGGCCGTTCGACCTGGAGATCTGGTACGGCGAGCGGGTGGCGGTGCTCGGCTCCAACGGCTCGGGCAAGTCGCACTTCCTGCGCCTGGTCGCCGGCGAGCCGGTCGCCCACACCGGCGTCGCCAGGCTGGGCGCCCGCGTGGTGCCCGGCCACTTCGCCCAGACGCACGCCAGGCCCGACCTGATCGGCCGCAGCCCGGTCGAGATCGTGATGACGGAGCACGCCAAGCTGAAGAACGAGGCCATGAAGGCGCTGGCCCGTTACGAGCTGGCGGGGCTGATCGCCGATCAGCGGTTCGAGACGCTGTCCGGCGGCCAGCAGGCCCGGCTGCAGATCCTGCTGCTGGAGCTGTCCGGCGCCACGCTGCTGCTGCTCGACGAGCCGACCGACAACCTCGACCTGGCCAGTGCCGAGGCGCTGCAGGACGGCCTGAACGCCTTCGACGGCACGGTGCTGGCAGTCACCCACGACCGCTGGTTCGCCGCGGATTTCGACCGTTACCTGGTGTTCGGGTCGGACGGCGTCGTGTACGAGGCGCCGGAGCCGGTCTGGGATGAAAAGCGGGTCGTACGGGCGCGTTAAAGAATTGGTACGGCAGGCGCGTGTCCCGGGCCTGCCGTACCCATGAACGGGTTATCACGGCAAAGTGATCCCGCGTAGCCGAACCGTCAGCCTCCTCGCACTCGGGGCGATCTGCCTCACCGGGTGCTCGTCGGAGGAACGTCCGCAACAGCAGCTCAAGCCGCTCACGCTCAAGGAACAGGCGTCCAACGTCGTCAAGTCCGCCGGCGGCTACTCCGTCAACTGGGCGGGCGTGCTCACCAACCGCAACCCGTGGCACTTCGGTGAGCACGTGGTCGCCACCGTTGTCGGCAAGGACGCCGCCGGCCGGGAGGTGGTCCGGATGGACCAGCCGCTGGACGCGGTGCCGCCGGGCGGTTCGCTGGTGTTCACCGGCGAGGCGGGGGCCACGGAGAAACCGGTCAAGGTGAGCATCGACTACCGCCCGGCCCAGTGGCGGATGGCGGCCAGGATCGCCTCGGCGTTCCGGCCGTTCCCGGTGTCGCGGGTGCAGACGCTGCGCCAGAAGGACGGCTCGTACCTGATCACCGGATACGTGTCGAACCCGTACCAGGTGCCGGCGGGCAGTCTGGTGGTGAACGCGCTGCTGCGGGACAAGGCGGGCAAGCTGCTCGGCGGCGGGAGCACGTTCGTGGACGACGTGAAGGCGGGCAGTCCGCCCCGGTTCATCCTGACGATCGCCGGGCTGCCGGCGGGCAGCACCGTGGCCAGGACCGAGGTGGCGGCGCGCACCTGGGGGTCGACGGGCCGGCCGTACGAGGATCTGGCGCTCGGCGGGATCGTGCCGATGCACACGGTCAAGCCGACCACCGAGCCCTTCCAGGTGGACCGGGGCAGCCAGGCGATGAAAGCCCGGGTGCAATAACCCAATTAATGCGATAAATCGTAAAAGCGGCTGGCGACAAGCCATGTTTATCCCGCGGAAACGGTAGAACTACAAGTTACCAATCCATTACCTTCGGTTACATGAATGACCGTGACCTGGTCGAGGCCCTGCGTTCCGGTGATCCGGGCGCCGTGGCCGTCCTGTACGACACTCATGCCGAGGGCATCTACCGTTACTGCTGGACCCTTCTGCGTAACACCGACAGCGCCCAGGTCGCGCTCCGCGACGCGCTGATCGCCGCCGAGGCGCACGCCGCGGCGCTGTCCGATCCGGCCCTGCTGCGCCCCTGGCTCTACGCGCTGGCGCGCGGCGAGTGCCTGCGCAGGCGGATGGCCGACCTGCCGCAGGCCGGAGAGACACTGGCCGAGGCGCCGGAGACCGGCGACCCCGCCGACGCCGACCTGCGGGTGGTGGCCTGGAACGCGGTCCAGAGCCTGGCCACGGCCGACCGCGAGACGCTTGAGCTCACCGCCCGCCACGGACTGGCGATGCCGCACGTCGCCGCCGTGCTCGGCGTCACCGTCCGCCAGGCCGAGGCGGCCCACGACGCGGCCCGCGACCGGCTGCGCGACGCGATCACCGTGGAGTTCCTGGCCAGGAAGGGCCCCTACGACTGCCCGCGCCGGGCCCGCATCCTGACCGGCTTCGCCGGCGAGCTGACCGAGGACATGCGCGGCCACCTCGTCGCCCACCTGGCGCGCTGCGAGACGTGCGCCCCGCACCGCACCCGCCAGGTGTCGGCCGCCAAGGTCTACGAGCTGCTGCCCCTGATCACGCTGCCCGAGGTGCTCAGGGTCCGGGTGCTGAGCTGTTTCGTCGACCCGGAGCTGCATCTCTACCGGCGTTACGTGGCCAGGCGCTCAGAGGCGCTGGACGCCGCCGGGTTTCCCGTTGCCGCTGAGCGGAGGCCCCGCACATGGCCTCGGGCGCTGGCGGGCGCGCTGGCGGCGGTCGCGACCCTGGTGGCGATAGCCACGATCTTCGACTATTTCGGCAAGGAGGTCGGCGGCCTGCCCGGCGTCGCCTCGGTCGCGTTCCCGCCGCAGGGGGAGCCGCCCGGCCTCACGCTGCCCTGGTCGGACCGGCGCGAGGTGCCCGGCAGCATGGACGTCGACAGTACGGCCACCCGCCCGCTGGGCGCGACACCGGCGACGGCGTCGGTCGGTGAGCAGGTCGCGAGCCCGCAACCGCCGGTGTTCACCCCGATCGGCGGCGAGCCCGAGCCCAGCACCCCGCCGCCCACCGGCCCGGACCTGGGCGACCCCACGCTCGACCCGGTCGAGCCGGTCGAGCCGTCACCCGTCAAGCCCCGCCCCACCGGCAGGCCGTCGGCCACCCTGTCACCGGTGCCCACCCCGACACCGGCGCCCAGCCCGACCACGCCGACGCCGTCGCCGAAGCCGACCACCCCGCCGCCGTCGCCCACCGTGACGCCCACTCAGACGGTCTCGCCCTCAGCCACGAGCTGAAGTGTGCCATTCGTGACTGTTGGGAAGTGTGTGCATAGAGTGACCGCAGGGGGATTCTATGCACGTCAGAGCCGGATTCCTGGTCGCCACCCTGGTCGTCGCGATGTGCCCGCCGGTCTACGCCGAGCCGGGGCCGCGTGACGTCGCCAGAGCGCGGCAGGCCGTACGGGATCGCGCGAAGGAGCTCGGCACGGCAGGCGCCGAGCTGGCCGAGGCGCAGGCGCGGCTGGACCGGCTGGCGGCCGAGGCCGAACGACTCGTGGAGGCGTACAACGGCGAGGTCGTCCGGCTCCGGCAGGTCGAGCAGGCGCACCGGGAGGCCGCCGCGCGGCAGGCGGCCGCGACCGCGGAGGCGGAGCTGGCCCGGCAGGCGGTGGCGATGCTGGCCGCCGAGACCTACGGCGGGCTGCCGCTGCCCGCCGAGCTCCTCGGCATGCTCAACGACCGGGGCGACGACGACGGGTTCCTGCACCGGGCGGGACTGCTGCGGCAGCTCGGCGGCGAGCGCGCCCTGCTGCTGGCCCGGCTGCGCGACGCCCAGGAGGTTGCGGCGATCCTGAGCACGCACGCCGCGAGCGTGCACGCCGCCCAGCAGAGCGCCGCCGAGGCCGCCGAACGGGCCAAGACCGCCGCGCGGGAGGCGGTGGCCAGGCAGCGGCACGAGACCAAGACGCTCAAGGCCAGGCGCGACGAGCTGCAGCGGCGCGTGGACGCCGCGCGCACCCGCGCCGAGCTGCTGGCCAGGCGGCGGCAGGGGCGCATCGGGCACGTGCCGCTCTCCCGCGGCTCGTCCATGGGCGACCTGGCCGCGAACTGGGCGCTGACCCAGCTCGGCAAGCCCTATCTGTGGGCCGCCGACGGGCCGGCGAGCTATGACTGCTCCGGCCTGACCATGCGGGCCTGGGAGCGGGCCGGGGTGCGGCTCGACCACTGGACGGGCACCCAGTGGACCTCCGGGCCGCACGTGCCGCTCGACCAGTTGCGCCGCGGCGACCTGCTGTTCTTCGGCTACGACAGGGACGACCCGTCGACCATCCACCACGTGGGCATGTACGTCGCGCCGGGGCTCATGGTGCACGCCCCGCAGACCGGCGACGTGGTGCGGGTCGCGTCGATGTGGCGAGGGGACCTGGTGGGCGCCACCAGGCCCCGCTGACGGTCAGTGGCCGTGGCCCTCGTCCTTGGCCCGCTGGAAGGAGCGCTCGATCTCGGCCTGCGCCTCCATGCGGCCCACCCAGTTGGCGCCCTCGACCGACTTGCCGGGCTCCAGGTCCTTGTAGACCTCGAAGAAGTGCTGGATCTCCAGCCGGTCGAACTCCGGGACGTGGTGGATGTCCTGGATGTGCGCCATGCGCGGGTCGGTGGCCGGGACGCACAGCACCTTGTCGTCCCCGCCCTTCTCGTCGGTCATCCGGAACATGCCGACCGCCCGGCAGGTGATGTAGCACCCCGGGAACGTCGGCTCCTGCAGCAGCACCAGCGCGTCCAGCGGGTCGCCGTCCTCACCGAGCGTGTGCTCGATGAAGCCGTAGTCGGCGGGGTACTGCGTGGAGGTGAACAGCAGCCGGTCCAGCCTGATCTTGCCGGACTCGTGGTCCACTTCATACTTGTTCCGTTGCCCCTTGGGAATCTCAACGACAACGTCGAACTCCACCGCGGTTCCTCCGCTCGGCCCCCCGGGCACCCCCGGTCGGGCGTTAATGTCTCGTAAGCGAACACCAGGAAAGAGGTCAGGCGACGTGGCGCGGCACGAGCGGTGGGTGATGCTGACCACTCTCGTCATGCTGCAGATCGTGACCATCGTCACCGGCGTCTACGCGATGAGCAACGACCTCGATCTGAGCGCGCTGACGAGGCGGCCGTCACCGGCCGAGACGAGCGCGTCTCCCGAAGGGGTTCCCCCCGTCCCCGTGGTCACCGCGGGGCCAGTGCTGGCCCAGCTTCCGGCGAGGTCAGGAGACGGACCTCTCCCGACTAAGGGTACTTTGACGCAGCAGCTCACCGATGCGCTGGGTGACGAAGCGCTCGGCAGGCGGGTGGGCGCGGTCGTCGTCGACGCCGCCACCGGCGAGCAGATCTTCGCCGCCGACCCCGATACCGGCATCACCCCCGCCTCCACCACCAAGGTCGTCACCAGCGCCGCCGCGCTCGCCTCGCTCGGCCCGGACACCCGCCTGGCCACCCGCGTCGTCCAGGGCGGCTCCGCCGACGCGATCGTCCTGGTGGGCGGCGGCGACCCGATGCTGCGCGGCCCCGCCGCCAAGCCCAGCGACTTCACCGCCCAGGCGTCGCTCACCACGCTCGCCTCCCGCACCGCCGCCGCGCTCAAGGCGCGCGGCGTCACCAAGGTCACCCTCTCCTACGACGCCTCCCTGTTCACCGGCCCCGGACAGGCCCCCGGCTGGAAGCCCAACTACGTGCCCGACGGCGAGGTGGCCCCCGTCCACGCGCTCACCATCGACGAGGGCCGCCAGGTTCCCGGCCAGCGACAGCCGCGCGTCTCCGACCCGCCCGCCCACGCCGCCGCCGCCTTCGCCCAGGTCCTGCGCAAGTACGGCATCACCACCGGCAAGTCCGTACGCCCCGCCAAGGCCCCGGCCGGCGCCGCCGAGCTCGCCAGGGTCGAGTCGGCCCCCGTCTACGCCCTCGTCGAGCACACGCTCACCTTCAGCGACAACGACCTGGCCGAAGCCCTCGCCCGGCACGTCGCCATCAAGGAAGGGCAGCCGGGATCGTTCGCCGGGCTCGCCAAGGCCGTGCCCGCCGTGCTCGGCCGGCTCGGCGTCGGCAAGGGCGTCAAGGTCGACGACGGCAGCGGCCTGTCCATCCGCAACCGCATCAGCGCCGCCGCCATGGCCGGCACCATCGCCCTCGCCGGCTCCCCCCGGCACCCCGAGCTGCACGCCGTCGCCACCGGCATGCCCATCGCCGGCTTCACCGGCACCCTCGGCAACGGCCGCCGCTTCACCGGCGCCGACAGCAAGGGCCAGGTCGGCCTGGTCAGAGCCAAGACCGGCACGCTCAACCACGTCAACACGCTCGCCGGACTCGCCACCACCAAGGACGGCCGGCTGGTCACCTTCGCCTTCCTGGCCGATCGCGTCCCCGTCTACGCCGAACCCGTGCTCGACAGGCTCGCCGCCCTCGTCGCGCGGTCTTGACGAGAACCACGTACGGTGGACGTTATGCAGGTGATCGACTGGGATCTGGCCGTCACGACCGGCACGCGCCTGGTGCGCCCCGGTCCCCAAGTGAGTCGTGAGGAGGCCAGGCAGGCCGTCGCCGAGCTCCGCACCCTGTCGCGCGAGGCCGAGGGTCACGTACGCGAGTTCACCAAGATCCACACGGAGGCCGCGCCGCAGCCCGCGACCATCGTCGACCGGCCCGGCTGGATCCGGGCCAACGTCGAAGGCTTCCGCGTCGTGCTGGAGCCACTCACGCAGAAGGTCGCCAACGGCGCCAACCCGCCGCCCGCGATCGTCTCCGCCGTCGGCTCCCGCATCACCGGCGTCGAGGTCGGCGCCGTGCTCGCCTTCCTCGCCACCCGGGTGCTCGGCCAGTACGAGCTGTTCCTGCCGCCCGACCCCAGCGGCCGCGAAGCCACCGGCCGCCTCACGCTCGTCGCGCCCAACATCGTCAACGCCGAGCGCGAGCTGAACGTCAACCCGCACGACTTCCGCCTCTGGGTCTGCCTGCACGAAGAGACCCACCGGGTGCAGTTCACCGGCGTCTCCTGGCTGCGCGAGTACGTCCGGTCCCAGATGACCGAGTTCCTCCTCGCCTCCGACCTCGACCTGCCCACGCTCGTCGACCGCCTGCGCGGCGCCGCCGACACCGTGGCCGACGTCGTCCGCGGCGGCGAGGGCAGCCTCATCGACGTCATCCAGACGCCCCAGCAGAAGGAGATCCTCGACCGCCTCACGGCCGTCATGACCCTCGTCGAAGGGCACGGCGACTTCGTGATGGACGCGGTCGGCCCCTCCGTGGTGCCGTCGGTCGCCGACATCCGCGCCAAGTTCGCCCAGCGCCGCGAAGGCGGCTCCCGCCTCGACCGCACCATCCGCCGCCTGCTGGGCATCGACCTCAAGATGAAGCAGTACGCCGAGGGCTCCGCCTTCGTCCACCGCGTCGTCGGGCAGGCCGGCATGGACGGCTTCAACCGCGTCTGGACCTCACCCAACACGCTCCCCACCCCGGCGGAGATCTCCGACCCCGACGCCTGGATCCGCCGCGTCATCGGCACCCCCGCGC
>NZ_LAVL01000200.1 GCF_001083785.1 Nonomuraea sp. SBT364
TTTTTTTTTTTTTTTAAAAGAAAAAGCCGGCAAAGGAGATCAATTCCGGTCCGGGGGGCTGGGAGATGTTAAAAAGAGACGGTCCCCCCCCCCGCCGTGACCACCCCCGCCGGGGGCGGCTCGTACGTGGCGAGTCCGGAGCTGGGCGGGCCGGTGGGGCAGGCGGTGGCGCTGACCGCGGCGCACGACTCGGTACGCGGCGCCGTCCTGCTGGAGGCGGTGTGAGCGGGACGCCGTTCGACGTGGCCGAGACCGATCGGCTGCTGACCACCACCAGGTCGGTACGCCGCCGCCTGGACCTGGACCGGCCGGTGCCGAGGGAGGTCGTGCGGGAGGCGCTGGAGGTGGCGATCCAGGCGCCGACCGCGAACAACCACCAGAACTGGCGCTGGCTGGTGATCACCGAGGCGGGCGTCAAGGAGAAGCTCGCCGAGATGATCCGCTCGTCGTGGACCTTCCACCGCAACGACATGTGGACCAACGCCGGCCGGCGGCGCAACGACGCGCAGGCCCGCCGCAACTACGACTCGGCGCGGGCGCTGACGGAGACGATCGCGGCGGTGCCCGTGCTGGTGATCCCGTGCGTGCTCGGCCGGCCGCCGGACATCGCCGCGATCAACGCCGCCTGGCGGACGCGGATGACGGACAAGGTCGCCGAGGACCCCGGCCACCTGGTGCAGCACGGCGAGACCCGGGCCAGCATCTTCTACGGCTCGATCTTCCCGGCCATCTGGTCCTTCCAGCTGGCCCTGCGCAGCCGGGGCCTCGGCAGCACGATCACCTGCCTGCACGTGCCGCACGAGCGGGAGGCCGGGCGGCTGCTCGGCATCCCGTCCGGCGTCACGCAGGTGTGCATGATCCCCGTCGCCTACACGCTGGGCGGCGACTTCCGCCCGGCCGCCCGCTACAGCGCCAGTGAACGGACCTATTGGGAGAGGTGGGGGCAGTGACCCGACCCGAGCAGCCCGACGTCGTCATCGTCGGCGGTGGCATCGCCGGCGCCTCCGCCGCCTGCAAGCTGACCGCCGGCGGGGTGTCGGTGGTGCTGCTGGAGAAGCAGGACGCCTACCGGGACCTGGTCCGCGGCGAGTGGCTGGCGCCCTGGGGGATCAGGGAGGCGCAGCGGCTGGGCGTCGACGACTGTTTCTCGGCCGGCGGCGCCTGGGAGATCCGCGAGTGGATGACCTGGGACGAGGCCGTCACCGAGGACGAGGTCGAGGCCGTGGACATGACCCGGTTCATCCCGGGCATCGGCGGCCCGATGTCGTTCCCGCACCACGCGGTGTGCGAGCTGATGGCCGAGCAGGCCGTGGCCGGCGGCGCCCGGCTGGTGATGGACGCGGCCAGGATCGGCGTCGTCCCGGGCGAGCGGCCCGTCGTCACCTACCGGACCCCGGAGGGCGAGCACGAGCTGCGCCCCCGCCTGGTGATCGGCGCCACCGGGCGAGGATGCACGGTCGGCCGCCAGATCGGCGTCACCATGCGCAACTCCATGCATCACTGGGGCGGCGGCATGATGGTCGAAGGCATGGACGGCTGGCCGCCGGACGTGCAGGCGATGGGCACCGAGGGCGACGTCATGTTCATGGTGTTCCCGCAGGGCTACGGCCGGGCCCGCCTCTACCTGAACTTCCCCACCGTCAACAAGCACCGCTACCGGGGCCCGGGCGGCGTCGAGCGGTTCCTGGCCGCCTACGAGCTGAAGTGCCTGCCCGACCGGGGCAAGGCGGTGACCGAGGCGACGCCCGCCGGTCCGCTGTCGGTGTGGCCGTCGGTGTCGAGCGTCCCGGAGGGGCCGCCGCTGACCGAGGGCGTCGTGCTCATCGGCGACGAGGCGGGCAACGCCGACACCGTGCTCGGCACCGGCCTTTCGTGCGCCATGCGCGACTCCCGCACCGTCTGCGACATCCTGCTGGACTCCGCCGACTGGTCGCCCTCGGCGTTCGCGCCGTACGTGGAGGAGCGGGGCTCACGGCTGGAACGGCTCGACTTCGGCGCCTCCATCATCAGCAGGCTGCACGTGGAGTTCGGGCCGGCCGCCGTGGAGCGCAGGCGCCGGGTCCGCAGGCTCATGGCGCGCAACTTCGCCGCCCAGGTGACCGGGCTGCTCAACATGGTCGCCCCCGAAGACGTACCGGAGTTCGGCTTCAGCGAGTTCTTCGCTGAGCGCCTGTTCAGGGAGACCGCATGACCGAGAAGAAGACCGTACGCGTCAACGACGTCGAGCTCGCCTACATCGACGAGGGGGAGGGCGACCCCGTCGTCCTCCTGCACGGTTTCCCCGACTCCTCCTACCTGTGGCGGCACCAGATCCCGGCGCTCGTCGAGGGCGGGTTCCGCGTCATCGCGCCCGACCTGCGCGGTTTCGGCGACTCCGGCAAGCCGCAGGAGGCCGAGGCGTACGGCATGCAGACGATCGTCAACGACGTCGTGGCGCTCACGCTCAAGCTCGGCATCAAACGCCCGCACCTGGTCGGCCACGACTGGGGGGCGGCCATCGCCTGGATGTACGCCTTCCTCATGCCGCGCAGGCTCGACCACCTGGTCGTCATGTCGGTCGGGCACCCCGGCGTCTTCGCCACCCCGTCGCTGGAGCAGCGGGCGGCCTCCTGGTACATGCTCTTCTACCAGTTCCCCGGCGTGAGCGAGGAGCTGCTGCGGCGCAACGGCTGGCGGCTGTTCAAGGAGATCATGGGCCGCGACGGCGACTACGACCGCTACCTGCGCGACCTGGCCAGGCCGGGCGCGCTCACCGCCGGGCTCAACTGGTACCGGGCCAACCGCTCGCCCGCGGCCGAGCTGCGCCCGGCCCGGCCGTTCCCGCCCGTGTACGCGCCGACGCTCGGCATCTGGGGCGCGGGCGACAAGGCGCTGCTGGAGGAGGGCATGACCGCCTCCGGCAAGTACGTCAAGGGCCCGTGGCGCTACGAGCGGATCGAGGACGCCGGCCACTGGCTCCCGCTGGACGCCCCCGACGAGGTCAGCAAGCTGCTGCTCGGTTTCCTCGGCACCGAGCGGCCCGCGCACGAGGAGCGGCGCCCCCGGCGCCGGCTCTAGAGGGGACGGCACATGCTCGGCTATCTCTTCCCCGGTCAGGGAACGGTCCGCGTCGGCATGGGCGCCTGGCTGCGCCGCAGCCCGGCCGCCCGGCGGCGGCTCGACGAGGTCGACGCGCTGCTGAGCCGGCCGATCTCGCCGCTGTGCGCGCGGGGGCCGCTCGACCGGCTGGTCGCCACCGAGCACGCCCAGATCGCGGTGACGGCCTGCAACCTGGCGGCCCTGGCCGTGCTCGACGAGGAGGGGTACGAGCCCGCCGTCGTGACCGGGCACAGCGTGGGCGAGCTGAGCGCGCTGCACGCGGCGGGCGCGCTGGACCTGGCCGCCACGGTCCGGCTGGTGGAGCTGCGCGCCCGGCTCATGGCCATGGTGGCCGCCTCGGGCGGGATGCGGGCGGTGATGGGCCTGCCGGTGGAACGGGTCGAGGAGCTGGCCGGGGCCGCCTCCGAACCTGGGGAGCCGGCCGTGGTGGCGCTGGAGAACGCGCCGGGGCACGTGGTGGTGTCCGGCGCGCCGGTCGCGCTCGACCGGCTGGCCGGGCTCGCCCCCGGCACCAAGATCGTGCCGCTGCGGGTGGGCGACGCCTTCCACTCGCCGCTGATGGCCGGCGCCGTGCCCGCCTGGGCGGCCGCGGTCGCCTCGGCGCCCCTGCGCGAGCCGCGCGTCCCCGTCGTCCCGAACGTCACCGGCGAGCCCACCACCGACCTGACCGTCCTGCGCCGCGCCCTCGTCGACCAGCTCACCGGCCGCGTCCGCTGGACCCGCACGATGGCCGCGATCGCCCCCGAAGCGACCCTGGTCGAGGTGGGGGACAGCAAGGTGCTGGCCGGGCTGGCGCGGCGCGCGGGGGTGCGCTGCCTGAGCATGGCCGACCCCGCGACCGTGCGGCGGCTGGCCAAGGGGGTGGCGGCGTGAGGCGGTGGGGCAGCGCGATCGTCGGCCACGCCGGGCACCGCAGCCCGGGCGAGCTCGTCGGCGGCATGCCGCTGGAGGTCGTCTACACGCGCGCGGAACGCCTCCGCTCCGGCGGCCGGACGCTGCAGCGCTGGGCCGGCCGGCTGGCCGCCAAGCGGGCGGTCCTGCGCCTGCTCGGGCTGCCCGCGGACGCCGAATGCCTCGGCCAGGTGGAGATCCTGCCGCTGCCCACCCCCGCCTGCCAGGCGGGCCCGGCCTGCCTGGACGGGCACCCGCCCGCCGTACGCCTGCACGGCGACCTGCGCTCCCTGGCCGGCACCGGGGACGGCTGGATCCGGGTGTCGGTCAGCCACACCGACGTCCGCGCCCTGGCCCTGGCCGTGCGCACCGCCAGGCTGCCGGAAGACGGAGGCGAGTGACATGGACGCCAGGAAGCTCGCCGAGGCGCACCTGGAGGCGTGGCGGTCCGGCGACGCGGCGGCCGTCGCGGTCACCGCCGGCAGCTACGCCGACCCCGACACCGAGACCCCGCTGGCCGGGGAGGGGCTGGCCGCGCACGCCGCCGCCACCCTGGCCCGCTTCAGGAACGCGCGCTTCGACGTGGACCGCGTCACCGGCGACGAGAACGCCGCCGCCGTGACGTGGCGGCTGACGGCCGACCACCGCGAGCCGTACCTGGGCATGCCCGCGACCGGCGGGACCGTCACCGTGAGCGGCGTCGACCTGGTGACCGCCGGCGCCGACGGCGTGCACGTACGGCGGACGTTCGACCGGCTCGCGGTCGCGGCGGCGCTCGGCCACACGGCGCGGTTCACGCCCGAGGCCGACGGGACGCGCGAGTTCGGCGTGAGCGCCAGGGCCGCCACCGGCCGCACCGAGCGCCCCGGCGCGCTCGTCCTGACCTGGCTGGAGATCCGCGACGACGCCGAGTCCGCCGACGTGGACCTGCTCAGCGTGGAGATCGTCAAGTCGCTGCGCGCCACACGCGGCTTCCTCGGCGTGACCACGTTCGACGTCGGCGGGCGCAAGTTCACGCTGACCGCCTTCGACCGGCCCGAGTCGATGCGCGCCGTGCACGCCCGGCCGCACCAGCGGGCCATGCGCCGCTTCTTCAAGAGCGGCCTGTGCACCCGCGTCCACACCAGCGTCTGGTACCCCGCCACCGCGCGGGACTACGCCCGCTGCCCGACGTGCGCTCAGGTCGTGGCCTCAGGCGCGTCCTGCGCGTGCGGCTGGACCCCCGACGACGCCCCGACGCTGTGACTGGAGCCATGTTGACGACGCAATTCACCACCGAGCACCGGATCGGCGACGGGGACACGGCAGTGGTGTTCATGTCCGCGCTGTTCGCCGGCGGCTGGATCTGGGACCACCCCTACCGCAGCCTGGAGCGGGCCGGCGTGCCCGTGCTGCGCACCAACGAGGCGATCTGCGCGATGGACCGGCGGCTGGCCGGCTCCATCGAACGGCTCGGCGACGCGCTCCTCGACTCCTGCGACGCCGCGGGCGCCGGCGACGTCGTCGTGTGCGCCAACTCGCTCGGCGGCCTGGTCGCGATCGACCTGGCGGGCCGCCGGCCCGACCGGGTGCGCGGCATCGTGGTGAGCGGCGCCCCCGGCCTGTCGGCAGACCCGGACGTCGGGCTCAGCTTCGACCGGCGCGGCAGCATCCGGCCGACCGGCGACGACTTCGGCCGCCGCATGGTCGCCGCGCTCTTCCACGAGGGCTGCCACTTCTCCGCCGAGCGCATGGCGGAGGCGGGCGAGCTGCTGGCCCGCCCCGACTCGATGGTGTCCATGGCCCGCAGCCTCAAGGCCACCCGCGCCTACCGGGTCCCGCCCGCGCTGGACAAGGTGGCCTGCCCGGCCCTGTACGTCTGGGGACGCCACGACCGGATGACGCCCGTGGCGCCCTGGGAGCAGGCCCTGGCCGGGCGGGACGGCCACGAGCTGCGCCTCGTCGAGGAGTGCGGCCACATCCCGATGGTGGAACGCGCCGGGGAGTACACGGCGGCGCTGGAATCGTTCGTCGCAGGAGCGCTCCGGTGAACGCGCCCGCCGTCCTCGTCGGCGTGGACATCGTGGAGGCCGGCCGGCTCGCCAGGGCCGCGGACCGGGGCGGTCACCTGCTGGCCCGGCACGTCGCCACCGCCGCCGAGCTGAGCCTGGGCGCCGGCCGGGCCGCCTTCTCCGTCAAGGAGAGCCTCATCAAGGCCGTCGGCGGGCGGCCGCCCGGCTTCACCTGGCACGACTTCGAGGCCGTGACCGCGCCCCCGGCGGCCTGGGCGCGGCCGCTGTTGGACGAGGCCGCGTGCGAGCTGTCCGACTCCACCGGGCTGCCCCTGACGGGCGGGGCGGCCTACCGGGTGCGCGGCGCCAGCGCCCGCGCGGCGCTGCTGCGGCTGAACCCCGGCGCGCCCGGGACCGGGCCCGTGAGCGTGGCCGCCGCGGCCCGCTGGGGCGAGGGCGGCGGGGTGTTCGTGACGCTGGCGATCGTCTACCTGCCGGAGAAGGGGAAGGCATGTCCGTGACGAGAACGGTGCGGCCGGGGGAGTCGATCCAGCGGGCCCTCGACGAGGCGGGCCCCGGCGCCCGGATCCTGCTGGAGGAGGGCACGTACCGCGAGAGCGTGTGGATCAGGCACCCCGGCGTGAGGCTGACCGGCGCCGGGATGGGGCGTACCGTCCTCGTGCCCGGCGGCGGCGGGCCGGCCGGCGTCCCCCGGCTGCACGACGCCGCCGACGACGTGGTCAGCGGCGTCACCGTGTACGGCGCGTCGGTGGGCGACGTGCGCGTGGAGGCGCTGACCGTGCGCGACTTCAGCGGCGCCGGCGTCTACGCCCACACGGCCGCCGGGGTGAGCGTGTCCGAGGCCGAGCTGCGCGGCAACGCCGTCTGGGGCGTCTACCTGCGCGAGTCCACCGGCTGCCGGGTGGTGCGCTGCCACGCCTCCGGCAGCCAGTACGGCGGCATCGCACTCAGCTTCTGCCCCCGCTCGGACGCCGAGATCACCGGCAACGAGTGCGCCGCCAACGCCTTCGGCGTCTTCGTCGACAACTCCTCCGGCGCCCGCGTCACGGCCAACGCCTGCCACGGCAACGCGATCGGCATCCTGCTGCTCAACCAGGTGTACGAGGGCGAGCCGGAAGGCGGCGTGCGCGACTGCCTCGTCTCCGGCAACGACCTGTACGGCAACGTGCTCGCGGCCGGCGCCGAGCAGGACGCGCTGGGCGCGGCCGGACCGCCGATCTCCGGCGTCGGCCTCGCCCTGATCGGCACGCACCGGGTCACCGTCGCCGACAACCACATCCACGACAACCACCCCAGCGGCGAATCGGTGATGGGCGCCGGGCTCGTCCTGGGCTCCTCCAAGGACTTCGGCGGCGACGACGTCGACGGCTGCCACGTGCTGTGGAACCGGGTCACCGGCAACAGCCCGCTGGACTACCAGCTCGGCGCCGACCCGGCCCGGCAGGTGTACGCCGCCAACACCGCGGGCAAGGGCGACCCGCAGGACGCGCCGGGATGGCTGCGATGACCGCCGCGCTGTCGTGCCTGGGGCTCGGCAAACGCTACGGCGACCTGGTCGCGGTGGACGACGTCGGCCTGTCCATCGCCGGCGGCCAGGCGTACGGCCTGCTGGGTCCCAACGGCGCGGGCAAGACCACCACGATCTCCATGCTCGTCGGCCTGCTGCGGCCGGACGCCGGCACGGTGCTGGTCGGCGGCGTCGACCTGGCCCGCGAGCCGCTGCGCGCCAAGGCGCGGATCGGCTACGTGCCGCAGGAGATCGCCCTCTACCCGGAGCTGACCGGGCGGGAGAACCTGCGCTTCTTCGGCCGGCTGTTCGGCCTGCCCCGCCGCGGCCTGGCCGCCCGCATCGCCGAGGTGCTCGACCTGATCGGCCTCACCGACCGCGCCGACGGCAAGCTCGGCGCCTACTCCGGCGGCATGAAGCGGCGCGTCAACATCGGCGCCGCCCTGCTGCACCGCCCTCAGGTGCTCATCCTGGACGAGCCCACCGTCGGCGTCGACCCGCAGAGCCGCAAGGCCATCCTCGACGGCCTGGAGCACCTGGTCGCCGACGGCATGGCGCTGCTGTACACCTCCCACTACATGGAGGAGGTCGAGCGGGTGTGCGACCGGGTGGCGATCATCGACCACGGCCGCATCGTCGCCGACGGCACCCGCCGCGAGCTGGTCTCCCTCGTCGGCGGCGCCGACACCGTGGAACTCGTGCTCGACGGCGACGTCGGGGCCGCGTTCGAGAAGCTGCGCGCCGTCGAGGGCGTGAGCGAGGCCGCCAGGACCGGCGACACGTCCGTGCGCCTGCTCGCCGACGGCGGCAGGTACCTGCTGCCGTCGCTCATCACCGCCGTGGAGGGGCATGCCACCGTGACCGCCACCCAGGTCGTCGAACCCGACCTCGAAGCCACCTTCCTGCATCTCACCGGCACCACCCTGCGGGACTGACATGTGGCGCGCCCTGCTCACGGTGAGCGCACTCGAACTGCGCACCAGGCTGCGCGACGGCACCGCGATCGTCATCGCGCTCATCGTGCCCGTCACCCTCGCCACCCTGTTCGGGCTGGCCCTCGGCGGCGACGACCCGCCGCTGCGCGCCACCATCGGCCTGGTCGACCTGGACGGCGGCGAGTTCCCCGCCAGCGTCCGCCGCGAGGTGACGGCCGCCGAGGAGCTGAAGGGCAGCGTGACGCTGCGCGACCTGCCCGGCGACCGCGAGGCGCGGCGGGCGCTCGACGCCGGCGAGATCGGCGCGGCCATCGTCTTCCCCGCCGGGTTCAGCGCCCGCGTCGGCGCGGGGGAGGGCGGCGACGTCACCGTACTCACCTCGGCCGGATCGCCGCTGGCGGGCGTGGTCGCGAGCGCCGTCGTGGACCGCATCTCCGCCGTCGTGGACGCCAGGACGCTGGCCGTACGCGCCGCGCTGCTCGCCGGGGTGCCCGGCGACGAGGTCAAGGAGCTGGTCGAGCGCAACGGCGCCGCCGGTCCCGCGCTCACGCTCACCGGCGACCCGCTGGCCGGCGGCAAGGTCGACCTGGCCGTCTACTACGGCTCCGGCATGGCGGCGCTGTTCGCCTTCTTCGTCGTCGGCGCGTCCTTCCGCAGCCTGCTCACCGAGCGCAAGCTCGGCACCCTCGACCGGATGCGCGCCGGGCCGCTCGCCGCCTGGGTCCCGGTCGCCGGCAAGGCCGTGGTCGGGTTCGGGCTGGCCATGGTCAGCGTCTGCGCCACCTGGGCGTCCGGCACCCTGATCTTCGGCTCGACCTGGGGCGAACCGCTCGCCGTGCTCACCGTGCTGACCGCGCACGTGCTGGCCGCCGCCGCGATCACCATGCTGGTCGCCGCCCGGGTCAGGACCGACGCCCAGGCCGACGGGGTGATCATGGTGATCTCGTTCGTGGCGGCTTTCCTCGGCGGCAGCCTCGTACCGCTGCACAGCCTGCCCGGCCCGCTGCAGACGGTCGCGCTGCTCACCCCGAACGGCTGGACCGCCACCGCACTGGCCGAGCTGGCCGGGTCCGGCGCGGGCGTGAGCGCCGTCGCGGGCCCCGTCGGCGTCCTGCTGGCGATCGCGCTCGGCGCGGGCGGCCTGGCCGTCCTCGGCTTCAGGAAGGGGATGCTGCTGTGAGACGCCTTCCCGGGACACCCCGCCCGCGTCCCGTGGCCGCGCTGGTGGCCGCCAACCTGCGCCGGCACTCCCGCGACCGCACCGGCCTGTTCTTCATGGTCGTCATGCCGTTCGTGTCGATCCTGTTCGTCGGCATGGCGTTCGGCGGCGCGAGCTCCTCCCGGCTGCCCGTCGGCGTCGTCGCCGCCGGCTCCGACGCCGTCACCGCCGCCCTGCTCACCGAGCTGCGCGCGCACCCCGACCTGGAGGTACGGCCCATGTCCGCGGCGGACGACGTACGCTCGGGCGTGCGGTCCGGGTCGCTGGCCGCCGGGCTGATCATCGCGCCCGGCGCCGTCCGCCTCGACCTCGTCGTCACCCAGGCCAACGGCAGCGGCCTGGCCGCCCGGGGAGCCGTCGACGGCGCCGTCGCCAAGGTCGCCGCCGTCCAGGAGGCGACCCGGGCCGCCATGGCCGCCGGAGCCACCGCCGAGCGGGCCGCCGGCTACGTGCGGCAGGCGCAGGCCGAGTCCGGCCGCGTCGGCGTGACCGGCACCGCCACCGGCAGCGGCGGCGACCCGCGCGGCTTCGCCTACACCGCGCCCGCCAACCTGCTGCTGTTCACGTTCATCAACTCGATGGCCGTGGCCGCCGCGCTCGTCGAGAGCCGCCGGCTCGGCATGCTGCAGCGCGCGCTCACCGCGCCCGTGCGGCGCCGGTCGGTGCTGCTCGGCGAGGCCGTCAGCCGCCTGCTCGTCGCCCTCGCGCAGGCCGCGCTCATCGTCGTGGTCAGCGCGCTGGTGTTCGGCGTCTCCTGGGGCGACCCGGTGGGCGTGGCGGCCGTCGTGGGCGTGTTCGCGCTCGTCGCCACCGGGGCGGCGATCCTCACCGGCACGCTGCTGCGCTCGCCCGACCAGGCTCCCGCGATCGGCCCGCCGCTCGGCGTGGTCCTCGGGATGCTGGGCGGCTGCCTGTGGCCGCGCGAGTCCTCGCCCGAGGTGCTCAACGCCCTCGGCCACCTGTTCCCGCACGCCTGGGGGATGGACGCGCTGCTGCGGCTCGCCGAGCCCGGCACCGGCCTCGGCGCGGTGCTGCCCCAGCTCGGCGTGCTCGCCGCGATGGCGGCCCTGCTCCTGTTCACCTCACTTGTCCTGTTCAGCCGCCGTACGCCGGCGTGAGAGAAGGAGTGACGACCATGTCCATGACAACGCTGTTCACCGGCCGGTCCGCCTCCGACGGCGGGCACGTGACCGACGTCTATCACTACGCCGCCCGCAAGGGCGCGATCGAGGCCGTAGACGTGGCCGCGGCCGACCTGGGGATCGAGGTCCACCTGGTCAGTCAGGCGGTCCAGCACCTGGTGGAGAGCCGGTTACTGCGCGCGGACGCCGCCACCATCGGGCGGTTCGTCCCCGTCGACCCGGACCTCGCGGTCGCCTCGCTGGTCTCCTCCGTCGAGCGGGAGATCTACCGGCGGCGCGAGCTCATCGACCAGATCCGCGAGGGCATCGGCGTCCTCGGCGGCGAGCCCGCGCGCAGCACCGTGGAGTACCTGGTGGGCGCCATGGAGGTGCGCGGCTTCCTGAAGACGGCCGGCGACGCCTGCCGCGACGAGCTGCTGGTCCTTCAGGCGGGCGTCGGCGAGGCCGGCGACCTGTCGGAGATGTACCTGGTCCTGGTCGCCAGGGGCGTGACGGTGCGCGTCATCTGCCAGCACCGCAGCCGGGCCGACGTGGGCACCCGGCTGGCGATGAAGCGGCTGACCGACGCGGGCGTGGAGGTCTACACCGTCAGCCACGTGCCGCGCTCGGCGATCGTCTTCGACCGCTCGCTCGTCGCCCTGTTCGGCGACGGCGACGGCGACGTCTCCCTCGCCCGGGTGCGCAACCAGGGGATCGCCCGGTTCTTCCTCGACATGTTCAACCACCTGTGGGAGAGCGCGACCCCGCTGGAGGGCGTCGAGTTCGGCTACGCGACCGTCGCCGACGACCTCCAGCAGTCCATCGCCGCGCTCATGGCCAAGGGCTACACCGACGAGGTGGTGGCCAGGAAGCTCGGCATGTCGGTGCGAAGCTGCCGCCGGCACATCGCCACGCTCATGCGCGACCTGGACGCCACCAGCCGCTTCCAGGCAGGGGTGGAAGCGGCCAGGAAGTTCCTCAAGACGGGCTGAAGGGAGCCTGAGCGCCCATGGCGACGACCACGCCGGCCAGGTCGCGGGCCCGCTCGACGACCAGGTCGAGCGCGAGCACCAGATCCTCGAACGGCATCCGGGCGTCCAGGCAGATCCGGACCGAGCTGTTGGCGTCCTCCGCGCTCAGGCCGATCGCGGTCAGCACGTGCGACGGCTCCTGCGAGCCGGAGTTGCACGCCGACCCGGTGGCCAGCGCCACCGACGACAGGCTCGACACCAGGCTCTCCCCGCGCACGCCGGGCAGCACCACGTTGAGCACGTGCGGCACGGTCGTCGTGCCGGCGTGGCGCGGGTCGCCGTTGACCCGCACGCCCGGCAGCCCCGCCCGTAGCATGTCGAGGGCGGTGGCCCGCAGCTCCGCGGCCCGCGCCCGCTCGGCCTCCAGCCGGGCAAGCGCCAGCTCGCAGGCCTTGCCCAGCCCCACCACCAGATGCGCCGGGATCGTCCCGCTGCGCAGCTCGTACTGCCCGCCGCCGAACATGACCGGCCGCAGCCGGTGCCGGATCTCCGGCCGCACGTACAGCGCGCCGACGCCCTTGGGGCCGCGGATCTTGTGGCCGGAGATCGCCATCGTGTCGACCTCCGCCTCGCGCACCCGCAGCGGGATCCGCCCGGCCGCCTGCGCCCCGTCCACGTGCAGCAGGGCGCCCACCTCGTGGCAGAGCGAGGCCAGCTCCGGCACCGGCTGCACGGTGCCGATCTCGCTGTTGACCCACGCGGCCGTCGCCACCCGCGTGTGCAGGTCGAGCAGGCCGGTCAGATGATCCAGGTCGATCCGGCCGTCGGGGCCGACCCGCATCGCGCGCACGTCCACGCCACGCTCGGCCAGCGCCTTGCCGATCGTCAGCGACGACTTGTGGTCCGTCGGGCAGAACAGCCCGTTGACCGGCGCCCGGTCGTCGTGGCCGAACACGCCGAGCAGCGCCAGGTTGTTGCTCTCCGTCGCGCCGGAGGTGAACACCACCTCGCCCGCGTCGGCGCCCATGAGCGCCGCCACCGAGGCGGCGGCCTCGTCCACCGCCCGCCTGGCCCGCTTGCCGAGCACGTGCGGGGACGACGGGTTGCCGTACTCCTCCCGCAGGAACGGCAGCATCGCCTCGAACACCTCGTCGTCCACCCGCGTCGTCGCGCAGCCGTCCAGATAGATGACCTTCATGGCGTCAGCTCCGGAACGTGGTGACGGTGACGAGCTTGCCGTAGATCTCCTCGGCCGACATCTCGCCGCTGCCGCCGGGATCGGCGATCACCACCCGCATGCCCGGCAGGTCGTACAGGCTCAGCGCGATGTCCACGCCGGTCTGCACGGGCATCAGGCACTCGCCCGGCGCGAAGATCAGGATGGCCCGGTAGCCGGCCCGGTACACCTCGGCGACCATCTCGGTGATCTCGCCGGCGCAGCCGGTGATGCCGCAGCTGATCAGCGTGCGGTAGTTGCCGTCGGCGTCGAGGAAGGCCACCTCGCTGTCGCCGCTCCCGGAGTCGAGGTAGCGCTTCTCCAGGCGGCCCTGCTTGACCAGCCGGTCGGCGGACTTCTGGAAGCGGTACTTCAGCCACGTCTCCGGGAAGGCCAGCGGGTGCTTCCTGCTCGGCAGCACGTCCGAGGCCGACAGCCCGGCATCGCGCAGGATCTCCTCGTAGGAGGCGGGCAGCGCGGTGAAGCCCGCGAAGAACTCCGCCCGCAGCTCGGAAGCCGGCCGGCCCGCCGACGGCACGTACTGCCAGTCGTTGACGAGCAGCAGCAGCCGGGAGTCGACGCCCTCGGCGGCGTAGTCGCGCAGCAGCCCGGCCGACAGCTGCCAGGTGTAGCCGGGGAAGACGCCGACGCGGCCGGCGATGCGGCGGCGCATCGTCGCGTCCGCCTGCTCCTCGATGACGCCGGGGACGAGCCGCCCCGACGTCGCGTCCTCGAAGAGCATGAAGTGGCCGCCCATGACGACCAGGCTGGCAAGGTCCTCGCCGGGCAGGTCCCGGGCTATCGCGTCGCGGAGCTCGCGCTCCGAGGCGACCAGGCGCTGCGTCCTGGACACCTGGCCGGTGGTTGCGTGGTTCATGATGCTCACTCCGAATGTGCCTGGTTCTGGTGAAGACGCCCCTGGGCCAGCCGGGAGGCCAGCGCGCCCAGCGGCGCCGGGCCGGCGAGCTGGTTGAGGGTCAGGCCCTCCCAGCCGCGCCGCGCGAGCTCGGCCAGCACCTGCGGGATGCGCAGGGCCTGGCCTCCGGCGAGGGTGTAGCTGTCGGAGAGATCGAGGGTGGCCAGGCCGTGCGTCTCCCGCACGGTCTCGGCCAGGGCCCGGGCGGCGGGGCCGGCGTGACCGTCCCACACCTCCGGCG